>NZ_FOMR01000023.1 GCF_900112705.1 Lentibacillus persicus
GGTGCGAAACGTTCTTAGTTTAAATGGAGGATGGCTAACATCTCTCTGGTAAAGTCTAGGCAATTCCCTATGGAATTGAAGGATTATATCGAAGAATCAAATGAAGAGGTAACGTTTGGAAGGGTTCTCTCTTAGTCGATTAGCACTGAATTTAGTAAGAATGATAGTGTTAAAAGCTCGGTGAAAAGGCGTAAGAATTTACCGTAACAGTGCAGTTTAGCTGACGAAAGCCTACCCGCAGGGGTGGTGTAAATCATGACGCTTGAGTTGAATGAATATGGTGAGAATGCAATACAACCTATAATAAAGGGTTACGCTGACAAACTTCTGAAGGTACGGGTCTAAACGCGCAATACATAGAAACTGTGTATATCACCAAATGTGAGGTTAGCAGTGGCTGAGTAAGAATCGGAATTATGAAAGTCCACGATATGTTACAGGCATATGAACGGCTAACAGGCTTACAGGAAGCACCTAAGTTCATTCTATAATAGATATAATTCAACGTTGTAAGCTGATAACGTGGAGGGCTTACTCTTTATGAAACGTTGATAAGGAAAACAACAATGAGAATAGTTATTGTATAACTTATCTTTATATCAGTGAAAGTGGTGGCACAGTACCAATGAAATGTCTAATCAACATGGAGGGATAGCCACTAGACTAATGAAGAATCATTCAACCATGTATGGCAGTACTTTATCGATTAACAAGGTTCTTGTAAGACTAATAGAGGTTCAACTCCGAAGGGAGTCACCGACTTGTTGAAACGGAAGAAACTGAGACACAACGAGTATTATGATATGCAACATCGTTTTGATAACTTATACGCTCAAAGTGTCGATGGTCAAAATTTCTATGACTTAATGAATTTAATAAGTTCCAATGATAATATACGTCTTGCTTATCGAAACATCAAAAGAAATAAAGGGAGTAAAACAGCAGGGACAAACAAGTTAACGATTGATGATATTAAAGACTTGTCGATAGAAGAAGTAATGGAACACGTTCAAAGTATGTTTCAATCATATAAACCAGAAAGTGTTCGACGGGTGTTTATTGACAAAGGTAATGGCAAATTAAGACCATTGGGAATTCCGACAATATGGGATAGAATTGCCCAGCAATGTATCTTACAAGTATTAGAACCTATTTGTGAGGCAAAGTTTCATAAGCATAGCTATGGCTTCAGACCAAACAGAAGTACTTACCATGCTAAAGCGAGATTAGAGTCACTTATCAATATGACAGGTCTCTATCACTGTATAGATGTAGACATAAAAGGATTTTTCGACAATGTTGACCATAGTAAATTACTGAAACAAATCTGGACATTAGGAATAAAAGATAAGTCA
>NZ_FOMR01000008.1 GCF_900112705.1 Lentibacillus persicus
CCGTATCAGCACTCAAAGGATGACGCATACTCAAATTTGATTATATTACATGAGTCCGTTCATCGGTTGATACATTTAAAAGACAATGAGAAAATCAAAACTCTAATCAAAATTTTGGAGCTTAGCAAAAAGCAAATTCAAAAGGTAAATGAATTACGGAAACAATGCGAAAATGACTTAATCTTAAATTAGGATAAACAGCTTCATTTCACAATACATAGAACTGAGTGAATTGGACTAGTTGGAACGCCGTATGAGGTGAAAGCCTCACGTACGGTGTGGGCGAGGGGAAAAGGGAGCGATAACTTCAAACCCTTACCTATTCGTATGAATAAGTCTTGGCGTCCGTTCATACATAAGAGCCATTTTATTGAAGAAGGGGGTACATTAATGACAAAACAAATAAAGCGTTTTGAAAATAAGGTGGCACTAGTAACAGGTGGGCGTTTAGGGATTGGACGAGCCATCGCCCGCAGGTTGCATGACGAAGGAGCGACTGTAATTACCGCACAGCGCGGCAAGGATGAAGAGTTTGACTGGGTTGAGGCAGATTTCTCGGATCCAGATTCACCAGAGCGAATCGTTAAAGAAGTCATCGCTCGAACAGGCCAACTCGATGTAGTGATCAACAATGCCGGCATGATGCAGGAATTATCGATTGAAGAGATGAGCGTTGAGGATTGGCAGCGTAATCTCAGCGTTAATCTGACAGCTCCTTTCCTGATGATTCGAGCAGCGTTGCCTTACCTGCGTCAAACGAAAGGTAGTATAGTCAATACTGGATCGACAGAGGGGCTAGCTGCCAACCCACAGCATGCGGCTTATTGTGCGTCTAAAGCTGGTCTTCATGGACTGACCCGTTCGGTGGCAGTAGACCATGGTCATGAAGGCATTCGTTGCAATGCAGTGGCACCTGGTTGGATCGACACGGAATTAAACAATGATATGATTGAAAACCACCCAGATGTAGAGGCTTTCCAACGCGATATCGCACGCATTCATCCTACAGGCCGTACAGGTTTACCCGAAGAAGTAGCAGCGCTCGTGGCATTTCTTGCATCCGATGAAGCTGGGTTTATCACAGGTCAGGTATATACTGTGGATGGCGGAAGAATGACTAAGTTGAGTCTCCCTTGAACAAGGGTTTTATATTGTTCCTGCCAATTGCTCTATAAATTTTAAACATAAAACAACAATCGGGCGCGATTGCAGAAGTAGTTCCTTTGCTTAAGTGGCCAGGGTGAGTGTCTTCTAAAATACAGGAAACGTATATTATGTTATGATAAAGAAAATACAAAGTGGCGGTGATTTTATGGGATTTATTGAATCGTCAGAAGAACTTATGAATCGCATAGAAAATATGGATCGTGATAATTCAGTTTTTCAATTTTCTATCCCGGGAAAAGGAAAATTTACTCTTGTCCTACAGGAAGAGGATGAGAATTCAATCAAATCCGATGTAGAAAAAAACCCTCAACTTAAGCAGATGATCGAGGAAAGCAAAAGTGAATATAAAAAAGGAAAAGGTATGTCAACATCAGAGTTATTAAATTCACTTTCTGCAAAGAATTTCGAATAGTGGGTACCCAAAATATAATCTGGCTCTCAGCTGTAAGAGATAAGCTACTACAGTTTAGGAGTGAACATTTTACATCAGAAGAGACTCTGGAATTCATATTTAAATTGATTTTAGATACTGAGGAATTTTTAAAAAATGAGCTTGTTGGAGAAACCTATACAGAGGAATTTGGAATCTATAAGGGTTTATCCCGAATCGTTGTTAGAAAATTTCGGGTGTATTATGAAAAAAATCAAGATAACATCATAGTCCTCGGTATATTATTTCCTGGTGAAAAATAAATATTTTTGTAGCAATAAAAGCCCTGATGTTATTGTAGATGGGCTTATTTTTTATCGAAACAGGGAAACCCTGTACTAAACAAATGGGCGCGGTTACTTAACAGTGTTTTTTACGAAATGAGTAAAACCCCCGTTAAACTCACTTGGTTATTTTATCGTTGACAGACATATTGATGATGCATTGCTAACTTGCCTTAATGGTTGCAGGGACAGCAGCTTTTTTAATAACTATTACTAAATTTATTACTTTATCGAGGGCTATAGATGTACAGTGTTATGTTTGTAAATGGGACATATTGTGACCTATAGTGAAGGGAATTTCTATATAAGAACAGATAATATTAAAACATGATATAATACTTTTAAGACCAATAAAGAATGTGAGGGATGTGTTGTGTTATATGATGTTCTTCAAGAAAAGCGTGATGTGATTTTGAAAATAGCGGATGAATACGGTATTCAAAATGTACAGATCTTTGGTTCTGTTGCAAGGCTGGAGGATGGATCTGCAAGTGATCTTGATTTACTTGTGGAATTTGAAAAGGGAAGAAGTTTGTTTGATTTGATTCGTTTTAAACAAGAAGTTGAAGATCTGTTAGACGTTAAGGTTGATGTTGTAACAGAAAATTCAATTCATTGGAGTATGAGGGATGAGGTATTAAACGGAGCAATTCAATTATGAAGGATGACAATGTTTATTTGCGTCATATTTTGGAGTGTATAGAAAATATTGAATCATACGTCCCCAATGGCGAAAGTGACTTTTTCAGTTCAAAATTAATACAGGATGCGGTAATTCGCAATCTGGAAATTGTCGGAGAGGCAACTAAACGTATATCACAGGATTTTCGGAAGCAACACCCCCAATTACCGTGGCGCGAAATGGCTGGATTAAGAGATATTCTAATTCATAATTATTTTGGGGTGGACAATAGAATTGTTTGGAATGTGGTTGAAAAAGAAATACCAACATTAAAAGAACAAATAACAGATTTACTAAATGGATAATAGGCTATAAGAAGGCTTTGATTCTTAAATCTTAGGCCTTTTAATTCCGTTCAGAATTAAAAGTGTATTTAAAACAAGTATCTTAAGCAACCGCGCGCACTAATTAGTGAGTGGGCCCTTTTGAATAATGTCAGAATATTGCAAAATACGTTTTTGTTACCAACGTTTAATGCTATTTGACACACCAGAGAAAGGCTATTGTATTCACGCTTTAAATGCCATTTTCTTAAGTTCCAAAAATAAATGGATCCGGATAGATGCCCGTGGAAACAAAAGGGGTATTGATGCGCAGTTTTCAATTAACGAAGAAAAATTAGCTTTTAAGGCCAACGAAGATAAGGATGAAAAGGATTATCCTATGATTTATGTCAATCCTCACCCCAAGACACTTTCTACCTTGAAAAACCATACAGATGCAGTGGAAATGTATAAACATCATTTACCGGCATATTTATAGTTCTGCTGTTATACCAGCTAATATTAGAAAAGATTGTTCAATCATAGGGCGCTAATCAGGAATAAAAATTGCATACAAGGGGCTACTATGGACTTAAAAAACGAGCGTGATATATTAAATTTAATTAGTGAAGATGAATGGATGATGGATATCTTAGCAACAGCTAAATCATTACATTTGCCAGACTGGTGGATATGTGCCGGTTTCATACGATCAAAGATTTGGGATACTTTACACGGGTATCGTGAAAGGACACCTACACCGGATATTGATGTCATCTACTTTGACAATATAAATATAGATGAAGCTGAAGAAAAAAGATTGGAACAAAAGCTTATTAATATACAACCTAATGAACCTTGGTCAATTAAGAACGAAGCAAGAATGCACGTTGCTAACAATATATATCCTTATTCATCTTCTGTGGATGCCATATCAAAATTCCCGGAAACAGCGACAGCTTTAGGGCTGAAGCTAGATGAGTATGATAATTTGATGTTAGCTGCCCCTTATGGAGTTGACGATTTAATAAATTTAGAGGTAAAACCGACCGGATTTTTCACAAATACTAGAAAACGGGCTGCTATTTATGAGGAACGAATAGTTAAGAAAAATTGGAGCTCTAAATGGAATAAGATAAAGGTTCAGCACATTACCTTATAATACAATCCTAATTATTCCATCAATATCAGCTAATATCAGAAAAACACTGTAAGGATGTCGGATATTCAAACGTGAAAGGAGTATTAGATTCTATGCCTAAAAGAATGTTGTCAACAGTAGTATGTGTTGGACTGCTATTTTTGGGATGTATGTTGATGTTTGGAAACGCCAATAATCTTGAATCTCAAACAAAAACGGAGCACTCAGCACATCATAAATTAAGTCAATATTCTTCTAAAGCTGATGAAAAAAAGCAACAAAAAGCCAAAAAACCTTTTGTTACCCCTGAATATCCTGTTCAAAAGTTTATTTGTATTTCCCCAGGGGAGACAGCACCTCCAGAGGCGGCAAATGCTTATATCACAGAAAAAGATGGACCACAACCAAAAGCAAAACCACTACCTAATGCAGACCCTGATAAAGCCATTGTTATAATGCAATTACCAAATCATCCATCAACAAAATGAAACGAGGACTTTGCTTAACAAGTTTGTTCGCGCCATTCTCGAATAAGAAGGCTTCCTTCTTGAATCAAGTAGAGGATTTGAAGATTTATGACTAATAGTTAAAGGGGAGAGGGAGGGGTATGTTTCTATTTATTTTGGTTGTCTTCTTTATCCTTCCGATAATTTCTCTTGTTTTAGGTGCAATTGGATATTTCGTTTTTAAAAACATTTATATAACACCTGGAATTATTGCAATAGCTACAATCGTGGCGACTTTTACAGTATTTAATTCATTTTGGTTTTGGTCTGTATTATATACATTGCTATCCCTTATATCAGGGGCAATAGAGGAAACAGAAGCTGATTCTGACATACAAAAGATGATTAAACAGGCGTTGGGACCATACCGGGGGATACTGGAAACTATCATTGGAAAACGAATATCGCGCTGCATCGGTATGCCCAATTAGAAACAACGATGGATAATTTGCTCCTTTAGGCGCTTTTAGATGTATCCGGCGCAGAACTTGCATTTTCCAACGGGTGGCGCTATGGAGCGCTTATTGTTGGGCCAATTACGCTGAACGATTTATGGAATTATGGAATATGGCACCGACTAATCCATCCCAAAGGACTGCGTATTCAGGATTTATTTATCGGCGACAAACGAGTGGATAAAAACCGAACCTATAGTGCGTCGTTTGTTACTACCCAAGGCGTCCCCAAAAAGTATGGAACCAATCGCCGTGACCTCAATGTCCATGCAATCGATGCCTTAAAACAATATATCGAAAAGACCGAAACCGTATCCCCTGCATTAAATGGTACGGTACAGGTAGTGTAATGGCTTAGGGACAAGCATTTATGTATTTCGCTGGTTAAACGATGTGACATCAAAAACTTCTTATCCTAGGGGAAGGTACCTGTGCTATACGGATAGTAGATAAACAGCAGTCGCACAATAAGGTGGCTGTTAATTCGACTTCACTAATATAAAGGTCTGGGTCAACACCAACAAATACAAAGCAGGTAACATGTTGTAGTGTATGTTGGTCCATCATCGACGTCTTAACTTAGTTACCGGGTATTTGTAATCTAGCTAGGTCTTATGAATTTTATATTCATAAGATTATTTTGACAAGGTATATTTGTCAACTGTCTTAATTTTATATCCAATTCCCCTAACCGTCGAGATCATATTGCCTGCAGAACTAGAAACACTGTTTAATTTTTTCCGCAAACGATTAACTAGGGTATATAATACCCAGGTATCGACAGCGGAGTCATCTCCCCATATTTTTTTCATCAAAAATTCTCGAGAAAATACTTTATTGGGCTCTTCAGCTAAAATACACAACATCTCAAATTCTGTTGGTGTCATATTCACGTTAACCTCGTCTACTGTTACCTGATAAGTATCACGATTGATTGCTAAAGGAGAAAGAATGAGTAGATCTTTTGACTGCATTTTAATCTTTTTGTAACTATTGCTTGTAGCACGACGCAATATAGCTTTAATACGCAAAACCAATTCCCTTGGACTAAAAGGTTTAACGATATAATCATCCGCTCCTGCTTTGAACCCTTGGATACGACTGGATTCATCGCCTTCTGCTGTTATTATAATTATTGGTGTTTTTTTATCCTTACGTATCTGTTTAGCTACAATAATACCATCTTTTTTTGGCCACATAAGATCCAATAAAATAGCATCATAGTCTTTTTTAAATGCTAGGTTTAGGGATTCCCTTTCATCCTTTGCTTCTTCCACCACGAAATTCTCCCGTTCCAAATGCATTTTGATAAAACGACGCATTCCCATCTCGTCATCAACTACTAAGATTCTTGGGCATTCCATTTCTACAACCACCTTCATACATAAAATTCAGTGCAAAGTAATAATTAAAGGATGCAATAATTATTATAGAATAATTCTATGAATTTCTTATGAAAAGAAAGTATTAACTAAATCTCTACCACAGTGTTTTTCAATGTGGTCTCCTATATATGGAGAAAAACATTTTGAAACGAATTTTCATTGATGAATACAAACATTGAGAGTTATTTAAAAAGAAAAATAAAGATGGAATCCGTCCGGTAGTTAACAAGGGAGAAGAGTGTTTCCGTGACTGCGGAAATTGGGAAATGGATTCAAAATATAAATTCAGAATATTTATTTAAAAATGAAACTGATTTATGTATCAATCCGTATTTTATTATTGGAGATGTTCGGAATGAAACCAAATGGGCACCTAAACTTGTAGAAAACGTTAATTTTGGTTGTCAGGGAGGGTGATAAATGAAAAAAGTTATTAGCTGGTCAATATTATCATCCATAATAATTGGTCTAGTTGTTTGGGTTACAAGTATTATTTTCACATTTTCATATAGTGAATGGAGTTTTTTCATTGGTCTGGCCTTATCGGTTGTACTTTTCTTTTTTAATAGCAGTGGGGGTGCTTTATCTAAAGGAGCAACGCTGGAGGCAAGCGAGTCCGGATGGAAAATCCAGAAAGAAAATAACGAATTGAAAGTAAATGTTGGTGTCGTGTTCTATGGCTCTGTTCTTTATACTATTATCAGCTTAATCATTAAGATTATCTTGTATTTTTGATACTAAGTGATTTCATTTTATTACAGAAACGGGGGCGCTAATACGATAGTGATAAACTTCTTCGTTTTATAGTAGCGTTATTTGTGTTCTCCACTTTATTTGCATTTGTACATCAGGGATATATACTATTTGGGTTTGTATTAGGAATGGTTTTTGGGATTGTTTTTGGAATATCACGGTCTTTGGTACCTGTAATACTCCGCCATATTATTTGGAATATATTTGCACTTTTCTACTTCAACTATATTTAGATCACAGTTGCCAATAGTTCCGTTAAAAGGAGTGAATTTGTTGGAATATAAACAAGTTGATGATTGCTTTATTGTTAATAACCCCAAGGATTTGCTCTCCGCGTTAAATAACAAAGAAGATTATATTATAATTCACGAAGATTATAAAGAAGAGTTCGAGAAAAATACTCAATTGCCCCTTACGGAAAGAGAAGAAATAGCTTTTCAACTAGGATTCCGTGGTTGGGCTGGAATTTGGGGAGGATTATTTTTTCATATTATCAATTTCTTTAGCAAAGGAAGTAAGCAACAAAAGAAAATTGACAGCAAAATCCGCAAATACCACGTTAAAAAATTAAAAGAAAATGAAATTCTCTTGTACCTACGTCAATCGGAGTATTAAGTATCGGGCGCAAATGACGAACAGATGTATTTAATAGCAAGGCAAATGGGAATAGAGGGGGATTTTATTGGATTCGCTTATCTTACAATTCGTGTTAGTTTGTGGAGTGCTATATGGCCTTATTTCATTCTTTGTAGAAATTAAAAAGAAATCCAATATGAGTAAAAATCAGTTAGGGTTATCAATTGCCTTAATGGTTGCAGGGACAGCGGCTTTTTTAATAACTATTGACTAAATTTATTCCTTTGTCGGTGCCGCCTAGTCCCTCATGCTAAGTTTGGTGCGTTTTTCGTCTCAACTAATAGCTTCTGGACATATTATCGACCAGGGTAAGGATAAAAGCCGGAGCACCTGCCATGGGAGCCCCGGTCATAACATCATTCCACTTCTTCCAGTTGCTGATTCAGTTCTTTAAGGCGCTCCTCGATTTCCACCATCTTTTTTTCACCTGTGGATGTATTAACACCGAAAGACGTCGCCTTTTCGACGTCACCTTGAATGCGTGCGTAATCTGACTTTAACTCCGCCATTTCCGCTTCAATTTGTTTTTTCGTCATACGTATCACTCCCACTATCAGTTTAGCTGAAATCCCCTTTACAAAACAAGGGGATGCTTTGTGATATTATAAAATAGACAGGTGGTTTATATGAAAAAAGTAGTTTTAGCCGGGGGAACAGGATTTATCGGTGAATATTTTAAGGAACGATTTAATGAGCTGGGATATAAGGTGAAAATCATATCAAGGCAACAACAGTATATTTCCTGGGATGATAGATCTGAAGTAATTGATGCTTTAGAAAATGCAGAGCTTCTGATTAACATGGCCGGAAAATCAGTAAATTGCCGGTACAATGAGGAAAATAAGCATGAAATTATGAATTCCAGGATAAAGACAACGAACATACTTGGGGAGTCTGTTTTGGCTTGTGAAAATCCACCTAAGGTTTGGATGAATTCCAGCACGGCAACTATTTACCGACACGCGGAAGAACGTCCGATGACAGAAGAAGATGGAGATATTGGTTCAGGGTTTTCAGTAGATGTTGCCACAAACTGGGAGAAAACCTTCTTTTCTTTTGACTTACCAAAAACAAGGAAAATCGCCCTTCGTACAGCTATTGTGCTTGGTAAAGGGGGCGGGGTAATAACCCCCTACCGAAATTTAGTGAGATTTGGGCTTGGCGGTGTACAAGGATCAGGGAAACAAAAATTCAGCTGGATTCATATTGAAGATTTGTTCCAGATCGTTCTTTTTCTAAAGGAAAGAGGTGATCTTAGCGGTCCATTTAATTGTTCGGCTCCGAACCCTGTTAGCAACCAGGAACTTATGAAATTGTTGCGACGTGAAATGAATATGCCGTTTGGTTTACCTTCTCCTAAATGGCTGCTTGAAATAGGGGCAACCCTGATTAGGACGGAAACGGAATTGGTATTGAAAAGCCGCTGGGTTATTCCGGAACGATTGGAACGAGAGGGCTTCAAATTTACTTTCAGCACACTTAATAAGACCTTGCAAGACATTCTGCAGTAAATGAAAACGTTTTTTATTGTCGTGCATTAAAATGACGTCTTCCACATAAGGAAAATTTCAGTGGCTGTCAATTATCAATCAAATCAATGAATCATATTCGTTATCGTGTGCGTCCTGATATGTTTCATAAAAATGACTGATAATCGTTTTAACAACCGAATAAATTGGAATGGCAAACAGCATGCCGAGCAGGCCACCGATACTCCCGGCAGCAAGCACCACTGTTATGACGGTCAGCGGATGCAGATGCAGCGCCTTGCCCATGACGTTTGGCGAAACAAGGTTCCCTTCAATCTGCTGGGCGACGATCATGACGATGGCTACCCAGACAGGCATCAACGGATCCTGGAAAAAGCCTACAATAATAGCAGGCGTCACAGCAAGGTACGGTCCGATAAAAGGAATCACACATATAATCATGCCGAATATAGCGAGTGTCAAAGCATAATTCAGCCCGATAATTGCGTAACCGATATATAAGAGAATACCAATACAAAGCGCGACGATCAGCTGTCCTTGAATGAACGATGTTAATGAATCATCGATTTTGGTCAGCAATTCACGAATGTTTTCCGCTTTCTTTTTTTTAAAGAATTTTGTAATAAACGGAACGAACTTTTCTCCATCCTTTAACATAAAGAACAGGAAAAACGGGATAAGAATCAGCGCAAACAGGATACTGATAAATTCACCGATAAACCCGAATATAAAGGACATGGCTTTTTCGATGTATGTTTGCAAATTAGATGTAATATTATTGATGGTTTTATTGACTTCATCCGGGATCAAATTCTGGTTGGATTGCCAATAGCCGATAAGGTCCTGCACCCCTGACACCATTGTCGGTATGTTATTAACAAGATTTGAAAATTGTGTTTGAAGAATTGGAACAATGTACCTCGCAACCACAAATAAAAATGCCAGAAGGAGCAAAAATACAATCATGATTGCTGCGATCCGGGGCATCTTCAATTTTTCCAACAAATGCATCACCGGCCGGGTCAGGTAAAATAGAATCCCGGCGCCAATGAGCGGAAATGCGACGGCACCGACATATTTAAAGATTGGGCTGAAAATGAAATCGGCAGCCGAAACCAATAAAATAAGTGTAAATATAAGAATTAAAGCAATCAGTGTTTGAAACCAGCGTTTTTGTACCAAAGCGATCACATCTTTCCAATTTTAACTAATACGTTTATTGTAACTGTCTTTGTAATGAATAGAAAGGTTATTCTTTATTTTTACCCTGAGAGCCTTCATGTAAACTTAGAAACATAGAATACAGGTTAGAAGTATGATAGAATTTCAACATAAGATGGTAACGAGAGAGGTGTCTGTGATGCGTCACTGGGAAACAACTTATGAGAAATGGCGTACATATAAAAATCTTAATCCCGATTTAAAACGTGAACTACAGTTAATGCATGATGATAAAACGATGCTGGAAGATGCATTTTATACCGAATTGACATTTGGGACGGGCGGACTGCGCGGTGTGCTTGGCCCAGGGACCAATCGCATGAATATCTATACTGTCAGAAAAGCGGTGAACGGTCTTGCCAACTATATAAAAGCGCATATTATTAATGTGAATGAGCGCGGTGTCGCGGTGGCCTATGATTCCCGATATATGTCGCGCGAATTTGCGCTCGAAACAGCAAAGGTGCTCGGTGCTCATAGCATTAAGGCGTACGTCTTTGATGAATTGCACCCTACACCGTTGCTGTCGTTTGCTGTCAGACATCTCGGTGCGGCTGCGGGGGTTATGATAACAGCGAGTCACAACCCGCCTGAGTACAATGGGTTTAAAGTTTATAATGAAGACGGCGGGCAGATCACGCCGGATGAAGCAAGTAATATTATCAGCTATATTCAGAAGACAGAAGATGAACTGACGGTGCCTTATCTTGAAAGCGAAGCGCTTGAGAGCCAAGGGTTTCTAACGTGGATCGGTGAGGAGGTCGATCAGGCCTACATGAAGGAGCTGCAAGGCATTTCAATGCTGAGCACGCAGGAACTAAGCAAGGATAAAGACTTAGAAATTGTGTTCACACCACTCCATGGAACTGCACATCAGCTCGTGCTTCTCGGGTTAAAACAGCTCGGATTTAACCACGTCAATGTTGTTGAAGAGCAAGCTGTTGCGGATCCCGATTTTTCCACAGTTGAATCCCCGAACCCTGAAGAACATCAGGCATTCAGCATGGCTATAGCGCTGGGTGAACAGACAGATGCGGATATTTTAATCGGCACAGACCCTGATGCGGACAGGCTGGGCGTTGCTGCGAAACAGCCGGATGGGGGATACGCTGTTCTGACCGGGAACCAGCTTGGTGCGTTAATGCTTGACTACATCCTTTCGCACAGTAACAGCGCGGCGCTTAAAAATGGGC
This sequence comes from Lentibacillus persicus, assembly GCF_900112705.1. Taxonomy (GTDB): domain Bacteria; phylum Bacillota; class Bacilli; order Bacillales; family Amphibacillaceae; genus Lentibacillus; species Lentibacillus persicus. Next base: position 11,607 of record NZ_FOMR01000008.1, read on the forward strand.
GGATGCTGAAAACGATCGTAACATCCGAATTGGGGCGAAAAGTTGCCCAACATTACGGTGTGCCCACGATCGATACGTTGACAGGATTCAAATATATCGGTGAAAAAATCCGGCAATTTGATGAAACCGATGAAACGTTTATTTTTGGCTACGAAGAAAGCTACGGCTATCTTATAAGTGATTTCGCACGTGATAAAGATGCTGTGCAGGCAGCCGTGTTGGCAAGTGAAATGGCCTATTACTGGAAACGTAATGGAAAGACACTTTTCGATGCGCTCCATCTGCTGTTTGAACGGCACGGTTACTTCCAGGAAGATATGCTGTCACTGACGTTTAAAGGAAAAGAAGGATCGGAAAAAATCGCTTCAATCATGGAAAACATTCGAAAAGAACCGTTGACCGAAATCGGAGGACTCCAGGTGCATTATGTCGAGGATTACCTGGTGAGCGAACGTAAAGCCATCACCAGTGGACAGACCGGGCGTATCGAACTGCCGCAGGAAAATGTGGTTAAATTCGTTTTGGAAAACGACAGCTGGGTCTGCTTGCGCCCGTCGGGTACCGAGCCGAAAATTAAGTGCTATTTTGGTGTGTGCGAAGAAAGCGAAGATGCTGGTCACGAACGTCTGAACGATTTAAAAGCGCATATGGAAAATGTAATAACGTAGTCTTGTGTTTGCTGCAGACGGCTTTTACACATCGTTCTTGACATTTGCCGGCAGAAGGTTTTAAATAAAAGTAGCTAAATATACGTTCAAAACGATTGAAGGGGAGTAGCTGCACAATTCACGTCGTCATTACGGGATGGACAATCCCCGGCTGAATTGGCAACATACGTTGTTTGCGAGACCTTTACCGCGCTGGGTAAAGGTCTTTTTTATGGTCTTTGCCTGTGGGCGGAGACCATTTTGTTTTTAAGGAGAGATTGTTGTGGAAGCCCAATTACTGGTTGAATATTTATGGGTATTGGTTGTACTGATTGGTCTGGAAGGTCTTTTGGCCGCGGATAATGCGTTGGTTTTGGCGATAATGGTCAAACATTTACCGCCTGAGAAACGGAGAAAAGCGCTTTTTTATGGTTTGGCTGGTGCCTTTGTACTGCGTTTCGGCTCGTTGTTTATCATTTCGTTTCTCGTTGACGTCTGGCAGGTACAAGCTCTTGGTGCCCTGTACTTGTTAGGGATATCCGCTAAAAATTTATATGACAGGTTTTCGGTTAAAACTGAGTCTGAAGAGGCCGCAGCCAAAGCTGAAAAAACCGGCAGCGGCTTTTGGATGACGGTTGTTAAAGTGGAATTTGCCGATCTGGCTTTCGCCGTTGACTCCATCTTGGCAGCAGTTGCTCTGGCAGTTGCATTGCCCGAAACGGCATTGCCGGCAGTCGGCAGTCTTGACGGCGCTCAATTTGCCGTTGTGTTTGCCGGCGGTATGATCGGGCTGATTATTATGCGGTTTGCGGCTAACATTTTTGTGGAATTATTACAAAAACGACCTGGTTTGGAAGTTGCTGCATTTGCGATTGTCGGCTGGGTAGGCGTCAAGCTGGCGGTCATTGTCTTGGCACATGATGATATTGGCCTTGTCCCTCATGCTTTTCCCCATTCGACAACCTGGAAAATTATATTCTATGCGGTGCTCGTGGCGATAGCTGTTATTGGCTGGTTTTCATCCGGCAAAGTTGCGGAAAGCACGCCACAGCATGACAATTACTGATTAGAGGAGGTTTCAGCGAATGCCTGTTAATTTGAAGCGCATTTATGATGAAGCAGCAAGCGATGATGGTGTTCGTGTACTGGTTGACCGTGTCTGGCCACGAGGCATATCGAAAGCGAAAGCCCAGCTGGATCATTGGCTAAAAGAAATTGGCCCTTCCAGCGACCTGCGCAAATGGTTCGGGCATGATCCAGAAAAATTTGATGAATTTAAAAAGAAGTATAAAGAAGAATTAGCTGATGGTGAACAGCGGGAAGAACTGCAGAAGCTCAAAGGTCTGACTAAAACACATAATAAAGATATTACGTTGTTATTTGCTGCAAAAGATGAAAAGTATAATCAAGCCCGTGTGCTGAAAGAAATATTGGACAGGCAATAGCCGGGGGATTCTTTTCATTTGAAGCAAGCGGGATTCCTTATGAACTTCAGCCAAAAGCTTCATCGATGTTAACGATTAGTGTTATGGTTATAGAGAGAGGTGATCTAATGGCACAGCACCATTTTCATTTAGAAGCAGCGTGGCCGGGCGGGAGAAATAGCAGTGGCTCGATCGATGCCGGCAACTTAAAGACGGAGATATCCATTCCATCTGAAATGGACGGCCCCGGGATCGGGACAAATCCCGATGAGATGCTGTTGGGAGCGGCTGCCACTTGCTATGTGATAACGCTCGCTGCGATGATTGAACGGCGGGAACTCCCGCTCAAGGAGATGTCCCTGAATTCAGAAGGGATCGTTGATGTAACAGATGGCGTCTTCACCTATGAAAAAATCATTCATAAGCCGTATGTAGTGCTAGAGGAAAACGCCACCGAAAAAGATTATAAAATACTTCGGAAATTAGTTGAAAAAGCCGAAACAAGCTGTATGATCTCCCGCGCGATTCAAGGAAATGTCGTGTTGGAACTGCAGCCGGTTGTTAAGTGAGCCTGGGTTTATTCCCGGGCTTTTTTAATGGCAGAACAATGGCCTTTGAGGGTGGGGTTCGAAGCTAATTGAAAAATTTACCATGGACTTGACACACATTAGGCTGTCCTAGTATATTATTAAAGTATATTAAACTTATCGGAATAATTATCTATGATATTTCCGTAAAGTCAGTTGCTTGTGGCAGTTTCACAGACTTCCGCATAAACTAGGCAAATAACAGGAGGGGGAATACGTTTATGAACACATTTTTAGTTGTAATGAATGTTGTTGTGCTGATTGGATTAATCGGCCTGTTAATCCGCATGCAGCTGAAACATTATTCGTTCAGTAAACGGGTCTTTACAGGGCTTGGTCTTGGTATTGTGCTTGGCGCTGCTTTGCAGGCGATTTACGGCACTGGTTCAGAGGTCATGACTCAGACAACCGCATGGTATGACGTTGTGGGAAGCGGCTATATTCGATTGTTGATGATGATTGTTATACCGCTTGTGATGGTTTCGATTATCCAGTCAATTATCAATCTGGAGAAATCTTCTGAACTTGGAAAAATGTCCGGTTGGATAATCGGATTCTTGGTTTCAACTGCAATGGTGGCGGCACTTGTTGGCATTGGCAGTGCCGTGGTGTTTAATCTGGATGCCAGCCAAATAGAAGCAGGCCAGGCTGAGCAAGAACGCGGCATGGCTATGGAAGAACGCCTCGGTGATGTTGAGGGCATGACGATACCTGAGCAAATTTTGAGCTTTATTCCGTCCAACATATTTCAGGATATGACGCAGGACCGGCCGACATCAGTCATTGCCATTGTTATATTTTCCATGATTGTTGGTATCGCTGTACTTGGTTTGCGCCGGAAAAAACCGGATGAAGCAGCACTGTTCACCAAGGGTATCAATGCGATATTCGCCGTGGTCATGCGGATTGTAACGCTCATTCTACGTTTAACGCCATTCGGTATTCTGGCATTAATGGCAACAACCGTAGCAACGACAGATGTTGCCGGCATTATGGAACTTGGTAAATTCGTAATTGCATCCTATGCGGCACTGATTGCCATGTTCATTATCCATCTGGTTTTGGTCGGTGTCTTTGGCTTGAACCCGATGACCTATTTGAAAAAAGTGTTGCCGGTACTAAGTTTTGCTTTCACCTCACGTTCTAGCGCCGGAACGATTCCTTTGAACATTCAAGCACAGCGTAATTCACTTGGTGTTGATCAGGGGATCGCTAATATGAGTGCGTCATTTGGAGCGACAATTGGTCAAAATGGCTGTGCGGGGATTTACCCGGCGATGCTTGCGGTTATGATTGCGCCATCAGTTGGAATTAATCCGCTCACACCGGAATTTATTATCCAGCTCGTTCTGATTATCGGCATCAGCTCATTTGGTGTAGCAGGTGTCGGCGGTGGTGCAACGTTTGCAGCATTAATTGTGCTGTCATCAATGGGGCTGCCGGTTGCCTTGGCGGGTCTGTTAATTTCAATTGAAGCATTGATTGACATGGGCCGTACCGCACTGAACGTTAACGATGCGATGCTATCGGGCACGCTCACCTCACGCGTTATGAAAAAGCTCAACTTGAAAACGTACAACGACAAAACAGCGATTGAACAAGAAACAGCTGTTTAATGATTAAAGGAACCGCTCAGGGACGGGCGGTTTCTTTATTTGGTGTTTTGCACCGAGCCCTGCGAAGGTGCAAAACACCAAATCGTGCGAGCGCCGCACCAAATCGTGCGAGCGCCGCACCAAATCGTGCGAGCGCCGCACCAAATCGTGCGAGCGCCGCACCAAATCGTGCGAGCGCCGCACCAAATCGTGCGAGCGCCGCACCAAATCGTGCGAGCGCCGCTAAACCTCAATACCTCAATAAGGAAATTTTCGGCCTCTGCCGAAAAGCATCAACTTTGAATCATTGCAAGCACATCGTCGAGCACTTGGTTTTCGCCTGCTGTAAAATACCCTTGGAACGGGCAGCCAACCGTTTGCACACGCTCTATCACATTATCAATTCTGAACATATCGGGCGACAGCTCTTCATTCACCTCATTCCAGAAGAGCGGGGTTGCCACCGCAGCATCTTCCTGCTTCCTTGGGGAGTAGGGGGCAACAATTGTTTTGCCCGCGCCGTGCTGTAAATAATCAATGTACAGCCGGCCGCCGCGTTTATCTTTAAACCGTTCTGTCGTAAACAAGTCCGGCTGGCTTTTTTCGATTGTCCAGGCGATCGCCTGTGTGAAGATGCCTGTCTCCTCGTAAGTCATGCTGGCGGGAGGGATGGGTATATGAACTTGAAGCCCTTTACCGCCGGATGTCTTAATAAACGAAGTGAGCCGCAGATCATCCAGTATCGTTTTTAGGATACAGGCTGCTTTCACGGCGAGTGAAAAATGATCTCTATCGGGCGGGTCGAGGTCAAAGACAATCTCAAGCGGCTTTTCACTCTGAACCGTCTGAAAGGGAATATGGTATTCCAGCGCTCCGTGATTGGCAAACCAGATGAGGGAATCGAGATCCTGACAGACAAAATGCGTTTCGCCATCCTGCTCAACGGACGCAATAAAATCTGGCGCGTAATCCGGCAGATGCTTCTGGAAAAACGATTCGCCGTGGACACCATCCGGACTTCGGATGACCGTTAAAAGCCGATTGGCTAAAAAAGGAAGCATATATGGTGAAATCTCACGCATATAAACGAGCAAATCCCCTTTGGTGAGCCCGGGTGAGGGCCAAAAACATTTGGCCGTATTTGAAATGTTGATTGATTCAGGAAGCATCGCCATATCGAGCCGCAACGTTTGCCATGTACAATCGTCAGCTGATGTGTGGGGAAGCAGTCGTTTAAACGAAGGTTCGCGCAGCTCACTGCCAACGAAATCCAGCGTTTGAATTTCTGCACAAACGGCGGGAGGCAGACGGTATCCACCGTTTTCTTCGGTGCCGTTTTCCACAAATAATTTTTTTAAAGCCGCATATGCCTCCTCGTTCAGTCCATGTTTGCACTTGCCAATTTCCACCGCCGTGCCGTCCCGGTAGACACAGACGGTAAAATAATCATTTTGCGGTTCATAAAGTGTCAGGAATCCTTTAATCATCCGCCAGTTTTTGATTTTAAACCAATCACGGTGCTTTTTCCCTTGCTGGTATCGGCTCCCTTGACGCTTAGCGACGATACCTTCACCTTTATACTTGAAAATGTTCCGCCATACCATCTCTAAATTCTCCGAAAAGTCTACATGATGCAGACGAGCCCCCATTCTACGCTCACCATTAAAGACTTCAGCCAGCTTTCTTTTTCGTTGATCAAACGTTTGATCAATAATCTCCGTGTCCCCGGCCTTAAACAGGTCAAATGCCATAAAACTTGCAGGGCGGCGGGCTGCCTCCGTTTTGATAAGCGCCTGCTTTTTTAATCGGCCGCGTTTTTGGATCAGCGAAAAGTTTCCCTGATATCCGTTATTCAGTACGACCAGCTCCCCGTCCAGGGTGAGCGGCAAATATTCCCTCACATCATCTTCATGTTTCAGGCACATTTCAATAATTTCCGGGAAATTGTTGCTTAAATCATTACCGTTCCGGCTGACTAAGCGTATTGAACTGGGGTCAGACCCCCAATACAGGACACAACGGAAACCATCATATTTCACTTCATAAACCCAATCGTTGCCTTCAGGAAAGGCCTCACTCGGAATTGGCTTCATTACGTGCATATTCAACACCTCTATTTATAAAATGCCCTGCACTGCTGGATAAATTCACGCCTCCAAAGACAAACTATGCGAAAAAGGAGGCAATGTTTTATGCATACCATGTGGAAAGGCACCATCAGCTTCGGACTAGTCAACATTCCTGTCAAAATGCATGCCGCCACCGAAAATAAAGATATTAAATTAAGGAATTTGCACAAAGAATGCAAAACGCCGATTAAATACGAGAAAACATGCCCGAACTGTGATAAGGAAGTTAACAATGACGACATTGTGAAGGCGTACGAATATGCGAAAAATAAATTTGTTGTGCTTGACGATGAAGAGCTTGAAAACCTGAAAAAAGAACAGAACGATAAAGCGGTTGAGATTATGGATTTTGTTAAGTTGGATGAGATTGATCCCATTTACTTCGAGAAGAGCTATTACCTTTCGCCGAATGATGGCGGTGCTAAATCATACAGTCTGCTCCGTTCCGCCCTTGAAGAAACCGGAAAAATTGGGATTGCTAAAATGATGATCCGCTCGAAAGAACAGCTGGCCGTGATCCGGATTTATGAAAATACACTCGTCGTCGAAACAATTCATTATCCGGATGAGGTGCGTGATGTGAAAGACGTACCAAACGTGCCGGCAGAAGACACTAATGCTGAAAAGGAGCTGGAAACAGCTAAAATGCTGATCGATCAGCTTTCGGCTTCCTTTGAACCTGATAAATATCAGGATGAGTATCGTACAGCCTTAATGGAACTGATTGAAGCGAAAAAGGAGGGCGAGGAAGTAACTACCAGTACAGAACAACCGAAACCGGATAATGTCACAAATCTGATGGATGCGCTTGAGGAATCTCTGAACCGTGCGCAAAAAGATAAAAAAGGCAAAACAAAACGAAAACCAGCCGCACAAACGAAAGAAAAGAAAAAAGTGGCAAAATAATATCACTTATTTCAATGCAATTACGTTTCAATAACAAATGCCGTATACTCGACTTAACAAAGCTTTATATGGGGTATAATTAAGGAAAAGGCAAAGGGAATTTAAGTAAAGGATTGAAGCGACATGGAACGTAATGCGTATTTTGACAATGCTAAGCTGATATTAATTTTTCTCGTTGTGTTTGGTCATATTATTCAGCCATTCACAAATGACGCGGCAGGTGTGAACACGCTGTATCTTTGGATTTATACGTTTCATATGCCTGCCTTCATTTTCCTGGCAGGTTTTTTTGCCAAAGGTTCAGGGAATTTAGCTTATATCAGGAAATTAGCACAGAAATTATTGATACCATACTTGATTTTTCAAGTTATTTATACAGGCTATTATTTTCTTATCGGGAAAGACGGCTGGCAGCTCGAAATGTTCTATCCGCACTGGGCGCTCTGGTTTCTGTTCAGTTTATTCAGCTGGCATATGTTCCTGATTCTATTTAAAAAAATACCGGCGGTTATGGGGCTTTCAATTGCTGTCGGAATTGGCCTGATTGTTGGCTACTTTGGCGAGGTCGGGCATACGTTCAGCTTATCGCGTACGTTTGTCTTTTTCCCGTTTTTCCTGATGGGGTATTGGATAACGCAAAAGCAGGTTCTGTTTTTGAAGCGAGTACAGCTGAAAGCAGCAGCGATTGTTGTCATGCTGGTAATTGCGGTTGGTATCTACTATGCACCTGAATTTAACACAGGGTGGCTGCTTGCTTCCAAATCGTACAGTACGTTGGGGCTGCCTGAATATGGCATCATTGCCCGGCTGTTAGTTTACGTGACATCTGCAATTATGGCAGCAGGCTTTTTGGCCTGGGTGCCCGAAAAACGCAGTAAGTTAACATTTCGGGGAACACAAACCCTTTATGTTTATTTGCTTCACGGCTTTTTCGTGCAATTTTTCCGCGAAAACGATATGTTTGCAGTAAATAGTGTGATAGATTTGCTTGGTCTTGCTGCTTTGTCGGCATTAATTGTGCTTGTGCTTTCAAGCAGGCCGATGCGCGGTTTCTGGCAGCCGGTCGTTGAAGGAAAGATGTCCATTTTGAAAGCCCGGCTTATACCAGACGAACGGAAAAAGGATAAGCAGAATCTCAGTGCTTAAAAGCTGAAAAGGATGGTGAGAACCATGAAAGTATGTGTGTTCGGCGCAAGCGGCTATGCAGGTTCTTCTGTATATGATTTGTTGAGAAAGGATTCCGATATAGATGTGACCGGCACGTATCTTGAAGAGCCGGCAGCATTCGATGACTTGTATAAATTGGATGTCAATGAACCCGAATCGTTTTCAGCGTTCTATAAGGAACAACAGCCGGATGTTGTCGTCTGGTCAGTTATGAGCGGTCCGTATGAAGATGAACTCGTACACGAAGGCCTACGTCATGTCATCACGCATCTAACACCACAGACGAAATTGGTGTATCTGTCAACCGATTTTGTTTTTACAGAGGGCAGTGGTCCTTATTATGAAGATCACCCGACGTCCGGTTTGCCGGAGGACCATCCTCTAAGCACGTATACGAATGCCAAAGTTAAGGCAGAGCGTTTTATCAGCAGAGAACTGTTAAATTATACAATTCTCAGGGCCGGACCGATTTATGGTGAAAATAAGATTGGGCAGCTCGATGAACGAACCGACAAGTTGCTTGCTCAATTGCGCCTGCGTAATACAGCTGCTTATCGTGATGATCTTATCCGGACTTTCGTGCATGTCAATGATTTAGCAGGATCAGCAGTTGAGTTTGTGAAGAATGATCTCACCGGGATTTATCATGCCGGGCCGGATAAGCGTCATAGTTTTTACGAGTTCATGACACAAATGGCGGAACAGCTGGGCTATTCTGCCGATTCAGTGGAAAAAGCTTCTGAATATGAAGAGCCGGATAAAGAAATTCCGAAAAACACAGCATTAAAAACTGAGAAAATAAGGAACGCTATCAAGCAGAAATTTCGTTAATATCTATTGAATACGTGAAAAAAAGCTGGGATAGAAGGTTTAAAAGGGAATAAAAAAAGACGAGCGATTATTGGGAAGGGAAGCGGGATACGTCGCTACGGAAATATGCTGCGCTTTCCGCGGGCGGCTGGCGAGCCTCCTCGTGCAAGGCACTTCGGTGTCTCGCCTATGCCTTTTTTCCCGCAGGAGTCTCCGCATATTTCCTCCGCTTACCTATGCTATCGCTCGTCTTTTATATTGAATTTTATTATATTCCGGGTTTAACAGCTTTTAAAAAATCATATGTGCGATCAATGTAATGATCGGCAGCGTGATAAGCGTCCGGAGCAGAAAGATAATAAATAAGTCTTTCAGTGATACCGGTACTTTGGAACCGAGCAGCAGACCGCCGACTTCGGACATGTAAATTAGTTGGGTAACTGATAAGGCACCGATAATAAACCGGGTAATTTCTGCTTCGATTGATGCCCCGATAATCGCCGGCAGAAACATATCAGCAAAGCCGATCAGCATCGTTTCAGACGCTTCCTGCGCATACGGTACCTGCATCAATTCAAGCAGCGGAATGAACGGAAGGCCGAGCCAGCCAAATACCGGTGTATATTCTGCAATAATCAGGGCAATCAGACCGAATGCCATAACAATCGGTGCTACGCCCATCCACATATCGAGAATGTTCTGGCCGCCTTCTTTAAAGAACTTATAAATACTGTTTTGTTTGCTTGCCCGGTCCAATGCTTTTTTATAACCAAACGTAAAACTGTTGTAGCCTGCGGGGATTTCTTCCTCAATGCCTTCAGACGACTCCGTTACATAGGTGTCGGCCTTCTTGGAAAGCGGTGGAATCCGCGGCATAATTAAAGCAGCTATGAACCCCGCAGCAATAACAGTAAGATAAAACGGGATGAACATATTCCCAAGATCCATTTCGGCAAAGATGACAAGTGTAAATGTAATGGATACAACGGAAAACGTCGTACCGATAACGGCAGCCTCACGTTTGGTATAGTAGCCTTCCTCATACTGTTTACTTGTCATGAGAACGCCAATCGTGCCGTCTCCTATCCATGATGCCAATGAATCAATTGACGAGCGGCCCGGAAGTCTGAATAACGGCCGCATAACTTTTGTCATCAGCGTGCCAAAGAAATCAAGCAGCCCATAATTCATCAACAGCGGCAAAAATAGACCGGCGAATAGAAACACGGCAAATAAAACGTGCAATAAATCTCCGAGCAGAAGTTGCCCGGTGACATCACTATGAATTGCTTCAGGACCCAGCCGAAAGAATACCATCACCGCAAAAACAGCAGCTAAAATCCTAGTAATCGTCCAAAACGTACTTGTATAAAATAACCCATGGAAGAAAGGCGTTTTCCCGAAGGCACTTGGCCCGATGATTTTGGCAATAACCGTGAGCACCGCTGTCAGAATTATAATAACCATCATGATTGCTGATAGCTGATCAGCGAGAGCTTCCTGAAGCCGGCCGGCTAAGACGGCAATCGGTATTGTCAGACCATCCCCAGAGCCGACTGGCGTCATGAACAGGAAAACCCCGAGGAGGGAAGGAATAATAAATTTTAAGTGATCACTTATTGTGTATGTGTTTTTCATTAATAGTACCTCACATGTTGTTTAAATTATGACATCATACGATAAATGAATATAACGTATAGCGCATAAATATACATTACCATGCAGAGGTATTGTTACGCAATGGTTTTTAGGGTCGTTGAGAAGAGCTGACTGTGATATAATAAGATAAGAAGAAGCGAAGAAAAATGTTAAACGCGCTGGAATATCGGGAAAAGACACAAACGTATAAATAAATAACCCGAAGCATTTACGTGCTCGTGGATTAATATCGAAGAGGAGTGTTGATAATGAGCGATTTCTTGAAAAAAGGGTTTTTATTGGGACTTGGTGCAGCTGTTACCGGGAAAGAAAAACTGGATAGCAAATTACAGCAGATGGTTGAAAAAAATGAGTTGACGCAGGAACAGGCCAGAACGGTCATGCGCAATTTTATGGATAAAGGCGAAATGAAAACGGATGAATGGAACACGAAGCAATTTGAACAAACGCAGCAGATGGCAAAAGACCTGGGCCTGGCTACGAAGGAAGATATTAACGAACTAAGAGCCCGGATTTCTGAGCTTGAATCCCAACTGGCTGAACGTGAACAACAGGAAAGTCAATGATGCCGATAAATGTCGATTATCTGTAAGTTTTGTAAATTGAAAAAATTGTATTGATATTCGTCGGTGGCAGCAGTATAATCAAATTAGAATAACGTTAATCACAGGGGGAGTATGTGGCGTTATGGAAAGTTTTGCAGAAATGAGAGAGAAAACAGAAAAGAAATTGGGCAGGGGCCTTTATGAAGATGAGCTCCTCTTTATGCAATGGGTATACGAGCGTTATGAACAAGAGCGGGAAACGATAAATACAACAACCAATTGATTATACTGTTATGATTAAAGTCTTGGATATTTCCAAGGCTTTTTATAGTGAGAAGGAAGAGGGCGTGTTATAATGAGCGATGGATTATATGAAAAAGGGTGACGTATAATGGCGGTATCGACTGAAACCGTTCTGCAAAAAATGAAACAGGAATTGGCCGAAGCGCAACAGTCTTCTGCTGATCAAGCCACCATGAAAAAGCACATTGCCAATATTCAGCTTCTTTGTGAGTTATTGATGGAAGAGGAACCGTCTTCTTCTGAGAAACAAACCTCACGCGATATAACAGCTAAAGAAATGAAGGCGATGATGGGTAATAAATCTGTGCGCAAAGGCACCGAACCAGAACACACAATTAACCATGAAGGTGCAAATGGTGAATCCATTTTTGATTTTTAGTATAACCATGAAAGGATCGACACATCAATGAAATTTTTTCTTATACTTGGCGCAATTAACGGGTTTTTGGCCGTTGCACTCGGTGCTTTCGGGGCGCACGGTCTGGAAGCAAAACTGTCCGAAAAAGCCTTGGGAACATGGGTAAAAGCTGTTAACTATCAAATGTTCCATACGATGGCACTTCTTGTAACAGGTCTGCTCATGGCAAAGATTCAAAGCGGCGGCATGGCCTGGGCCGGCTGGATGTTTTTAATCGGCATTGTCCTGTTCTCGGGAAGTCTTTATCTTTACTCGACGAGCGGTATCAAAACATTCGCCATGATAACCCCTTTTGGCGGGGTGGCATTTTTAGTCGGTTGGGTACTTTTGGGGTACGCTGTGGTTAAATATTTATAAAAAGAATAGAAGAATGGCAGCCAGCAGCATCAGTATTCCAGCTTTAACAAACTGTTTGATGCCCTCGGCTGCCTTGTTTGTATTAAATTGCAGCAGACCTTCGGAAAAAATACTCACGGCAACGAGCAGCAGACTGAATAACATCAGGATTGCTGTTCCTTGTACAACTGCTGTCAGGCCTATAATGACAGCAAGTGCGAGCGTGATGAGTTCCATGCGTTTATACTTTTCATAAGGATTGTGCATAGCCATTGCCCCTTTGCAGGTGAAAACAATGCAAGCGCCTGCCAACGTACGAGCGCTTTAGTTAAATATCAATCCTGGAAAATCGGTCTATCCTCCGTTTTCTGCAGCTTTTGTTTATCGTCTGGCACGAGGGGGGTTGAGACATTCACCCATTGGAATTAAACGGATATTCATAATTTAATTCTTCGTCAAACGTGATATAATCCAGATAAATCATTAAAAGTAAGTATCTTCTGCCTGTTTGTCTCTCGCGCAGAATGATATGGTCTCTTCCGGCTGCTTCAACGATTCCACGAAAGATCCTGGCATTCCATTCCTCATTATTTTCAAATGTCATGTACACAGTCGCTTCCTTGCCTTCATTTAACCGCAAAATATTTTCAATATACGATTGCTCCATAGGCATTTGATTCTGACCTGTCGGTGGTTGCATCTGTTGTGGCTGTTGCTGTTGTTGCTGCTGTGGCTGGTTTTGGGGCATTTGTCTCGGATCGTAAACAGGATAATATGCCGGAGAAGATTGTGGATAGTAGTAATATGGATTTGACTGGTAAGGACCGCCGTAATTTGCATTGTTTTCGTCACTCATAAAGAAAACCTCCTGTATCTGAAATAAAAAACCAATGACTGTTCGGGCATGCAGACGAAGCGGGAAAAACAATGTGCTGTTATGTTTCCACTGGTTCAATCATACATCAGCCTGATGATTAGGGCTCCTAAATATACCTATGACAGTGAAATCAAATTGATGACAACTGCAGATGAAAAAATTGGGAGGGGGCGTGACAGCCATTGAAATGAAAAAAGAACCGGCTTTTCGCCGATTCTTTTGATAGTTTAGTTAAACATGTAAATACGTATCGATGTTCGCTTTTGGCAAATGATTGCCGACGAAAAACGCGCCAAATTCGCCGTAAAGGGCACTGACTTCATCGAAACGCATTTCGTAAACGATTTTTTTCAATTGGAGAACATCGTGGGCAAACAGTGTGACGCCCCATTCCCAGTCGTCGAATCCAAATGAGCCGGTAATAATTTGTTTCACTTCGCCGGCATATTTGCGGCCGGTTTTTGAATGTTCATAGAGCAGTTTGGCACGCTCTTTAAAACTGAGTGAATACCAGTTTTCCTCACCTTCACGGCGCTTATCCATCGGGTAGAACGACACATAATCCCATTTTGGCAAAATCGGATAAAGTCGTTCGCGTGTTTTCGGATCTTCTGCGGAACTGTTGCCGCTGTATTGGGAAAGCTCCACAACCGAAACGTATGAGTGTGCAGGAATCAAAAACTCAGCAAATTTAGTTTTATTAAACGCGGTCTCGATATCTGACAGTTCATCCATTGTGGGGCGTAAAAACATAAACATCAGATCGGCTTTTTGACCGACAATTTTATAGAGCGCGTGGCTGCCTTTTTCAGCCTCTTCAACTGCTTCCCATTTTGTCAGCAGTTCTTTAAACTCTTCAATTGCTTCAAGCCGTTCCTCATTCGAAACTTTTTTCCATGAAGTCCAGTCCATCGTGCGCATGTCATGCAAGCAATACCAGCCATCCAGCGTTTTAACGGCTTCAGCTGCCATAGAACATCTCTCCTTCAATTGATTGTTATAATTATAATGCTGTTCGGATCAAGTTTAGCCCGCCCGAGCATGGGATCCAACAGTTTAGTTTTACCATACGTTTTAACTATATCACATTCCGGGAAGGATAAGCATGAAATAGACGGCTTGTCATGTTTCTGTCAAAAATGTTGCGTGACGGTTGTTTTCAAGTCAAAATGATTCGTATAAGATAGGTTGTAGGAGGTGGTCAATATGAGTCATCTTTTTGACCAGATCAATGATCAATTAAAAAATGAAAATAAAAAAATCGTATTTCCTGAAGGGCAGGATGAGCGAATTTTAACTGCTGCCAGTCAGCTGGGAGCCATTGGAATTGTAAAACCGGTTCTGCTTGGCAGTGAGGAAGCGATAAAGCAACAAGCGGACTCAATTGACGTCGATATCTCTTCGTGCGAGCTGCTGGATCCCCATCAGTTCCAGGAATTTGACAAAATGGTTGATGCCTTTGTTGAACGCAGGAAAGGGAAGGTCACGATGGAGCAGGCTCAGCAGGCTTTGCTTGATGAAAATTACTTTGGAACGATGCTTGTCTACATGGATTATGCGGATGGTCTTGTGAGCGGTGCAACACATTCAACAGCTGACACAGTACGGCCGGCATTGCAAATTATTAAAACGAAAGAAGGCATTAAGAAAACGTCAGGTGTCTTTATCATGGTCCGCAACGAGGAGAAATATGTGTTTGCCGACTGTGCGATTAACATGAGTCCTGACAGCCAGGATTTAGCTGAAATTGCCGTGGAAAGCGCCAATACAGCGGAATTATTCGACGTTGATCCGCGCGTCGCCATGCTCAGCTTTTCCACAAAAGGTTCAGCAAAGTCGGAAGAGACCGATAAAGTTGTTGATGCGCTGGAGCTGGCGAAGGAAAAAAATCCATCATTAGTCATCGATGGCGAGTTCCAATTTGACGCGGCGTTCGTTCCAAGTGTTGCCGAAAAGAAAGCGCCGGATGCCGTCATCAAAGGTGATGCGAACGTCTTTATTTTCCCGAGTCTTGAAGCGGGGAATATTGGCTATAAAATCGCTCAGCGCCTGGGTGAATTTGAAGCTGTCGGCCCGATTTTGCAAGGGCTGAATAAGCCGGTAAATGATTTATCGCGCGGTTGCAGCACAGAAGATGTCTATAACCTGGCACTGATTACAGCGAGGCAAGCGTGATCTTTAAGAAGGAAGCGTACAGTAGGGCTGTGCGCTTTTTTATTGGAAAGATTTAGATGAATTGGCACAGTAGAAAGACGCCGGTAGAAAAAAGCATTCATATATGCGACAGTAATAATAAAAGCAACGTGCACACTAAAAATTGAGATGCAAAGGAGAGGGTCTGAAATGACTGTATTTGCCAATGATGCATTAAAAGATGAGCATGCTTTGGTCACTGGGGCAACTGGTGGTATCGGTTCCGCAACAGCAAAGGTCCTGGCTGAAACGGGTGCTGCCGTTACGCTGACAGGTAGGCGGGAAGACAAGCTTGAAGAACTCGCTCGGGAAATCCGTGAAGCCAATCCAAGTGCACACGTTTATACGCACGCTGCCGATCTTGTGAGTGAAGAAGAACGCGGGCAGCTGGTTGAAAGCGCAGCAAACGCATGCGGACCGATTTCATTGCTCGTCAATAATGCCGGCATTTCCGGCGGCGGTCCTGTAGAAAATTTGGAGCGCGAAGACATTGAACGTGTGATGGATATGAACTATACATCGACCGTTTTGTTAACCCAAATCGTTTATGAATCAATGAAAAAGCGACAGAAAGGGGCAATCGTTAATGTCACATCGCTGTCCGGCTTGCGTGGCACATACGGCGGAACGGCATATGCCGGATCCAAATTTGCAATGACTGCTTTCACGCATTCGTTTGCCCTGGAAGCAATTGAACATGGCGTGCGTGTGAATGCCGTCAGCCCCGGGTTTGTTGATACAGACATGGGAAGAAAATCTGCTCAGAAAAAAGCAGACCGGCAAGGCCGTTCGCTGGATGACGTTATTAAGGATTCCATTCCCTCCGGACGCATGACCACCCAGCTTGAAGTAGCCAATACGATTACATTTTTGCTGACCGATGCAGCGGCCAATATTGTGGGCGAATCGGTGAAAATTTCCGGTGGCAGTGTTATGCGGTGAGTGAAAGTAGGGACTTGAGCAGAAGGGTATGGGCGCGAGCGGTTGGAAATGTTCCGGAGCGGCCAATATGTTCCGGAAACGTGAAATATGAGCTCGAGCGGTTGGAAATGTTCCGGAGCGGCCGATATGTTCCGGAAACGTGAAATATGAGCTCGAGCGGTTGGGTATGTTCCGGAGCGGCCGAATATGTGCCGGAAAAGCGAAATATGGGCGCGAGCGGTTGGAAATGTTCCGGAGCGGCCAAATATGTTCGGGGACACCCGAACATGAGCGCATGCGAAACGAGCCGCCGCAGCGTTCCTGCTCCCCGGCTTCATAAAAATGAATGCCCGCTACTGCATTTCGGCAATTTCTTCATTCCGTTTCACCATTTGGTTATACCGTTTTTCAAACTGTTCAAGCTCTCCAATAGAAAAATCCTCGGTGACAATTTCATCGGTCAAATGCTCCAGCGCGTTCTGTACGCGTTTTTTCATGTCCGAAACGGTCAGATCCATGCCCAGAAGTTCCGACAGCGAAGCCATCACGGCAGGGTTTACAACCGGATATGTAAATTTCGTTTCGGCATCCTTTTTCGCAACTTCATAAAAGTCACGAATCAATTCAGCACGTTCCCGCCCTTTTCCTTCCACATCCAAATAGATCTGAATGGCGGCTCCGTCCCGTACGCGGCGCTGTGAGATACCGGCAAATTTACGCCCGCGGATGCTTAAATCATAGTCACCAGGGCAATAAGATCCCACAATTTCATACGCCTCAATATCATCTGTCAGGTCTCGCAGAACAAACCGGACAAAACTGACCATCGCTTCATAACAGTCATAAATGGAGATGCGTTTCATATCCGGCAAAACAAGTGACATGTTCAAAACACCGTCATCTAACGCGACTGCAAGGCCACCGGAATTCCGGACAATTGTATAATAACCATTTTCCGACAGCATTCTGACACCTTCTTTCAAATAAGGCAGACGGGAGTCGGGGATTCCGAGTACTACTGTCTCAGGGTGTGTCCATAGACGGATAGCCGGTGTTGCCTCGCCACCTCTTACAAATAATGACAGAACATCATCAACAGCGAACGACGTCAAAGCTGTATAGGATTTTCCATGAAAATATTTTTTTCCGGTATGGTCAAGCCAGCGAAACCGCTTGTATGCGACCATATCTCTCCAATTTTTCATATGCTTCTCCTTTGATTGAATCTTTTTTCTTAAGGGTAACTATTATATAATAAATGATAACATTGTCGAAAGAAACGGATGGGACCAAATGCCTTATAAAGACGAACAATTACATGAAGAAAAAGTATTCAAAGACCCTGTTCACCGCTATGTTCACGTCCAAGACCGGGTTATCTGGGATTTGATTGCGGCACCCGAATTTCAGCGTTTGCGGCGGATTAAACAACTCGGGACATCGTACCTGACATTCCACGGGGCAGAACATAGCCGGTTCAATCATTCGCTGGGCGTTTATGAAATCGTCCGGCGCATTATCGGGAATTTTGAAAACCGGAATGACTGGAATGATGATGAGCGCTTGCTTTGTTTATGTGCGGCGCTCCTGCACGATTTGGGCCATGGTCCATTTTCACATTCATTTGAAAAAGCGTTTAAACTGGATCACGAACACTTTACACAGCAAATTATTCTCGGTGACACACACATACATAAGATACTTGAACGCGTTGAACCAGGTTTTTCACAAAAAGTCGCGGATGTCATAGATAAAACGTATGAAGACAAGCTCGTCGTCAGTCTCATTTCCAGCCAGATTGATGCAGACCGGATGGATTATTTGCAGCGTGATGCTTATTTCACGGGTGTCAGCTATGGTCACTTCGATATGGAACGGATTTTGCGGGTTATGCGCCCGATTGAGGACCAGGTTGTCATTAAATCAAGCGGCATGCATGCAGTTGAAGACTATATTATGAGCCGTTATCAGATGTATTGGCAAGTCTATTTCCACCCGGTGACCCGCAGCGCCGAAGTGATTTTGTCGAAAATACTGCACCGGGCCAAGTATCTGTTTGAAAATAATTATACCTTTAAGCTGAAGCCGTTTCACTTTGTTTCATTTTTCAACGAGGACGTCGGGTTAGCGGATTATTTAAAACTTGATGAATCGATTGTCTTCTATTATTTTCAGCTTTGGCAGGAGGAAGACGATGTGATATTACGGGATTTATGCGAACGATTCATTAACCGCCGTCTGTTTAAGTACATCGAATTTAACCCGAATCAGCAGATGAAAGAATGGATGGAGCTTTACCGGCTGTTTAAAGCTGCTGGAATCGATCCTGACTATTATTTGGAGGTTGATTCATCATCAGACCTTCCGTATGATTTTTACCGGCCGGGCGAAGAAGATGAACGTCTGCCAATTAATCTTTTAATGCCTGATGGCCAGCTGAAAGAGCTTTCCCGAAATTCGGACATTGTTGAATCGATTTCCGGGAAAAAACGTACAGACCATAAATTGTACTTTCCGGCTGATGTCGTCAGGAAATTGAGTGATGCCCTGCCTGCTAAACAGCGTATTATGGAACTTTTAAATCTTGAACAACCGTTAAAAGGAGAGAACGAACATGCTGACTAATCATGCGAAACTCATGCAATTTTTTGCAGCGGCTAATAAAGTGTCAGGGCGTAAGAAGCTGCAAAAAATGGTTTATATCCTGCAAAAATGCCATGTTCCGTTTGAGGAAAAATATCAATTTCATTTTTACGGGCCGTATTCGGAAGAACTGTCTTTACGGATTGAGGAATTGTGCAATTTGGGATTCATTTCCGAGGAAAAAGAAGCCAAAAGCAATTATATTCAGTACCATTACCAAATCACAGAAGACGGAAATGAATTTTTAAACCAGTTTCAAATGGACATGCCGGATATGACTGAACAAATAAGCCTTTTGAAGGCTAAAAGCTCCCGGTTTCTTGAGCTTGTTTCCACGATGTTTTACTTTGAAGGGTTCCCGGACGAAGCTATTGTAAAAAAGGTTCACAAAATTAAGCCGAAGCAAAAGTATACGGATCAAGAAATTGAAGAGGCTTTTCAATTTATTCAACGTATGAAGCCCGTGCAGTAAGCTTTGAATGAAAGAGCCGGGATGATATACTACAATAAGAACCAATATAGACTAGGAGGGTTCTTGTAATGGCAGAACAATCTTCCAATCAGAAGAAAAATAATCAATTTACAATTATAAAAGATGACCCGAATGATGGGCATGGCGGCTATGGGATAGGCTCGATCAGTCTGGAAAATATGTCGTCTGTCATTGTTGATCCGAACGAAGACCGCGCTTATGTCGACATGGAAGCAATGCATGCCCGCAGTGCTGTGGAGCGTCGCGTTAAGTTTCAAAATGACAGAGAGGTCGTGGCAAATGGCAATGTTTACTGGATCGTCTGGGTGACTACCGAGAAAGGTGAAAACGGGCCGTATTTTGCCGGAGTTGGTGCAAGCGAGCTCATCGTTGACCGATCAATTAAACGTGCTTATAAATCGATGCCGGAGCATGTTAAACATATGGAAAAATCGCTAAAAGGTGAAATTGTGGTCGACAATATGGATGACCATTCCAAAAAGTTACTCCATGATTTCCTCGCTGATTTTGAAGGCGGCGATATGTGGAAAAATTCATCGGATGAGTTGAAACAAGCGCTGGCCGTTGACTAATTGTTAATTACGGGCAATTACCTTTTGTTGATTGCTGTGAACATTTTGTGACTTATTTATGAACAATTGCTTAAAATCTTGTACTTTAATTCCTGAGTTTTGTAAAATATACGTACATGGGCTAACTCATGAATTACTAGGACACAAAAAGAGCTGACTCTTTCACGGAGAGTTAGCTCTTTTTGCATGTTTTTTTCCCGGCCCTGTGTTTAGCTGTCAAAACAGTGCATCGAACACTTTTTCAAACAAGCCTTGTTCTTCTTTTTCATCTTTTTCATCCACTTCCGGTTTTTCCTGTTCTTCCGGCAGATGGGTCGTGCAGTATTCCTGAGGCTCGGTTCCTTCCTTGAAATACATGATTCGGCTTGTGTCACAATACGGCGTAGCCCGCTGGCCGCTTTTAGGGTCAATCGAGACGCCGGTAACACCAGCAGGTATCTCGGGTTTTTTCTCTTCAATCCCTTGATGGGCTTCTTCCATGAAAGATGCCCAGATATTCTTTGCGTAAGCTTCCTCATTTGTTTTTGTGATTTGTTTATTATCGTCATAGCCTGTCCATATGCCTGTCACAAGCGACGGGCTATAGCCGATCATCCAGCTGTCCGTTTCCGTCGTTCCCGATTTTCCGGCATATGTCCGCTTCAGCTGGTCAGCAATAGATGAGCCTGTCACCGCCATATAGCCGTTCAATGACCGGTCGAACATCCCGGTCATCAGTTGACTCAGTACAAAAACCGATTTCGGATCGAGGAGACGTTCATTTTCTTTTTGTTCTCGTTCATAAACAGTCGCCCCGCTTCGGTCCACAATTTTGGCTACTGTGTGGCTGTCGATATCATAACCGCCGTTAGCGAGCATGCTGTAGCTTGAGACCATTTCTTCAACCGTAACGGCGGCCGTACCTAATGCAAGTGAGGGCACGGCAGGCAGATCACCCCCGAAGCCAAACGTTTTTGCTGTATTTGCCAGTTGTTCCGGGCCGAGATATAAATTAGTCTTTACGGCATAAACGTTGTCTGAGACAGCGAGTGCTTGTGCGAGGGTGATTTGCTCGTTTGCATAGTAGCCGTTATAGTTGCTCGGCTGGTA
The DNA here is from genome assembly GCF_900112705.1 of Lentibacillus persicus. Classification (GTDB taxonomy): domain Bacteria; phylum Bacillota; class Bacilli; order Bacillales; family Amphibacillaceae; genus Lentibacillus; species Lentibacillus persicus. The sequence continues at coordinate 32,921 of NZ_FOMR01000008.1, forward strand.
CAGTTCCCCGTCTTCAAGCTGGAATGCAGTCGGTTTGCTCATCAGCTTCGTGACCGGTGTATAGCCATTGTTCAGGGCCGCATAGTATAGAAATGGTTTGAACGCCGACCCTGGCATTCGTCTGGCACTGACCGCCCGGTTGAAGGAGCTCTTTGTATAGTCTTTTCCACCGATAAGCGCACGAATTCCGCCGCTATCGGGCTCCATGGCAATAGCACCGATTTCTATACCGCTCCCTGCAGCCATTTCATTTTGCGTATTGTTTTTCAGCTTGTGTTGAAGCTCTTTATCGAGTGTTGTGTATATGTGATAACCGCCTGAGCGAATTTTCTCAGTATCCAACCCGAGTACGTCTGATGCTTCTTTTAACGCGGCATCTTGAAAATAAGGTGCGATTGATACGTTTTCTCGCTCTTCCGGTTCGGTGAATGCTAACTCCTCACTAAGGCTGAGGGAGTGAGCCTGATCAGTTATAAGGTCATTTTTTTGCATGGCGCTTAACACCTGGCGCTGGCGATTTTGAGCATTTTCCATATCGTTAAAGGGTGAGTAATAAGAAGGCCCTTTTGGGATGGCCGCCAGCATAGCCGCTTCGGCCAGAGACAGTTCACTTGCTGATTTATCAAAAAAGTGCCGGCTGGCAGCTTCTGCTCCATAAGCACCATGCCCATAGTAAATCGTATTTAAATAACCCTCGAGCAACTCGTCCTTCGTATAATACATCTCAAGTCTGACGGTATAAAAAGCTTCCTTCAGTTTCCTTGTCCACGTTTTCTCGTGCGTTAAAAATAAATTGCGGGCATATTGCTGTGATAGCGTGCTGGCACCTTCTTCCAGCGAAAGGTTTCTGATATCAGCTATTGCTGCCCCGACGATCCGCTGCAGGTCAAACCCATTATGATCATAAAAGTGCTGGTCTTCAATGGCTAAGGTCGCATCGACTAAATGCGGTGAGATACTATCCAGATCAGTCCAATAACGGTTCTCGGCGCCGCTTTCCTCACCGATGATTTCACCGTCAGTACTGTAATAAATCGTATTTTGATCATTGGCCAGGTCGGGCGGTCCCATTAAAAAGCTTGTAAAATAAACCCCACAAAGCAGTAGAACTCCCAATGCCAGTGCAGCAATGGGCACGGCAAAAAACCATCGAAAATTACTTTCTTTTAAACGTGAATATAATTTCATACGCTCAACCCCAGTTATGGTGCGTTTATACTTTCATTATGGGGAGAAACGTGCAAAATTAAACTTATAAGCTGGATTGATCGGCGTATCAGGGTTAATTTTATTCTGTTGAAATAGCCCCGGGTTTATCGCTATAATAGGGTATTATATTCAGCAGGAGCGATTTTAATGGAAAACAACCCGAAACAGGTAGCGGTTGAACTTAAAACGGCTATTGATGATAACGGCGAGATGGAATACAATACGGTGAGAGCGACGGGCCGTTTTTTTCAAAAAGCGAGCATGGATGTGCTAACCTATGAAGAAACACCGGAAGATGGGCCGCCAATAAAAAATATGATTACAATTTATTCAGACAGAGTGGCGGTAAAACGGACAGGGTTTGTTAATATGCACCAGCATTTCCGTGAACAAAAAACGTCGGAAAACGTTTTTCAGCATCCGCATGGGAACATACATATGGAAACATTCACAAATAAAATCACGTACACGACGCTTTCTGAACACCAGCAAGGCGCGCTTACAATCGATTATAGCGTTAAGCTGAATGGGCAGGATGAACGCAGCCATCGATTAACGTTAACGATTCAACATAAGGAGGACTCCCGATGAGTAATGCATTATCAGAAATCGAGGAAACGTTAAAACAGCAAATTACCACAGCTGTTCTGACAGCCGGTCTTGCTGAAGAAAGCGAGCTGCCGGAAGTCATACTTGAAAAACCAAAAGAAAAAGCACATGGCGATTTTGCAACCAATATCGCAATGCAGCTTGCAAAAATTGCAAAAAAAGCACCGCGTCAAATCGCCGAAGATATAGCTGCCAATATTGACGAATCGAAAGCATCCATTAAGAAAATCGACATCGCCGGACCCGGTTTTATTAACTTTTTCATGAAAAGTGATTTTCTGACTGATCTGATCCCGTCTATTTTGAAGGCTGGCGACACATATGGCCGGACGAACTTTGGAAAAGGCGAACGGGTTCAGGTGGAATTTGTATCCGTAAACCCGACCGGTGACTTGCATCTTGGCCATGCCCGCGGCGCGGCGTATGGTGACGTATTTTGCAACGTTCTTGAAGCGGCAGGGTATGACGTCGAGCGTGAATATTATATAAACGATGCCGGCAGTCAGATTGATAATTTGGCGTTATCGATTGAAACACGTTATCTTGAAGCACTTGGACACGATGCCGAGATGCCGGATGACGGCTACCGCGGAAAAGACATCATTGCGATCGGCGAAGATCTTGCTAAGGAATATGGCGATAAATGGGTGAATGCTGACCGGGATGAACGCCTCGCTTTTTTCAAAGATTACGGCCTGAACATTGAACTGGGGACCGTGAAAAAAGACCTTTCCGATTTCCGCGTGAATTTCGACAACTGGTTTTCTGAACAGTCGTTGTATGATAATGGTAAGGTTGAGGAAGCGATTCAAACATTGCGGAACGGTGGCTATGTCTATGAAGCGGATGGTGCAACGTGGTTCCGCTCGACTGATTTTGGTGACGATAAGGACCGTGTTCTGGTTAAGCAGGATGGGAACTATACGTATCTGACGCCTGATATTGCGTATCATAAGGACAAGTTCGAGCGCGGCTTTAATAAAGTCATCAATGTATGGGGTTCCGACCACCATGGCTACATTTCACGCATGGAAGCGGCAATTCAGGCACTCGGATATCCGGCGGAGCAATTTGCGGTGAAAATTATTCAAACGGTCAACTTATTTGAGAACGGTGAAAAAGTGCGCATGAGCAAGCGGACGGGAAATGCCGTCGCACTAAGGGATCTGATGGAAGAAGTCGGTGTTGATGCGACACGCTATTTCTTCGTTATGCGCTCAAATGATACGCAGTTTGATTTCAACCTTGATTTGGCGCGTTCACAGTCAAATGACAACCCGATTTACTATGTCCAGTATGCCCACGCCCGAATCTGCACGATGCTTGAACAGGCTGAAACAAAAGGATTTGACACGACAGATGACTTCAATGCTGATTTACTGACAACTGAAAAAGAAACCGACCTTTTGAAAAAAATGGGCGAATTTCCGCAGACCGTTGTCGATGCTGCCGAAAAATATGCTCCACACAAAGTAACGCAGTACGTGTTCGACCTGGCGTCATTGCTGCATAGTTTTTACAATGCAGAAAAAGTGCTTAATCCGGATGACGAGGAATTGACGAAAGCACGCATTGCACTTATGAAAGCAGTAAGGGTGATCCTGGCAAACGGTCTCGGCCTGATCGGGATCAGCGCTCCGGTAAAAATGTAACGATAGTATCTTCAATCAGTGGGGGGGTTTTTCCACTGATTAAGGGGAACAAAGGCTAAGTTCGCCACGTCCTCGAAAAAGAAAAGCACTTTTTCTTCGTGCGATGTGTCGCTGTCGCAGTGTTCCTTATCCTGTGGCAACGCCTTTGTGATCAACATCCTGTTGGAGGCTGGGACATAACTTATATATCCAATATAAAAGACGAACTATAATCAAGGTTAGCGGAGGAAATATGCGGAGACTGCGGGTCGGCTAAACCCGGTCACGTCCTGTGACCAACGCCGACACTAGAACATCGTGTTCGTCGGAAGAGAGGCATAGGTGAGACAACGAAGTGCCTTCGCACAAAGCAAGACTTCATCGATTATGCTTCGACCTGCGAGGAGTGCTGCATCACAGAAAAACTTGCAACACGACGAGCACGAGTTGGCTCACCAGCCGCCCGCGGAAAGCGAAGCATATTTCCGGAGCGGCGTATCCCGCTTCCTTTCCTAATTATCGTTCGTCTTTTCATTTATCTTTAAACCTTTTGTTCCAGCCTCATTTAAGGACAATTAGCCGGCTTTCTTAGGAGGATTACTATCCATTATATGCGGGATAACTTGCAGAGGCGATGAGCTTCTGCAAGTTTTTAATGTAAAAGGCAGTGCAAAGTGCGAACTGTTTAATTTATACCCGGGGCGGGGAATTTTACAGTAGGTTTAATCATAAAGGAGGCCAAACCCATGTTTAATATCCTGCCAAGCCGTGACCCGCTCACGATTTGTGTGGAGATTGACGGAAAGGCGACAGGTGAAGATGCCGAAAAGATGGATCAGCATGTAAAAGAGACGTTCGGTGAAAATGAGCCGTTCAATGTCATGGCGATTATTAAAGATATCAACGGAACGACACTGGATGGATTGATGAAGGGGCCGATTGTCGATGCCAAACGCTGGGGACAGTTCCGCAAATTTGCGGTGGTCAGCGAGAAAAAATGGGTGGAAACAGCCGTGAAGATAGGTGATGTTTTGCCAGGTGTCAGCACCCAGCATTTTGATAAAGATGAAATAGAGACGGCCTGGGACTGGATCAGGCAGTAGGAAGAAAAGCTCCCGCGGTCAGTGGCCAAAGCTTTTTAATCTACCTTCTTTAACGGCCAGATGAGAACTCTGCGGGAGCGGGCATAATGCAGAAGCATCCGGTTTCCCATTGCCCGGGGGGACAGAAAAGGGGTAAGTGATTGTTTTTCGATCATGGCTTCTGCATCTGACACCTCCCATGGTTTGTGATGGATACCGATCGTGAATACATTACCTTTCAGCTGCGTCCATAGATAATAGCGTTCCAGCAGCCAATTGCTCAGTGTCCCTGCTTCAGGATACCAGCTTTCTGATACCGGACGATAGCTGCCTTTGAATGCCACATTTTGATTACAGTGCCGCCTGCTGCTGTAATGAAACCATCCGCCTCGTTTCTTCATTTCCATGCTGGCATAAAAATAAGGAAGGGTACCTGCTCTGGCACCCATAACGGGCAGAATTTTCTCTGCGTCAAGGCTGAAAAAATAGATGCCGGGGATTCCTTCACGTCTGACATAAGTGCGCACGTTCAATTCAAGGAATTTCCTGATGTATGGAAAGGGTGGGAGCATGCGCATCCGCAAATCACTGATTTTGAGGGGCGTAATGGAAATCCACGCTTCCCCATTATAGGTGTCCAGTTCCAGATGGTTTGGAATATGGCTGCGGATGAACTCACGGGAAACAGGCATATGCATAAAAAAGACATCTTCCCACTTTTGGGTCATCAGCCACGGACCGTCAGGCAAGGGACTGGCACGATGACCTGTTTCGTTCAAAATGTTTTGATACATGAACGTTCGCTCCTTTGGCTTGTCGGATTTAGTATAAGAAAAGCCCGGAAATTTATTCCGGGGCCTTTTCTTATTTGTTATTTTGTTTCGGGCTTGTATCATTTTCGCGCTGCGGGCTGATGTCTTGTTCAGAGTCTTTTTTCTTTTTTTGCTGCTCAATTGAATCTTGACTGCGCTTCTTTTCGTTTCTGTCGGTCATGATACTGCCACCTTTCAATTGTTGATTGTTCTTATTTGGCCATAGCCCTTTCAAGAATGGTTTAAACATATTCAACAAAGTACGGGCTTAATGGTGATCACGTGTCATAATGGCTATACTGCGCGAAATTTATTCCTGCCTCGTAAAATTGACATTATCCCGGAGGTGCCGCCTTTCCGGCGGAGGCGCAGAGTGTCATTTTCTGATCACGGAGAAATAGGATTTTTAAAGAGTTTATCTCCAACGTGAACGGGAAAAGCAAAATAAGCCCGGTGAAATTCCGGAGGAGATATGTAAATCGGTCGTAACTCTATTAAAAACCAAAAGGAGGTATTGCATCATGGAACATGGAAAGGCGCTTGTAATAAAAGGCTTGCTGACACTGATAGCATTATTTATTGTACTCGGATTAGGATTTGGCGTGTCTTTTGGCAATGTGCTTATAATGACGGCCGTTCTTGGTATTATTTCTTATTTCGCAGGGGATCTTGGGGTCCTTCCGAAAAATGGCAACATCATGGCAAGCATTTCAGATTTTGGGTTAACATTCCTAGTGGTATGGCTGATGGGCATGCTGCTTGCGAATATAGGTTTCACCACGATGGCAGGAGCAGCGCTCATTTCGGCGCTTGTTATCGCAGCAGCCGAGTATTTCTTCCACATTTATATTACAACAAAAGGTCCGGTTGGCCATAGCCGTTATTCAACATCACATTAATATATTAAGCCAAAGCTGTCCTTTGTGAAGGGCAGCTTTTTTCATGAAATTTTAAATTGACGCGAATGGTCAGGGATTATTAATGCAGCCTGATGAATGAACTAATTTTTTAAACTTTCTATAAATCTGTTGACTGAATGATCATTCATACTATAAAGTAATAGACATAACATAAAAATAAAGCGGTCGGCATTTTATTTGAAACGTAATGCAATCGCTAACATTTTCCGTTATACTAGAACAAAGGGGGAGCGAATGATGAACACATTGTTACTCATCAACTGGCTGGCGTTTATTGCGATTACCGGCTATGGGATCTACCTATTCGCTAAAGTTATTGCAACGCGGGTTTCCTATATTAAACTGGGGCAAAAATCCGAATTTGACCGGGCGTTTAAAGAGCGGTTCCGCCGGATAGGTAAAATCGTTTTTGGGCAGTCCAAACTGTTGAAAGATAAAAAGTCCGGCACCATTCATGTCATGATGTTTTACGGCTTTTTACTCGTGCAGTTTGGTGCGATTGATATGTTTGTGAAGGGGCTGGCTCCCGGCAGTCATTTACCGTTCGGGCTTTTTTACCCGGGGTTTACGTTTTTCCAGGAGCTTGTAACGCTCATGATTCTCGTAGCGGTTGTGTGGGCATTTTATCGCCGTTATATTGAAAAGCTTGTGCGCCTGAAACGCGGCTTTAAAGCGGGCCTTGTCCTGTTATTTATTGGGACGCTGATGCTTTCGGTTCTGCTTGGCAATGGGATGGCGATTGTCTGGCACGGGGAAGGATTAACATGGACCGAACCGGTTGCGAGTTTAATAGCTTCTCTTTTCAGTTGGCTGCCTGAAACAGGTGCAGCGGTGCTTTTCTACGTATTCTGGTGGATACATACCATCACAATTCTTGCATTCCTGGTATACGTGCCGCAATCCAAGCATGCCCATCTGATTGCCGCGCCGATTAACGTGTTTTTGAGCAAACGCGTACCGGGAAAATTGAAGCCGATCAATTTTGATATCGGCGAGGAAGAAGATGAGGATGAGATTTCATTTGGTGTCGGGAAAGTTGAAGACTTTGAGCAGCATCAAATGATAGATTTCTATGCATGTGTCGAGTGCGGACGCTGTACAGATGTGTGTCCTGCTTCAGGTACCGGCAAAATGCTCTCGCCAATGGATATTATGATTAAAACACGCGACCATTTAACCAAAAAAGGTGCTGCGGTTACAGGGAAATCAGCCTGGGTGCCTGAATATGCTTTTTCGAAAACAGAAGGCAATTTGGCTGCTGCCGGTGCGGGCGAAGCCGCTGCAGGAGTCGAAAGTGTCAGTCTGATTGGTGATGTCATTACACAGGAAGAGCTTGAAGGCTGCACAACGTGCCGTGCGTGTGAAGAAGCGTGCCCGGTTATGAATGAGCATGTCGGGACGATTATTGACATGCGCCGCTACCTTGTGATGACAGAAGGCAAAATGGATCAGGATGCCCAGCGTGCCGTTATGAATATTGAGCGTCAGGGCAATCCTTGGGGCCTTTCCAAAAAAGACCGTGTAAAATGGCGTGACCAGGATGAAGATGCTTATATCCCGACCGTTAAAGAATTGAAAAAGGAAGATAAAGATTTCGAATATCTTTTCTGGGTCAGTTCAATGGGGTCATTTGACAACCGCAGTCAGAAAATCGCGCTGGCGTTTGCCAAATTGATGAACCAGGCAGGCATCAGCTTTGCGATTCTTGGGAATAAAGAGCAGAACTCCGGTGACACAGCACGCCGCATCGGGAATGAGTTCTTGTTCCAGGAAATTGCCGAGAAAAATATTAAAGAATTTGAAAAACATGATGTGAAGAAGATTGTAACGATTGACCCGCATGCTTATAATATTTTCAAAAATGAATACCCTGATTTCGGTTTCGAAGCGGAAGTCTACCATCATACGCAACTGCTCTATGATCTTGTGATGAACGGTCAATTAAAACCGCAGCGGGAAATCAATCAGAAACTCACTTATCATGATTCCTGCTATTTGGGAAGATACAACGGTGTTTATGATCCGCCGCGGGAAATTCTGAAGTCAATACCGGGCCTTGAACTGGTCGAAATGGACCGCAGCCGGGAAAATGGCATGTGCTGTGGAGCCGGCGGCGGCCTGATGTGGACCGAAGATACAACAGGCAACCGTATCAACGTTGCGCGCACCGAACAGGCAATGGAAACGGAATCAACGATGATTTCCAGTGCATGCCCATTCTGCCTGACGATGTTGAGTGATGGCACGAAAGCGAAAGAAGTTGAAGAAGACATCAGTACAATGGACGTTGCCGAAATCCTGGCATTGTCAGTATTGACAGAAGATGAGCAGAAAACAGCTTAAGGAAACTGGAAGAGGTTGGGACAAGACTTTTACAGTGAATAAAAAGACGAACTATTATTAAGTGGAGGAGCAGAATACACCGCTCCGGAAATATGCTTCGCTTTCCGCGGGCGGCTGTTGAGCCAACTCGTGCCAAGGCACTTCGTTGTCTCACCTATGCCTCTGTTTCGACGAACAGGAGGTTCTAGTGTCGGCGTTGGTCACAGGACGTGACCGACCTTAGCCGACCCGCAGGAGTCTTCGCATATTTCCTCCGCTAACCTTCCTTATCCTCCGTCTTTCACAATTGAAATTAACAAGTAATGTCCCGGCCTCTCATTTTGCACCATGATTGAGCGAGCGTTCGGTCAAATTTTAGAAAGCGGTATCATATAAATCTATTAATTTACTTATGAAAGGATGTTAAACACATGCGTAAAACCGTTATTGTATCAGGTGCACGTACACCATTTGGCAAATTTGGAGGAGCACTCAAACCGTTTACCGCCTCACAGCTTGGCGGCAAAGCAATCAAAGAAGCGCTCGAGCGTGCAGGCGTGGAAGGAGATAAAGTTGACGAAGTGATAATGGGCAACGTATTGCAGGGCGGTCAAGGACAGATTCCTTCACGCCAGGCAGCCCGTGAAGCCGAGATCCCATGGGAAGTCAAAACCGAGACGATTAACAAAGTTTGTGCATCAGGCTTGCGCAGTGTCACACTGGCTGATCAACTCATCCGTCTTGGCGATGAAGACATTATCGTGGCAGGAGGCATGGAAAGCATGAGCAATGCGCCATACATTTTGCCGGATGCCCGTTGGGGAAACCGCATGGGCGACAAGAAAGTTGTTGACATGATGGTGCACGACGGGCTGACCTGTTCATTTGCAGGCGTGCATATGGGAAGCTATGGTAATTCGACAGCTGAAGAATATGGTTTGACGCGTGAAGCGCAGGATGAATGGTCCTCGCGCAGTCACCAGCGAGCGATTAAAGCGATCGAAGACGGTAAGTTTGCTGAAGAAATTGTGACATTGGAAGTGCCGCAGCGAAAAGGCGACCCGGTTGTAGTTGATACCGATGAAGCACCGCGCAAAGAGACAAACACAGATGTCCTGGCTAAATTGCGTCCGGCCTTTGATAAGGATGGGACGATTACAGCGGGAAATGCACCAGGCGTCAATGATGGTGCAGGTGCGTTCGTCGTCATGGCTGACGAAACCGCAGAAAAGCTTGGCAAAACACCGATGGCAGTAATCCATGGTCATGCCGAAGTCGGCGTGGAATCCAAGGATTTTCCAAAAACGCCGGGGCTTGTCATTAATAAGCTGCTTGATAAAACAGGTTACGCAAAAGACGATATCGCCTTATTTGAAATTAATGAAGCATTTGCTGCTGTTTCACTTGCCAGCGGAAAAATTGCAAACATTGATCCTGAAAAAATCAACGTCAATGGCGGGGCGGTCGCCCTGGGTCATCCAATCGGCGCAAGCGGCGCACGGATTATTTTGACGTTGATTCATGAACTGAAGCGCCAAGGCGGCGGTTTAGGCATTGCAGCGATCTGCAGTGGCGGCGGTCAGGGCGATGCGGTTCTTATAGAAGTGCCGAAGCAGTGACCTCGAGGTGATTTCGCTAAAGTTCAAAAAAATGCGCTAAAGTACACATTTAGATTCAAAGGAGGCAATACGCATGGCAATCGAAAAAGTAATGGTCGTCGGAGCAGGCCAGATGGGGTCTGGCATCGCTCAGGTTTGTGCGCAATCGGGCTACGACGTTTTATTAAACGACGTCAGTGAGGAAGCGCTTCAGAAAGGCATCCAAAACATTGAGAAGTTGTTAACGAGGTCAGTCGATAAAGAACGCATCAGTGAGCAGGAGAAGAACGATACATTATCACGGCTGAATACAACAACAGAAATTCAGGACGTTAAAAATTGCGATATGACGATTGAAGCAATCGTTGAGAATATGGACGTGAAGACAAACGTATTCCGTCAGCTTGATGCGCACGCACCGGGACACGCAATCCTGGCGAGTAATACTTCATCACTTCCGATAACTGAAATTGCAGCATCGACAAACCGGGCGGACAAGGTAATCGGCATGCACTTCATGAACCCGGTTCCGGTTATGAAACTTGTGGAAGTCATTCGGGGGCTACAAACCAGCGATGAAACGTATGAAGCCGTGGCCGACATGGCTAAAAAACTTTCCAAAACATCGGTTGAAGTGAATGACTATCCTGGTTTTGCCGCCAATCGTATTTTAATGCCGATGATTAACGAAGCCATATACGCTCTTCACGAGGGAGTGGCATCGGTTGAAGATATCGATACGGTCATGAAACTCGGCATGAATCACCCGATGGGGCCTTTGACGCTTGCTGATTTTATCGGTCTGGACACATGCCTTTATATTATGGAAGTACTGCACGAAGGTTTTGGCGACAGTAAATACCGACCATGCCCGCTTTTAAGAAAATATGTAAACGCCGGCTGGCACGGTAAAAAATCTGGAAGAGGGTTTTATCAGTACAGCTGATACAGCAACTACGATTTCCCGCGAGGAGGGCACGCTAAATGAACCTTCGTTTTACCGAAGAACAGGAAATGATGCGAAAAATGGTTCAGGACTTTGCTGAAAAAGAAGTACAGCCGGAAGTCGAACAGATGGAAGGAGAAGAACGGTTTCCCCGCAAGATTGTTCGAAAAATGGGTGAGTTAGGCCTGATGGGTGTACCTATCCCTGAAGACTACGGCGGCAGCGGTATGGATTACACATCATATATCATCGCCATTAATGAATTATCCAAAGTCAGCGCAACGCTTGGGGTCATATTATCCGTTCATACATCAGTCGGCACCAATCCAATCCTGTATTTTGGCAATGATAAACAAAAAAACAAATACGTTCCGAAACTGGCCTCAGGTGAATACCTTGGTGCATTTGCTTTAACAGAACCGGGCGCCGGGTCTGATGCTGCAAGTTTAAAAACAAAGGCCGTTAAAAGTGATACCGATTATATTTTGAACGGATCCAAAGTGTTTATCACGAATGGCGGGGAGGCGGATACATATATAACGTTTGCCCGGACGAGCGATGAGCCAGGCTCAAAAGGTGTAAGCGCTTTTATCGTTGAAAAGGATACACCAGGGTTAATCATCGGAAAACCAGAGAAAAAAATGGGGCTGCATGGTTCGAGCACAGTCCAGCTTACTTTCGACAACTGCAAGGTTCCAAAAGAGCAGCTGCTTGGCGATGAAGGTGAGGGGTTTAAAATTGCGATGGCAAATCTCAATGTCGGCCGTATTGGCATCGCCGCCCAGGCGTTGGGAATCGGCGAAGCAGCGCTGGACTATTCAGCAGCGTATGCCAAAGAACGCGAGCAATTCGGCAAACCGATTGCAGCCAATCAAGGCATTGCGTTTAAACTTGCTGACATGGCTACCGAAGTCGAAGCGGCCAAACTACTGGTCTATCAAGCTGCTGCACTGGTTGAACAAGACGCCCCATCGAGCAAGGAAGCATCGATGGCTAAAATGTATGCATCAAAAACAGCACGCAAAGCCGCCATTGAAGCCGTCCAAATTTTTGGAGGCTATGGTTACACGGAAGAATATCCGGTCGAGCGGCTTTTCCGCGATGCTAAAGTAACCGAAATCTATGAAGGCACAAACGAAATCCAGCATAAAGTTATTGCAAAAAGTTTACTTGACTGAGTTTTGTGGTTTAATTTGAAACGTTTAGTTTGAAGGGAGATAAATAGATAATGAACTTTCAATTGACTGAAGAACAGGAAATGCTGCGTAAAATGGTGCGTGATTTTGCCAAAAATGACGTCGAACCAACCGCTGCTGAACGCGATGAAGAAGAACGTTTTGACCGGGGAATTTTTGACCAAATGGCTGAACTTGGTTTGACTGGGATCCCGTGGCCTGAAGAATATGGCGGTATTGGTGCCGACTATGTCAGTTACGTGATTGCTGTTGAGGAATTATCACGTGTGTGTGCTTCGACAGGCGTTACGTTGTCAGCCCACCTTTCATTGGCAAGCTGGCCGATTTATAAATACGGAAACGAAGAACAGAAGAAAACATTCCTTTACAGGCTGGCCACCGGCGAAGCGCTGGGGGCTTATGCATTGTCTGAGCCAGGCTCCGGGAGCGACGCGGCCAGCATGAAAACAGTCGCTAAAAAAGATGGCGATGATTACATCTTGAATGGCAACAAAGTGTGGATATCGAACGGTGGCGTGGCTGATATTTATATCGTGTTTGCTCTGACCGACCCGGAAGCACGCCATAAAGGGATCAGCGCATTTATAGTCGAGAAAGAAACGGAAGGATTCTCAACTGGAAAGAAAGAAAAGAAACTCGGTATCCGTTCCTCCCCTACAACCGAGCTTATTTTTGAAAACTGCCGTGTACCCAAGGAAAACCTGCTCGGCGCAGAAGGCGATGGCTTTAAAATTGCCATGTCGACACTTGACGGCGGACGCAATGGCATTGCAGCACAAGCGCTCGGTATTGCCCAGGGCGCACTGGATGCAGCTGTTGATTACGCCAAGGAACGTGAACAATTTGGCAAACCGATTGCCGCCAACCAAGGCATTTCATTTAAGCTGGCTGACATGGCGACTGAAATTGAAGCGTCCCGTCTATTAACCTACCAGGCCGCATGGCTGGAAACAGAGGGCGAGCCTTACGGAAAAGCCTCGGCAATGTCCAAACTGTTTGCGGGTGATACCGCGATGCGTGTCACAACAGAAGCGGTACAGGTATTTGGCGGCTACGGTTATACAAAAGACTATCCGGTCGAGCGTTACATGCGTGATGCGAAAATCACCCAAATCTATGAAGGCACGAATGAAATTCAGCGTCTCGTGATTGGCCGGATGCTTACGAAATAGCGTTTTGGCTGAATTTATCACCGAATCGGCTCAAGTTCACGTGATTTTGGCTCAAGTTGCCGTGAAATCGGCTCAAGTTCACAAATTTTCCGCTTCAATTCGCCATACCGTTGACTTAAGCAGAAAAAAGAATGATCGAACCAATGAAAGGAAGTCCATCCAATGCACCATCTCGTTGAACGAATGAAGCAAAGTGACATACGCGCCCTGGCCAGGGCCATTACGATGTTGGAAAATGACCACCCGGAAAAGCTCGACATGTTAAGTGACGTATTCGCCAGCAAAAAGCATGCGCGCTACGTGGGGATTACCGGGTCTCCGGGTGCCGGCAAAAGCTCACTGGTCAACCGTTTGATCAGCCACATTCGCCATGAAGGCAAGACGGTCGCAATCATTGCAGTGGATCCGACCAGTCCGTTCAGTGGAGGTGCGCTCCTTGGTGATCGGGTCCGCATGAATGAACATTTCACCGATGACGGGGTTTACATCCGCAGCATGGCAACACGCGGAAGTCTTGGCGGTCTCGCCCGGGCGACGAAGGATGCTGTCAGAATATGTGACGCTTACGGGTTTGATGTCGTTATAGTGGAGACGGTCGGTGTTGGCCAGTCCGAGCTGGATATTATGAAAATCGTTGATACGACAGCGCTCGTGCTGACACCGAACAGCGGTGATGTGCTGCAGATTTTTAAAGCAGGCATTATGGAAATTGCCGATTTATTTGTGATCAATAAAGCTGATCTGGATGGTGTCGGAAAACTGAAGGGCTTATTGAAAGAGCTGGTCATGATGACATCAAGGGATGAACAAATCACGCCAATCATCAAAACGATTACAACCGAAAACAAAGGCATTGACAAATTGTGGGAAAAAATTAATGCGCATCATGAGTATTTATATGGAACAGAAGCGGGGCAAAGCCGTCGTAAGCGGCAGCAGACTCTGGAAGTGTATGAACTTATCCGCGAAGAAATATGGCGGGAAGTCAAAGCATTTGCTGAGAATAAAGCTGTTGATATTAACGCAGATGATGATCCATACAGACGGGCGCAGGAGATTTTAAACGACTGGAAACAGGAAGGGGGCGGCTGAATGTCGAATGACCAAATTATATCGTCGGTAAAAGATACGCATCTTGTGCAAAAGCGTCGGAATCAAATGATTAAAGGGGCCATTGCATTATTTAAGGAAAAGGGCTTTCACCGCACGACAACCCGTGAAATTGCCAAAGAATCAGGGTTCTCAATCGGCACGTTGTATGAGTATATCCGAACGAAAGAAGATGTTCTGTTTTTAGTGTGTGATGCGATTTATGACCAGGTCAGAAATCGGCTCGAAACAGCCACTGATTGGGATAATCCAGCAATTGCCAATCTGGAAGAAGTCGTCGAATCGTATTTCCGTTTGATGGATGATATGCAGGAAGAGATTATCATTATGTATCAGGAAGTGAAGTCACTCAAACCGGAATCGAGAGACTATGTTATTAAGAAAGAACGGGATATGGTGGCGATGCTGGAAAAAATGTTTTCAGCATGCCTGCCTGAAACGTTTGATGCACAAGACGCATCACTGCTGGCCAACAACATTTTCGTTCAGGGGCAGATGTGGGGGTTCAGACGGTGGATGCTGCAGAAACAATTTACATTAGATCAGTATATTGAACGCCAAATTCACTTTTTGAAGCAATCGCTGTCCACACATCTTATCCAACGTGAAGAAACAAGCTGATCAAAACCATTAATTTAGGAGGGGTTTCATGGAACAAGCAACGATTTATAAACCGGCTAATCCCGTTCGGTTTGTAACGGCTTCGAGTTTATATGACGGGCATGATGCATCGATCAATATCATGCGCCGAATTCTTCAGGCAAGCGGAGCGGAGGTCGTCCATCTGGGGCACAATCGATCTGTGGAAGAAGTTGTCTATGCGGCGATTCAGGAGGATGCTCAAGGAATCGCTATCTCGTCTTATCAAGGCGGCCACGTCGAATATTTTAAATATATGATTGATTTATTGAATGAGCTGGGTGCAAGCCATATTAAGGTATATGGCGGTGGCGGCGGTGTTATCATACCGCGTGAAATCAAGGAACTTGAAGACTATGGCGTCTCACGCATCTTTTCGCCGGACAATGGACGTGAATTGGGGCTTCAGGGCATGATCAACAGCATGGTGGAAGAATGCGATGTACTCCCGCCGGTTGATTTGAAAGATGCTCAGGCAAAACTTGCAGAAGGTGAGCGACAGTCGGTTGCACGTTTAATCACATATATCGAAAACAGCGAGGACAACGCGGAGAAAGAAGATTTATTGAAAAAGCTGCGCTCCCAATCGAATCAAGCGCCAGCACTCGGTATTACCGGAACGGGGGGCGCCGGGAAAAGTTCATTGACCGATGAATTAATCCGCCGTTTTATAAATGAAGTTCCTGATAAAAAGATTGCTATTATTTCAATCGATCCGACGAAAAAGAAAACCGGCGGAGCTTTGCTCGGAGACCGGATTCGGATGAATGCCATTTTTACCGACCGTGTCTACATGCGGTCACTTGCAACACGCGGATCGCGTACGGAACTCTCCCAGTCATTGCAGGACGTTCTCGATGTGCTCCGCGCTGCACAATATGACTTTATTATTGTGGAAACAAGCGGGATTGGACAGGGTGATGCAGCGATTACGGATGTCACCGATTTATCAATGTATGTCATGACGTCTGAATTTGGTGCCCCATCACAGCTTGAAAAAATTGATATGATCGATTTTGCCGATTTTGTGGTTATTAATAAATATGAACAAAAAGGGTCAGAAGATGCACTGAACCAAGTGCGGAAACAATATCAGCGGAGTCATTTGCTTTTCGGTGAGGACAAGGAAAACTTCCCGGTATTCGGTACCATCGCCAGCCAATTTAATGATACCGGTACAAACGCGTTGTTTGCTTCCATGATTGATACGCTGAATGAACGGTTCGACTGGGAGGAAACGGTTAACTTTGACCGCCATAAAATCGCTGAGAAGCAAAATATGATCATCACGAATGAACGGCGTCACTATTTGCGTGAAATTGCACAGCATGTACGTGGCTACCATGACAATGCCAAAAAGCAAAGCGATCTGGCGCGAAAACTTTATCAGCTTGAAGGCGCCCGGAATGTGCTTAGTGATGAAGCGGATACGACTGTAATCGATGAAGCCATTGTGACTTACGAAGACAAAATGGATCCTGCTGCGAAAAAACTGCTCGATTCCTGGGATACCCTTCAGGAACAATACAGCGGCGATAAAATCACCTACAAAGTTCGGAACCGGGAAATTGAAATGGACTTGAACATTGAATCGATTTCCGGGCTGAATATACCGAAAGTCATCATGCCGAAATATATGGACTGGGGCGAACGGCTGTATTGGCTGATGAAGGAGAATCTGCCGGGTTCCTTTCCATATACGGCAGGCGTTTTCCCGTTTAAGCGCCAAGGAGAGGACCCAACGCGCCAGTTTGCCGGGGAAGGGACACCGGAACGGACAAACCGCCGTTTCCATTACCTGTCCAAAGACAGTGAAGCCAAACGGTTGTCAACGGCTTTCGACTCGGTCACCCTATACGGGGAAGATCCGGCGCCAAGACCGGATATTTACGGGAAAGTCGGCGAAAGCGGTGTGAGCATCTGTACACTTGATGACATGAAAAAACTGTATGACGGGTTTGACCTGGTTGATCCGAAAACGTCTGTTTCGATGACGATTAACGGACCGGCACCAATCATTCTGGCGATGTTTTTCAATACCGCGATCGACCAGCAGCTTGAGAAATTCCGGGAAGAAAATGGACGCGAGCCGAGCGGGGAAGAATATGAGCGCCTGCGGGACGACACAATTTCAGTTGCACGCGGTACAGTCCAGGCAGACATTCTTAAAGAAGATCAGGGGCAGAACACGTGCATTTTTTCAACAGAGTTTGCTTTAAGAATGATGGGTGACATCCAGCAGTACTTTATTGACAAAAATGTGCGCAACTATTACTCAGTTTCAATTTCCGGCTACCATATTGCAGAAGCAGGCGCAAACCCGATTACACAGCTTGCCTTTACGTTGGCCAACGGGTTTACGTATGTTGAGTATTATTTAAGCCGCGGGATGGATGTTAATAAGTTTGCACAAAACCTTTCGTTTTTCTTCTCGAATGGGCTGGATCCGGAATATACGGTTATCGGCCGTGTTGCCCGCCGCATCTGGGCGATTGCCATGCGGGATAAATATGGAGCGGATGAACGCAGTCAAAAGTTGAAATATCATATTCAAACGTCAGGCCGTTCACTGCATGCCCAGGAAATCGACTTTAACGACATCCGGACAACGCTTCAGGCGCTGCTGGCCATTCAGGACAATACAAATTCATTGCACACCAATGCGTATGATGAAGCGATCACGACGCCGACTGAAGAATCGGTAAGACGTGCAATGGCCATCCAGATGATTATTAATAAAGAATTTGGCTTGACGAAAACGGAGAATTCATTGCAAGGGTCGTTTATCGTAGAGGAGCTGACAGACCTTGTTGAGGAAGCCGTTCTCCAGGAATTTGAAAAAATGAATGACCGCGGCGGTGTGCTTGGCGCCATGGAACGCCAGTATCAGCGTGGAAAAATTCAGGAAGAATCGCTGTACTATGAAGGCAAGAAACATTCCGGTGAACTTCCGATTGTCGGGGTTAACACGTATGTGAACCCAAATCTTTCCTCTGCTGAAGATATTGATTCAATGGAACTTGCCCGGGCATCGAAAGAAGAAAAAGAACATCAAATCAGTGAACTGCATAAATTTCAGGAGAAAAATAAAGATGAGACGGAAGCGGCGCTCAATCGCCTGAAAGACGTGGCAGCCTCAGGCGGAAACATTTTCGCTGAATTAATGGAAACCGTAAAATTTGCCAGTCTTGGTCAGATCACAAACGCGTTATATGAAGTCGGCGGGCAGTACAGACGAAATATGTAATCAAGGCAGGGAATCGGTGAGATGGCCGGTTCCCCGTTCTTTTGATGCAGACTGCTTCCCGGAGAGCAGAGATATGTTCCGGAAATCGGGAATATGTTCCGGAGCGTCACAATATGGGCGGGAAATCGGGAATATGTTCCGGAGCGTCACAATATGGGCGGGAAATCGGGAGTATGTTCCGGAGCGTCGCAATATGGGCGGGGAATCGGGGATATGTTCCGGAGCGTCGCAATATGTGCCGGAAAGCCGAAACATGTGCCGGAAATCGGAAGCATGAGCCGAAGCGGTGGTATAGCTCTAACTGAAAATAGAAAGAGAACTTTCATTCCGCGCAGTTTACATCAAATGTGAAGGCAGTAATTACGAAGAGGGTCCCGGAAGAAAGTTGTTTTAATAACAATTCATGAATATTTAGTGTTAAGGCTGGCATATTCCACCTGTTTTTGTTTATAATGAGTGGTACGATTTAATCTATATATCATTCAGGAGATAAAGCCTGATTATGAAACTCATAAAAAGGGAGTGCGGTATCGTGAGCCTGAAAGAATACAGCCGCGAAGAGCTTGAAGTAAGGTCAATGCTTGAATTGGCCAATGAATATTTATTGGAAGAGCAGCAAGCTCAGGACTTCAATAGTCTCTTTGAAAAAGTAGCTGATTTAAAAGGTTTTAATGAAGAGCAGAAGCAGGAATACATCGCTCAGTTTTACACGGATCTGACAATTGACGGCAGGTTTTTGACAGTCAGTTCCGGAATCTGGGGACTGAAGCGCTGGTATCCAGTCGAACAAATGGATGAGATTGTCCACCAGACGCCAAAAAAGACAAAGAAAAAAGCAAAGAAGAAAAAGACAGAAGATGTGTCGCATGATGAGTTTGGTGAAGCACCGCTTGACGATCCGGAAGCTAATGTTGAAGGTATAGCGGACACATTTGATGATGAAATTTTGGATAAAACCGAAGAGCTCGGCGGAGACATAGGTTTTGATGACGAATTGGATCCATCAGATGAAGACGATGACTTCGAAGAGGAAGAAGAGGAAACGAAAGATGAAGAAAAATAGCAAAGCCGCAGCTTGACTTTTTAATAACCAATGAGTAAAATCTTTATTGGGCTCGCTAAATTTATAAAAATACAGCGCTCCCCCTATATTAAAGGGGGGAGCGCTTTTTTATTTTGCCGGCATAGCGGCAATGACAAGCGAGAAGTAAACTGCAGCATGTTTACTTTTAACGAACCGATGTAACCTAAACATAGTATCAGAGCAATTAATAGAGAGATGAGGGATGATTCATTGACTAAGTATATTTTTGTGACTGGCGGTGTTGTTTCGTCACTGGGAAAAGGAATAACAGCCGCGTCGCTTGGCAGATTGCTGAAAAATCGGGGGCTGAAAGTTACCATACAAAAATTCGACCCTTATATTAACGTGGACCCGGGGACGATGAGTCCGTACCAGCATGGTGAGGTATTCGTTACGGAAGACGGTGCTGAGACCGACCTTGATTTGGGGCATTACGAGCGCTTTATTGATATTAATTTGAATAAATACAGTAATATTACAACGGGCAAAGTTTATTCAAGTGTTATTAAAAAAGAGCGACGCGGTGACTATCTTGGCGGAACCGTTCAAGTAATTCCGCATATTACAAATGAGATTAAAGAACAGGTTTTCCGTGCCGGACAGGCGACAAAAGCGGATGTTGTTATAACGGAAATCGGAGGGACTGTCGGCGATATTGAATCGCTCCCATTTCTTGAAGCAATACGGCAAATCAAGAGTGATATCGGCCGTGACCATGTCATGTACATTCATTGTACGCTCGTGCCGTACATTAAAGCAGCCGGTGAAGTTAAAACCAAACCGACCCAGCATAGTGTGAAAGAATTACGTTCATTGGGTATTCAGCCGGATGTCATTGTTTTGCGTTCGGAATTGGCAATCAGTGAAAGCATGAAAGAAAAGATCGCCCTCTTTTGCGATACAGACAAGGAAGCGGTCATCGAGATGCGGGATGCTGATACATTATACCAGGTGCCGATCGCGCTGCAGAATCAGAACTTGGATCAGCTGACATGTGATCATCTTGGACTGAACTGTGATGAAGCCGATATGCGTGAGTGGGAAGACTTGCTTAAAAGTGTGCGTCATCTGCCTAATACGACCGTCATTGGCCTTGTCGGGAAGTATGTCGAATTGCCGGACGCCTATCTTTCGGTTGTAGAAGCATTAAAACATGCCGGTTTTTCATACGATGCTGACATTCAAGTAAAATGGATCAATTCCGAGAAACAAGATAAAGCATCCATCGTAAAAGAGCTTGACGATGTGGATGGTGTACTGGTTCCCGGTGGATTTGGCGATCGGGGCATTGACGGCAAAATCGAAGCAATCCGCTACGCGCGTGAAAATAAGAAGCCGTTTTTCGGCATATGCCTTGGTATGCAGCTTGCAACGGTGGAGTTTGCACGAAATGTTCTGGGACTCGAAAATGCGCATTCGGCTGAAATCGATCCAGACACGCCGAACCCGATTATCGACTTACTGCCGGAACAGAAAAATATTTCTGATCTGGGAGGCACGTTGCGGCTGGGCAGCTATCCTTGCAAACTCATGAATGGGACAAAAACCAAAAAAGCATATGGCAATGAGGATCTTGTCTATGAGCGTCACCGGCACCGTTATGAATTTAATAATGATTACAGAGAGCAGTTGGCTGAAAACGGCATGCTGATGTCCGGTACCAGTCCTGATGATCGATTGGTCGAAACAATTGAGTTAGCTGATCATCCATGGTTTGTCGCATGTCAATTTCATCCAGAGTTCAAATCACGCCCGACCCGCCCGCAAGCACTGTTTGAAGGTTTTGTGGGCGCCGCTTCTAAAAAAGGCGAATAGCGCATAGGCCAAAAGACCTGAATAGAGAACAGTTATTGATTCTTTATTCAGGTTAATTTTTATATACTTGTTTTTACCTTCCTTGCTTTAAAAATCCGTTCTTTAAAAAGAAGGAATTTTGGAAATCCTTATCGAATACATAGGATAAGCAACACCAAGATTTTTGTATAGCAAGGGGGTGGCAGCATTTGCCAAAAGACATATTGGTTGTCGATGATCAGCCGGGAATCCGTATGTTATTACAAGATATCCTTGAAAACGCAGGCTTTAGAGTGACGCTGGCTGAGACAGGCAAAGAGGGGATGGAGAAAATATACGAAGCGTCGTATGATTTGCTTATCCTCGACTATAAATTGCCGATTATGGATGGGCCTGAGATGCTGAGACGATTGGAAAAAGAGAAAATATCGCTCCCGGTTATTGTCATGACAGGAATGGCGGAACAAGTAAGGGATGAAACGCTGCAGTTTAGTCTGGTAGAAGAGGTGTTTGCAAAACCGTTTAACGTTCAGGATATTAGCGGTTTTGTGGGGAAAGTGATTTAATCATATTTTTGGGATTTATCATTATCATCATAAATAATAGGGATAAAAGCAGCAGGCTATCTGCTGTTTTTTAATTGATTAAAATCAATTCGTTGAGCAACTTGCGCCATTAAGCTCTTGTTGGTATTCTTATAATGTAAATGTCACGAAATTTTTGTTATGATAAATAAAACAGCTGGCTGCCGGTCAGTATGTGAAAAGATGAGTAAATATAGAAAGCGGGGGCTACCGATGAAATTTTTCCTGGATTCAGCAAGTATTGATGATATCCGTTCTGCAAATGAACTCGGCATTCTGGCAGGCGTTACAACAAACCCGAGCCTTGTTTCCAAAGAAGGCGTGTCATTTCACGACCGATTAAAAGAAATTACTGATGAAGTTTCCGGTTCAGTAAGTGCTGAAGTTATTTCAGAAGATGCAGAAGGTATGATAAAGGAAGGTAAAGAACTTGCGGCTATTGCACCGAATATTACCGTTAAGGTTCCAATGACATTGGAAGGTCTGAAAGCGGTTAAAGCGTTCAGCGATTTAAATATTAAAACAAACGTGACCTTGGTTTTTAACGCGAATCAGGCGTTATTGGCAGCGCGTGCAGGTGCTTCGTATGTGTCACCATTCCTCGGCCGTCTCGATGATATCGGCCACGACGGTATGGATCTTATTGCAGCAATCAGGGAGATCTTTGATGTGCATAACATCGGCACAGAAATTATTGCTGCGTCAATCAGACATCCGTTGCATGTAACAGATGCGGCAGCGAATGGCGCCCATATAGCGACGATTCCATACAAGGTGCTTGGTTCTCTAGTTAAGCACCCATTAACCGATCAGGGCATTGAAAAATTCCTTGCAGACTGGAATAATCAAAAATAAATGCATAAAACTGGAAAAAACGCCCAGATTAAGAAGAAATAGCTAAAACGATTGGCCAGGTTAGAAGTGTACGACGTCAAGAAGCGGGGTGCTGCAATTGCAAAAAATTTTAGTTGAAGGCGGGCATGCATTAAAAGGAAAGGTAAGGATTAACGGCGCAAAGAATAGTGCTGTTGCCTTGCTGCCTGCCGCGCTTTTAGCCGATTCACACGTCATGATTGAGGGGCTCCCCAACATATCAGATGTATACACACTTGGTGATTTATTGGAGGAAATAGGCGGAAACGTCAGCTGGGACGGGCAGACGGTTCATATCGATCCGGAAAATATGGTGTCGATGCCGCTTCCGAATGGAAAAGTGAAAAAGCTCAGAGCATCCTATTATTTCATGGGTGCGATGCTTGGTAAGTTCAATCAGGCAGTAATCGGTCTTCCGGGCGGCTGTCATTTGGGGCCGCGCCCGATTGATCAACATATAAAAGGCTTTGAGGCACTTGGCGCTGAAGTGACCAATGAACAGGGGGCTATCTATATTCGTGCCAACGAGCTTCGCGGGGCGCGAATTTACCTTGATGTGGTCAGTGTAGGTGCAACCATTAATATCATGCTTGCTGCTGTAAAGGCTAAAGGCAAAACAATTATCGAAAATGCTGCAAAGGAACCTGAGATCATTGATGTAGCCACATTACTGACGAACATGGGCGCTAACATCAAGGGTGTCGGCACAGATGTCATCCGGATTGAAGGGGTCCCGGCGCTGCATGGCTGCCAGCATACGATTATTCCCGATCGAATTGAAGCGGGGACTTATGCAATCGCTGCTGCAGCCCAGGGCAGTGAAGTAATCATTGATAATGTGATTCCGCAGCATTTGGAACCGGTGTTGGCCAAATTGGAAGAGATGGGTGTCACCGTTGAACAGAATGATGAACAATTATATATTGCGCCGAAACAGCCGCTCAAAAGTGTCGATGTTAAAACATTGGTATACCCGGGGTTTCCGACGGATCTGCAGCAGCCTTTTACCTCATTACTGACGAGGGGCGCCGGCACAGGTGTTATAACCGACACGATATATGCCGCCCGTTTGAAGCATATCGATGAGTTAAGACGTATGAATGCTCTCATAAAAGTTGAAGGTGGTTCGGTTATTGTGAGCGGGCCCGTCCAACTGGAAGGTGCGCGTGTAAAGGCAAGCGATCTGCGCGCCGGTGCAGCGCTCATTATCGCCGGGCTGATGTCAAACGGAATCACCGAAATCACAGGTGTGGAACATATTGACCGCGGCTATGACAAGATTACCGAAAAGTTGAACAGCCTGGGTGCCAATATATGGCGTGAAGAAATGAATGAACAGGAAATAAAACAATTTCAGGACTCCTGATCGGGATCATTTGTATTGACTAAAACATATAGAGATAACGATAACCCTCCATATGTAAATCCTTTTGGGATGAGGATATTTTTATATAAAGGAGAGGGAAATATGGAAAGAAGTCTATCGATGGAACTTGTCCGTGTTACGGAGGCGGCTGCACAATCTTCTGCACGCTGGATGGGACGCGGGAAAAAGAATGAAGCGGATGACGCCGCGACGACAGCGATGCGTGACGTTTTTGATACGATTCCGATGCAGGGTACCGTTGTTATCGGTGAAGGGGAAAAGGACGAAGCACCGATGCTGTATATCGGTGAAAAAGTCGGTACCGGAAACGGCATTGAAGCAGACGTAGCCGTTGATCCTGTTGAAGGGACCAATATCGTGGCACAGGGCACGTGGAACGCCCTTGCGGTGCTGGCAATTGCCGACCGGGGCAATATGCTCCACGCGCCTGACATGTATATGAAAAAAATTGCCGTTGGAGCTGAAGCTGTTGGAAAAGTCGATATTAATGCTTCAACGCACGATAATTTAAAAGCGGTTGCCAAAGCAAAAAATAAAGACGTTGAAGACGTAGTGGCGATTGTGCTGGACCGGCCGCGCCATACCGAGCTTATTGAAGAAATCCGCAGTGCCGGTGCGCGTATTAAACTCATTCCGGATGGCGACGTGGCTGCTGCCATGAATACTGCCTTTGAGGATACGGGCGTCGATATTTTAATGGGGATTGGCGGCGCTCCCGAGGGTGTGCTGAGTGCAGCCGCACTTAAGTGCCTTGGCGGCGAAATCCAGGGCAAATTGCACCCATCCAATGACAGTGAGATTGAGCGATGCCGTAAAATGGGCATCGATGATCTTGAAAAAGTTTACTATATGGACGACTTCTGCGGTGGAGACGATGCTATTTTCGCAGCCACAGGCATTACAGACGGAGAATTGCTGCAAGGCGTTCAATTCAAAGGTACAAAAGCAACGACCCAATCTGTTGTCATGCGCGCCAAAAGCGGAACCGTCCGTTTCATTGATGGCGAGCACAGTCTGAAGAAAAAGCCAAACCTGGTTATTCAGCCTTAATAATCGTTAGAGGCTGGGACAAAACTTATGATTTAATGTAAAAGACGAACAATAAGGAAGGATAGCGGTGCATGTTTCCGGAGCGGTATATCCCGCTTTCTTTCCAATAATCGTTCGTTTTTTCATTTACTTTGGCTGTTTTTATAAAGATGTGGTTATTTGCCCCTTGCTGGATGTGTGAAAAAATAATCGCCATAGTATTGAATATCATGCCAGAAAAAGGTATGATGGATATGTTTATAATCCAGGTTACCCGGCAATGATATTTATAATATTATAATAAAGGGAAACTTCCATTCTAGCTCCTTGCAAACTCTTCCTATCGTTTTAAACTGACCATTCACATAGAAAGAGAATTTCACATATAACATTCTACAGACAAAACTTCAAAAATGAATAGGTGTGGTGATTTATTTAATGGCAGCGTTAACCATTTCCCACCTGGAGACATTGAACTTAAAGGAAATCTATGCTCTGGCACGGGAATACAAAGTATCTTATTATGCAAAACTGACAAAAAAAGAACTTATTTTTTCTATTTTGAAAGCACAAGCTGAAAAAGACGGATTTCTATTTATGGATGGCATATTGGAAATAATTCCCTCAGAAGGGTTTGGCTTTCTTCGTCCAATCAATTACTCCCCAAGTGCAGAAGATATATATATATCCGCATCCCAAATCCGTCGCTTCGATTTAAGAAATGGCGATAAAGTATCCGGCAAAGTACGACCGCCAAAAGAAAACGAGCGCTATTACGGTCTGCTTCATGTAGACGCAGTCAACGGGGAAGATCCGGAAACTTCAAAGGAACGTGTCCATTTTCCGGCACTGACTGCACTCTATCCGGACAGGCTTATGGGTTTGGAACGTGATACGAAAAATTTATCAACACGGATTATTGATTTGATGACACCGGTTGGCTTTGGTCAGCGCGGACTGATTGTGGCCCCGCCGAAAGCCGGTAAAACGATGCTTCTAAAAGAGATTGCCAACAGTATATCGGCGAACCACCCGGAATCCAAGCTGATCATTTTGCTTGTGGACGAGCGTCCTGAGGAAGTGACGGATATCGAACGTTCGGTTCATCAAGATGTCGATGTGGTCAGTTCGACATTTGATGAAGTCCCGGAAAACCATATTAAAGTATCCGAGCTGGTGCTGGAACGTGCAATGCGCCTTGTCGAGCACAAACGCGATGTCATCGTCCTAATGGATAGCATTACGCGGCTTGCCCGTGCCTATAATCTGGTTATTCCGCCGAGCGGCCGTACATTATCCGGCGGGATCGACCCGGCAGCATTCCACCGGCCGAAACGTTTCTTTGGTGCCGCCCGGAATATTGAGGAAGGCGGAAGCTTTACGGTGCTGGCCACGGCTTTGGTTGATACAGGTTCCCGAATGGATGATGTCATCTATGAAGAGTTTAAAGGGACAGGCAACATGGAACTGCACTTAGACCGCAGTCTGGCCGAACGCCGAATCTTCCCGTCGATCGATATACTGAAATCAGGCACACGGAAAGAGGAACTGCTTGTTTCCAAAGATCATCTTGATAAAATTTGGGCGATCCGCAAGACGATGCAGGATTCCCATAACTTCCTTGATCGTTTCCTGAAACGGCTCAGATCAACGAAAAACAATATGGAGTTTTTCCAGCAGATGGAAGAAGAAATGAAACGCAAAGGAACCAAAACTTAAATGTAATGCCAATGAATCACTATTGCAATCATTCCATTACGCTGTTATAATTCTTTAAGTGAGTTAAGATTAGATAACGTCCTGAGCAAAAGCTCTGACAATAACTCTGTTTCCTAAGGATTCAGGGCAAAAAGGAGTGGAAAGTTATGAAAAACGAAATTCATCCGGAATACAGAAAAGTTGTTTTCTTGGACACAAGTTCAGATTATAAATTTCTGAGCGGGTCAACACAAACTTCTGAAGAAACGATTGAATGGGAAGACGGCAACACGTATCCTTTGATCCGTACTGAAATCAGCTCAGCTTCACACCCATTCTATACCGGCAAACAGAAAGCCGACAAAGTCGGTGGCCGTGTCGACCGATTCAAGAAAAAATATAATATGAAATAAAAAGCTGAGGCGACTGGTCAGAAGCAGACGCATAAGCTGCGTTAAAATTTCATGGAATCATACAGAAAACAGGCAATATGTCTAAATGTTGCCTGTTTTTTCACTTTTTAAGTGGGAATTTACCAAAATTTGTTTAAAATCTTTAAATCGTATACATATATAATAAGAATACACCTGGAAGGGAGCCCCCGCCCATGTACGTGATGAAACACAGTGGATGGCTGGAAGTTATTTGCGGCAGCATGTTTTCCGGAAAGTCAGAAGAGTTGATCAGACGTGTTCGCCGTGCAACATACGCCAATTTATCAGTTCGTGTCTTTAAGCCGGTGGTTGATGACCGTTACGCCAACGAATCAGTCGTTTCGCATAATGGAACTTCAATTATCGCACGTGCTGTAAAACATTCTGCCGATATTCTGGAATATGTTGAAGACAAGCAAATCGATGTTGTGGGAATTGACGAAGCGCAATTTTTTGATAAGAAAGTTGTGCTGGCAGCAAATGAAATGGCGAATAAGGGCATCCGTGTCATCGCCGCCGGTCTTGATACTGACTTTCGCGGGGAGCCGTTTGGGCCAATGCCGGAATTGATGGCGCAAAGCGAGTCCATTTCTAAGTTAAATGCGATCTGTCCAATTTGCGGTTCGCCGGCCAGCCGTACACAGCGATTGATTGACGGCAAACCTGCTTCATATGACGACCCGGTCATTATGGTCGGTGCATCTGAGTCCTATGAACCGAGATGCCGCCATCATCATGATGTCCCGAATAAACCTTGTTTTAAGAATGAACAGGCCATGAGTGACGCATCGGAGTAAAAAGAGTGCCACGGCGCTCTTTTTTTAAAAGGTTGTTTGTTTGCTTCCAGCGCAGGCAATATACGCTGTATAAGGGTTTCCTGCCTTTTTGACCTCCTTCTGTCAGTGTATTATAATTAGAGTGTTATTCGAAATGAGGTGAACGCCGTGTTAGAACGTCTGCAATCATTGGAAGATCGTTATGATAAATTGAACGAATTGCTTAGTGACCCGGACGTCATAAGCGACACAAATAAACTGCGTGAATATTCGAAAGAGCAGGCCGGGCTTGAAGAAGTTGTGCAAGCCTACCGCACGTATAAAGATGTTGAACAGCAATTAAACGGTACAAAAGAAATGCTTGAAGATGAATCAGATGATGAAATGCAGGAGATGGCAAAAGCAGAACTCGAGGATCTTTCCGAACAGAAAGAAGAACTGGAAGAAAGACTGCGCATTCTATTGCTGCCCAAAGATCCCAACGACGACAAAAACGTATTTATGGAAATCCGCGGTGCAGCGGGTGGCGATGAAGCGGCACTGTTTGCCGGGGACTTATACCGCATGTATTCAAAATACGCAGAGACACATGGCTGGAAAATTGATGTCGTTGAAGCGACGTCAACCGGTGTCGGCGGCTATAAAGAAATTATCTTTATGGTAAATGGCACTGGGGCGTATTCCAAACTGAAATATGAAAACGGCGCCCACCGCGTGCAGCGTGTACCGGAAACAGAGTCAGGCGGCCGTATCCACACATCAACAGCAACGGTGGCTGTATTGCCTGAAGCCGAAGATGTGGAAGTGGATATCAATGAAAAGGATATCCGAGTCGACACCTTTGCTTCAAGCGGTCCGGGCGGTCAAAGCGTTAATACGACCATGTCTGCTGTCAGGCTGACACATGAGCCCACAGGCATTGTGGTTTCGTGCCAGGATGAAAAATCACAGATTAAGAATAAGGAAAAAGCGATGCGCGTACTCCGTGCCCGTATTTATGACAAATTCCAGCAAGAGGCGCAAGCAGAAATTGACGAAAACCGAAAATCGGCCGTCGGTACAGGCGACCGCTCCGAACGTATTCGCACGTACAATTTCCCGCAGACACGGGTAACAGATCACCGCATCGGCCTTACCATTCAAAAGCTCGATCAGGTAATGGAAGGCAAATTGGATGAATTTATCGATGCATTGCTTATGGAAGAGCAGGCACAGAAACTTGAAGAAATCGGTGACTAAATAATGGATATAAATCGGAAACAGCATGAAGTCCTGAGACGGGCTTCTCTTTTTTTAGAAGAAAATCAGCGCGAGCCAAAAATGGCAGAACTGCTCCTCCAGCATTACCTTGGCGTATCACGCGCAAAATTTTTCACGATGATGCGTGAAGACGTGCCGGAGGACGTTTTAAGTGACTTTCAGGATGCCTTGAGTAAGCACGCGGAAACGGGCGTCCCACTTGAGCATATCACCGGCTTTGCACCATTTTATGGCCGGCATTTCCTCGTGAACGAACATACACTGATCCCCCGGCCTGAAACCGAAGAACTTATCGAGATGGTTCTGCAATCGCTGCCGGCTGAAATTGAGGCGGAACCGATAACCATCGCTGACATTGGGACCGGCAGCGGTATTATTGCGATTACGCTCGCGCTCGAGTTGCCGCAAGCGGTTGTTTATGCAACCGATATTTCAGCAAAAGCGCTTAAAGTTGCCGGGAAAAATGCAGAACGCTTGGGTGCTGATATTACATTTCTTCAAGGCGACTACCTGGAGCCGCTGATCGAGCAGCAAATCAAACCGGATATAGTCATCGCCAATCCGCCTTATATTAGCCTGGATGAAAAGACGCTGCTGTCTGATACGGTGAAAAATTTCGATCCTGCGGAAGCGCTCTTTGCCGATGAGAATGGGCTGGGCGCATACAAGGCAATTAGCAACCGACTTCGTTCGACATTGAACCCGGACGGCGGGAGCGTCTTTTTTGAAATCGGAGACCGGCAGGGAAAGGATGTGCAGCGTCTTTTAAAATCAGCGCTGCCTGAAATCGACGTATCGGTGATTAGGGATATGAATGGGAAAGAGCGGATTGTCCACGGCACCTATGGCATGCTATCGTCTGACCAATAATTTTTATCGAGAAAACACCCGGGGGACAGCGATCCCGTCCCCGCGTCCCGGAAAATTAATAGATTCATAGTATGAAGTGAGGGGCTCCTGTCCATACTGATTGATAAATCAGGTTGGAGAGGGGTTTTTGTCATGTGGAAGTATGCGGTTGCAGCTATTATTATTATTATTATTTTTGTTTTTGCGATACCGGTTAAAACGACCAGCGAAGAAAAAGAATACAATGCCGACTCCGAAATCAAGGTGATACCGGATGAGGCAATTCGCTTGCGTATATTAGCCAACAGTGATGGTGAGGACGACCAGGCGTTAAAACGAAAAGTCCGGGATGAGGTGAACGCCGTTATCACGCAATGGGTGGAACAAATGACCGATATTAATGAAGCCCGAAAGTTGATCCAAACGCGCATTCCTGAAATCAGAAAAATCGCGCGCGATGTATTGAAAGCAGAAGATAAAGAGCAGGCGCTCAAGGTAGAGTACGGTGAGAATGTTACTTTTCCGGCAAAGTTATACGGGGCGTATATGTACCCGCCCGGTGAATATGAAGCGGTGCTGATTACGCTCGGTGAAGGGAAAGGTTCTAATTGGTGGTGTGTCCTGTTCCCGCCGCTCTGTTTTTTGGATTTTTCAAATGGGGCAAGTGTAGCTGAGGCAGAGGCAGAGACAGAAGATGCTGAAGAAGCATCCGATAAAGAAAACGAAGATCCCGAAGTAA
This sequence comes from Lentibacillus persicus, assembly GCF_900112705.1. GTDB lineage: Bacteria > Bacillota > Bacilli > Bacillales > Amphibacillaceae > Lentibacillus > Lentibacillus persicus. The sequence goes on from NZ_FOMR01000008.1 coordinate 63,921, forward strand.
AATTTTTCCTCTTTGAATGGTTCAGTTAAGTCATAGAGTGGCTCAATTCTGCATAATCTATTGGCAAAGGCTATTTAAAAGATTGGTGCACAAAAGACAGGCCAGCTTTTGATTCTGAACAGAAAATACTAAATTCATTGAGGTGAAAAAAATGGAATTGATTGCAGCAAATTATGCCCCCCAGGAAAAGCTAAACATATTTTTAGAACATAATAAGGATGTTGAGCGGGAACAACTGCTGGAAAAGGGTTATGTAGTTGAGGTGAAAGAGACCATTGAGGGCTGTTTTGTTTTGGATGCGGTTGAGGCAGATGTTTATTGGCTGAAACAGCTTTTTATTACTAAAAATGCAGCGGCCTCACTCCCCGTCTTATTGGAATCGATTTTAGCACTCGCAAAAGAAAAACACGCAAAGATAGTATTCGTCCACAGCCATCAGCCAATGGTGGATATCCTGCTCGAAGCTTTACAGTTTCAGCCGCAAAAGGAAAACGCCTTGGTCCAAGCGCCACCTGAAAAAGAAGGTTATTGGTGGACATACAACGTTTCCTGAGAAGTTATGCACATTTATACACAGCAAACAGTGGATAACTTGTTAAAAACGGGTTGATAACCATGTGGTAATTTAAACACCCTTGTGGAAAATGAAGTTAGGATAGACGATTGTAAATGAAATGATTATTGTTTATCCGGTTATGGGCAAGATTAAATGGGAAAACTGCGTGCTTGTTCCATGTTGTGGATAGTCTTGTGGAGAAAATCTGCATGGCTATTTTTTTATGTGGATAAAAGAAAAAGGCAGCCTCATACATTACTGTATTTCTTTAAGAAAAAAGGAAAATCGATTAGGATAAAAGCAGAGGAATCGTTTCGTCGGCAGCCCCGGTATCGACAGAAGAGGTACAGAATCTGCAGAAGAGACGATAAATCAACGGAAGAACAGGGAAATCAACAGGAGAACAGGGAAATCAACAGATAAGCGATAATATCAACAGAATAGAAAAGTTATCTGCAGAAGATAGAATATATCACTAGAAGAATAATGGATCTTCAAAAATTGAGCCTTGAAGTTAAACATGAAAGAGGGACAACAGTCATGCAGACAAAACGTATGTATATCGATAACGAAAACGATGCATCAGAAGCACTTGCAGCAGCATCAGTACTTTTGCGGGAGGGGGAGACGGTGGCTTTTCCGACGGAGACCGTTTATGGACTTGGCGCAGATGCAACCAAAAAGGAAGCCGTCTCAAAAATATTCAAGGCAAAAGGCCGGCCGGAAGACAATCCGCTGATTGCCCATGTCGCCACCAAAAAACAGCTGAAAAACCTGGTCACGTCACTTCCGGTAGTTGCTGAAAAGCTGATTGATGCGTTTACACCAGGGCCGTTGACACTTGTATTGCCGAGTAATGGGACATGTGCAGAAAATGTAACAGCAGGATTATCCACAATCGGTGTCCGGATTCCTGATCATCCAGTCGCTAGAGGCTTATTGAAAAAATGCGACCTGCCGCTTGCAGCTCCGAGTGCTAATATCTCGGGGAAACCAAGCCCGACCACCGCCGATCACGTATGGTCCGATTTAGAGGGCAGAATTGCTGGGCTTGTGGATGGTGGTGCGACAGGTGTCGGTGTCGAGTCGACGGTAATCGATTGTACGCAGGAAATACCGGTGATCCTCAGACCGGGCGGGATTACGAAAGAACAGCTTGAAGGCGAAATCGGCCAGGTGATGATTGACCCGGCGCTGGCTGGCACAGCTTCACAGCCTAAAGCACCCGGCATGAAATATACACACTATGCACCGGACGTTCCGATGTGGTTGGTAGATGGATCTGCCGAAGCAATTCAGTCTGTTATTGATACAGAACGGAAAGGCGGTAAACGGGTCGGTGTGATGGCGAGTACTGAAACAGCCGCTAAACTTCATGCTGACCGAACAATCCCACTTGGGTCTGATTTGCGGGAAATCGCCGCATCGTTGTATGATGCGTTGCGCGTTTTCAAACATGAAGATGTCGATTTAATTTTATGTGAAACATTTGACCTTGAAGGCATCGGTCAGGCCGTCATGAACCGGCTGGAAAAAGCCGCCACCGAATTTGTGGCTAATTAAATATGCTGCGCTAAATATGGTGCATTTTCAGGTCGTCGGTACAAATGAAAGAAGTGCATAACTCCCCTTGGACAGGCATAGAGTGTAACAGTATGTTCAAGGGGGATTTTTATGCCGGCAGCTCATTTTGGAGATATAGTATCACTTGTATTTATGGCAATCGCTTTGGGGATGGATGCTTTCTCGGTCAGTCTTGGCATGGGGATGCAAAAGATTCGGTTAAAGCGAATCGCGATTGTTGGTGCGGTTATTGGATTATTTCATGTCTTCATGCCATTTCTCGGTATATTGCTGGGGCATTTCATCTCAGAGCAGATCGGTGGCTATGCAACGCTTTCCGGTGGGTTGCTGCTTTTTGGCATAGGCGCTCAGATGATATTCTCCTCCTTCAACCACGTATCCAAAAGGCTCGCACAGCCCATTGGAATTGGATTAATATTTTTCGCGCTCAGTGTCAGTCTCGATAGCTTTTCAGTTGGTCTGAGCCTTGGTTTGTCAGAAGTGAAAACGGTTATCGCTTTGTTGTTGTTTGGAACGGCAAGTATGGTCCTGACATGGACAGGCATGGTTTTAGGAAAAAAAATGCACGGCCTATTTGGTGTTTACAGTGAAATCTTAGGCGGCAGCATTCTCTGCGGGTTTGGGTTGCATATATTATTCGGCTGACCCGACTGTAAGGGAAGCATATCGGCTCAAGTTGTTACAAAATCAGCTCAAGCGTCCCGTATGTCCGCTCAAGTCGCCCCCTTTTCGCTGAAGTTCACAATCTTCGCCGTTAAATTTGTCCTCCTCGTCTTTTCATCACTGCCGTTCAAATGATGTTGGGACATAACTTATAACTTCAATATTAAAATACGAACGATAAAAGAATGGTTAGCGGAGGAAATATGCGTAGACTCCAGCGGGAGAAGAGGCATAGGTGAGACAGCGAAGTGCCTTGGCACGAGTGGCTCACCAGCCGCCCGCGGAAAGCGAAGTATATTTCCGGAGCGGTGTATCCCGCTCCCCATCCTAATAATCGTTCGTCTTTTCATTTACTTTTAAACCTTTTATCCCGGCCTCGTTTTTTGCGGAATTTTTTCTGACAACGTTACCATTCTATGATATAGTTTGAATAGGATTGATTTTTCCCATATCGGAGGTCCACTCTATGAAGATCTTGTTTGTATGTACAGGAAATACGTGCCGGAGTCCTATGGCCGAAGCATTGTTGAAAGATAAAGTCCCCGGGGCTGAAGTGCAATCGGCGGGTATTTTTGCTGTGCCCAACCAACGCCCCAATGATCATGCCGCAGCCGCTTTAAAAGAAATTGGGATTCCACTGGAAACGAAAACGCAGCCGATAAACGGCAAATTGCTGCAATGGGCAGACGTCGTACTCACGATGACAACCCAGCATAAACAATCACTGATCATCGAACACCCTGATTTTCAGGATAAATATTACACATTAATCGAATACGTATCCAATCAGGATAAGAAGATATGGGATGAATTGAAGCGGCTATATGCTGATTATGAGGAAAAAAGATCCCGGTTCATTTATAAGAATCAGTATAAAATGGATGCATCTGAGCTGGACCGTCAATTAAGAAATTATTTACACGAAGATTGGGAAAAAATTCATAAACTTGAATCCAGTCTGATCAATTTTGATATTTCCGATCCATTTGGCGGGGAATTAGGCACCTATCAGCAAACAAGAAATGAGCTTAAGAAACATATTGAAGCACTTGCGAAAAAAATGGAAAGCACACCGTAACCTCACACAACAAGAGGGATGAGTATGACAGCGTGAACAGCTGTTGTGTCGTCAAACCCGCCACGCCAGCGAGAGGTGAGTAATCATGAATCTTAAAACACAAGTCACCCGCGATATCAAGACTATTACCAAGGAGTGGCAAGCGAGCGGCTGCCTGAAACCGGGCGATGTAATTGTTATAGGCTGCTCGACCAGCGAGGTGGTCGGAGAAAAAATTGGCACAGCAGGGAGTGAAGCGGTTGCTTCTGCGCTTTTTGAAGAATTGACAGCGATTCAGACTGCAACAGGCGTGCAGATCGCTTTTCAGTGCTGTGAACACTTGAATCGCTCCCTCGTTGTTGAAAAAGAAACGATGCAAAAACAGAACCTGACAGAAGTTTCGGCAGTCCCTGTGCCACGTGCCGGCGGGTCGATGGCATCGTTTGCCTATAAAAATATGAAAAACCCTGTTCTGGTAGAATCAATCGAGGCAGATGGCGGACTGGATATTGGCGAAACGATGATTGGCATGCATTTGAAACCCGTCGCCGTACCGCTCAGGTTCAGCCAGCGATCCATTGGCGGGGCACGGGCCACTGCCGCCCGCACACGTCCCAAATTAATCGGCGGGGAACGTGCCGTGTACGATCAGGAAACAGCAGAAAACATGACAGGCGAGTAACTTGGCTGTGGCGGTTCCACCGGACTGCGATTATTTTATCACCCAAATCCACAAGGAGGACTTACATATGCAAAATCTAAAGCAGACTGATCACGAACTGTATGAAGCAATACAGGCTGAAAAATCACGCCAGCAGGATAAAATTGAATTAATTGCGTCAGAAAATTTTGTCTCAGAAGCCGTTATGGAAGCGATGGGTTCGGTCATGACAAACAAGTATGCTGAAGGTTATCCCGGCAAGCGTTACTATGGGGGCTGTGAGCATGTCGATGTTGCGGAAAACCTTGCTCGTGACCGGGCAAAAGAACTGTTCGGAGCTGAGCATGCGAACGTCCAGCCGCATTCAGGCGCGCAGGCTAACATGGCGGTTTACTTTTCTGTCTTGGATCCGGGTGACACGATTCTTGGCATGAATTTAAACCATGGCGGTCATTTAACCCATGGCAGCCCGGTCAATTTCAGTGGCAAATTGTACAATGTTGCAGATTACGGTGTCGATAAAGAAACCGAGAAACTGGATTATGACGCCGTTCGCGAACGGGCAAAAGAAGTGCAGCCAAAACTGATTATCGCTGGTGCAAGTGCGTATTCCAGTGGAATTGACTTTGCCAAATTCCGCGAAATTGCCGATGAAGTCGGTGCGTATTTGCTTGTGGATATGGCGCATATTGCAGGGCTGATTGCTGCAGGGCTTCACCAAAACCCGGTGCCGTATGCCGATTTTGTAACAACGACCACACATAAAACCTTGCGCGGGCCGCGCGGGGGAATGATTTTGTGCAAAGAAGAACACGCCAAACTCGTCGATAAGAACGTCTTCCCGAGGATGCAGGGCGGACCGCTCATGCATGTTATTGCCGCCAAAGCAGTGTCATTCAAGGAAGCATTGACGGATGAGTTTAAGGCATATGCGAAACAAATTATTGATAACGCCAAAGCACTGAGCGAGGCCTTGACCGATGAAGGTCTGCGCATCGTATCGGGCGGAACTGAAAACCATCTGCTGCTGCTCGACGTAACGCCGCTCAATTTAACCGGTAAAGTCGCGGAGAAAGTATTGGATGATATAGGAATCACCGCCAATAAAAATACGATTCCATTTGATACAGAAAGCCCGTTTGTTACAAGCGGAATGCGCATCGGCACAGCAGCCGTAACGACCCGCGGGTTTAAAGAAGCAGAAATGAAAGAAATTGCTTCGATTATCGCAACGGTTTTGAAGAACCATGAAGATGAAAATGTGCTCCGCGAAGCTGAACAGCGTGTTGAAGAATTGACCGGCAAATTTCCATTATATGCATAACGTTGAGGATGTTCCTTATGGGAGCATCCTTTTCTGATAAGGGGGAGCGCGGCACGACCGGCTAGAGTGCCTGATTGCGTGATGTTCGGTGGATATCGCGTGGCCTCACTGAATTTCGCGTGATCCCCGCCCAATTTCGGTTGGTCTCCCCCGGATGTCGCGTGGTCCCCGCCCGATTTCGGTTGGTCTCCTCCGGATAGCGCGTGGTCCCCCCTGATTTCGGTTGGTTCACCCCCATATTTCGCGTAAAAACCCCCCAAACTGTGCTGCTGTCTTAATAACTTTACCATGTACACTTGAAAGCACGTCTATTTTTAAGTACAATTTTAAAGATGCCACTAATAATCAAGGAGTGATCGGTGAAATGGGAAAAGTACACGTACTGGATCATCCGTTAATTCAGCACAAATTAACGTACATACGCGATAAACATACTGGAACAAAGGAATTCCGCGAACTTGTCGATGAAGTTGCCATGCTAATGGCGTTTGAGATTACACGTAATCTGCCGGTCCAGGAACAGACGACTGAAACGCCGGTAATGGAAGCAACAACGCACGTATTGGCAGGTAAAAAAATCGGATTAATACCAATCCTCCGCGCAGGCCTCGGTATGGTTGACGGCATGCTGAAATTAATTCCTGCGGCCCGTGTCGGTCACGTTGGGCTGTACCGTGATCCGGAAACATTAAAACCGCACGAATATTACATAAAACTGCCTTCTGATATTGAAGAACGCGAATTAATCGTGATAGACCCGATGCTTGCCACCGGCGGTTCCGCCAACGATGCGATCCACTCGTTGAAAAAGCGTGGTGCAAAGCAAATCCGCCTGATGTGTCTGGTCGCTGCACCGGAGGGCGTAGAAGTCATACAAAATGAACACCCCGATGTCGATATCTTTCTCGCTGCACTCGATGAAAAGCTGAACGACCATGGTTATATCGAGCCGGGTCTCGGCGATGCCGGTGACCGCTTATACGGCACCAAATAAAGGAGGTGCTGCAAATGAAAAAACGTATTAAAGTTATGACGATATTTGGAACGCGTCCGGAAGCGATTAAAATGGCCCCGCTCGTCCTGGAACTGAAAAAACGTCCTGACGTGTTTGAACCAATCGTCACGGTAACGGCACAACACCGGGAAATGCTCGATCAGGTGCTCGATATTTTTGGTATTACGCCTGACTTCGACCTGAACATCATGAAAAAGCAGCAATCGCTCGCTCAGATCACAAAACGCGTTCTCGAAGGGCTCGATGAAGTCATGAAGCAAACCGAGCCTGATATGGTTCTTGTCCATGGCGACACAACAACAACGTTTGCAGCATCACTTGCCGCCTATTACAATCAGGTCGCGCTCGGTCATGTCGAAGCTGGCTTGCGTACGTGGGATAAATATTCACCATACCCGGAAGAAATGAATCGCCAGCTGACAGGTGTCATGGCTGATCTGCATTTCGCACCGACGGACAAATCCAGGCAAAACCTGCTCGAAGAAAATAAGTCGGCTGAACGCATTGTGGTGACGGGAAACACAGCGATTGATGCATTGAAAACCACGGTCGACGACGGTTACACCAGTGCTGTCTTAGATGAGACGGAAGACAGGCGTTTGGTGCTGGTTACGGCACACCGGCGAGAGAACCTGGGCAGCAACATGGAACAGATGTTCAGAGCGATTAAGCGGTTGGTGGATGCACACAACGATATTCACGTGGTTTACCCGGTCCACCTGAATCCGGTTGTACAACGGACGGCAAACGAAATTTTGGGAGAGGATGACCGGATTAACTTAATTGAACCGCTTGGAGTGGTTGATTTTCATAACTTTGCAGCCCGGTCGCATTTAATCATGACAGACTCTGGCGGCGTGCAGGAAGAAGCACCGTCGCTCGGCGTTCCGGTGCTCGTATTGCGCAACACGACTGAACGCCCGGAAGGCATCGATGCAGGCACGCTTAAATTGGCAGGTACCGATGAAGAAACTATTTTTAACCTTGCTGATGACCTATTACGTGATGCCGCTGCTCATGAGAAAATGGCTAAGGCCTCAAACCCTTATGGTGATGGCGAAGCATCAGGCAAAATTGCCGATGCCATTCAGGAATATTTTAATAAGTAGTCTAACCGAAGATCCGGCCCGCCGCCGGATCTTTTCCTATTATGGCTGGTTTCTAAAAGAGTGCTCGTTTTTTATGAACAGCAAAACAGCTTTGTATGTATGCTTTCGACTTATTTTTCAAATGCTACGGACAATCACATGTGAAAAAGGGAGCATAGGTCATGAGGCGCATACTACTGGTACTGTCTGCTGCAGTTATTTTTTTATTTACGGCCGGATCCGCAACGGCTGAAAAGGACTTAAATGAAAAAACTTCCATTATTATTGAAGTTGACGGATCTCCGAAAGAACATAAAACATACCTGGAAACGTATCACCCATATATCGATGTGATTGCTGTATATGACACACTATTCAACGGGCTTGCCTTAAAAGGTGAACCGGAGCGATTCAAAAGGCTGGAATCGCTTGATTTCATAAAATCTGTGCACCCTGCTGTCTCCTATAAAATCGAACAGGAGCAGGTTCCTCCATTGAATCAAACGGAAAACAGTGTCATGCCATCTGACTTGAATAAGACATCTTACACGGGTGAAGGTGTTCAGGTGGCGGTCATTGATACCGGCATTGACTATAATCACCCCGACTTGAAAGACAACTATGCAGGCGGCTATGATTTGGTCGATTTGGATGAAGATCCGATGGAAACGACTGTTGAAGAAGGCATTCCAACGATGCACGGCACACATGTAGCGGGCATAATTGCGGCAAATGGCCAATTGAAGGGCGTTGCTCCGGATGCGGCTATTTACGCGTACCGTGCGCTCGGCCCCGGGGGGATGGGAACATCGGTTCAGGTTATTGCTGCGCTTGAGGAGGCAATTGATGATGGTGCAGATATTATCAATCTGTCTCTGGGGAATGCCGTTAATGGACCGGATTTTCCGACAAGTGCGGCAGTTAATCGCGCGGTGGATCTCGGTGTTCCTGTTGTCATTGCAAATGGCAATGCCGGACCGGAAAATTGGACTATCGGATCCCCGGCCACAGCAACGAATGCGCTTTCTGTCGGAGCGTCATCCAATCCGCGTACCGTTCCCTTTTTATTTGAATCACTCTCAGATAAAAAAATCCCGCTTGTTGAAATGCGCGGCTCGAAACCATGGCAGCTCGATAAAAGTTATGACGTAGCATCATTAGACGGGCAAAACGTCAAAGGTAAAATAGCCTTGATACAACGCGGCAAAACGCCCTTTACCGAATTAGCCAGACAGGCACAGAAAGCCGGTGCGACAGCTGCGCTCATTTATAATCACGAAAAAGGAAATTTTCAAGGAACAATTACAGACGGGGAAGTACCCGTCCGAATCCCAGTGGCATCCATTTCAAAAAAGGACGGCGAGTGGCTTTCAAAAAAAGCTAAAAATAATTACCTTTACATGGAGACAAAATTTGCGACAACCAAGCTTGGAATAGCCGATTTCAGTTCACGGGGACCGGTTACTGTGAACTGGGATCTGAAACCGGACGTCAGTGCCCCGGGGACGCGTATTTTGAGTACTGTGCCGGAAGCCTACGGTGAATTGCAGGGAACAAGTATGGCGGCACCTCAAGTATCAGGTGCGATGGCACTGTTAATGGAAGCTCATCCAGACTGGACGGTTGAAGAATTGACAGGCGCTTTAAAGACGACCGCCGAAAGAGTGAACGACGCAGGCTCCCCTATTGCTCCAAACATTCAAGGCACCGGCACTATCCGGCCGGAAGAAGCGATCAACACAAAAACCGTTATTGAAGATCCATTGCTTTCATTTGGTAAAATCACAGACCATCAGGAAACGAAAACAGCAGAGATTGTGATTGAAAATAAATCCGAGGAAGCGAAGGCGTATACGTTTTCCGTTCCAAAAAAACAAAAAGGTCTTACATGGAAGTTGCCTTTAAGTTTTACATTAGAGGGCGGTCAAACCAAAAAACTTGCGATCGAACTGACGGTTAATCAGAAACAGATTGATGAAGGCATTCAGCAGGGATGGCTTACATTAAATGAAGGTGACAAACCATATCACCTTCCATACCTTTTTGTTAACCGGACGGCGGCGTATCCGAAAGCGATGGGCTTTGATTTTTCACTCGAAGCTTTCTCAAACGATACGTACAGCTATCAGCTTTATTTGCCGGATCCCGCCGAAAGCATCGAGGTTGCATTGTATCACCCGCAAACGCTTATGTATGAACAGACCTTGATTGAATCAGAGAATGTGCAAGTCGGTCTTAATGAAGGTAAGATTAAAGCTTCTAAGATTGACAGCCCGGGCGAGCATGTGGCGGTAATCAGTGTCAGATTGACGGACGGATCCATCGAGAGCTATCAGACGAGGGTTTATATAGATGAAACTTAAATTTTGGGGAGACGGGCTTGGCTGGGTATAATTTTCTAAAAAGCCCGTCAAATTTTGTCACATAATGTTCATAACAATAAGTTTTTATTATCCTATATAATGAATAGTCAGGGCCAGCTAAATTTTGCCGAAACAGGGGGAAGATTATGACGGAAAACACCAAAAAAGATGGCAGTGTGATTTACCGGGATACTGATTGACAATAGGGTATGGCTAATGTAAACTAGCTTAGTGTGGAATGGTAAGGGTTACAACTATGCTTGGAAAAATAGCGCTAACATCCTTACATAATATTATGATGTCAGTTCCTTATGAGCAGTGATTTACCTCACGATATCACAAAAAATTTTGCCTTTTTGTGAGTGTTGAGGAAGAATCTATTACGCCCGGATATGTGGGAGAAGAGTCTAATCATGTCGCATTATGAAAGTATCATTACCAGAGAACGGAAGTGGATGTTCTACCTTCTCGCAATATTCGTTCTTGGCGCGGGTTTCACGCCATTTACTCGAATATTTCTCGGACTTCTTTTAGGCGGTTCTGCAAGCTTGTATAATTTGTGGCTGCTTCAGCGCAAAATAGACGCTTTTGCAGAGGCGGCACAAAAGGAACAAACCGGGGCGGGGCTCGGGACGTTGTCCAGAGTAGCGGCAGCAGCATTAACTGTCATTATTGCACTTCGTTTTGAAGAATATTTCGACATGATTTTTGTTATCATCGGGTTGATGACCTCCTACCTGGTTATGATGATAGATTTTTTTATGTTTCATTTTCGAAACAGTTAAACACTTCCCGGGCTTTTTAATAAGTGACACTGCCGCATCTTTTGCAAGGTGGAGAAAGACGCCGGTTTTTGGAAAGCTAAGAAGTATTTCTTGGAAGAGGGGTGAAAAGAAATGGATCATGGAGCACCGATTGTACATGACGTGTTCGGGATATCCTGGCTTGATTTTAATTTATCAAACGTCATGATGATAGCGATTGCTTCACTCATTGTATTTATCCTTAGTGTCCTGGGCTCAAGGAAGCTTCAAATGAAGCCGACAGGTGTCCAGAATTTTATGGAATGGATCCTTGATTTTGTCAAAGGCATGATCAGTGACGCTATGGACTGGAAACAAGGGAAAATCTTTTTGCCATTGGCCCTGACGCTCATTACGTATATTCTGGTGAGCAACTTGCTTGGTGTTATGACAATGGGGGTCTTCGGCCATGACTTATGGTGGAAGTCACCGACCTCGGATGCCGGATTAACACTGACACTGGCAGCAATGGTAATCGTGCTGAGCCATTATTATGGAATTAAATCTCGTGGGGTAAAAGAATATGGCAAAGATTTCATACGGCCATTCCCGTTATTTTTCCCGATTAAGGTCATTGAAGAATTTTCGAACACGCTGACATTGGGTCTGCGTCTGTTTGGAAACATTTACGCGGGCGAGGTATTATTAACCCTTTTGGTAGGCTTAACGACATCAAGCTTCTTAGGCTTCTTGGGCGGAGCAATTCCGATGCTGGCATGGCAAGGATTCAGTGTCTTTATCGGAACAATTCAGGCATTCATTTTCACAATGCTGTCAATGGTTTACATCTCACATAAGGTATCAAGTGATCACTAGGTTTCACTAAAAATTGTTAGGTAATCCGTTTCGGCTGTTCCAAATGCTGAAATGGGAATACTAAAAAAACTAATATAATAATTTTGAGGAGGATTCATATTATGTCAGGAGCATTAGCAGCAGCAATAGCAGTAGGTTTGGCAGCACTGGGTGCAGGTGTAGGTAACGGTCTTATCGTCAGTCGTACGGTTGAAGGGATTGCACGTCAGCCGGAATTAAGAGGTCAGCTTCAAACAACAATGTTCATTGGTGTAGGTTTGGTCGAGGCGATGCCGATTATCGCGGTTGTTATAGCACTAATGGTCATGTAATAAAATGGTCAAACGAATAATGGCGAAGACTGTACTTGCTAAGCTTCGCCGTTGTTTGTTGCCATGAAGGTTTGAAATGACGAAGGTTTAAAATTCCAGTTTAATAGCTCTATAACGTACAGTGAAAGGAGTGAATTTCGTGCAGTCATTCACCGGATTTACGCATGTATACGCAGTACTCGGCGGCCTCCACGTCGGCGATATGCTGATGCAGCTTTTCTTCTTTATCGTTCTGATCGCTTTAGTCCGTAAATTTGCATGGGGACCGTTAATGAACGTCATGCAACAACGTGAAGAATATGTAGCAGGGGAAATTGAAGCTGCTGAACAAAGCCGTGCGGAAGCTGAAAAAGCGCGTGAAGAAGCAGCTGAGCAGCTCAAACAAACAAAGCAGGAAGCATCCCAGATTATTGAAGATGCACGGAACGCCGGGACGAAACAGGAACAGGATATTATTGAATCGGCGCGCCAGGAAGCCGATCGCATCAAGGTATCGGCCCGGGAAGAAATCGAAAACGAAAAAGAAAAAGCGATTCAGACATTGCAGGACCAGGTTTCTTCATTATCCGTACTGATTGCCAGCAAAGTTATTGAAAAAGAAATCAGTGAGCAGGATCAAGAAGAACTGATCAACGAATACATTAAAGAGGTAGGAGAAGAGCGATGAGCGAAGTAGTAGCCAGCCGCTATGCAGAAGCTCTTTTTCAAATCGGCAATGAAAAAGGAACGCTGGAGCAATTGGTTGAAGAATCTAATGTCCTGAAATCGATATTTACCAATAACGACCAGCTTGCTGTATTCCTGGAACACCCGCGTGTTAATAATGAGAAAAAGAAGCAATTTCTTGACGATGCGTTTCAACGTTTCTCAGAAGATATACGGAATACGTTGAAGTTACTCGCATCACGTCATCGTATCGGCCTTGTGCCGGCCATTATTGACCATTTTACCCAAATGGTAAATGATGTGAAAGGAATCGCAGAAGCTACAGTATATTCTGTTCGCGAATTGTCACAAAATGAAAAAGAACAGCTGGAACAGTCGTTTGCAAAGCGCTTTAATAAACAGGCAGTTAAGCTTGATAATGTCGTTGATCCTTCAATTATCGGCGGTATCAAACTGCAGATTGGCAATCGGATTTATGATGGCACAATAAGCGGCAAACTCAAACGAATCGAACGGAATATGACAACGGCAAACTAATGAAGATAGGGGTGAAATGGTATGAGCATTAAAGCTGAAGAAATCAGTTCGCTGATTAAACAGCAAATTGAAAGTTTTGACGCTGGTTTGGAAGTCAATGATGTCGGTACAGTTATCGAAGTCGGTGACGGTATCGCACGTGCCCATGGGCTTGACGACGCCATGGCCGGTGAACTGCTTGAATTCTCGAACGGCGTTATGGGTATGGCGCAGAACCTTGAAGAAGGAAACGTTGGTATCGTCATCCTTGGACCGTTCACAGATATAAATGAAGGCGATGAAGTCCGCCGTACAGGCAGAGTTATGCAAGTACCTGTAGGGGAGGAATTGCTTGGGCGTGTTGTTAACCCGCTTGGCCAGCCGATTGACGGAAAAGGCCCGGTGGAAACATCAAAAAACCGTCCGATTGAAGCACCGGCGCCATCCATAATGGATCGTCAGGAAGTTAAGGAACCGCTTCAGACGGGCATTAAAGCAATTGACGCACTCGTTCCAATCGGACGCGGTCAGCGGGAATTGATTATCGGTGACCGTCAAACAGGTAAAACGACGATCGCAGTGGACACAATTTTAAACCAAAAAGACGAAAATATGATCTGTATTTATGTTGCCATCGGCCAGAAGGAATCAACGGTCAGAAGTACGGTTGAAACTTTCCGGCGTTATGGAGCACTCGATAATACAATTGTTGTATCTGCAGGTGCTTCAGAACCGGCACCGCTATTATACCTGGCACCATATGCCGGCGTTTCAATGGGTGAAGAGTTTATGCACGATGGCAAGCACGTACTTGTCGTGTACGATGACTTAACGAAACAGGCAGCAGCATACCGTGAACTTTCCTTGTTGCTTCGCCGCCCGCCAGGCCGTGAAGCGTTCCCGGGGGATGTTTTCTATCTGCACTCACGTCTGTTGGAACGTGCTGCCAAACTGAGTGATGATAAAGGCGGCGGATCGCTGACTGCGTTGCCGTTTGTTGAAACACAGGCAGGCGATATCGGTGCTTATATCCCGACAAACGTTATCTCAATTACAGACGGTCAAATCTTCCTGCAGTCCGACTTATTCTTCTCAGGTGTGCGTCCGGCGATTAACGCGGGTCTGTCCGTTTCCCGTGTGGGTGGTTCAGCACAGCGGAAAGCAATGAAGAAAGTTGCCGGTACATTGCGTCTTGATTTGGCATCGTATCGTGAACTCGAATCATTTGCCCAATTCGGCTCGGATTTAGACAAATCCACACAGGCCAAACTGGATCGTGGTGCGCGTACTGTTGAAATTTTGAAACAGGGGCTGCATCAGCCATTAGCAGTTGAGAAGCAAGTTATGATCATTTATGCACTGACGAAAGGTCTTATTGATGACATTCCGGTAGAGGATGTTACGCGCTTTGAAGCTGAATTCCACGCTTGGCTTGAAGAAAACCGGAAAGAAGTGCTTTCCACCATCCGTGAAACCGGCCAATTGGCTGAAGACGATGATATGAGAGAAGCCGTAGAGGCATTCAAGAAAACGTTCTTGCCGAGTGACCAGTAATTAATAGTAAAAGACAGAGTTTGGATGAAGAGCCGGAACTGAGCTTTCGGCTTCTGAATTCTAACCTCCGACCTCGATAAAGGAAGGGTGGTGAAAAGCTTGGCATCACTTAGAGATATTCAAAAGCGGATTGACTCGACATCCAAAACGAAACAGATTACCAAGGCAATGGAAATGGTTTCGGCTTCAAAAATGAGTAAAGCGGAAGAAAATGCTAAACGGTTTGTTCCCTACAGTGAAAAAATCCAGGAAGTCGTCGCCAGTATTGCCAGCAGTAATATGGATGCGGTACACCCGATGCTTGAAAAACGCGATGTTAAAAAGACCGGCTATTTTGTTATCACGTCCGATCGTGGTTTGGCTGGTGCTTATAATAGCGGTGTGCTTAAAAAGCTTTACGAAACAATTCAAAGTCGGCACCAATCAACCGATGAATACACCATCATCGTTGTCGGCCGTGTCGGTTATGAATTTTTCAGGAAGCGTGGCATGCCTGTAGCTAAAAGTATTTTGGGGATGTCGGATCAGCCGAATTTTAATGATATCAAAGACCTTGCATCTGAAACGGTTCAGATGTTTGTTGATGAAGAAATTGATGAATTGACTATTTATTATAACCATTATAAAAGTGCCATCTCCCAGATCGTCACGTCTAAGCAATTATTGCCGCTGACCGATATGGAAGAAAAAGCAACTGCCAGCACAAGCCAGTATGAGTACGAGCCAAATCAGGAACAAATTCTGAAAGTGCTCCTGCCGCAATATGCTGAGAGCTTGATTTATGGTGCCTTGCTCGATGGCAAAGCAAGTGAACATGCAGCACGGATGACAGCTATGCGTAATGCAACTGACAATGCCAATGAACTGATCGATGATTTGACTTTGTCATATAACCGTGCCCGTCAAGCCGCAATCACACAGGAAATCACTGAGATTATTGGCGGTGTCGCAGCACTTGAATAGCTCTTTACAGGAGTTTGACATAGGATAGGAGGGAAACAAATGAGCAACGGACATATAACACAAGTCATGGGGCCGGTAGTCGACGTTAAATTCGGCGAAGGAGAGCTCCCTGACATTAATAATGCATTAGTTGTCCGCCCCGGTGAAGATGATCCGGATATTGACCTGACACTTGAAGTCGCACTTCATCTTGGGGACAATGCAGTTCGTACAATTGCGATGGCATCGACTGATGGCCTTAAGCGCAATATGGCAATTGAGGATACAGGCGCATCAATCTCAGTACCGGTTGGTCAGGCTACGCTCGGCCGTGTCTTCAACGTACTTGGTAACCACATCGACCTTGATGAACCAGTACCGGAAGATAATCGACGTGACCCAATCCATCGTCAGCCGCCTGAATTTGAAAATCTGACGACAGATACAGAAATTCTTGAGACAGGTATTAAAGTTGTTGACCTGCTGGCACCATATACCAGAGGTGGTAAGATCGGTCTGTTCGGTGGTGCCGGTGTCGGTAAAACTGTACTGATCCAGGAATTGATTAACAACGTCGCTCAGGAACACGGCGGTATCTCGGTTTTCGCAGGGGTCGGTGAGCGGACACGTGAAGGTAATGACCTTTATTACGAAATGAAGGAATCCGGCGTTTTAAACAGAACAGCCATGGTTTTTGGTCAGATGAACGAGCCGCCGGGAGCACGTATGCGTGTGGCTTTGACTGGTTTGACCATGGCAGAGTACTTCCGTGATGAAGAAGGTCAGGACGTACTGTTATTTATCGATAACATTTTCCGTTTCACACAAGCCGGTATGGAAGTTTCCGCTTTGCTTGGCCGTATGCCGTCAGCCGTTGGTTATCAGCCGACACTCGCAACTGAGATGGGACAGCTGCAGGAGCGGATTACGACCACAGATAAAGGATCTGTCACATCGATTCAGGCCATTTACGTACCTGCCGATGACTATACAGACCCTGCACCGGCCACAACATTTGCGCATTTGGATGCAACAACCAACCTTGACCGTGGACTGTCCGAGCAAGGTATTTATCCGGCGGTTGACCCGCTGGCATCTACATCACGGGCACTTGACCCTGAGGTCGTCGGTGAAGATCACTACGAAGTGGCGCGTGAAGTGCAGCAGACGCTTCAAAAATACAAAGAACTGCAGGATATTATCGCGATTCTTGGTATGGACGAATTGTCTGACGAGGACAAACTGACCGTATCCCGTGCACGCCGTATTCAGTTCTTCCTGTCACAAAACTTCCACGTCGCTGAACAGTTTACCGGGCAGCCTGGCTCATACGTGCCAGTAAGCGAAACGGTTAAAGGTTTCAGAGAAATTCTCGACGGCAAACATGACGATCTGCCGGAAGACGCTTTCCGTTTGGTTGGCCGTATTGAGGATGTGGTCGAAAAAGCAAAAGATATGGAATAAAAATGATGACGCGTAATACTGGACAATTTCACAGCAAACAAGACGCCTTGTATTGCTGTGAATATCCTGCCCAGTTCATTACCTGTCTCAAGGAGGGGTTACATTGAGCACACTGACTGTAAGTGTTGTTACTCCTGATGGTCCGGTACTCGAAGACGGTTTTGAAATGGTCAGCTGTAAGGCTGAAAATGGAGAGCTCGGTATTTTGCCAGGGCATATTCCAATGGTCGCCCCATTAACGATCAGTTCAGTACGGCTGAAACTTGAGAGTGATACCAGACAACTGGCTGTAAGTGGCGGGTTTCTTGAGGTACGCCCGGATAAAGTAACAATACTGGCCCAGGCTGCAGAAGATCCTGCTTCTATCGATGTCCAGCGGGCAGAAGAAGCTAAACAGCGTGCTGAGCAGCGTCTCCAGGCCAAACAGGATGACATAGACTTCCGAAGAGCAGAATTAGCACTTAAACGAGCAATGAATCGACTCGATATAGCGCGTTAACCATAAATCGAGGTATTTTGCCCTGGTGGAACAAAAGGTTAACTTGTTCCGTGGCAGCGTTGCTGGAACTTGCGCATTACAGGTGTAGTCGAATTGGATATTAACGGGCACTTATCATCCTTTGTGATGATCATTGCCCGTTTTTTGCATGGGTGAACATTGTGCGGATTTGGTCACATAATTGTCGATATTCCCCGGGCAATAAAATCGGTGTCGATTATTCCAGGCCCGCCTGTCTCATATCAAATTTGACAAATGATGCCCAGCATGGCAAAGTAACAATTGAATTTTGATTTTAAATAAAGGTGTGGAAGTATGTTGTCATCCATCGGCTTAACCGCCATTATCAGTATGATATCGCATTTAATATTTATCTATATTACGTGGCGGGTCATTACAACGATCAACATTGATCCTCTTATCAGAAAGGGACGGGAAACGGAAGCGCGGATTCTGATAATATTTATCACCATCTTAATCGGCACAGGCGTCAGCCGCTTTTTCCTTGATTTTATTCAGTGGTCACAGGATCTCATATATCTTTTTTAAACCAAGGCTGGCAAGAATGAACGAACATGGGCGGGCGTGCGTGAATATGTTCCGGAAATCGCGATTATGTTTCGGACCGCACAAACATGTGCCGGATTGCGCTTACACTCGCGCCGAATTCGAATATAAAAACGAAAAATGAAAGCTGTCGTATGGAACAGCCCCCTTTTGTTAATACTATGAATATAGTTGTCAAGGGGGATTTTTTTATGAGAATAATAGGCTTTATATTAAGTGTTTTTTTATTAATGACCATACATACTGCAGCGGATGCACAACAATCAGATGAATTGACTGACCTTGCGTCGATTGTTAATGACAGTAGCCTGGCCGTTGACGGGTGGCAGGTGACAATAAAAGAAACGATGAATAAAAATAAAATCGACGGTATTCTGGAAAAACTGCAAGCAAAAAATAGTTATAAGGTCTCTAGTGCTGAGGACGAAAACACAGTAAAATATTTCTTTGAGCGCGTACAAAAAGACACCAGCCTATCCGAAAGCTTTAATGTTGTCATTTCAAAGAACCCTCGACATAAATCGGAGTTTATCGCAGTTTTGGAGGGGGAAGATTGGAATAAAGGAAAGGCTGCTGCCTATCTTGACCGAATTAATACAATACAAACGACATATTTCACAAAAAAGTCGACAAAGTTTGCTTGTTTAATGACAGACATTGATGCTAAAATAGAAGGTGCTTATTTTTTTGACAAACTGCAACAACGATTAAATCTGTCGATAACGAAAACGCAGACAGATAACAATGAAAATTCTACGGTTAAAAAAATTGTGTACGGGTATACACCACTATGGAACCAAGCAATTTCGACAGAAGAACCTATGAACTTGCAAATAGTGGTCCAGGACCATGCACACGGAAGCGCGCGTTTGACGATAGGCACACCTATCCTTATTAATGAATACTAATATAGTGAAATTGGATTATAAGGGGAATAGAATATGGATAAAATCATCGTGAAAGGCGGGAATCGGCTTGAAGGCTCCGTACGAGCAGAAGGCGCAAAAAATGCTGTGCTGCCGGTCATAACTGCAAGTATGCTGGCAAGCGAAAAGAAAAGCGTTATTACCGATGTTCCCGTGCTGGCTGATGTGTATACAATCAATGAAGTATTGCGAAATATGAATGCAGATGTCCATTTTGCTGATAATACAGTCAGCGTTGATGCAACAAATCAATTAACGACAGAGGCTCCATTTGAATATGTTCGAAAAATGCGTGCGTCAGTGTTGGTGCTTGGCCCGTTATTGGCACGTTACGGACACGCCAAAGTTGCTATGCCCGGTGGCTGTGCCATCGGATCCAGACCAATCGATTTGCACCTGAAAGGCTTTGAAGCTATGGGAGCGCATGTACACGTGGGCAACGGATATGTTGAGGTGAATGCTCCCGGTCGCTTGCATGGTGCGAAAGTTTATTTGGATATGCCTAGTGTTGGGGCAACAGAAAATATTATGATGGCTGCGTCATTAGCTGAAGGCAAAACGATTATTGAGAATGCTGCTAAAGAGCCCGAAATCGTTGACTTGGCAAACTTCCTGAACAAAATGGGAGCAAAAGTTGTTGGAGCCGGAACCGAAACGATTCGGATTGAAGGCGTGGAAAAAATGTACGGCACTGAACACAGCATTATTCCTGACCGTGTTGAAGCGGGCACCTTTATAATTGCAGGTGCTATAACCGGTGGCAATATTCTCGTTGAAAATGCAGAAAGTGAACATCTGCGCTCAGTGATTTCTAAACTTGAGGAAATGGGCGTGACGATCCTGGAAGAAGGCGATGGCCTCCGTGTCATTGGTCCGGATAAACTGCTCGCAACGGATATTAAGACATTGCCGCATCCCGGCTTTCCGACTGATATGCAGTCGCAAATGATGGCGCTCATGCTGAATGCTTATGGCACCAGCGTCATTACTGAAACAGTGTTTGAAAATCGGTTTATGCATGTAGAAGAATTCCGGCGTATGAATGCGAAAATGAAAATCGAAGGACGCAGTGTCATTATAGAGGGTCCTGCCGACCTTCAGGGTGCAGAAGTAGCTGCAACTGACCTGCGCGCTGCCGCTGCACTGATTTTGGCGGGATTGACAGCTGACGGTTATACCCGCGTAACTGAATTAAAACACCTTGACCGCGGCTACGTCAACTTTGCAGAGAAATTGGCGGGTCTGGGCGCCGATATTGAGCGCGTGAACGAAGACGGCGATCAAGTTAACCCATTTGCCGACGTTGTTAATATGAACGACAGCGCCATAGCTGAATTGTCACAATCGTAATAACATGTTTAAATAAGCAGACAGAAGTGCACAACGCTCCTGTCTGTTTTTTGTTGTCTAAAACTTTTACAATTCATTTCTTAAAAGTGAAAAATCCGTGTTCTATTGTTTTCATGAACTGTATAAATTTAATAATAGGGATACTAGAGGCTGTACTATTTAACCAGAATCACAGGACACCAACTATTTAAAAGCAAGGAGGCAGTTCATGAAAAAAAGTAATATTATTTCCCAGCTTCGAAAAAAGAACAAAAAACGCAAAAACCAATCAATTCAGCTGCTGCAAAAAAACAGGAAGCCGTTTAACATTAACGGCAGCAAATCAGTTTGGAAATCGCCAGCCTTTCTGTTGCCGGCAATTCTTATGACCGTTATTTTAATCATACCAACATTAATTGTCGTACCATTTATGTCCGATTCTGAGGAACAGGAAACAACCGCTGAAAATAGTACCGAGGATATAGAAATTTCCATGGGAAGCTCGCCATTTTCCGTTGAAGTCATGCGTGCAAGCTCGGAGCAAGTTGAAAGTGTTCCATTGGAAACGTATGTCGCACGGGTGGTTGCCTCTGAAACGCCTTCCGAATTTGAAATGGAGGCATTAAAAGCCCAGGCACTGGCAGCGAGAACATTTATCGTGAATCGTCTGCTCCATCAAAGTGATAACGATGAGGCAGATGTGACAGATACAACAAGTGATCAAGTCTATCATAATGAGCAAGAATTAAAGAAAACGATGGGGAGCACATATGATGAAGACATGGCTAAAATTCGTAAAGCCGTTGCAGCAACAGAAGGCGAGATTTTAACGTACAAGAATAATCCGATTACAGCGGCCTATTTTTCCACCAGCAATGGCTATACCGAAAACTCAGAGGATTACTGGGAAAATAAGGTCCCTTATCTGCGGAGTGTCGAAAGCCCGTGGGATACAAATACACCCAAGTTCATGGATCAGAAGATTTTCACGATAAGTGAAGTTGAGGAACTGCTCGAAACAGATTTACCTGCCAGTGAAGCTATTTCGATGGATGTGAGCAGGACCGAGGGGAATCGGGTTGGTGAATTGAAGATAGGCGACAAAGCATTCTCAGGGAGGAAGATTCGTGAGACGCTGGGATTGAAATCGAGTGACTTTTCCATTGAAAAGAAGCGTGATCATCTCATTTTCACGACCAAAGGCTACGGCCATGGGATTGGCATGAGCCAATTCGGCGCGAATGGCATGGCCGAAGAAGGCAAAACATATAAGGAAATTGTAAAGCATTACTACCAGGATGTTGAAATCAGCACGGTTACTAAGACCGCGCCAACATTAGTAGCCAAATAACACGGTATGCTGGCATCTAACTATATAAGTGAAACAGACCCGGGGTGGATACGAAATCCCGGGCATTTTTTGTTGCTGCAAAAGGTCCAAATACGCCGGAAAGCGTGATCAAACACTTAACTTTCCCGGAAATTCAGAAAAAATGCATAAAACCTGGAAAATTTTATAATAAAATGTATAGTTTTTGTTTTTTCTGCTCAGAATGGTTGGTGAGGTGATGAGATATGAATGAGGAAAACAACGGCACTCCAAAAAATAAGTGGAGCCGCATATTCCGCAAGAAGTGGTTTTTTCCAGCAGTTTACTTGACGATTGCTGCGCTTCTCTTGTCATTGGTGGTATGGTACCAGAACCTCGGCAGCCAGATTGATGAAAGCCAGGAAGAGGAATACACAGAAGACTATGCCCCAATCGAACATGAAGAAGATGCTCAGCCAGTCATGGAACAGCAGGAAGTCGTTCAAAGGCCTGTCGAAAACATGGATCAAGCAGAAATCGTAACTAAATACTATGATTACGACGCAGACCAGGAAGATCAGGAGAATGCCATTGTCGTCTTTAACGACCGTTACTACCAAAGTACTGGCATCGACATTGCTTCTGCTGATGGCGAAACATTTGATGTGTTGGCATCATTGAGTGGAACAGTTACGGAAGTGAAGGAAGATCCGCTGCTGGGCAATGTCGTGACACTGACACATGAGAACGATGTGACAACCCATTATGCCAGTTTAGGAGATGTGGGAGTTTCTGCTGATGATGAGGTAGCACAGGGTGATGTCATTGGCGCCGCAGGGAAAAATCTTTTTGGAAAAGATAACGGAACCCATCTGCATTTTGAAATCAGGAAAGATGGTGAAGATGTGAATCCGGAAAACTTTTTCAACCAGCCATTAAGTGAACTGGATTCCGCTGGGACTGAAAGTGATGAAACCGAAAGTGTGAATGAGGCATCTGACGGAAGTGAACACGAAAACACAGAATCTGAAGCATCTGAAGAAGGCAGTGACGAGGAAGCCACAGAAGAAGACGATGCTGCTGAGGATTCAGAATCCAACCAGGAAGAAGACGGGACTTCTGAAGACTCAGAAACAGATGATGAGGAAGACAGCACAACGGAAGCTGACGAATCATCAAATGATCAATCGAATGAAGAGCAGTAAACGATTCCCCCTTTCTATATTATAAATGCGCAGAATTAAGCGCAAAAACCCTAGTGATGCAGCTAGGGTTATTTTTTTGTGTTAAAAATGTGGCTATTAAATTGGAAAATGTGTCTGAAAAGGTTATGCATTTGTTCATGTATGTGATACGATGTAGTCAAGAAATTATATTTACAGAATCTTTTGCCTATTAAAGATACTACCCATCAGTGTGGCATAAAAAAACTGCATTACGCTGTTGTCTCCCAGATAGGTTGTAATAGGGCCGGCTGACAATTATATTGCGGAGAGGGGTCATTTATATGAGAAAACTTATAATTCTGACGGGTATTACTGGAACACTGTTCGCAGGTATCCTGATATTTGATTCAGTGAATGCAAAAGACGTTCAGGCACCGCTTATTCAGGCTGAAACACAAGCAGAAGATGAGGATTGATACTTTAAAGCTTGAGCGCATTGAGCGTGAACGTTTAAGAGAAATATTAGCCGGGCCCTATTTTCCTTCCTGCCTCCCTTCTCGAAAATACTTCTCGTCCTTTTCTTCAAAGAAGCAGGTTTTATTCATAATCCACCAGCGACAGTAATAAACTGTTATAAACCCAACATTCAGAAAAGTCTGAGGTGAGAGCTTGTGTAGCTTTTCCTCCAGTCATCCAAGTCCTTGTTCCATACATACAATTTTAATTGTGAAAGGCGTCTCGCTTTATTTAGTCATTGATATAAATACACCCAGAGCTGCACAGAGATGCATGTCAGAAGATAAGTGAACAGCAACAATTGTCTCACCTTGTCTCAAACCACACCTCGGAAATATCCAACTTAGGGAGGCGAATGGTGTGCACGATTACATCAAGGAAAGGACAATCAAGATAGGAAAATATGTCGTGGAGACGAGGCAAACTGTCAGATTGATCGCGAAAGAATTCGGTGTTTCGAAAAGTACTGTACACAAAGACCTGACAGAACGATTGCCTGAAATAAACCCCGAACTCTATAACCAGGTTAAAGACGTACTTAATTATCACAAATCAATCCGCCATCTCCGCGGAGGCGAAGCAACACGAAATAAATACAGAGAAGATAAAAAAACAGAAGATCCCACCTTTAAGCCAGTAGGATAGAAAAAGCCAATTCCATGACTGACGAACATTAAAGGAGGTGGTGCACTCGTATTGATCGACGCTTATCACGGGAGGTGTCTGTACAAGAATCGAGTCCATTACAGTGTGTAGTATCATCGGATAAAAGTGGAACACAGCTCAAACCAACCTCATTTTAAAGGGAGGTATACATCGAAAACCCGGCCGCATGTGCCGGGTTTTCTGCGTGTCTGCAAGTTGGATTTGAACGGCGAGATATGGGCGGGAACGGGCGAAAATGCTCCGGAGCGGCGGGATATGTTCCTGAATGAGCAGATATGTTCCGGAGCGGTGAAATATGGGCGGGAGCGCGCGAATATGTTCCGGAGCGCGCGAATATGTTCCGGAGCGAGCAGATATGTTCCGGAACGAGCAAAAATGTTCCGGGATGGTAGGAATATGTTCCGGAGCGATAAAATATCACTTCCAATAGCGCAAATAAACCCTGTGGCGCACGCACAAGCGGGTTGGCCCCCATGATTCCCGGCAGCAAACGGCAAACCGGGGATTGTTGCATAACTGCTAAACACACGCCGTGATAATGTAAGAACATCGGGATGGTTAAATTAACTTTTGTTTCGCAAAGGCATTGTTGAATGTAATTGGTATAGCTGAGTTTTGCGGGAAATTTTTTACTGAAGGTGAATAATAAATTGTACCTTTATTATTACCAGAAGTATTAAGTGCCATAGACCGCAGAAGGGTATAGGCAGTTTTTCTTGAATTGATCTGCAATAACTCACGGCACTGTTTATTTGTGATCGTTGGGTTATGCAGGAGGAAATAATCAAGAATCACACGTTCGTGGGCATTTTTACTGACAGCAGAGCATTTTGCGCACTTCCAATTTTTATACACGCGTGTCATCGGATAGTGGCCACAGTTTCTGCAAGGTATGCCTCTAATCAAATGCTGTGCGCTTATACCATGTTGCGCTAATATATCTGTTCGGAGTGGTATGTCCTCATCGAGCAGTGTCTGACATATTTTTTTCAATTGGGTGAAGGAAAGGATATCCCGTGTATAACAGCGGTGGCGTCTGTCGAGGTTCTCATGCAAGCTTTCATTGTGGATAATTTTCTGATATACGTCGGGTTCGTCCCGCACATTTTTAATTATTGTCGTGGGGTAAGCGATAACCACAAGGGTTTCGATCGGCATATTAAAAATCCCATGCCGTGCCAGCCAGCCCCGCAAATGGTCTTTTTGGGCTTCAGCCTGCAGAATCGGATCTTTGAAGGATCTCACTTCACCATCAACTGTTTGGGTCATTTGTTGTTGTTCTGAATCGTATGCAAATGTTCCTTTTTGGTTTTTAATCTCGAGAATGTAAAGGGCTTTTGTAGTGAGGATAAGGGTATCGATCTGAAAAGGAAAGGGGGGATTTTTCAATCGAATGCCCTGAATAATGAAGAAATCTTTATCCGGATAGGTGGAAAGTTTGTAGTCAACATTCTTCTCGCCATCATAGCCAGCCTTTACCCTCTTGTATTCTGATACAATGGCTTCATGTAAACGGTACTTTTCTAAAATGCGCCTGAACAGAGCTTCGTACGCCAAAAGCTCATGCGATTTTTCGCGGTACTTGATTGTGGTCGAAAACAAAAGTAAACACTCCTTTTAATGTTGTTCATTAAAATAATAATTCGACATTTCCCGGGAAATTCCTGCAAAAAATGTTAACTGTTTTATAAAATTATTTGATAGAGTCCTAAAAAATGTGCCTGAGCGGGAGGGGCATGTTCCGGGATGAGCAAAAATGTTCCGGAGTGACGAAATATGTTCCGGAACGGCGCAATATGGGCGGGAACGGGCGAATATGTTCCGGAACGGCGCAATATGGGCCGGAGCGAGCAGATATGTTCCGGAGCGGCCAAATATGTTCCGGAGCGAGCAGATATGTTCCGGCCCAGCGAAACATGTGCCGGCCCCGGAGCCACGGAGGCGTTTACTTCAGTCACCCTTCAGGCCGTGAATTTTTCCTGTTCTTTTTTTGAAATTGGCAGTTATATGTTGAATTTTGTGGTAAAATATAATATTAGTAGCAGTATGTTTACATACGGATTGAGGACAGGGAGGATCAGATGAATGTTTTCAAGGGACATCGGGATTGACCTTGGGACAGCCAATGTGTTGATTCACGTGAAAGGAAAAGGAATTGTTTTAAATGAACCGTCCGTTGTGGCGATGGACCGTAATACCGGCCGTGTGCTTGAGGTTGGCGAGGAAGCGCGCCGCATGGTAGGACGGACTCCAGGCAATATTGAAGCGATCCGCCCTTTGAAAGATGGTGTGATTGCTGACTTTGATGTGACTGAAGCGATGCTGCGGCATTTTATCGATAAAATTAATGTGAAAGGTTTCTTAACAAAACCGAAAATGCTGATTTGCTGCCCGACCAATATTACAAAAGTTGAGCAAAAAGCCATTAAAGAGGCAGCGGAAAAGTCCGGCGGTAAAAAAGTTTACCTGGAAGAGGAGCCGAAAGTGGCAGCGATTGGCGCCGGTATGGAGATTTACCAGCCGAGCGGGAATATGATCGTCGATATCGGCGGTGGGACAACGGATGTTGCTGTTTTGTCGATGGGGAATATTGTAACGGCTGAGACCGTTAAAATGGCCGGTGACAAGTTTGACGTTGAGATTCTTCAGTACATTAAAAAAGAGTACAAAATGCTGATTGGTGAACGGACGGCTGAAGAAATTAAAATCAGTGTTGCGACCGTCCGGGAAGGTTCGCGGCATGAAGAGCTGGATATTCGCGGCCGTGACATGGTCAGCGGCTTACCTCGCACGATTACCGTTGGGTCCGAGGAGATCGAAAAAGCACTTCGGGAGCCGGTTGCAGTAATTGTGCAGGCTGCTAAGCAAGTGCTTGAGAAGACGCCGCCTGAGTTATCAGCTGATATCATTGACCGTGGTGTGATCCTGACCGGAGGTGGTGCGTTGATTCATGGTATTGATGAACTGCTCGCAGATGAATTAAAAGTGCCTGTCCTGATCGCAGAGGATCCGATGGACAGTGTCGCTAAAGGTACCGGCATTATGCTGGAAAACATCGATAAAGTAGAACGGAAAAAAATCGTCTGATTCAAATTTGGCACGGGCCTTGCAGTCTACATGGACCATTTGCCTGATGTGAGGAGGCTGACATAAATGTTGAGAGGGTTTTACACAGCTGCCAGCGGAATGATCGCCCAGCAGCGGCAACAGGAGGCGCTGTCGAATAATATATCAAACGCCCAGACGCCGGGGTATAAGGCAGATCAGCCTGCTTTGCGCGCTTTTCCTGAAATGCTGATGTATCAGATGGGCAATCAGCATGTGCCGACATCCCGCGGCGTGAATTTGCCCGACAACCAACCGGTCGGGCCGATGAACACAGGGGTGTATGTGCACGAAAATCTTCCCGATTACAGCCAGGGAGATGTGCGTGAGACAGGTGTTTCGACTGATTTGGCGCTGATAAACGGCAATCTTCCGGATGCAGCGGGAAATCTCTTCTTCACTGTCCAAAATGAAGACGGGGAGGAACGTTACACCCGAAACGGTAATTTCACTGTCGATGGCGCTGGGTTTCTTGTGAATACGGAAGGTTATTATGTTCTGGATGACACAGGCGCGCCGGTGCAAACAGGTGGTATGGAATTTAACGTGACCGAAGATGGCGTGCTGCAGACAGCTGATGAAAATATCCCGCTGGGCGTTGCTTACGCTGCAAACAGCAACCAACTGGCTAAAGAAGGGGACGGGTTGTTCACAGGAGAAGCCGGAGCAGTGCCGGCTGAAGCAACGTTTTCAGTCCAGCAGGGTGCGCTGGAAGGGTCCAATGTGGATTCGGCACAGTCAATGACTCAGATGATGGAATCGTACCGTATGTTTGAAACGAATCAGCGTGTACTGAAAGCTTACGATGAAAGCATGGGCAAAGCAGTCAGTGAAATTGCCCGCTTAGGCTAGGAGGGGTCGTATGTCACGTTCTATGATACAGGCAGCCGTTACCATGAATCAGCTGCAAAGCAAAATGGATCTGATCAGCAACAACATGGCGAACAGCCAGACAACAGGCTATAAAACACGGCAGGCTGATTTTGCATCATTATTATTTCAGCAAATTGATAATATGACAGACCCTGCAAATGCCGATGGCCGCTTAACCCCAGACGGTGTAAGGGTCGGTTCAGGTGCAAAACTTGGCTCAGTCAACATTGACCTTACGCCAGGGTCACTCCAGGAAACTGAACGCGCATTGGATGCTGCTCTGCTGGAAAAAAATCATCTTTTTCAAATCCAGGTGACCGAAAATGACGTTACCGAAACGCGCTACACACGTGATGGCTCATTTTATTTATCACCGCTGAACGGTGGGGAAGACGTCATGCTTGCAACGAAAGATGGTCACCCGGTCTTGGGTGAAAATGGCCCGATTATTATTGAAGAAGGTTTTGATGCCATCACGATTGACCCTGATGGACAAATTTCCGTCCAGCGTGGTAATGTAAATGAAAATGCCGGGAATTTGGCAGTTACCGAAGCTGTCCGCCCGCAATTGCTTGAAGCAAGCGGCGATAATACGTTCCGTTTGCCTGACTTAGACGAATTAGCGTTTGATTTCGCGGAAATTATGCAGCCGGCCGGCCAGAACTCAGAAATTTTGAGAAGCGGTGCGCTGGAGCAATCCAATGTAGATATCGGCAGCCAAATGACTGATTTACTCAATGCTCAGCGTTCATATCAATTTAATGCACGGACAATTTCGATGGGCGATCAAATGATGGGACTCGTCAATCAGTTGCGCTAAATCGTTTTTCAATCGTATGCTTATGAAACCAACAGCCAAGAGCAACAGCAACAAATGGAAGTAAGGAGAAACAAGCCATGCCTACAGATGAAAAGGAAAAAACAACATCCCGGGAGAACAGTCAACAAACAGAAACTAAAGACGCGAGGCCGCAGCAGGAAGAAACACCAGACAAGGCAACCCGTCAGGAGCAAAAGAAACAACAAAAAAGAGAAAAACGGGAAAATAAAAAACCGCGAAGACGCATTTTCCCCATTTGGCTCAGGATTATTGTTGTTTTACTTCTTTCAGCAATTGCTTTGGCCTCCGGGTTAATCGTTGGCTATGGTGTCATCGGCGACGGTAACCCAATGGAAGCCCTCGAGTGGGAAACATGGCAGCATATTATTGATATTGTGGTGAAAGAGCGATAGGCTCTAGCTTAAAACGCAGCATCTTAATAAAGGAAAGAACCATCCACATCAAAAGCCCGAACAAGTTCAATATAAACATCCGTTGTCCGGTAATGATGCCGGGCATTTTTGTTTAGATGACCAAGCTGTTTTCGTATGGATTATTGTTAGCTGCTTCGTAATAGATGTAAACTGCGAACTAGTGAAAATTCTTCCTTCTTAATTTCGGTAAGCATTGACACCGCTCCGGCAATATACTTCGCTTTCCATGGGCACGGCCTCGGGCCAACACGATGTTGGTCACAAAGGCGTTGCCACAGGACGTGGCGGCCTTAGCCTTTGAACCTTTCTTGCGGGTGTCTTCGGACACGTGCTGTTCCCATTGGAGTCTACGCATATTGCCTGCGCTTAAAAATGCTCACTGAATATTCGTTGGGAGTATTGAATAAACAACCTCAGCGAAGGAAATACACGGAGACTTCTCCGGGAGCAAAGGCATAGGTGAGACTTCGTTAGTGCGCCAGCACGAGAAGGCTCACCAGCCGCCCGCGAAAAGCGGAGTGTATTTCCGAAGCGGCGGAACACGCACCAATTCAAAATTAAAGTTAGTTCGCAGTTTATAATAACTGCTAACTGCGAAGGTTGTTTTAAATATTCTGACTAACCCTCCCTATCTGTTATAATGAAACCAGCTTACATACGCTAAAGGAGAGAGATACATTGGATATCGAACAAATAAAGGAAACCATCCCGCACCGCTACCCGTTTCTGCTCGTGGATAAAGTATTGGAAATGGAAGAAGGCAAACGGGTTGTCGCATTAAAAAACGTTTCAGCAAACGAGCCATTTTTCCAGGGGCATTTTCCGGACCACCCCGTTATGCCCGGTGTTCTCATTATTGAAGCCCTGGCACAGACCGGTGCGATGGGCGTGCTTGGCATCGAAGAAAACAAAGGTAAAATTGGCTTCCTCGCCGGTGTTGATAAATTCCGATTTAAGCGGCAGGTGAAGCCGGGAGATCAACTGTGGCTGGAAGTTGAAATTACCCGGGTGAAAGGACCGGTCGGCAAAGGTAAAGGTGTCGCAACAATCGACGGTGAAGTAGTATGTGAAGGCGAAATCACATTTGCAGTCAGATAGTCTCCCTTGCCATTCTTAACAAATACGGACAGCAGGACCCTGCCGGATTTTTACAAATCAGGCACGCGTTTTGCTGTCCGTTACCCTTTCTTCAATCAGCGGGCATTTCCCCTCCAGGAATTTTTTAAAAAAATAAGTATCTCATTTCATAAAATGGATAACCTAAGGGCGAAAAACAACAAAGGAGGGAACAAAATGCAACGTAAATGGCCTTTTAAGATTGGCGCATCCATTTTAGCATTGTCACTGGTTGCAGCATGCGGTACGGATGACCAGGAAGATCCGGCTGGTGAAGATGAAGCGCCGCTAAATCAGGAAGAAGATAATCCGGATATGAATGGTGAAAACCAGGACGACCCGCAGCTTGAGAATGACGGCAATGGCACAAACGAAGATGGAACGGATTCAGGACAAGGTGATACGAACACAAACGAAGACGAAAATAATGGTGTCAATGAAGATGAGAATGATATGATGGATGATGACGAAAATAATAATGGCTAAGTTCATACCTTAAAATCCCCTCCACTAACAGGGGATTTTTCAAATATTGACACATAAATGAACTGAACAAAAAAGCCTCTGCCGATTTTCAAGGCAGGGGCTTCTTCTGTCAGGCTTTTACATCAATTGCGTTTCCGATTGATGGATGCGGTGGTGTGCCCCCTTGCGATTGGTTCAGCATCTTGACTAATTGCGAGCCTTGTTGTTCTGCCACTTCTTTGACATTCTTCATAACTGACAAACTCGCCTCGGAACGCACTTGCTGCTGTGACATAGCAACCGACATCGCTGCAACATCCATTTTAACCCCCCCAAAAAAATGAGTGCTTCTTCATACTACTTTCTTTATCGGCAAAAAATTGGCATAGTTTAAAATAAAAATAATAAAAAATATGGATTATTTTTTGAAAAAATAGTAAAATAGACTCAGAAAAAATCTAAAAATTGACAAAAAACCACAAAATAAGGCGATGTAGGAGGAAGTTACATGAAAGAAAATTCAACGGGTGTTTATATTATCAGCAGAAAAACGAAAGCTATTATGAAAAAAGATTCGACGTATTTCCGTTCGAGGATATTAGAATCAGGAAAAGAGATTGAATCTGTTTACAGCCCCGAACAAATCATCGATCACTCATGTCTTTTATATGGATCCACATTAGATGGTCGGCGAAAATCAGCCCAAAAAATATTAAAATTACACAGTAAAGTCCCACTCTCCGTGGTTCCTGACAAAGGCGTCTATATGCTGCCGACAAACGCTTCCAGAAGCAAAGAAAATGTATGGCTGTCATATTATCATATTAAAGAATTTGAACAACATGATAACCGGACTTATGTGACATTTCAAGATGGCAGCGGGATGTATGTCAGCACATCTGAAACCTCCTTAAATAAGCAATCAGAACGGACAGGCGCACTTATAGCTAAGCTGAACCGCTCGTTTATCTTCGGCAGCAGCCCTTTTTTCCCGGACAATCTTAACTGAAGATTATTACATTACATAAAAATAATTTTACTTGCTTTTCACGGTTGGCACCTGTAAAATGTAAAAATGACTGACTGGTTAGTATCGTGTATAACCAACTGACTCATTGAAGAAACCAGGTGTTTAAATGAATGCAAAAAAAATAGAATTAATCGAAGCAGGGATGAAATTATTTGCTGAAAAAGGTTATCACAGCACCTCTGTCGAAGCGATTGCCTTGAGTGCAGGCGTTTCTAAAGGTGCTTTCTATTTACATTTTCAGTCTAAAAACGATTTTGCAAAAACTGCTTTTGATTATTACCATGAAGCAATCTCAAAGCGGGTTGAAGCCGTTCAGCAAGAAGGCCTGCCACCGAAGGAAAGTTTTGCCAAACAGATTGAGACCATGACCGCTTATATTTACGAGCACAAAAATTTTATTAAAATGCATTTAAACCAAAATATTTCATTTGATGAAGATACTGATAAACTCATACAAAAAATGAACGCACAAAATTTTCGGTGGCTCTATCAAAATGTCAGTAGCATATACGGCAATAAAGCCGAACCATATTACCCGGATATCATCATCCAGCTCGAAGGTTTGATGAACGGGTATTTTAAATGGATCATAATTGATGAAATTATGATTGATGGGAACCAATTGGGCGCCTATATCGTACGAAGGTTGGATGATGTTGTCAGCGGACTCATCAAACGAAGCGAAACACCGCTTGTCACATCGGATCAGATTCCTGCTGCTGTCCATACGAATAGGACACCGGTACAGGACATATTAAATACCATGACAGATAAAATTGATGAATTGGGTGTGCCTGAAGACAAGGAAGCCGAGCTGCATGCATTAATAGAAGTCATGTCCGGTGAAATAGCAAAGGATGATCCAAAAAAGGCAGTCATGCAGGGTCTTCTCGTCCATTTTCAGCGCAGGCCGGAATTTGAAGAGGAATGCCGGGAACTCGCACGTCTTCTGCAGATGGAACTGCTTGAATAGACTGCAGCGTATTTGTGAATGCATCGCTTTCCGGGCAGAAAATTAATACATAAAAAAGAGGAGTTACAGCCATGCGAAAAATTTTGATAATGACAGCGGCAATTTTATTGATAAGTTTGCTCGCTGCATGCAATCAGGAAGAAGAAAATGATGACGAACAAGAAGAACAGGAAACAGCGGTCGAAACGGGGGAAGTGACACAAGACAATCTTGTCATCGAAAAATCGGTCTATGGCCGCACACAACCTGACAGTTCAACACCTGTTATGGCACCAGGACCCGGGGAAGTGACCGAATTGGAAGTCGAAAATGGCGATACGGTTGAAGAAGATGATCATTTAGCAACTGTCCGCACTGCGGCAGGCAGCCAGCGGGTTACAGCTTCTGCTTCAGGTGAGATTGCCAGTTTAAACGTGGAGGAAAACGCCATGGCAAGTGAGTCTGATCCGATGATGGTCATTGCCGATTTTTCGTCTATGACGATTAATCTGACGGTTTCATCGGATGCGCTGAATTTATTTACAACGGGCGATACCCATACCGCTGTTATAGATGATGAGGAATATGAGGCGGAAATCACGTCTGTAGGCTCTATGCCTGATGACACAGGGCTTTATCCGGTGGAAGCAACAGTCGAAAATACGGATGATGCCATTGTTTCCGGGATGGTTGCCGTAGTGAATGTACCGGAGAATCGTGTGGAAGATACACTGCTTGTTCCAACTGAAGCCGTCGTCACAGAAAGCGGCGAGTCAATTGTTTATGTGGTGGAGGATAACCAAGCTGTTCAGAAAT
The DNA here is from genome assembly GCF_900112705.1 of Lentibacillus persicus. Lineage (GTDB taxonomy): Bacteria > Bacillota > Bacilli > Bacillales > Amphibacillaceae > Lentibacillus > Lentibacillus persicus. The sequence goes on from NZ_FOMR01000008.1 coordinate 97,893, forward strand.
CAATAAACGTTCAGGCGTCACAATCAGCCCAAACGGCTGTTACAGGTGATATCGAGGAAGGTGACCAGGTTGTCGTGAATGGTCTATTGACGTTATCAGACGGTATGAACGTCACCGTGGCCGAAGAGGAGGATAACTCTTGAAACTCATAAAAACATCTGTGAAACGGCCTGTTGGCGTCATAATGATTGTGCTGGCCATTCTTGCGCTCGGCACGATTTCACTGCGTAATCTGAATGTCGACTTATTTCCTGAGATTGACTTGCCGATTGCGGTGGTAGCAACTTCTTATCAAGACGCCGCACCGGAGGAAGTCGAGAATTTAATCAGCCGGCCGATTGAATCGTCCGTCAGCTCGGTTGAAGGAATTCAAACGGTTCAATCCCAATCACAGGCAGGGTCATCGCTTGTCATGATGATGTTTGATACCGGGACAAATCTTGACCAGGCACTGCTTAACGTCCGTGAAAGCATTGACCAGGTAAAAGGGATGCTCCCGGAAGATGCCGGGGATCCAAGTGTGTTGCGGTTCAATCCAAACCAGATGCCAATCATGTGGGTTGGACTGACCGGTGATGAGGCAAGTAAGCTGACACAAGTTGCCGATAATCAGGTCGTTCCGTTTTTTGAACGTCAAGGCGGTGTAGCGTCGGTAACGGTGGAAGGTGCTGAAAATCGGGAAATCCAGCTTATTCTTGATCAGGCAAAGTTGCAGCAATACGGCGTTAATGCGCAGACGATTACGCAGGCGTTGAATTCTTCAAGTCAGTCTTCATCGGCAGGTGTCGTGGAAAAGGGCGCTCAGGACTTGCAGCTCAGAGTGACCGGTGGATTTGACTCGGTTGAAGCGATCGAAAACACCCTTGTCCAGACACAGACAGGGGAAACGGTACATATTGATGAGCTGGCAAACGTTAAGGACACGTTTACAGACTCATCAGGTGAAACGCTGGTTAACGGTGACCAGGCGGTTGTTTTATCGATTATGAAGCAGACGGATGCCAATACAGTCGAAGTGGCGAACAATATAAATGACAGTATGGAAGAGATCGAAGGTGAATTGCCGTCAGGCTTGAGCACGGATGTTGTTGTCGACACTTCCGAGTATATTAACATGTCGATTAAATCCGTTGCTCAGAATATCCTGATCGGCGGCGTTATCTCCTTTCTGATTTTGCTGTTGTTCCTGAAAAGTCTGCGGGCGACAATCGTCATTGGCTTGTCGATTCCAATCGCAATTATTTCAACATTTACATTGATGTATTTTACCGGGGAAACGTTGAACGTCCTGACATTGGGTGGTCTTGCGCTAGGTTTGGGTATGATGGTCGACAGTTCAATTGTTATACTTGAACATATTTATTCATACCGGCAGCGTGGCTATTCCTTGACGCAATCCGCCATTAAAGGGGCATCCGAGTTGGCTCCGGCGGTAATTGCTTCGACGACAACGACATTGGTTGTCTTCTTGCCGATGGTGTTCGTTGACGGTATCGCATCAGACATGTTCACGCCACTTGCGTTGACGGTATCATTTGCATTAATCGCATCGCTTGTCGCAGCAGTGACCCTAGTGCCAATGCTTTCATCCAAATTATTGGCAAAAGCGACCCGGGACAGCGGGAAGCGGTATTGGTTCAATCGTCTCTTGGACCGTGTCAACAATGTTTATCAGGCTGTTCTCAAATGGGCTTTGGGTCACCGGAAGTCAACGGTGTTCGGCACGCTTTTAATTATCGCAGGAAGTCTTGCACTTATCCCGATGATTGGCGCATCGTTCATGCCGTCATCTGATCAGGGACAACTGCAGGTGAATGTGGAAACACAGCCGGGAAGCTCACTCGAACATACGCAAAGCGTTGCGGAAAATGTAAACGAAAAAATGTCGTCGTATGAAGACGTCATTGAAACGAATTACATGAACGTCGGCGGCGGTGGCGGTGGTGCCCCTGGTATGGGTGGCTCCAGCAACCAGGCGACCTATATGATGCAGCTGGTTCCGGCATCTGATCGCTCACAGACAACAGATGATGTCGTGCAGTCGATGAGCGATGAGCTGGCCTCGGTTCCGGGAGCTGAGATCTCCGTTACAGCTACAGACAGTGGTGCCGGTATGGGGGACCCGGTTCAAATTAGTCTGAGCGGTCCGGAGCATGAAGTGCTGCGTGAGCTTTCCCAGGAAGTTGTGGATACGATCAGCGAGGTAGACGGCGTGCATAACGCTTCCACGTCAGCTGATGACAGTGCACCGCAAATGCATATTGAGGTGGACTCAGAAAAAGCGGCAATGTATGGACTCACAGACCAGCAAATTACAAGTCAGATTCAGCTGCAGTTCACCGGACAGACTGCCGCCCAGTACCGTGAAGACGGTGACGAGATGGATATTACGTTAATGTATCCCGAAGAACAGCGCAGCACGATCAATGACTTGGAAAATGTAACAATTCAGTCGGAGAGCGGTGCGGCGGTTCCGCTGACAACACTTGCCACGCTCGACCAAGTCGAAGGACCTGTTACCTTGCAGCGTGAAAACCAGCAACCGCAGCTTAATGTTACATCTGAAATCATCGGACGTGATTTAGGCAGTATAACAAGTGACATAAGAGAGAAGTTGAACAATATGGCGATGCCTGAAGAATATAATTATGAAATCGGCGGTCAGGCAGAAGATATGGCCAGCTCATTCAGAGATCTCTCAATAGCGCTTGTGTTTTCAATCTTTTTGGTCTACGCCGTGATGGCAGTCCAATTTGAAAACTTCCTGTTCCCGCTGATTATTATGTTTTCATTGCCTGCTACAGTTGTGGGTGTTTTGCTCGGATTGTTGGTGACGGGCTTGCCGCTCAGTATCCCGGCGTTTATTGGTATTATTATGCTGGTCGGGATTGTCGTTAACAACTCAATCGTGCTGGTTGACTATATTAATATTCTGCGGCGTGAAGAATACGGAAAAGGCCGTTACGAAGCAATTCTCGAGGCAGGCGCCAGTCGTCTCCGCCCGATATTGATGACGACATTGACAACGATTCTCGCCATGGTGCCATTGGGTCTGGCTCTTGGTGAAGGTGCTGAAATGCAGCAGCCGCTGGCAGTCACCATCATCTTTGGTCTGACAGTCTCGAGTATCTTTACACTGGTCTTAATCCCAGTCGTCTATACACTGTTTGACGATTTAACAGCCAAAATTACACGCCGCGGCAAAAAAGCATAAATCGTGCGGTCGAAAGGTAAGCTCCCTGCAGCGGCAGGGAGCTTTTTGGCGTTCGGGGGTTGTTGATAGAGGCTAAGCACGCGAGCGTGGTGTGGCACACCCGGCGGAAGTGCACGTTCGCGTAGTATGGGGGCGAGGTCGCGTGATGAGCGTGGGGATCGCGTGGTCCTGGGAGGATATCGGTTGATCTCTAGTGAATATCGTGTGGTCCTGGGCAGATATCGGTTGGTCTCCTAGAGATTTAGCGTGGTCTTGGGCGGAGATCGGTTGGCCTTTCCAAAAAATCGCGTGATCTCGGTTGATATCGATTGATCTCCCGTGAAGATCGCGTGATCACGGGCTGAAATCGGTTGGCCTCCCCCTCTATAATATCGTAATCCTTAAAAAAGATATTTTCGGCAATAGCCGAAAATTGTCCCTTATGCTATAGTTAGATTATTATTAAAAATTAAATAAAGGAGTTTTCCATGAAAATTAAACCACTTTTCAAACCTCTGCCGCTCCAGAAACACGACGCCACTATACCGCGTCTCACTCCTAATTTCCCCAAACTCGCTGAGATGAAAGAAGAAGCCCGTCGACTGGGAAGGGGCTACTCGGGTGAGATCAAAGTTGCCTATCACATAGATGTACTAGCCAGTGAGCATACCATCCTCAACGATGTTTATCTCCACAATAATGGTAAAAACTTTCAAATCGACTTCATTGTCATTGCCACCCGCGCTATTTTCATCATTGAATCGAAAAATTATTTGGGCACCATTATATTTGATTCTGTACTTCGTCAGCTGATTCGCGATGATGGGCAAGTTGAATCAGGGTTCGAATATCCCATAACGCAGGTTGAAAATCAGCAGTTACACCTCCAAAGTTGGCTTCGGCGCCATAACCTCTTCAATGTACCGGTTTTCTACTTGGTAGCTATTGCCGAACCGGCGACTATTATTAAAGTTGAGGGTGATCGCGGGTCTATCGCAGAAGTTGTTGCCCACGCTGCCCGTATCCCAAAAATGATCATCAAAAAAGACAAAGAACTAGCCGAGGAAGGCTTCCCCAGATTACAAGACTACCAAATTGGAAAAAAACTGCTGCATGCAAGTGGTGAATTTGATATGGATATTATGACGAAATACGGCATCACGCCGCGCGACTTGCTTCCGGGTGTCTTTTGCACAAATTGTGGTGCGCGCGGGATGGAACGGCTTCATGGCGGATGGCAGTGCCACCAATGCCGGTTTAAAAGTAACCGTGCACATTTAAAAGCCCTTGCCGATTTCGTCTTGTTGAATGGTTCCATCTCGAATAGAGAATGTATCTGGTTTTTGGGACTCCCTTCACCCAGCACAGCCACAAGAATTTTAAAAAACAGTGGTCTCGTTTATTTGCAAAAAAATAAGCATTGGGTTAAAGAAACATAAGAAGACAAGGAGGAGCAGGGGGGCCGGTTGAAGTTCCCGTTCGCATAATAGTGGGACGAGTTCGCGTGATGAGCGTGGATATCGGTGGTTCTCCCATGAATATGGCGTGGTCCCGGGTTAGTTCCGGTTGCTCTTCCTGTTATATCGCGTGGTCCTAGGCCGATATCGGTTGGTCCCCTTGGAGTATCGCGTGATCTCAGGCCGATTTCGGTTAGTCTCCCACAAAATCGCGTGATTCCACCACCTGTCGGCAACCCCTGAAACCCCCAGCAACCTCGCCAAAAAGAAAATCGTCCTTTCAAAATAGTATTGCCATAAACATATATGCTATGATAAAAGAAGCAATGTTGAATGGAGGTCAATCTATGTCGCTTTCCAGAATTATGAAATGGATTACTGGCGGAAGTGAGGCATTTCTGGGTATTCCGCTCATCGGCGGTTCCTTTATCTTGAGCACGAGCTGGGGAGCTTTGCTCGTCATGTTTATCCTGCACACCATCACGTTATTTATAGCGCGCAATGAAAAAGGGAACATTTCAGGCAGTATCCTTGGTATGGTCACATCGTTCATCGGGGTGATTCCGGTTGTCGGTATGATTATGCACATCATTACCGCGATTGTCTTATTGCTCGACGCTGCGACCAACAAACAGTAACCCGGCCTTAAGACGCCACATCTTTCCGGCTTAATTTTTTCATCAGCTGGTTTGCCACCTCTGAAAACATTAAGCCAAGCGCAATCGCTCCTGCGAGCAACATCACTTTTGCGGACAGTTGCACAGCTGTGTAATAATCATTTTCCACAAAATGCCGCATTGCATTGTAGGCAACGCCTCCCGGGACGAGCGGTATAATGCCGGAGACGCTGATGACGATGACCGGCATTTTAAATAGTTTGGCGCAAAATTGGCTTAGAACCCCGGCTAAAATAGCACCGAATATGGTTGCCGGGACAACATCCATGCCGGTTTCTGCCAGTGTATAATATAAAACCCAGCCGGCCATGCCGACAATGCCGCATTGAATGAGCGCTCTTCTGGGTGCGTTGAAAATAATGCCGAACCCGGCGGCAGCAATGAAACTTGTAACAAGCTGAGCAGTCAGCATATCATGATCTCCTTTCGTTAAGGGGGGTCTGACCCCGCGTAAGCGTTAAAGGGAAATAACGACCGCTACGCCAGCCCCGATGGCAAAGGCTGTTAAAACGGACTCGGCACCTTTGGAGACGCCTGCAACGAGATGTCCGGCAAGCAAGTCACGCACCGCATTGGTGATGTGCAGCCCTGGCACGAGCGGCATCACCGCTCCGATAATAACCATGTCCAAATGAATGCCAAAACCGTATTCGATAAAAAGGATGGCAAATAAACCGATAAAAAATGAAGCTACAAAATGGGCGATAAAGCTAATCTCAATCAGTTTCGATGTGAGGATCATAATCGCATACCCGGCAGCACCGGACACAAGCGCCGGAAGAAAATCGGGCCATATACCTCCGAACATAAAGGAAAAGCTTCCGCTCACAAGCCCCGCTGCGATAATCTGAAGCCAGTAGGGGAACGTCATTTTAGACGCTTCAATGGCACGCAAGCTTTCAAACGCTTCTTGAATTGTCACATTGCCGGCGGTAATATTGCGTGAAACACGGTTGACTTCATCAATCTTCTGCAAATCTGTCGCTCTGTTTTGAATACGGATAAAATGGGTAGTGGCAGCAAAATCAGCCGAGAAATTAATCCCTGTCGGTGTGGCATAGCTTTGCACATTTTCCAAACCGTAAGATGAAGCAATCCGTTCCATCGTATCCTCGACGCGATACGTTTCCGCACCACTCTCAAGCATAATCTTCCCGGCTAGCATCGAGATACTGGCAATCGACTCCCGATTCATTGGCTGCACCACCTTTCTTTCCATATTATAAGGTTTCGCCGGACGTTTGGAAAGGAAAATAGGCGCAGAGCCGATAAAAGTATCCGAACTGCCATACGGCCTTCCGCGGTCACACCCTCATTAATAAAGGGACTACCTGATAAACGTTATGCGTTGAACCGGCTTTTAAAAATATTACCTTTACAAAATAAAAGCGTTCTTTACTATTACGAATAAACACGCGCACAAATGGAGGGGTTCGTTATGGCTAATCTTGTCAATCTGGACAATATTCACCACAGTTACCATAAGAAAACTGTTTTAAACGAAATCAGTCTTGCTATTCCGGAAGGTCGGCTGTTTGGCCTGCTCGGACCATCAGGTTCAGGCAAAACAACGCTCGTTAAAATCATTATCGGCCTGCTGACACCCGACAGCGGAACAGTCCGGATTGACGGGGAGCTGATGCCGTCATTTCAATTGATGCAAAAAATTGGTTACATGGCCCAATCTGACGCACTGTACAATGAACTAACCGCAAGAGAAAACATTCAATTTTTTGCTTCATTGTATCAAATTCCCAAAAAGCGGCAGAAAGAACGCATTTCAGAAGCAGCGGAATTGGTCAGCTTGTCTGATGAGCTCGACAAGACGCTTGAAACCTTTTCCGGCGGCATGAAACGACGCCTGTCATTAGCGATTGCGTTGCTTCATCAGCCGAAACTTTTGATTCTGGACGAACCGACGGTTGGGATTGACCCTGTTCTGCGGGCTTCAATCTGGGACGCGTTCCGGAAAATGCAGCAAGCGGGCACGACGATTATCATGACGACGCACGTGATGGATGAAGCGGAAAAATGTGATAATCTGGCGCTTTTGCGGGACGGTTCTTTTATCGCTGAGGGAAGCCCTGCGGATTTAAAAGCAAAAAGCGGAACGGCGACACTTGAAGCGGCATTTTTGCATTTTGGAGGTACTGAAAATGCGCATACAGGCAATCATTAAGCGGATCATCCGGCAATTTTTGCGGGATAAACGAAGCATCGCCCTTATGATGGCTGCGCCGCTCCTTGTCATGACATTGTTATGGCTTGTCCTCGATATGGAGGATCATGTTCCGACCATCGCCGTCACGGATGCACCTGAGCCAATGGAGGCAGCACTGGAAGCACAGGAAGCAACAATTTTAAAGACAGATGCCGGGCGTGGCAAGGAAGCACTCGAGAATCAGGATGCCGATGCCCACCTGTTATTCGACAGCGGCCAGCCTGAGTTGAGAATGGAAGGCAGCAACCCGACGGCCACATCCGCTGTCCAAAATGTTATGAGCCGTGCCGTTAAGCAGCTCAACCCAAATGCACCGGCCTTCGAGCTTTCATTTCTCCATGGTTCATCTGATCTAAACTTGTTTGATAATACCGGTTCAGTGCTGATCGGCTTTTTTGTCTTTTTTTTCGTTTTTATTATCGGCGGTGTCTCTTTCTTGCGTGAGCGGACACAAGGTACGTTGGCGCGCATGATGGCAACCCCATTGCGGCGCTGGGAAATAGTTGCCGGCTATCTGCTTGGATTTGGCCTATTCATTATCATTCAATCGATTATTATCGCGGCATTTTCCATTTATGTTCTGGACATTTATATGGCAGGTTCGTTTCTGTCGCTGCTCGTCATAACACTTCTGCTTGCCGTTACCGCGCTTAGCCTGGGAACCTTGCTGTCGGCGTACGCTAAAAATGAATTCCAGATGATTCAGTTCATCCCGGTTGTCATTGTCCCGCAAGTTTTCTTTTCTGGTGTTTTTCCGATTGAATCGGTCGAATGGATTAACGCAATCGGAAAAATCATGCCGCTCACGTATGGGGCTGATGCCTTGAAAGCAATCATGATACGGGGGGATAACTTGGATGCGGTCACTATGGAAATTGCCGTATTAATCGGTTTTTCGGCTGCATTTATTATACTGAACGTGATGGCGCTCAAGCGGCATCGGACATTGTGAAGATATTTTTGAAACCGGCCCAAAACCGGTATGACCGAACAGGTGATTGACGTGAGTACAGGTGGTCCGGAGCATAAATTTGCCCTGCACTCCCAAACTCCGCTATAATTTAGGCGATAATGCTATCATTCGACAATTCAAAAATCCAAGGAGAACCATCATGTTTAATTATACCGAGCTGGCAATTGCTTTTTCCATTGCGCTGTTATCAACTTTCTTGTTGACGTTTCCAGTCAAAAAGCTGGCTGTAAAAATAAAAGCGGTTGACCTGCCGAATTATCGCAAAATCCATAAAAATGTCACACCAAGACTGGGCGGTCTCGCGATATTTTCCGGCGTTTTTTTAGGCGGACTTTATTTGCAGCCGCACCACTCGCACTTACCGGAAATTATTATGGGCGCGATTGTGATTGTTATAACCGGTGCATTGGACGATCGCTTTGGCATCAAGCCTGTCGTCAAACTGACCGGTCAGCTGATCGCAGCATCATTTCTTATTTCGTCCGGATTGATCATCGAACGGATTACGCTGCCTTTAATCGGAGTGGTTGATCTAGGGTTTATGAGTGTGCTCATTACGGTGTTATGGATTGTGGGTATCACAAATGCGATAAATTTGATTGATGGATTGGATGGACTGGCGACCGGTGTTACAACGATTGCGCTTTCGAGTATGTTTATTATGGCGATCGTTGATTATCGTGTGCTGGCAGCCTATTTGTGTGTCGTTTTAATTGGTGCCAATTTAGGCTTTTTATATCATAACTTTTACCCGGCTAAAATTTATATGGGTGATACAGGCTCGAATTTTCTCGGTTACATGATTGCGGTGGTCTCCATCGTCGGATTGTTTAAAAATATTGCTCTGTTCAGCTTCATCATTCCGGTGATTGTTCTCGCGATTCCCATTTTTGACACACTTTATACGGTGGTGCGGCGTGCGTACAATAAAGAACCAATCATGATGCCGGATAATAAGCATATTCATTATCAGCTGATCAGGGCAGGATTCAGCCATCGGAAAACCGTCCTGATTATTTATGCCTTTAGTGCACTGTTTGGCGGCATGGCGATACTGTTTTCCTATGCCAATTTAACAACTGCGCTTATCGTGACATTTTTCGTTCTCGTCCTTCTGCATATATTCGCTGAATTTGGCGGGTTGATTTTGGGCGGAAAAAAACCTGTCATTGATAAGTTGGGAAAAGCCTTTCGAAAAAGGGACAGCGACATGTAATAGATTAACTTTAAGGAAAATTTTAATGCGCTAATTTCCGACAAAATATTTCCCGGGTAATATTAAAAATAAATCGTGTCGAATTAAGATCGTCAATTCGTTTTGTTAGTTGCTCAATGCACGATTACACAAATTGAGCTACAATAAAACTTGAATGGAGGTAGTCACATGCAGCAAATCAAAAAAGCGATTATACCGGCAGCAGGGCTCGGCACACGGTTTCTGCCGGCAACAAAGGCAATGCCGAAAGAAATGCTGCCGATCGTTGACAAGCCAACGATTGAGTATATTGTCGAAGAAGCGATCAAGTCAGGCATTGAAGATATTATTATCGTCACCGGCAAGGGCAAGCGGTCGATTGAAGATCATTTCGATCACTCGCTTGAATTGGAAGATAACCTGATGAAAAAGGAAAAATTTGACCTGCTTGAACGGATTAGAAAATCAGCCAATGTTGATATCCATTATATCCGGCAAAAAGAACCAAAAGGACTTGGGCACGCCGTCTGGTGCGCGCGTAAATTCATTGGCAATGAGCCATTCGCCGTTCTGTTGGGTGATGATATTATTCAAAGTGATGAGCCGGGTTTAAGTCAAATGATCAGTGAGTATGAAAAAGCCCAGAGCTCGATTATCGGTGTTCATAAAGTGCCAGAGGATGAAACCCATCGTTACGGGATTATTGAACCGCAGGGAAAATTCGGAAATCTCCATCAGGTGAGGAATTTTGTTGAAAAACCGCCACATGGTGAAGCGCCATCCGACATGGCCATCATTGGCCGGTATATTCTAACGCCTGAAATATTTGATTTCCTTGATCAGCAAAAAATCGGCGCCGGCGGGGAAATCCAATTGACCGATGCGATTCATGAATTGAACAAAACTCAAGAGGTATTCGCACTAGAAATTGACGGCAGACGCTATGATGTCGGGGAGCAGCTCGGCTTTATCCAGACCACGATTGAAATTGCGCTGTCGCGGGAAGACCTGCGTGAGCCGCTGATGAATTATTTGAAGGAACTGCAACAAAAATTACATAATGAAAAAGGGATCTAACTGACGAAAGCCACATTACAGACAGTGGCTTTTTTGTTATTGGAATGTAAACTGTATCACACCCTGTACCAGAGACGCGCTTTCGAATGATTTTTAGTAAGTTGTGAATGATCGTAACAGGGAGTGTACAGTGCAATGGAACGCAATTATAGTATTGATTTCGTAAAATTTTTTGCTATTTTTGCTGTCGTCTGTATTCATACAGGGACTCTAAAGGATGTGCAGGGCACCGTCGTTGATGGTGCAACAATTGATTTTATTATCGACACAGCTGCGCGTTTTGCTGTTCCATTTTTCTTTGCAGCATCCGGATTTTTGTTTTATCAGAAGTTGCTTACGCTCCATGGGGTTAAGGCACAGTGGCGTTATGCCAATAAGTATATTATAAAATTGATTAAGCTATGGGCGGCTTGGTTTGCATTTTATTTTTGTTTTGATCTTGTCATAAACTTTATCGAAACGGAAAAAAGCCGGACAGCACTTTTGGCTATGTACCATGATTATATCGAAAGTTTTTTGTCGTTGGAAACCTTTTACTATGGAGCGGGGCATAGTCAGTACCATTTGTGGTTTTTGCTTGCATTAATATGGTCCGTCATAGCGCTTTTCATTTTCTCAAAAGCCAGACTTGTTCGCGTGCTTGTTGTAATCGGCTTGGGCCTAAATATATATGGTCTCACCGGTCAATCGTATTCATTTGTGTTGGATCTGCCATTCAGTACAAGGGATGCTTTGTTTTTTGGGGGGTTTTACACGGGTCTAGGCGGGTTGTTTGCCCGTTACAGTGATCGTTTAAAACATGCAGCAAATGATATTCCGGATCTTCATTACGTTGTATTGTTTGTGATGCTTACTCTGATGCAATTACTTGAAGGATACGTAACCATTAAACTATTCGGTGGCAACACTGGTGAATACTATTTGACGACAATTCCATTAATCAGCATATTGTTTATGTTCATCATGAAGCATAATTCAATCGGAAAAGGCACCCGGTTGTCACAGATTGGGTCCCGCGCAGTAGGTATTTATGTATCACATGTATTTATTATGGAAACAATTGAAGTCGTGATTACCCGAATAGATATAGTGAGTGTGCAAGATACACTCATTTGGAATATTATGTTTACACCGCTTGTGTTTGTTGCATCATATTTATTTTATGGAAGACTTCAGCATATTAAAAAATATGGGGCGGCAGCTATTCAAAGCAGAGGTGCACCATTTGTTTATCCAAAAAATAATTTTTAAGATGTTGGTATTCGGCGACGGTCGAATACCTTTTTTTATATGATCTCGACTGAAATACATGCAAAAAGGGCTGAGATTTGAATTGACGATCAAATAAAGACTATTTATTTCCTATTCATATTGGATAATACCGGTTTTCCCACCCAAATGAACTTTGCGTCAGAATTCGAATTTTGATACAAAAGAAGGGTATCTTAATAAAGAGGACACTAAAGGAGACGAAGTATGGAACGACGTAAAACATTGAAACGTTCATTAAAGCCGCATTGGGTCTGGGCGATTGCACTGGGCTCATCGATTGGCTGGGGAGCATTTGTGCAGCCGACGAGCTGGATGTCAACGGCAGGTCCGCTCGGCGTTATTCTGGGCTTCGGCATCGGCGCGCTGTTGATGATGCTGATTGCCGTGAGCTATGGTTTCCTGATTAAAAGTTTTCCTGTATCAGGCGGGGAATTCGCTTATTCGTACATAAGTCTTGGACGTACACACGCATTTATCAGCGGCTGGTTCCTGACGCTCGGTTACTTATGTATCGTGGCGTTGAACGCATCCGCATTTGCATTAATGGTTAAATTTGTATTCCCTTCCATTCTCGAAAACATGTATATGTATTCGATTGCAGGATGGGATGTTTATTTTACTGAAGTAATTATTGCGTCTGTCCTGCTTGGCGCTTTTGGCTATTTTAATGTAAGAGGATCGAGTTTTTCCGGACGTATGCAGTTTATATTCTGCTCGATTATGATAATTGGCGTCGTGGCGATTACATTCATGGTGGGGGCACAGCCAGGGACAGGACTTACTACTATCGATCCGCTATTCCCGGCGGATACGACCGCATTTGCTGCTGTCATTTCAATTGTGGCGATTGCGCCGTGGGCATTTGTCGGGTTTGATAATGTCCCGCAAGCCGCAGAAGAATTTCACTTTTCCTCGAGAAAAGCTTTCACACTGATCATATTGGCGATTTTCTTTGCCGCGCTTTTATATAGCATGATGATTATTGCCACATCCATGACGGGGCCATGGCAGGTAGCTGTTGCTCAGGAAGAGACATGGGGCACCGCAGAAGCAATTCAGGGCACACTCGGCAATATGGGTGTTGTGATACTGGTAACGGCGCTGACAATGGGGATTTTCACCGGCCTCAACGGATTCACGATTTCATCAAGCCGTCTTTTGTTCGCCATGTCGCGGGCCAAAATTATTCCGGCAGCATTTTCCAAATTGCATCCGAAATACGAAACACCATATGTCGGGATTATCTTTACAGTTCTTGTGACGATGCTCGCACCTTGGTTCGGGCGCCAGGCGCTGACATGGGTTGTTGATATGTCATCGGTCGGTGTGACGATTGCTTATTTTTATACGTGTTACACCGCGTTTACGTTATTTAAGCGGTCCAAAGATAAATCATTCAATCCAAAAAAACACGTTGTGGCACCGGGCAAAAAGATCCTTGCCGCGCTGGGAATGCTCGCGAGTGTCACGTTCCTGGGCCTGCTTTTAATTCCGGGATCACCCGCAGCTCTAGGCATGGAGTCGTTCATCGCACTTGTCATCTGGATTATTCTCGGTGTCATATTCTATTCAATGAACCGGAAAGAATTAAAAGACATACCAAAAGAAGAACTCAACTACCTGATACTCGGCAACAAAAAAATCGAAGCCAAAAACCGGAATTAGGAATGGGACAAGGGGGTCTGACCCCATTTGTAGGGGTCAGACCCCCATTTGTCCCATTCAACTATTGGTCACTCAACGTGAACTGGTCTTCCCATGTGTTGGTGTAGAGGGCGTTTCGTTTTGCTCTGTAAACCCATGCGCCTGTTGGGAAGTCTGTCAGCTCTGCTTCAAATACAATTTCGGGGTTGTCATGGCGTGTGACTTCGACGATATTGCTTTGATTGCCATCATCAACGTGGCCGAAATTGATCAGGATGTTTCCGGTGTTTTCCTGATAACGGGAGCCGCCGACAATAGCTGTAAAGTAATCTTCGCCGAGTTCTTCACCGAAACTCCAAATCATCTCGGCTTCTTTCGTTTTTTCATTAATACGGTAATGGCTGGCAGCGCTGTATTCTTTCGACAGTTCCTCATTACCGCGTGTGACCACAATGTTATTGTCATAGATTAGCAGATCAAGTGTATCAGGGTTGTCATCGAAGTCCGGCAAAATTCGGGCATCATGCTGACCGGCAGGGTATTTGAAATTATCCCCGACACCTTTCAAACGATCATCTTCCATTTCGTCAAACCAGCCTTCAGGGTGTGCCAGAACCCACTTAACTTCTTCCGTCTCATAATCAATTTTCATCACAGTGTCACTATTGCGGCCGGAAATGGTAATGCTGTTGTCGCTTTCATCATAGGTCACTGAATTTTGGTGGAACCAGTCAACGAGACCATCTTTCGGTTCCGTGCTGTCATGCTCTTCGTATGCTTCAGCCGGAAAAATGTCTTTCAGGTCGATTTCTTTAACAACTTCACCCGTTTCGCGGTCCATTTCAACCATAATATCTTCCATATAGTCGCCTTCACCGTCATTAACCGTCAGGATCAAATTGCCTGAGGGCAGTTCTTCAGCGTCATGGTGGATCAGCGTCGACTCCAGCTCCTCACTTTCAGCTTGAGCGGCAGCCTCACTGATTTTGAAGGCGTTATACAGCTTGCCGATATAGTCTGTTTCAAATAAACGGTTATACGCACTGCCGCTGTTATCGTCTTTGCCTAAATATAAGAGATTTCCATTGTTCAGCTCCTGCAGCACATGGCTGTTATACCCGGAGCCGTACCACCGGACATCCCCGTTCACATCAAAACCGTAGACGAATTTCGTACTCGGAATCGCAAACGTCAATTCACTGTCGCCAATAGACATTTTTTCAGTTTGAGCCGTTTTAATACGAATCGTTGGTATATAGTCAGGCAATGGTTCTGTATTAACCGTAACGGTATTTTCCATCTTATAACCGTTCTCTGTTTCTGCTGTTATCGACACGGTGTTTTCCTCATCAGGATAGAGCCCGACAACCGGCAGTTCATGGTGTGTTTTGTAAGAATCGGCAGTCTTTGTAATATCGGCTTTTTCCGTTTTGCCTTTAACCGTAAACGAAACTTTCGCCGGCTCTTCTGTGTCAAAAATAACAAGCGCTGACAACGGGCTTCGGTCATATGGATCATGGCTGACATAAGGATCGTCAAACGTGCTGCCTTTACTTTCTTCTAAAATGGAAGCTTCCAATTCATCCTGTTCGTCCAGAAGGTTTTGAGCCTTTTCGGGCGGATATTTATATTCATCAGGACTTGCTTCCTCATTTGTGTTTTGCTCGTCAGTTGCAGGATTGTCAGTTGTGTTCATCAGAAAAACCACAACGGCCAACCCAATAACGCCTATGACTCCCCCGATAATAAATCGCTTCATATTATTCGACTCCTCAAAATTTTTTGTTGGGTCAAAGGGACACGATCACTGTCCACCAAGGGCCTTGGCTTTCAAATTTTTATTCAATTCGAGTGTCACTGCCCTGCACCCCATCGCACGCCAATTTCGCTCAAACAACTCCCGGTTATAACGTTCTGCCTGACCTGTATGCGGATCATGTGCAACGACAGCATCATCCTCAATTCCAACCAGCACCACAGCATGTTCATTCTCATACCAGTCGATCACATCGCCTTCGTTATCCGACCAAGACAACCCATAATAGGAAGCCCGTTGCTCAAGTGTTGTCCATACAAGGACCGGCATTCCCGAGCGAACCGTATCCAGAATCGTGTGAAACGGCCTGCCGGTCAGATTTACGCCTGTCTCCGGGCTGAATGTCTCCAGCGTATCAAGAATCGGTTTTTCAAACACACCGTAACTGCCGTCCTCCGAATCAGTATACGGATCACCGACAAACGCTTTATTCGGGTGGGCGCCCCGCCAGCCCTTGTCTGTTTTATGCACTTTTGGCCCCTTTGAGAGCGCATCGGCCACCCCAAATTTGCTCACAGGCCGCTCAAGCCCCCAGCTAAGCAGCATAGCAAGCGACGTCGCCTCGCATCCTGTAGGAAGTTCGGGGTACTGGTTGTAGAGGGGGACGCTGTCAACTCGTATGTTTCGCTTTGGCGCGTTTGCTCTCTTGCTTCCTGCAACGAAAATAAGCGTGAATAAACTGAAAGAGATTAGTAGTTTTTTTATCAAATATTTCACTTCCTTCAAAGACGTGAACATTATCCAGAATAAATATAACATAAAACGAACGTAATTTTATGGCATTCCAACAAAATTCCCTTGCATTTTACATTTTATGAAAAATTATATATGATGAAGACAATCTTGTATTCGGAGGTGTCATATGGGCGGGCCAACTATAAGGAAAATCATAATAGTAGGCAATATTTTTGGTATCATAGCCATTATATTAATTATTTCATTACATAAATCAAGCCCGGCTGTGGTGAGCGAAGCGCCGGGGGAAGCAGAAGTAACTAGCGTTGAGACAGAAACAGCACGCCTCCAGCCTGTCATCAATGCCGAGCGCAATCATAAAGAATACATATTGCCATTTGAAAAAGAAGCAGAAGCAACAACAGTAGAAAATGAGGAAGAAAATCGAGAAGACGAAGCAGCGGAAAATCATCGAGCAAATACACTGAGCGATGAAGAAAAGGCCCCTCAATCAGAAAGCAGTGCCGATTATGAAACTGAAGCCAATTCTGTAAATTCCTCTGCGGACTATTCAAACGGAAGTTCTTCATCCAGTACATCGCATAGCCAAGCTGATAGGACTGCCAGTTCGTCATCATCGGATAACACGCGAACGGACAATGACGAAACAAATAAATCAACAACGGATCCGGCAAAATCAACCGATAAATCTGCGGAAGACAACGAACCAAACGATTCAGAGGAGGAGCAATCGTCATCCGGGAAAGATAACAACACACCGGAAGATCCAAAAGACAATGCTCAACCTCCTGAAGATCCAAAAGGCGAGGATAGCGAAACTAACGGTGAAGATGGGGCGAATTCAGGCAAACCAGCAGATGAGAAAACATCCAGCAAACGTTCAGATGATAAAGCTGCAAATCCAGATTCAGCCTCATGATGACTTTGCATTAAGCGAATGCCCCCTTGCTCATCCCGTCCAATAAGAAGCCTATTCTATAAAACTGTGTAAGCCAACGTCTTAAGTCGGCTGCTGCACAGTTTTATTTTTTGTGATAAGCGGGTGATACCAGAGCAGCACCGCGTCTCTTTTCGTTCCGCAGGTCTTCATCTACCCCTTACATTTTATAAATACACGAAAACTAAAGGCTATTACTAAATCAACCTCCCGCATCATAAACATTAACGAGAGTAAAACAATTTTTTGTTAGGTGGGGTGAAATGTGAATATAGCAGTGATCGGCACCGGCTATGTCGGGCTGGTAACAGGTTTGTGTTTAGCACAGGTGGGCCATTATGTCACGTGCATTGATATTGATACTAATAAAATTGACCAGCTGCAAAAAGGGCACTCTCCTATTTATGAAGAAGGTTTGGATAAGCTGCTAAGGGAAAATCGGCAACAAAAACGAATCGAATTTACAACAGATTATGACATGGGTCTGGCTGATAAACAGATGATACTTC
Organism: Lentibacillus persicus; assembly: GCF_900112705.1. Classification (GTDB taxonomy): domain Bacteria; phylum Bacillota; class Bacilli; order Bacillales; family Amphibacillaceae; genus Lentibacillus; species Lentibacillus persicus. The sequence goes on from NZ_FOMR01000008.1 coordinate 115,560, forward strand.
TGGCTGTCGGCACGCCTCAGAAAAACGACGGCTCAGCTGATTTAGGTGCTCTTTTTTCAGCATGCAGAGCAATTGCAGAACATTTATCCACAGATGTAATTGTTGTGACGAAGAGTACAGTGCCAATTGGAACAAATGAGCGTATCCAGGACTATATTAAACAACATGCTGTAAATAATAATGCTGTGAGTGTTGTTTCTGTTCCTGAATTTTTGCGGCAGGGGTCAGCTGTTCAAGACACGTTTCATGGTGACCGTATTGTAATCGGAGGTGAAAATACCGAGGCGGTGGAAACAGTTGCGGAAGTCTACCAGCCATTTAATATCCCTATCATTAAAACTGATTTGCGCAGTGCCGAAATGATAAAGTACGCGTCAAATGCTTTTTTGGCAGCAAAAATCAGTTTCATTAATGAAGTTGCCAATCTTTGTGAGCGTGCGGGCGCCAATATTGATGATGTGTCACGAGGAGTTGGCATGGATAAACGGATTGGCAATCATTTTTTAAAAGCGGGCACGGGATATGGCGGATCATGTTTCCCTAAGGACCTGAGCGCCATCATTGCATATGGGCGAAAAGTGGAACAGCCACTGTCGATTCTGGAGTGTGTGCAGCGTGTCAATGAAAAACAAATGGACATATTAGCTGGAAAAGTAAGTAAAAGGTTTCGAGGACTTAAGGGAATAACAATTGCTGTATTGGGTCTGTCATTTAAACCGAACACGGATGACATGCGCAATGCTCCCTCCATTCCGTTAATACAAAAACTTATTGAGAATGGCGCAAACATAAACGCGTTTGATCCCGCTGCAACAGAAACGGCCAAAACGCTATTGTCTGATAAGGTTTTCTATTACGAAACGATCGATGGGGCATTAAAAGGCGCTGATTGTTCGATTATTATAACTGATTGGAAGGAAATAATAGATTATCCAATTAAATTATTTAAAAAGCATTTGGCTCGGCCGATTATTTTTGACGGCCGCAACTGCTTTTCCTTAAAAATAATGAAAGAAAATGGAATGGAATACTACTCAATTGGCCGTCCGGCAATATTTCCGATCAGCTAGAGGTGCCTTTCACAAGGCATCTTTTTTCTTGTTTTATTTTTCCTGGTAATGTCAAATACTAGGAAAAAGATGAAAAATGGGAAAGGGGCGGCTTCATGGCCTTGAGTCAAACAAATCGTATGTTTATGAATTACGTGGAAAAAGCCTTTATTTTTTTTATTCTCGCGCAGCCGGCTCTGGATATACTGGCTTACGTGAATGTCCCGGTTTCGACGATTTTACGGGGATTGGCAATCGGCGTGGCTGCTGGCTATTTATTGTGTTTGCCTGATGGAAAATGGAAGAAGTTATCGATCACCTACCTGATCGTACTTGGAGCCTTTATGATTTGCCATATCTTGAATAATCACATGGTTAAAGCGCCTTTCAGTATATCGATTGAACTGACGTATGTGTTAAAAACCGTTTATTTTATTGTCATGCTGATTGTTTATGTGTTTGTTATAAAGTCATTTTCAAAACAGAAAAATTGGCAAAAAGTGCTGCAGGTAATCGTTTTTATTAATTTGCTGGTTATATCGTTTGTGATGTTGGCAGCAAATATGACGAACAGCGGCCATCGAAGTTACGGTGCGCTTGCTAAAGAAGGCCATTCCGGCTGGTTTTTTTCCGCTAATGAGCTGAGTGTCATTTTGGGGATGGGATTCAGCATTATGCTATTGTACATACTTAAGGTTAAATCCACGCGATCTAAAATACTGTTATTGCCCGTTTCCATTCTCGTGATTTGGGCGATGCTGACTGTGGGCACGAAGGTGAGTTTTGGTTCAGTCATCATCGTTTTGGGAATAGCCCTGACATTTTACAGCATAAAAACAATTTATAATCTGAAAAATTGGCTCAATATCATTATTCTATTGGTATTACTGACAGCATCGCTGCTCATGACCCCGGCGACGCCAATTGGAAATAATCTTGGTTTGACATTCGGCACAAACGTTGTGAAACAAGAAACAGATGTCAGTCAAAGTGAAAAGGGAACAGCAAGGCGAAACATATTAAGCGGTCGAAGTGATTTTTTATATGACATGACCGCGCAATACAGTAAAGCTCCCCTTTCGCAAAAACTGCTTGGTATGGGCTTTGGCGGGAATTACACGATTCACCCGAAATTAATCGAGATGGACTTCCTGGATTGGTATTTTAATTTCGGTTTGATTGGTTTTGTTCTTTTGTTCTTACCATTGCTTTGCATCGGTTTTAGGATTTTGTCTTCGCTATTCAAATACCGTTTTAGCGACATAACCGCTCCTATAATATTCACAGGAGCGGCCGTTTGTTTAGGTATGGGCAGTGCCTTTGTCGCCGGACACGTTCTGTCATCACCTGCTGTAAGCATTTATTTGGCGGTTCTTATCGGTTATTTGCATACATTGGCCGGCCGAGAAGGTTCTTGGCAAAGTAACGTATAAAGGAGCGGGGAGGATGGAGAAGATATTAGTAATCAGTACGATGTATCCCAGCGATAAGCATCCCAGTTTTGGCATTTTTGTAAAAAACCAGGTTGAAGCTCTCCGCGAACGTGGATATTCAGTCGAAGTTGCAGCTGTCAAAAATCCGGGAGCAACGTTGCTTGCGCTGTTTTTGAAATACACTTTGTTGGTTGCGCAAGTCGTTTTCCTGTTGTTGCTAAAGGGCAAGAGCTATGACATTGTCCATGCCCATTATGTGTATCCAAGCGGAAAACTGGCACTCTTGTTCAAAAAAATGTTTCGCAGCCGTGTCATTATAACTGCTCATGGTGGTGATCTCGACAAGATGCCCGCTAAAGGAAATTTTTTTTTCAGACAGACCAAACAAGTTCTTTCAGGTGCTGATGCGATTATTGCTGTCGGTGAAAAACTTAAAGATGACATGATTAACCGATTTAATACAGATAAGACTAAAATCACGGTGCTAAATATGGGGGTTGATCGCGACGTTTTCAAGCCGGTCAACGATGCCAGAAAACGCATCGGTCTTAATCCTTCTGCCTTAGTTGTTTTGTATGCAGGAAACTTAATTCGGGCAAAAGGGATCGCTGAACTGATTAGCGCCTGTCATCATCTGAAAAAAAAGCATCCTGACCTGGAACTTCATTTGGTTGGTCCGGAAAAGGAACCGTCGTTTTCACAGCAAATTAAAACAGATATCTCTCAATCGGAATACATTCACTGCCATCCGCCTCAAAATCAGCAGACTTTGGCAGAATGGCTGTCTGCCGCCGACGTTTTTGTCCTTCCGTCGCATATGGAGGGGTTCGGACTGGTTGCATTGGAAGCGATGGCGTGCCATACACCTGTTGTTGGAAGTGACGTCGGTGGCTTAAGTTATTTGCTGCGAGACGGCGCCGGGGTGCTCGTCGAACCGGGGAGCATACAATCCCTGATGCAGGGAATTGAAAGCGTACTGACCAATCAAACGCTGCAGAACGAGCTGATCAGTAATGGCGAGCGAAAAGCTCAAAGCTACCATGAAGCGAAAATGGTTGGAGAGTTGATCGACCTATACCATCAGAAATAGGAGTGCTGAGATGATGCAGCAAAAAAAACTGCTTCTTATATCATCAGTCGGTGGGCATTTAGCTCAGCTATTGGAGCTGGAACCCTTGTTTAAACATTATCCATATCATATTGTTACCGAAAAATGTGCTGTCACATTGGATCTTAAAGAAAAACATCCTGTTTCCATGCTTGTTTACGGCGCTCGAAACTATTTGTTCCGCTACATATTTAAGTTTTCCTATAACATGATTAAAACGTTTTGTATTTTTGTACGGCTTCGACCCGATATTGTTATCACAACCGGCGCTCATACAGCAGTCCCGATGTGTTATATTGCGAAATTTTTCCGCAAAAAGATCATATTCATTGAAAGTTTCGCTAAAACGGACAGTCCGACGTTATCGGGCAGATTGGTTTATCCGATTGCAGATTTATTTATCGTGCAGTGGGAATCGATGAAACGCGTTTATCCAAATGCCATATACGGGGGGCCGATCTATTGATACTCGTTGTGTTAGGAACCCATGAACTGCCGTTTACCCGGTTATTGAATGAAGTTGAGCGTTTAAAGCAATCGAACATTATTACCGACGATGTTGTCGTGCAGCATGGGCATACACCTTACGAAAGCCAACATCTGATTCTCAAACAATTTGTCAGTTTTGACGAAATGGAGCTGTTGTATGAACAGGCACGGTTAATTATTACGCACGCCGGTACAGGGTCAATTATCAAAGGCCTGAAAAAAGAAAAATGCGTGATCGCCTGTCCCAGACGCGCCGAATACGGTGAACACAATGATGATCATCAGCTGCAGATTGCCTCAGCACTCAATAGACAGGGACACCTATTAAGCCTTGATGAAACGACCAGTCTTGAAACACTTCTCAGACAAGCTGATGCGTTTCAGCCGAGTCCGTTTCAATCCGGCCAGGGACAAATTCATCAATTAATCGAGAACTTTATCGATGAGGTGTAGATGTGTCGTTCGGATGGTATAACGTTTGGATTAGTTTTTCGCTTGAGCGTCCCGTTGAAGTGTAATTCCATTCATGATTAAAAGTCCCGATCTCTTCAATGTTAAAACGCCCCGCTTTCAACACGTCGATGAGTGATTCAGTGTCTTTCACCACAGGTCCGGGAACAAGTTCCTCATAATTGGTCCAAAAGCCTTTCGATTCACTGTATTCCTCCAAGTCATATGCGAAGAACACCATTGGTTTACAGCAAAGGGCAAACTCAAACGGCACCGATGAATAATCCGAAATTAAAATATCTGTCATGAAGAGCATGTGGTTAATGTTTTCCAAACCGGATATATCATAGACAAAATCGTGATAGGCATACGCCGTCTGCACACGCATTTTCGGGTGAAGACTTAAAAATAAAACATAATCACGGTGCAGTTCAGTATACATTTTAGCGATATCAAGCCTGAGATCTGAATCATCCAACGCGCCATCCCGGTATGTCGGGGCATAGAGTATTATCTTTCTGTGGCCTATACCAGGAAACTGCCCGGTCAACGCTGATTTTTTTCTGAACTGATCTTCTGTATCGAAAAAGAAATCCGTTCGTGGTACACCTGTCTTTAAAATGTGTTCCCCCGATAAACCGAAAGCTTCCTCAAAAATAGACGCCATTTTTTCAGAGCCCGTCACAACATAATCAAATCGGTTATAAACCTTTTTAAAGCGCCTTAACGCAAGTGGATGGCGATGCTTGATTGTTTTGTCTTTTAATCCGAACGTTTTAATGGCGCCTGCTGCATGCCATAATTGAATGCAAGACACGTTTGTCCTGAAATGAGTTACGGCAAGAAAGCCGTAATAATTGTCAACAAAGACATTTTTGCATGTGGCTAAATGGTAAATCGCGCGCAGCCAGTGCAACACGTGCGGGAATTTAAACCGAATGACACGGCGGCGCGGGCTGTCATCAAACGCCATGCAGCACTTGTGTGTTTTTAAAATAATCACGCGCTGATCCGTCATGTTTTCCAAAGCCCTCACGGTGTATAACACATTATGACCGAATGAAGCGACAAACGTTGTTTTATTCGTTTTAGGGAACCATTTAAAAAAAGCAAAGACCATTCGAAAGGCCAACAAATAAACAGCAATCACCATTTCTCTAATCATGGCTCGGCTTGTTCAAGTCCGTTTTAATTTTAGTTGTCGAAATTCCAATCGTTCGCGGCAAATAAATGACCTCACAATACGCTTTCAGATCATCAAACTTGCCTTCCCAGTCATCTCCCATAACGAGCACATCAATTTGATGCTTTTTAATGTCATCCTGTTTCTGTTCCCAAACATGTTCAGGGATGACTTCATCAACGTAACGGACCGCTTCAAGAATCGTTTTGCGCTGTTCAAACGAATAATATGCCTGCTTCCCTTTTAAGGCATTAAACGAATCCGACGAAATCGCAACGACTAAATAATCACCGAATGCTTTAGCACGCCGCAGTAAGTTAATATGCCCGGTATGAAGGATGTCGAACGTACCATATGTGATAACTTTTCGCACCTGTCTGACCTCCGAATCGAAAAAAGTTCGTATTAATTATAGTATGCATTGCTTGCGATAAGTTAATCGATTGAATTGTTGTTTTTAAAAATCCTTTGCAGCCGAAGCGAAATAAATCATGTCTCTTTTTCGCATAAATCTGTTATCTTCTCCGTATTCGATGTAAACTGCGAACCAGTGAAAATTCTTCAGTAAGTGCTATGCCACCGCTGCGGAAAGCGAATGCCTGGAACGGAAATCAACAAGCACTTTGTCGCATTTTATGGAAATTGCGAAGGTTAACAAATAAACTAGTTTACAAAAAGAGCCTAAATCATTAACAATATGTAAATATAACGATTTAAGCGTGACGATACAATACGCTATTTGATATAGTTAACTTAATTATAGTGGGAGGAACGTTGTAGAAGAGGAGGGCATTGCGTGGTTAATCCTGAAGCACCTGTCATACATGTTGTTCAATCTGTAGAAATGAGCAAAAATGGTTTATTAACCGTGCAGGGGACAATCAAATCAGATGAACTTATTGATAATACCATTCAATTAATGGTCAAAAAAAGAAAGTCCCATACCTATTTCTTGTTTCCGATAACATGGCTAAGTAAAGACTGTTGGGAGGCAACGATTAATTTCAATGATTTCGATTTTTCAAATGGTACATGGGATTATTACTTGCTCTATCAAAACGAACATAAATATCGATTAAAAATTGACGATAAATGTATTTTTGACTGGGATAGAAAAGCGTTATTTAATAGTGAGAATATGTCACATGAGCTCGTGTGCTACATAACGGAAAAAGATTCGCTTTCCTCAACCATTTATATGCCGATCATCGGTTTTAATCTCCTGAGAAGCAGTGTTAGTGCAGCCGAAACAATCCAATTAATTGGCAGGACTGCTGATAGTGATTTACTTGGTTCTGCGTCTGACACCAAACTCCTTATTCAGCAGCGAGGCGGTCATAAGACGTATGAAGCCCCATTGCAGCTTAACCCGGAAGACACCACTGTTTTGACTTTCAATTATCGTGACATCCTGCCGGAAAAGCTGGAACCGATGAGATGGGATATTTATTTAAAAGCTGAATTGTCCGGTACATATTACTTATTCCGTGTGCATTTGGAAAACGAGCCGAACCTGGAAAAACAAACATGTGTTGAATTATATGGAGATGAGGTCTATCAGACTTATCTTTATTCAACCATTAATGGAAATCTTTCGATAAACCTTGTGACATTAACGATGAAACGAAACGTCGTGTCGTATAGCATTGAGAATCACCACATTCATTTTAAAGGGTATGCATATTTTGATTTAATGACGTTTGACGATCCCAATAAATTGAAGCGGTATATAAAAGTCAAGAAGAGGCAAACAAATGAGGAGCTTTTGTTTCCGATTGACAATGAAATGCTTAACGAATTGGAGATTGAACCCGACTATCGATCTGCCGGGTTTGACGCAAGAATTCCTCTGAATCAAATATTTTCAATGCAGGAGAATCCAACAGGGATTTATGACTTTTCGATTTGTCTCATTTATCATAATCAAACATATGAACAAAGGCTCGTATGCAAAGAGTATGAATACATCGTAGATGAGCCGCTGGCGACAGATTCGCTCAAGCACCGCTTAAGTGGTATAAGAGCTTTTCTGCTTTTTACACCTGCAGGATATTTAAAACTGGAAACGTACACTTATTCCCTTGGCAAATTGAAGTATATGTCATACCGGAAAACACATCCCTTGAAGGACGCCAAAGATATATGGCTGATCGGCGAAAGACCTGATACAGCACAAGACACAGGTTATCATTTTTTTAAATACTGCCGGGAAAACCATCCTGAAATTAAAGCTTATTATGTAATAAGCGCTGACTCGCCGGACAAAAAAAACTTAAAGGGGCTTGGGAATGTTGTGACCTTTGGCTCATGGAAACATTTTAGGCTGGCAGCAGCAGCGGACATATTTATCGGCTCTCACGACCTGGAGTATATATTGCCTACAAAAGCAGTGGACTGGCCCAATTACCAAAAAAGTGAACGTGTGTTTCTGCAGCATGGCGTACTTGGAAGGAAGAAAGTTGACTATTACAAACACTATTACCGCTACCCGTTCTCGTTGTTTTGTGTCAGTTCAAAACCGGAATTTAATCTCGTTACGAAAAAAATGGGATACGAGACGAATGAAGTGACAATCACCGGACTATCACGCTTTGACCGGTTAATGGAACAGCGGAATGAACAAAGGTCGATTTTGTTGATTCCGACCTGGCGGGACTGGATTAAAGACGAGACATTTACTGACTCAGAATACTTCCAAAAATACAAAGCGCTTCTGCATGACAGCAGGCTCAATGGTTTATTGGAAAAACATCAAGTGAAACTGGACTTTTATGTTCATTACCGCATGCAGCCATATATCCGTTATTTTGAGGATACGCCTTCGGATTATATTAATATTATCAAATTTGGTGAAGAGGATGTTCAGGACCTTTTAATCAGAAGTAAACTGCTGATAACGGATTATTCTTCGGTGTCGTTTGATTTTAATTACATGGCAAAACCTGTTCTCTTTTATCATTTTGATTTTAGCCGGTTTTTTAAGCACGGTTTGCTGCGGCCTGCCGATAAGACCTTCCTGGGGGAAATATGTACTGATAAAAAAACGCTGGTTGATTCAATTGAACAAGCCATTGAAAACGGGTTTAATGAGAGCGAGGCACTCAAACGGAAGAAAAGATCAATTTTTAAACATATTGATAATAAGAATAATGAACGTATCTTGACGTCGATCAGGAACAACGGAAAATACTAAAACATATGAAAAAAGCTGGCCCGGGCGTTTACACGTCCGGGTCAGCTGTTAACAAACTCTTTGTTAAATTCTGTTTGTTCGTCTTCGGTATAAATCGCTTTGATTAATCGCTCGCTTGATTTTCCTTGTGAATATTTATTCCATTCATGCGCAAATCTGCGAACGCGACTCATATCAAATGATTCGGTTTCAATGATAGAGACCAGATCTCGGGTGGTTTCAGCAACGGGACCGGGAACAAGGTCTTCATAACTGGTCCAAAACCCTTTATCCATCGTATATCGGTCCAGGTCATAAGCGAAGAAAACCATTGGTTTATTCAATAAAGCGAATTCAAAAGGGATCGATGAGTAATCGGTTATTAACAAATCCGTGACAGTTAATAAATGATTTAAATAAGGATAGCTAGAAACATTAATAACAAAACCAGGATACTTATTCTGAAAATCGGCATTCACAGCGGGATGAAGCCGCAGGAATAGGACATATTTATCTTTCAATTTCTGATACATTTTATCCATTTCCAATGCCAGGTCAGCTGAATTCAGTTGATTATCACGATAGGTTGGCGCGTACAATATGACTTTCTTCTCGTTAATCACCGGATAGTTCTCTGCCAGTGTTTGTTCAGCTTTTTTTCTGGCTGTTTCATCAAAGAAAAAGTCCGTTCGGGGAACGCCCGTTCGCAGCATCCTGTCCTCGGGCAAATTAAAACTGTCACGAAAGATAGATGCCATCTGGTCCGAACCGACCACAACATGATCAAACTGCTGATATACCTCGTTAAACCGCTCGTGTGCCCGTTTGGAGCGCCCGACGATTGCAGGATCTTTTGAGCCAAACTGTTTAATTGCTCCTGCAGCATGCCACAACTGGATGCATGCGACATTCGATTTGAACGGAGCTGCTGCCAGAAAGCCAAAGTAATTGTCTATAAAAACTTTTTCGCTGGTTGCCAAATGATAGACTGAACGTATCCAATCAGTAAGACTGCTAGTTTCAAAGTTTAATGTTAAATGTTCAGAACCAAAGTCGGTTTTGCATTGGGAGGTTTTAAGAATAACAACCTGATCGTTTGTCTGTTTTTCGAGCTCGTGTACAGTGTACAAAATATTTTCCCCAAATGAAGCAACAAATGTTGTTTTCTTCTTTTGGGGAAATTGTTTAAAGATGATAAAGATCGCACGAAAAACAGAAAGATACAGTGTAATGACCAGTTCTCTAACCATTATTCGCCTTGCCGTTCAGATCTTCTTTAATTTGAGTGGTTGAAATGCCTACTGTACGCGGCAAATAAACGACTTCACAATAGTCTTTAAGGAAGTCAAATTTGCCTTTCCAGTCATCTCCCATCACAAATACATCGACCTCATGCTTTTCAACGTCTTGAACTTTTTGTTCCCAGTTATGCTCCGGAATCACTTCGTCCACATATTGAATGGCTTCCAGAATTGCTTTTCGCTGTTCAAAAGAATAATAGGCTTCTTTATGTTTAATCGCGTTGAATTCGTCAGATGAAATTGCTACGATCAGATAATCACCATACTCTTTGGCGCGTCGCAAAATATTGATATGCCCGACATGGAGCAAATCGAATGTTCCATACGTGATAACTTTTTTCATTTTTTATTAAACCTCCATTGAATGGATATTGTATTTCTGCAGATGTTTTTTGTGTCAGCTTTACATTCAATTCACAAAATCCTTCATACACTATCTTTTATTATACTATGTATCTCGTATAATATAAACAAGAATTTAATGTAAAAATAGCACAAATACAGAAAGTTCGTCCTGGTATGCCATATTTCGTCACAACCTGGACAAAAGGGATAAGTGAAAACTTGAACCAGCGGGTGTATAAGTGCGTGATCGATATATATTGGCACAGTCCAGGAGCTCGGTGATACACCGTCAAGGTCTCACCTGCTCCTTTTACCCCGTTGGTTTTGCAGTGCCAGGCCGGATTAGCAGCCGGGGTTATTTTCCGAACTTACTTTTCAGTGCTGCATCCACGGTAGCCATCCATTTTTCTTTATAGACCGTTTTGTTAAAGTGCTTGTCGATATAGCGACGGGCATTTTCGCCCATTTTGATTGTTTCTTCAGGGTTTTCAAACATGTATATCATTCTGTCAGCCAATGCTTCAATATCTGCATGATCCAGAATAAAGCCGTTGTCATTATTAACAATCATGTCGCTCGGGCCGTATTTGATTTTGTAGCTGATGACCGGTGTCTTGTGATACATGCTTTCCAGCACAGATAGGGCGAACCCTTCTTTTTTCGAAGTCATTAACGAGAACAAACCTCTTTGATAAATCTTGTCAGGGTCATGTGTGTAACCTTTTAAAATGACATTGTGACTCAGCCCTGATTTGTTAATTAAGTGCTGCAATTTCTTTTCTTCTTCACCTGTCCCCCAAATTTCCAGTTTTGCGTCGGGCATTTTTTCAACCACCGTTTTAAAAGCTTTAATGGAATGGTCAATTCGCTTTAGCGAAGACAATCTGCTTATGATGACAGCCAATTTTTTGTCTTTTTCATCCCGGGAGAAAAAGGATTTAATCTTATCCATCTTCGTGCCCGGGGAGGCGTGATAGTGTGGGATAACGTTTATATTGCCGGTGTCACCAAACCGATCAATAACGTCTCTTTTCTGTTCTTCAGTCAAAAATACAGCTGAATCAAACTTTTCAATATTGTTAAGTCCTGGGGCCACCTTATCGGATATAGGTGCATCCTCTGTGAATGGTACTTCCAGGTGACTGCTGTGCATTCGCCAAATTTTGGCCGCTTTTGGGTGGTTCAGTTGGAGCAAAACTTCATCAGTGCTTCTGGTATCAGATATGACAACCGATTTATTGCCGCCCAGGCGTTCAATCGTATGATGGAGCCAATCGACTTTGTGTGAGATATCGTCGTTAACATATGCTGCCTTAACGGATGAATCTTTATCGAATAAAAAAAGCCGCTGAACGGTGTTCTTTGCCGGATGATTCCATTGTGACAAGTAGGCATGGCCGTTCAAATCATAATAAACAATCTGGCGAGCGTTATTGGTCGCGAAATCCATGTAGGCCGTCTTTTTCATATTTCCCCATAGATCAAACGTTTCGCGTTTGATGCGGTAACGGTTTTCATTGTAATAATCAATGAAATTTAATACGTTGTTTTTATTCAGAGCTATATACTTGTAGTATTGACCATTCTTATGCACTCTGTACGCATTCCTGTCAGAACGCTTCTCCAGCGTATAGCCTTCTGAAAGTTCTGTCAGTGAAGCTTTCTTTGGCGGTCGTCTGGCAATCAGAGGTTTGTCGTACCCTTCAAGTTCTTCATACATATTCGGAATTACAACATTTTTATGAACTTTGCCCATATCGTATAGTTTCTTACGGATTTTCGGGTAATTTGCATTGAAGTTAAATGTCAGCATATAGGTTTTGTAGCCCATTTCAGCAAAAAAAGACGCCTGCTTCAATGAAGCTCGTGTCAGACCGCCACGGTCAAGATTGATTGAGTTAATCAGGAAAAAAATTGTTGGTTTCATGGCTGCTCCTCACTTTTTAATTGTGTTTAACGACTGATATAAATTTAAGTGTGCAATTAGTATATACCAAATATCTTTAAAGAGTATATTAATTTCCAGTTTGAAAATCAAACGACACAGATATATAATATTGACTACAACTGTTATTGAGGAAAGGTGTATTTTCTTAACATGTCTACACGAAGCCATAACAAAGCTGAGCATATTCAACTGTCAGACCGTACATATGAAATAACGCTTCCTTTAAAAGCATCTGCTTTAGATGATTATGACGATTATTATTTTACTTTGGAAGAACGTGACACAGATCAAACGCTACATATAGATTATTCAATAAACGAAAAAGTTGACGATTATAGTGTTATTCGATTGCTTGTACCCTTTTCAGATCATGAACAAACATTCATGCGTCATGATATTTGGGACCTGTATCTTAACCGCCGGAAAGGCAACGATGTTGAGCGAAGTCGCATTAAAGCCGATCGTGATGACTACCGATTTCTTACGATTCTGTTTCCTGAAGAAGAGAAAATGTTTTACCCCTATACGACTGATAAAGGAAAGTTATCATTCCGGTTAAATCACTATTTTTTATATGCCAAAATTGAGAAGCTCACATTGAAAGAAACGCAGCTGCACATCAGCGGCTTATTTAACTTTCCACCGCTTTATAAAACGACTGATTATACAGTTGATCAGTTGAAGATGATTGTGACAGTCGGTGAGTCGGCTGAAGAGGTGGAGATACCTGTTGAACGTGTGCCACGGAAGGACATAGCGGATAACTATGACGGAAATGATGAAATGCTACGGACCGGGTTTAACGGAACGTTTGATTTTTCTCGTTTTTTAGAAGAAAGTGAACAGTTGTTTTTCAAATTCTATTTGGAAATGCACTATACGACAACTGATGGAACAACGGGTATACGCAGAAGTCCCAGGCTTCGCGTCCGTAAAGAACCTCAGCATTATATTAAAAAGGTTATGCCTGGAAGAAATGTTAAAAGAAAAGTTTTAATCAAACCGACAAAGACCTCTCACTATTTGTCATTTAAACTATCTGATTATAATTTTAAAAATGAAGTGATCGGAAATTTAAAATCAGCCTGGGTGAAAGTCCGCAGAGGTGAAAAACTAAAATATTTATATAAAGTTGCATTTAAAATTCTTGGTCAGTTGCCGGTGCGGAAGAAAACAATTATGTTTGAAAGCTTTCTTGGCAAGCAATACAGTGACAGTCCAAGGGCTATTTACGAGTATATGAAGACGCATCATCCGGACTTTGACATGTACTGGAGTGCCGATCGACGGCATCTTGCGTATTTTGAGAATAAAAATGTCCCGTATATCAGAAGGTTTTCAATTAGATGGCTGCTTAAAATGTCACGCGCTGAGTATTGGGTGTCCAACAGTCGTTTGCCGTTATGGATCCCAAAACCGGGGCATACGACCTATTTGCAAACGTGGCACGGCACCCCATTGAAAAGACTGGCAGCTGATATGGATGAAGTTCACATGCCGGGGACAAATACAGAGAAGTATAAGCGGAATTTTTTACAGGCGTCCAGTAAATGGGATTACTTGGTTTCGCCAAACGCATATTCCACGGAAATATTTCGCAGAGCATTTCAATTTGATAAAAAAATGGTCGAATCGGGCTATCCGCGAAATGATTTTTTAATCAATTCAAACAATGAAGAAACGATAAGGCAGATTAAACAGAAGATTGGCCTTCCGGAACACAAAAAAGTGATGTTATATGCACCGACATGGCGTGATAACCAATTCTACAGCCGCGGCAAGTACAAATTCAATCTGGAAATGGATTTAGACCAAATGCGTGCAGGGCTCGGCGAGGATTATATCCTGCTCTTGAGGCTGCATTACCTGGTAGCTGAAAACCTTGATTTAACAGGCTACGACGATTTCGTTTATGATGTGTCGGCTCATGAAGATATCCGGGAACTTTATTTAATATCTGATATGTTGATAACCGACTATTCCTCTGTCTTTTTTGATTACGCAAACTTAAAGCGGCCGATGCTGTTCTATGTGTATGATATCGATGATTATCGGGATAATTTGCGCGGTTTTTATTTTGACTTTGAAAATAAAGCGCCAGGCCCATTGGTCAAAACCACCGAAGCTCTGTTGAACGAAATTAAAGCAATTGACCGGGAAGGGTATGAACCCTATGGCACGACTGAAGCATTTTACCAGAAGTTCTGTTATCTCGAAGACGGCAATGCAAGCCGCCGGGTGGCAGAAGAAGTCTTTATCGGGAATTAAGCTTATACCAGTCAGGTATAGGCTTTATTTTTGGACATTGTCATTTGACAATGAACCTTGTATAATTTAATGGCGCTAAACATCTGATGTGAAAGGGTAAAACGATGAAATCAGCTATCACGGTTATAAAAGAACAGATCCATTATTTTTATTTAGTCAGAAGACTATCTTTATTTGAGCTGAAAAGCCAAAACAACAACAATTATCTGGGGATGCTGTGGGAACTTATCAGCCCTGCGATTCAGGTAACAATCTACTGGTTTGTTTTCAGCACGCTAAGGTCACGCGAACCGGTTGAAGTCGGCGGGGAGACTGTGCCATTTTTTCCTTGGCTGATTGCAGCATTCTTCCTTTGGATATTCTTCTATCAGTCAACAATTCAAGGTTCAAAATCGATTTATTCAAGACTGCGAATGTTATCGAAAATGAACTTTCCAATAAGTGTTATCCCAAACTATGTGATTTTTTCAAGGTTTTACGTTCACTTAGTGCTTCTCGGTATTACAATTGTAATTTTTCAATTGGTCGGCTACCATGCGAGTATTTACTATTTGCAGCTGATTTATTTTATATTTGCGGCGTTTTGCCTGTTTTTTGCGGTATCACTCATCACGTCGACTTTGTCAACGATGATCCGGGATGTTCACATGTTTTTGACGTCAACACTCAGAATGATGCTATATTTATCCGGAGTGCTTTGGCCGCTGACGTTGCTCAGTGATTTTGAAACATTGATGAATCTGATGCAATTAAACCCGATATATTACTTGTTGCAAGGATACAGGCATGCCTTGTTCAGCGTTGATTGGTATTTCATAACGCACTGGGAGTATACACTTTTCTTCTGGGGCGTTGTCACGGTTTTATTCCTGATAGGTGCAAAGATTCATATCAAATTCAGACGGCACTTTATTGATTATTTATAAAGGCATGTGATGGGAATGCAAAATGCAATTGAAATGAAAAATATAACGAAAAAATATAAATTATACCACGGCATGAGAGAGAGAATACTGGACCTTGTCACGCCGAAAAACTATGGTGATGATTTTTATGCACTGAACGGAGTTGATTTTAAGGCTGAAAAAGGGGATGTCATCGGCTTTATCGGCATTAATGGTTCCGGTAAATCGACGCTGTCGAATATTATTGCAGGGATTGTGCCGGAAACGTCAGGGGATATGGCAGTTAACGGCCAAACGTCCCTTATTGCTGTGGCATCCGGCTTAAAAAATGATTTAACAGGCCGAGACAATATTGAACTGAAATGTCTGATGCTGGGGTTTAACAGGGACGAGATTAAGAAGCTTGAACCGGATATCATCGAATTCGCTGAGTTGGAAAGTTTTATTGACCAGCCGGTTAAATCATATTCCAGCGGGATGAAATCAAGACTCGGTTTTGCTATCTCCGTTAACATCGATCCGGAAATCCTGGTAATTGATGAAGCATTATCAGTCGGAGATAAAGCCTTTGCTGAAAAAAGCTTCAACAAAATGAACGAATTCAAGGAACGCGGAAAAACAATCATTTTTGTGAGCCACTCAACCGCTCAAATGAAACAGTTCTGTCATAAAATCCTCTGGCTCGAGTATGGAAAGGTCAAAGACTTTGGGGAAACAGGGGAGATTATCCCAAAATATGAACAGTTTTTAACCATATGGAAGAAGATGTCAAAAAAAGAACGGGGATTGTATAAAGATAAAGTGCTGGCAGGCGAACCTACAGATGAACTCCTTGGCCATTATGTTGAAGAACAAGGTAATAATGAATCCAGCTATACAGAGAGTCCCACAAGCCTTTTATGCCATTTTAAGGGCGCCAAATCATATGTTTACAGTGATCCTGTCCAGCACACGTTCGAATCTGAGACAGATGAGTATAAAAACAGTGTTTATTACGTAAAAAAGCAGCTGTTCTATAACGATGAATTGTATTATTTGTTAAGCAATGAGCCCAGTGCCCAGCAGGGGGTGATTGGCTGGGTCAAAGCAACTGATGTTGCCGTTCGCAACCATGTCGTGATTGATCATGACTCGAAGGAATTTGTATTAAAAGGAACAGGGAAAGCCTTCGAGCGCCCATGGGGTGGCAAGAAAAACCTGGTTTTTGCTGATTTGGCAACCTTTGAAAATGCTCCTTTCAAGGTGAATAAAACAGAAAAAGTCGGGGGGAATATATGGTACCATGGTTTCCTGAATGGGGCATACGTGTGGATCCATCAGAACCATTTACAGGACTGATTGATGGAAGAAATGTGAGAGGGTTGTGCAGATGACTAAAAAATGCTCTTCAATATTATTAGCAATGCTTATAGTGAGCCTCTTTACAAGACCTGTTATCCACGCTGCAGATGACTTTGGTCCTGAAGAATGGCATCAATACCGGATGAATAGTGACAAGAATGCTGTGTTCGATAATGGACGACCTCCGCTTGAAAACCAGACTTATCAAACAGCTGATCAAATTAGAGCGACACCGGTAATCGCGGGAAATAAATTGTTCGTTGGCAACCATAATACAGGCGACCTGTTTGCTTTTAACGTGCTGACCGGTGAAAAGTTATGGCAAAATCAAGCGCCGAACTGGATTCATTCCGAAATGATTTACAATGACGGGCAAGTATATGTTGGTTTTGGAAATCGTTTTTTTCAAGGTAATGGCATTCGGGGGACAGGAGAAAACGGTGTCATAGCACTCGATGCCGAAACAGGAGAAAAGCTGTGGACTTTTACCACTGAGGGAGAAGTTATGCCAACTCCGGCGTATTATGAGGATGCTTTATATATTGCAACCGGGGACAAACATCTTTATAAGCTTGACCCTGAAACAGGCGAATTACTGCATAAAGCTGAAATTGGATCAACCGTCAGCATGTCCTCCCCCAACATAACAGATGAAACACTTTATATGGGTGGAAGCGGACCTCTGCCATATACATTTTATGCTTATGACGTGAAAAAAGATGTATTTAAATGGCAGATGGAATTTCCTGATGTGTTTGCAGGTCTGGATGATGTTCCGCCGGCAGTTGCCAATAACACAGTCGTGACAACAGCAGTGACGGGAGACATTGACAGTCCGGAGCACTGGCTTTATGCGCTAAATGCTGAAACCGGTGAGATACTTTGGGAAGAAAGCCTGGGGACCGGTGCATTTGTCAGAAATAACAAATCGGGCGCACCAATCATTTATGACGATAAGGTCTTGGTCGGCAGTCCAATAACACAAACATTTTATGCTTATGATTTGGAATCAGGTGAAAAGCTTTGGGAATTTGAAAATGAAGTGATTAAAGCCCCGCCAGCAGCCCAGGATGGCATTGTATATTTCTCAAACAAAGAAGGAATGGTGTATGCACTTGATACTGAAACCGGTGAAGTTATCGGGAAGAAAGAACTGAATGGTATACTGGCGCCCTCAGGACCGGTTATTATAAACGATACACTTTTTATAGGGAGTCAGGATTCTAATGTGTACGCTGTTCCATTGACTGACTTTACCAAAGATGAATCGGCACAGAAAACGAATATTGCTTCAGAAAACGATGAGCAAGCCAATACCATGCTGTACATTGCCGGGGGCATTGCAATCATTCTGCTGGTGGTCTTCATTATTTATCTGCGAAAGCGTGTAAGTTGATAAAATAAGTGAACATTTGTTTAAAAGGAGAAGAGTAAATAGTATAATGGGACTAGTCGCCAGCATAGGAGGTTGGGACATAACTAAAAGAGCTTTGGAAAGACGAACGAAGTGACGTATATTTTTTGAGCACTAATTAATTCGCACTTATTGGCAGTTCTTTTAGTGATTACTTTTTTGTTCCAACTCTTAAAGCCATTCATATTGAAAGCGGTTAACCGGAGCCTGATAGGTGAGATTCGGCAATCGGCTTCAGCAGTCCATAAGATAGCGTTAATTTTAATTACATAAACGAGGGTGACAAGTTGTGAAAAAGACGATTTATTTGCACATAGGCTACCATAAAACAGCAACTACATTTTTGCAATGGAGTATCTTTCCGAAGCTGAAAAAAGTAAAACTTATTCGAAAGACCCATGCAAAGGATTTATTGAATGAAGTACGGTTGCGTAAATTAGATGAGGACGACGTTCTAAGAATCCGAAACGCGTTTGACAAGAAAGGCTCTGACAAAAAACCGACGTTAATTTCCTATGAGGGTTGGAGCGGGAGCCCGTTCTCCCAGAAAAAATCAAAGAGCGCTTACAGTATTTTGCAAGATTTGAGACGAATTTTCCCGGAGGAACACTATGATGTTCACCTGATTATCGGTATCCGGAAGCAGGTGGACCTGATGACATCCTTGTATATTGAGTTCCTTCACCAAGGGGGAAATAAGACCGAAGCAGACTACATCGACGAACTTGAACGCAATAATAAATTTACCAACTACTTGTACAATGATTACCTGGATGCTGTAGAGAAACTGTTTGGCAAAAACTATTTTATCTTCATTTATGAGAATTTTAAAAAAGGAAAAGATAACTATCTATTGGAGCTATTAAACTATCTCGGGGTTAAAAAAGTTCCTGAATACAGCAATCAGCAAGTAAATCGCAGTTATGGCGTTTTTCAGGCGAAAATGGCAAGAAAACTGAACACATTATTCAAGACCCAGAAGAACCCTGATGGAAAGATACCTGAAATAAAAATCAAACTAAAACGAAATTATAGTAAAAAAATGGCTGAAAAACTGTTGGACAAAAAGAAAAAAACGATCACGCTGTCTCCGCGGACATTGCTGCAAAACAAGTTAAGTTTCAAATTGCACTACAAACGATATCATATGTCAGAAAACCTGCAGAAAAAAATCAACCGTTACTTTAATGAAGATAATGAGAAACTTGCGCAGCGGGAAGGGATAAACCTGCCAAGTTACTATTATGAAGATAAGAGGGAAACAAATTGATGTGAAGGAGCGTTTTTTTGAAACGAATCGTTTATTTGCATGTCGGGTTTCATAAAACAGCGACAACGTTTCTGCAATGGAAGGTATTTCCCCAATTAAGTGAAGTTAATTTAATAAAAAAGGCAGATGCCAAAAAACTGTTGACCGAAGTGCGGTTAAAAAAATTAAGCGATAATGATATCAAACGAATCAGATCCGGACTTGAAAGTAAGGTGTCAGACAGCGGACCGATTCTCGTGTCCTATGAGGGATGGACGGGCAGCCCTTTCTCACAGAAAAAATCCAAAAGTGCCTATACAATTTTAAAGGATTTGCACCGGCTTTTTCCGCAAGAACATTATGATGTTCACCTTATTATTGGCATCCGAAAGCAAGTAGATATTATGACATCCTTATATGTGGAATTTCTGCATCAGGGCGGCACTAAAACAGAAGAGGCGTATTTTGAAGAGCTCAGGAAGAATAACAAACTAAGGCATTATTTATATAATGATTATTTGACCACTGTTGAACAGCTTTTTGGAGATAACTATTTTGTTTTCATCTATGAAAATTTTAAAAAAGAACAAGAAAACTACTTGTTAAGACTATTAAATTACATAGGTGTGGAAAACATTCCGGAATATAACAATGTGAGGTTGAATCGCAGTTATGGTGTGCTTCAGGCAAAGCTTGCCCGCCTGCTTAATAAACTGTTTAAATCAAAGAAAAACCCAAAGGGAAAAATCCCGCAGTTTTCAATTACACTCAAGCGGAAAAACAGCAGGAAACTTGCTGAAATATTAACCGGTAAACCAAAACGAAAAGTCACCATATCGCCAAGAACACTCCTGAAAAATAACTTAAGTTTCAAGCTGCATTACAAGCGGTATGAATTACCCAAAACCTTGCAGGATGAGATCAATCAGTATTATGAAGAAGATAACCTTAAGCTCGCAAAAAGGGACAATATAAATCTTCCGGAATACTATCATCTCTCTTAGTAACAATTAGCGTCCTGTGTTTGCAGGGCGTTATTTTTTAAAAATCACCGGTTCATTCGAAAACACACCGTCAACGCCGTATTGGAGCAGCTCGTCGTACCGCTTGGTATCGTTCACAGTAAACGGATAAACCTCATAGCCCTGCTGCTTGCTTTCTTGAACAAACGTTTGATCAACATACACGTGATTCGGATGCAGGCTTCTTATGTTTAGACCGCTGTTCGCAGCATAGATCCATGGTTCAAGCATCCGGTAATAAAAAAGCATCCCCAGATCGATCCCAGGATGCATGTCCTGGACTTTTTTCAAAGCGACGTGGTCGAATGACGAAATGATGACATTTTCAAGTCGGTTGTGCGCATTCAGCGTATTAAGCAGTCTCCGCTCAATGCCATCATAAATAACCGGAATATTTTTGATTTCAATGTTCAGAAAAAGTTCAGGCGGGCAAATATCAAGCACCTCATCCAGTGTCGGGAGCGTTGTGCCGGCATACTCGTTTCCAAACGCAGACCCAACATCAATTTGCCGGATTTCTTCCAGCGTATAATCGTTTATTAGCCCGTCAAACTTTTTGTTGAACCGGGCGAATTTATGGTCATGGGCGACAACTAAATGATTATCCTTGGATAATTGTATGTCCAATTCGATTGCTCTTGCCCCGTGTTCAATTGCTTTATGAAACGCGGGGAGTGTGTTTTCCGGCGCTTCGGTCAGTGAGCCCCGATGGGCAAAATTTAATGGCATGTTTTTCACTCCAATTTGTTATGTCTGATTACAGTATAGCGTCGACATAAACGGCTTTCAAAAGATTATCCTGCACACTGTACGAACGTGACGCATGAATGAGAAGGTAAGCGGGTATGTTACGTATAAGTTAACGCATTATTAAGATATACGGAAAATAAATGAAAAAGTCTTCCAACAACAATGGTTATAAGGTATAGTTAACGTATGTTTGTAAATTGTATGTAAAGCGTAGCGAAACATTTTTGCTGTTACGAACGTCTAATGAGAGAGACAAAATAAACGAGGTGGGCTAAGTGGCCAAAATCTTTTTATTAGCCTTTATAACAATGCTGGTGTCACTCTTAATCACACCAGTTATGATAAAATTTGCGGGTTGGGTTAAAGCAACAGATAAACCCGATTTTCGAAAAGTCCATACTGCACCGATTCCAACGCTGGGCGGGCTCGCGATTTTCGTGAGTTTTCTAATAGGCGTTTTAATCCTGCAACCGGCAGGTGACTACCACGTTGCAATTTTAACAGGTGCCTTTGTCATTGTGGGATTAGGCTTCTTTGACGATATATTTAATTTGGCGGCAAAGACTAAATTTATCACACAGCTTGCCGTGGCCTTGTTTGTCGTGTATTGGGGCGGTCTGCAGATGGAATTTATCAATCTGCCGTTTGGTGGCGAGATTGAGTTTGGTTTCTTCAGCTCGATTGTTACGATATTATGGATTGTTGGTGTTACGAATGCCATCAACCTGATTGATGGACTGGATGGACTCGCTGCAGGCGTTTCCTCAATAGCGCTGCTAACACTGGCCGTGATGGCTGTCATTATGGGAAATGTGTATGTGGCGACAATGGCATTTATTCTGTTTTTCAGTACATCAGGATTTTTGCGCTACAATTTTTTTCCGGCAAAAATTTTCATGGGCGATACCGGTGCCTTGTTTTTAGGGTATATGATTGGAGTACTGGCACTGCTCGGTTTTAAAAATGTCACCGTTATCTCATTCATCATTCCCATTTTCATTTTAGGTGTGCCAATTACCGACACACTGATCGCGATGATACGGCGTTTTATCAACAAACAGCCGTTGTCAAGCCCGGACAGTGCGCACTTGCACCACCGGCTAATCCGTGCCGGGTTCACGCATAAGCAAACGGTGCTGTTTATTTACGCATTAAGCGCTATGTTCTGTATCTCGGCCATCCTGTTTTCAATGACAACAGTGTGGGGATCGATTGTCATCTTTTCGATTACATTGCTGACAATGCAAGTGCTAATTGAAAATCTTGAAATGATTAATAGTGATTACAAGCCGCTTACTAATTTTGTGAAATTGCTGCGGCAGCGGCCTTAAGGGACAGGCATCCGGTTCTAAGCCGTGCACTTGTTGCCGGAATTGTGGACATTACGGTCCCCGTCTTTATAGAAGGCTCTTTTCAGAAACTTTGTTGCTTGTTAACCTTCGCAGTTTCCATAAAATGTAACGTAACTTTGAGATTGAGGTTGTGTGTATCCCACCGCTCCGGAAATACACGCCGCTTTCCGCGGGCGGCTGATGAGCCTTCTCGTGCTATCGCACGCGAAGTCTCACCTATGCCTTTGCTCCCGCAGGAGCATTCCTATTGGGGGAGGCATTCCCCCTCTTGAAACAAAACAAGGTCCTCCGTTAAGATGCAGATATACAACACCACACATCTAAGGAGGACCTTACAATGCATGATAAAGTGAATGACAAAATTAATCAAGTGACAGAAGACACGTTAATTATTGGTGTTGATATCGCTAAGAGAAAACACTATGCCTGTGCGATTGATGACCGCGGGCGGGAGCTTAAGCGCGCCTTTTCGTTTAAACAGTCATATCAAGGTTTCGAAAACTTTATTCAGGCTATCAATGAGTTGAAAACCAAACATCAAAAAACGAACGTGCTCATTGGCTTTGAAGCCACCGGTCATTACTGGAAAAATCTCGCGGAACGCTTACGGGACGAAGAACTTTTGTATGTCATTGTTAATCCGATGCATGTCAAGCGTTCCAAAGAGTTCGAGGATAACAACCAGTCCAAAAATGATAAAAAAGACGCTCGGTTGATTGCCCGTCTCGTCGAAAATGGCTACTTTACCTTTCACCGCTTTCTGAAAGACATCGAAGCAGAACTTCGTGAGTGCACCATGTGGCGGCGAGATCTTATTGATGAACGGGCGAGCTTAAAAAATAAGCTGGCTAACTGGACCGATCAATACTTTCCGGAATTTACGGAAGTCTTTAAAGACTGGGGTATTCAGGCACGTACCGTTCTCCGGTATACCCCGTATCCCAAAGATGTCCAGACACGTTCAGTCGAGGAGTGTATGGCTTTATACCTTGAAGACAAGGGCGCCCGATTCTTATCCCGAAACAAAATAGCTGAGCTCAAGGAACGGGCATCATTATCCATTGGCCGCACGCAAGGACAGGAGATGGCCTATTTCAAATTGGTCAACCTCTTAGATCAATATGCCTTGTTGGAAAAACAAATCCAGGCGATCGAAGAAAAGCTCTGCTTCTATGCCCGTCAGCTTTCTGATTTCGAATGGATCGCATCTATCCGCGGAGTAAGTGACCTTCAGGCAGCTGAGCTCCTTGCCGAAACCGGACCACTTTCCCAATACAGTCATCCACGCCAACTGATTAAATTAGCGGGATTGACGCTGCGGGATGACTCTTCCGGTGATCGGGAAGGCGAGAAACGACTGTCGAAGCGAGGACGAAAAGCCCTGCGAGCGCTCCTGTTCCGGATGGTGACGACCATTCTTCCTAATAATGAAGCGTTTAAGGCTATCTATCAGTATTATATCGATCGTTCTGACAATCCACTCAAGAAGAAGGAAGCGAAGGTGGCGTTATGCCGAAAGATCCTGCAAGTTGTCTACGGGATGAGTAAACACCAGTGCCCTTTTGACGGCGATCAAATGAGACGAGATCTATCGAGTCATCTTCCAGTGAACCAAGCGGCATAGCGTTTCCGTGCACTCTCGTCCCCCTGTTTATAACAACAAAGATGATCCGGAGAAGCCGCCAAACGTCGACATACGACCTCGAGTCCATGCAGGAGCATTATGCGGCCTCCGCCTTAGGATGAGACCCAATGAAGGAAAGCATGCGCACGACGCCAAGAGACCTGGGAGGGTACGTTCTCCTAAGATGTGCGGAGATCCAAAGGGCATCGGAATACGCTTTTCCGTTAACACGAGATTGTTAGCGACCGCAACGCGTCAGGGTTATTTCCATTTTTTTCCTTTAAGAAAGCTTTCTGCCGTTCTTTGACAACGAAAATTTTTTAAAAGAAATTTTGCCACCTTATAAACACTGGTATATCAACCTTTCCGGAGGGAGTCGGCATGTATTTCCTTCGCTCACAATTGCTCATTGAAGTTTTACATGTTTAATCAGTGATGATATTTATACACTCACACCAGCAGCTGGAATATGCGAGACTCCTGTGGGACAGCGAGCCTAAGAGACCCCGCAGTGAGCGGTTTTTGCTCACGAGGAGGCTCGTGGTGAGCCCACGGAAAGCGAGTATATTCCAGCTGCGTCGCCAGGGAGGCTAATGAAATTTTCACAAGTTCGCACTTTACATCTTGTACGCAGAAGATAATGACAATTTATTTGAAAACAGCCTAATAGAAAGGTTGCAAATCATGAACGACACGATAACGATAATGGATATCGATTTTGTCAATACAACACAAAAGGAACTGTTGCAAAATCATATTGCGCCACGCTTGGAAGCTGAGAAAAAAAGCTTTATAGTTACGGCTAATCCGGAAATTGTCATGCAGACGCGGGAAGACCCACGCTATAAAAAAAGTGTCCAGTCAGCCGATTACGTCACCCCCGATGGTGTAGGCGTTCTAATGGCGGCAAAATATTTGAAACTGCCATTAAAAGAACGGATTGCAGGGTATGATTTAATGCTTGATTTGCTTCAGTATGCAAATGAGCATAAGCTGAGCTGCTATTTTCTCGGCGCTAAGGAAGAAGTGAATGAAAAAGCTGTTGCTGAAGTGAAAAAACAATTCCCGGCCATTCATATAGCCGGCAGGCACCATGGATACTTTGATATCGATGACGAAACGATCACTTCAGAGATTGAACGGTCGAAAGCAGACCTTGTGTTCGTAGCGCTGGGGCTGCCGCGGCAGGAGTTGTGGATATCACGGCATATTGACAAATTTTCCAAAGGCCTTTTTATGGGGGTAGGGGGCAGCCTTGACGGACTTGCCGGCACCTTTAAACGGGCGCCGGACATATGGATCAAATTAAACCTGGAATGGCTGTACCGCCTGTTAAAGCAACCGACCCGCTTTAAGCGGATATTAAAGGTATTCGAATTTATGTTTAGAATTATATTTCGAAAAAGCACATAAAAAAATTGCCGGCCTCAATTGAGGTCGGCAATTTTTTAATATGAATCTGAACTCTCACTTTCAGGGTCTTCGCTTGTCGTGGTTGTACCATCACTGTCAGATGCGGTGGCGGACGTACTGAGATCAAGATGATTTTTCAGGACTTGCTGTGTTTCGGCAAGCGCGGTCTGATCAATTTGCCAGTAATACGTTCCTGCCGGCATATAATTGCTTCCTTCAAGGGTAAATGTTTCAAAATCGAGATTCTTTCCCTTTGTCCCGTATGAAACAAAGCTCCGCATTTCTCCAAACTTCATGTTCGTTGTCATGTTGGTGCCGACCGCATCGATAATATTATCGTATTTTAAGATAGAGCTCATCGACATCGCCTTGTCGACAACGGCTTTAATAATATCCTGCTGCCGTTTGCCGCGTTCAATGTCGTTGTCAAGTTTTCGTGTGCGGGCAAGTGCTAAAGCTTCTTCGCCATTCAGCGTCTGTTCACCCGGCATAAGATGGATGGCACCTTCCTCATCCTTTGAGTTTTGTTCAGATAGCTCATAAGGAACATCAACGGTGATGCCGTTCACTGCATTAACCACGTCAATAAACGCCTCAAAGTTTAGTTTTACATAATAATCGACAGGGATATCCAGCAAATTTTCAACCGTTTCGCGGGTTGCATCCATTCCGCCATAGGCGTGGGCATGGTTAATTTTATCTTCGTATCCGACTTCGGGTATATAAACAAGCGAATCGCGCGGAATGCTCAGCATTTTGACGCTGTGGTCTTTCTTGTTCAGCGTTGCGAGCATGAGTGTGTCGGTCCGCGCATTATCCGAATTATTGCGGACATCGCTGGAATCAACCCCGGCAATTAAAACCGATACATTGTCTTCAGTCGGATCAACTTTTTCCTCACGAAGGTCGGATTTCGCCTGGCTGTCTTCTTCGTAGGATTCAGAGAACACGGAATCAGCTTTGACATATAAATAAGTGCCGTATGACAAAGCGACCACCACTAAAAACATCGGGATTAATATAAAAAACGCTCTTTTTCGCAGTCTGCGTTTCTTCCTTTTTCGTATTGATTTTCTTGTTTCTTGACTCATATGAATAGTCCTCTCCAGTAAAAACTTAATAAACATTTATTCAAAAATTTACATTCAGTTAATAATAGACCAATCTTAATTTTACTATGAATCGGGAGTTAAGTAAATTAGTTTTTTATGACAATTCGATTAGAAACGGGTTGCAATCGGATGTCGACTGTTAGACGAAACGTTACAGTGAGATGTTTCAGCTAAAACAAAATTTGTTGATTCGCGATTGTACCACTCCTCACTTAAAAAACAATGGTGTTTTATAACCGGCATTTATTGCTAATACTATGGATAAAATTAAAAGGAGCCAGTTGTCATGCTGCAGCTCACAATTATTATTCCGCATTTTAATGACACGGCGTCTTTAAGCGAACTGCTTGATACAATTCCGGTGTCGGCTGACATACAGACCATTGTAATAGATGATCAAAGTGATCTAAGCCACCAGGAGAAATTGATGAAACTCCACCAAACCAAAAACTTTGAGCTTTATCATAATTCGTCAGGAAAAAAAGGGGCTGGGACCTGTCGCAACATCGGCTTAAAAAATGCGAAAGGAAAATGGCTTTTATTTGCAGACGCGGATGATTATTTTATAAATGGTTTTTATGAAACGGTTCAGCGTTATTTCGAGTCAGAAGTGGATGTCGTTTACTTCAGGCCAACGAGCATTATAGCTGATACAGGTGAAGTTTCAAGCCGGCATATCCCTTTTGCAAAACTGATCAGTGATGCAGGCAGCACAGTCAATTCAAAAAAAAGCGAGCTTTCGCTAAGATATAAATTCATTGTGCCCTGGTCAAAATTAATGCGGCGGGCGTTCGTAAATAAGTATTCTATCGATTTTGATGACGTTATTGCAGCAAATGACGTTATGTTCGCCACAAAAGCCGGCTGGTATTTAAACGCATATGACATATCAGAAGAGGTCATATACTGCGCTACCACGAATAAAGGGAGCCTGACGATGACGATAAATGACACAGTATTTGATGTAAGACTGAATGTGTTTATTCGACAATACCAATTCTTAAGAAAACGACTTTCCAAAGCGGATTTTAAACTACTTGGCCTGAGCGGCCGACCATTGCTGATAAAAGCAGTTGATATAGGGTGGAAAAAACCAATTTCCGTTTTTTTAAAGCTTAAGTATCATAGGGTCCGCATTTTAGAAGCAAAACTCTTAAACCCGGTCCGTTTTGTTGAAAAAACGATGGTTATCCTTAGAAAACGCAGGCGCGAGCGTCCCTATTATATTAATAAATAAAAGGAATTACAGATGAAACAAAAAATCATGACACTCGTAAACCGTCCGTTTGTGCGAAATGTATTCATCATGGCTTCCGGAACTGCTGCAGCACAGGCAGTGGCATTGGCTTTAACACCAATCATCACGAGGCTTTATGGGCCTGAAGCCTATGGTTTGATGGGCGTTTTCATGGCAATTATTCAAACGGTTGCACCAGTCGCTGCTCTCACATATCCACTTGCGATCGTGCTCCCGGAGCGGGACATGGATGCCAAGAGGTTAATGCAGTTGGGAATCTATATTGCGGTTGGTTTGTCGCTATTCTCCACCATGGTCATTGTCGTATTTGATGAGCTGATCGTGCAGCTGTTCCGCATTGAAGCCATCGAACCATTTTTACTGCTCATCCCGCTCGTTATCCTATTTTCAGCATTTTTGCAAACGCAGGAACAGTGGCTTGTCCGTACACATCAGTTCGCGGTTTCCGCTAAAGCCGCATTTCTGCAGGCTTTAGTCGTGCAGGGCGGGAAAGCCGGTATTGGGGTTTTTTACCCCATTCCGGCTGTGCTTATTGTGTTGACTGCTATGGGAAATGGCGTAAAAGCACTTTTGATGGTGTTATTAAAGAGGAAATTCCGCAGCGATCAAGATGATGAGCTGTCAGCTTATCGTGATCTTGCCCAGCGTTTCAGAGACTTCCCATCATACCGCGCGCCGCAGGTTTTACTGAATGGTGTGTCGCAAAATATACCTGTCTTGCTGTTATCCAGTTTTTTTGGACCTGCGTCGGCGGGATTTTACAGCTTAGGACGGACAGTTTTAAGTCTTCCCATCCAATTAATCGGCAAATCAGCCGGTGATGTGTTTTATCCACGCGTTACCGAGGCAAAACGCAACAATGAAAATGTTGCACGCTTAATCGGAAAAGCCACGCTTGGACTTGCCGCAATTGGCGTTATTCCATTCGGCATCATGATCGTGTTGGGGCCATGGCTCTTCAGCTTTGTGTTTGGTGCTGATTGGGGAGTTGCCGGTGAATATGCGCGTTGGATGTCACTTTGGATTTTTTTTATATTCATCAATCAGCCGGCAATTAATGCGTTGCCGGTACTCAAGGCGCAAGGATTTTTTCTGAAATATTCGGTTGTAACAGTCATCATACGGACAGGCGCTATGCTGAGCGGGTACGCGCTGTTTGCTGATGATGTGGCGGCAATTGCTTCATTCAGTGCTGCAGCGGCTCTTTTGAGTATCGGCTTGATTGTAATGACACTGCGAATTGCAAGAAGAAAAGAGGTTAACTAAATGGTACAGATCAAAACACAGCTTAAGAACAATGCACTTTTCAGCCGGGCCTATTCACAGTTTATCCCACGGTTCATTCAGATTTCACCATATTTAGCAACGAAATTTCTCTACAAAAGGGCCACGAAAAAACCGCTTAATTTACGGAATCCAACTAATTTTAACGAAAAGATTCAGTGGCTGAAACTGTACTGGCAGCATCCACTCGTTGTAACTTGCGGTGATAAGTACGAGCTGCGTCATTATGCCAAAGAGGCAGGATGCGAGGTTATTTTAAATGATTTATATGGTGTTTATGCAAATGCGTCAGAAATTGATTGGGCTGCTCTTCCGCAAAAGTTTGTATTGAAGGTGACCAGCGGGTGCGGGTTTAATATTGTGTGTCCGGATAAACAACAGCTGGATAAGAAAGCTGCAGCAGCAAAACTGAATCACTGGCTGCAAATCGACTATGGTCTGGAACGTGCCGAACTGCATTACTCCAAAATGACCCCACGCATCATATGTGAAAAATTTATCGAGACAGAAGACGGCGCGCTTCCCATTGATTATAAAATTTTTTGCTTTCATGGGACGCCGAGGCTGGTGCTGGTGGCACTCGACCGGGCAACTGAAGTTAAGCGTTTCTTTTTTGACCTGGACTGGAACCCAATCGATTTTGAAAAAGGATCAGCGACTGCAGAGCCCGACAACGTCACACCGCCAAAATCTTTCAAAGACATGCTGTATTACGCTGAAAAACTCGCAACCCCTTTTCTCTTTGTCCGCATCGACTTTTACGATGCAGACGGCCAGCCAGTCCTGGGCGAAATGACCTTCACCCCCGATCGCGGCATGGCCACACATTATAACGAAACCACCCTCAACACACTCGGCAACATGATTCACCTCCCCCGGGACAAGGGGACGGCATCGCTGTCCCCCGAGTGAGTGGGACAAGAGCGGGGGACAAGGGGACGTGATCGATGTCCCCCGGTTATTTCTTTAGCATCAATTTGCCATTTCCGAACAACCCCTTCTGATTAAACGATAGGACCCAGTCGTAAGAAAGTTTTCTAAAAATATTTACCCCCGTCCCGCCTTTCCCTTCGATTATAGAGGTGAAGGGAGGTGACAGACATGGCTGAACAACAGATGGTTGGTTCACGGATGCGTTTGGTTCTGGATGATGGCATTGATGAGACGTCCGGTAAGCAGCTTTTTAAGTCAAAAGGATTCAATAATGTAAAAACGTCAGCGACTGCTGACCAGCTTTATGCGATCGCAACAGCGGTGACGGGACTGCAGGAGCGCCCACTTATAACTGTGGAGCGTAATGATGAATCCGAAATCACAGCCGTGTAAGCGAGCGGTGGCACGTGTGAGCTTGCTTGTTAAAGATGAGCTTCACGCACGTTCCGGCGGCTTAAATTTGGTGCGTTGCTCGTACACGTGACAGGGGGAGGGGGTGACGAAATGAGGAAGCTTGAGTTGAAATTCTTAAACGAAGACGGCAAAACCGTGACATATTCGCTGGAGGAGCCGATTGAACCAGCTGATCCGCAAGCTATTAAATCGGCGATGGACGAAATTATTGCCCAGAACGCCTTCACATCCACAGGCGGTGACGTCGTTTCGATCAAAGAAGCACGAATCGTTGAACGAACAGTTGAGGAAATCGAGTTAGGATAAATAAAACGGAGAAGGGGTCTGACCCCTTCTTCGTTTTATTCGCTGATTGTGCCGCATGCAAAGCGATCACCGGCATCACCTGATGGCTGTGATTCGCCGTCATCTTTGCCTTCATGGATGACCAGAGCTGTACCGCCATCGCCAAGCAGTGAGTTGTCCTGGCCGCTTTCCAGTGTGACGTTTTTTGCCAGATAAGACATTCTTACCGTTCCATCTTCGCCAACTGTGATATTTGGCAAGTCACCTGCGTGCGGCCCTTTTTCGGTATCAAATCCATGGTCGCTATCATCGGGGTTGAAATGCCCGCCTGCCGATTTAAAGTCCGGTGCTTCACACTGGCCATTTTCATGTATATGGAAACCGTGTGTGCCTTTTGGAATGTTTGTCCCTTCAAACGTAATGTTGACGCCATTTGAGGTCTGCTGCAATTCGGCCGTGGCAACTGATTCATCATCTCCGTTCATTAAATCAACCGTTACAGGTTCTCCACTGCTTTCTTCCTGCTGGCTGCTAGTTTCCTCCGTATTGTTTTGCTGGTCCGAATCATTATTTCCACTCCCTCCACAAGCTGTTAGAACAACGATGACCGTTAACAGCATCAGCAGGAATATCCAGCGTTTCATTCAAAAACCCCTTTCCTGATAATTTACTGTCAATTTTACCGGGAAAACGATCGTTTAAACGGAAGGAAAGCATAATTCGTTCTTAATGACTAGGCTTAAATTAATATGATTCGAATAGCCCGGGTTCGTTTCACGTGTGGCCCTAATAAATTTAGGGGGGGTGTATTTCAAACGCCGACCAAAATTGATAAATCTACATATCCATGCGAACGCTTTATGCCTTAAACGTTTCCGCCATGTTAATAAATTCTTCTACGGCGTATGGCATATATTTTTCTTTATTCCAGATCATCGTCAATTCGAGGTTAACAACGGGCTGTGTGAATGGAATGGCCACGAGTTTATCATTCTCAATTTGCTTGCAAATCCGGCTTGGCAAAAGTGTACTTCCGAGCTTGGCACCCGTCATTTCGATCATAAAGTCTTTCTGCGAGCTTTCACAGACGACTTTTGGATCGAATCCGTAATAGGCACACGCTTCCATAATCCGGTCATGGAGTGAAAAGTCGTGCCGGTATAAAATGAGCGGCTCATTTTCGAGCCTCGAAAAATCAATCTCGTCTTTTTCAGAGAGCGGATTATCTTTATGCACCATCAGCATGAGCGGGTCTTTCAAGAGCGAAATCGTTTCCAAATTATCCCGTTTAGCCGGCAGATTGCAGATAAGTCCGATGTCGAGGTCACCCTCACTGATACCTTCTCTGATTGTATTGCTGCCGACTTCGGTTAGCAGCAGATCAATAGACGGGTAGGCTTCTTTGTAGCGGCTGATTAAAGCAGCAAAAAAAGCAGCACCGATAATGGGAGGGATGCCGATTTTGATTTCGCCTTTCTTTAAATCGATCACATCCTCAAGCTCTGATGTCAGGTTATCAAATGAGTCGAGCACTTTTTTGGCATTATTCAAAAAAGCTTCTCCCGCATCGGTCAGTTCAAGCTGGTAAGCTCCCCGATCAAAAAGTGCAGCACCGACTTCGGCTTCCAGATTTTTAATCGTTTTGCTCAATGAAGGCTGTGAAATATGCAGCGTTTGTGCTGCGCGTGTCACATTCAGTTCTCGTGCGACTTCGGCAAAACACGCCAATTGCCTGATATCCATGCGAACCCACGCCCCTCAATGTGTTGTTAAGTCCAATCATACATCAAGGTATAGCTAAAAGGAATAGTGTTTATGCAAAACATGTATTTTAGTTTTAGCGCAGGCGCCATTATAATAGAGAAAAGAACAAAGGGGAGGATTCAACGATGACAGATTATATCAAATCAGGAAACTTGCACGTCGCCAAGGAACTCTATGACTTTGTCAATTCAGAGGCGCTGCCGGGAACAGGGCTGAATCAGGATAAATTTTGGGAAGATGTTGAACAGCTTGTCGCTGATTTAACGCCGAAAAATAAAGCGTTGTTAGAAACGCGTGAAGCGATGCAAAAACAGATCGATAAGTGGCACAAGGAAAATACGTTTGAACCTGATCAATACAAGGCGTTTCTGAAAGATATCGGCTATTTGGAGCCTGACGTGGCAGACGTTAATATTACTACCGAAAATGTCGATGAGGTCATTACCAAACAGGCCGGACCGCAATTGGTTGTACCGATTGATAATGCGCGCTATGCTTTGAATGCCGCCAATGCGCGCTGGGGTTCGCTGTATGATGCGCTTTACGGCACCGACGTGATCAGCGAAGAAAACGGTGCTGCGAAGACGGCACAGTATAACCCGGTGCGTGGTGATAAAGTTATCGCATTTGCCAAAGACTTTCTTGATGACAATCTGCCGCTTGAATCCGCCTCTCACAAAGACGTGACACGTTATGCGGTTCAATCGGGAAAACTTCAGGTGACCTTGAAGAACGGCAGCACTATCGGGTTGAAAGATGCGTCCCAGTTTGCAGGCTATCAGGGGGCAGCTGATACGCCTGAAGCGGTCTTGCTCGTGAACAACGGTTTGCACGTCGAAATTCAAATTGACCCGGATCATCCGATCGGCAAGACTGATCCCGCCGGTGTCAAAGACGTTTTCATGGAGTCGGCAACAACGAGCATTATGGACTGTGAGGACTCGGTGGCTGCCGTTGACGCGGAAGACAAAACGCACATTTACCGCAATTGGCTCGGCTTGAGCCGGGGTGATTTAACCGCGTCGTTCAGCAAAAATGGAAAAACGGTAACACGTGAATTGAACCCTGACCGGATATATACCGGACCGAATGGTGAGGAAATCAGTCGGAACGGCCGTGTGCTTATGTTTGTGCGCAATGTCGGGCACCTGATGACCAACAATGCCATCCTCGATGAAAACGGGGATGAAGTGTTTGAGGGCATTATGGATGGTATATTCACCAGTTTGATGGCGAAGCACAGCCTGCTTGGGAATGGCAAATATCAAAACTCGCAAACCGGCTCGGTCTATATCGTAAAGCCGAAAATGCACGGGTCTAGAGAAGCAGCGTTTGCCAATGAATTGTTCAGCCGTGTTGAAGACATGCTCGACATGGCGCGAAACACGCTGAAAATCGGTTTGATGGATGAAGAACGCCGAACCACACTGAATTTGAAAAATTGCATTAACGAAGTGCGCGAGCGTGTTGTGTTCATTAATACCGGTTTCCTTGACCGTACCGGTGATGAGATTCATACATCAATGGAAGCGGGTCCGATGATTCGAAAAGGTGATATGAAAGCATCGGCTTGGCTGAACGGTTACGAGAAAAATAATGTGGCAACAGGCCTCAGTACCGGTTTGAAAGGCAAAGCACAAATCGGCAAAGGCATGTGGGCGATGCCGGACTTGATGGCTGACATGCTCGAGCAAAAAATTGGTCACTTGAAAGCAGGCGGCAATACCGCGTGGGTGCCGTCACCGACGGCCGCGACGCTGCACGCATTGCATTATCATCAGGTTGATGTGAAAGAAATACAAGCGGAAATCGAGAACAGCCTGCAAAACTATCAGGACGATATTTTGCAGATTCCGGTAGCGCAGCAGACAAATTGGTCCGCAGACGAAATTCAGGAAGAACTGGACAACAGCTCGCAGACCCTTCTCGGTTATGTTGTCCGCTGGGTCGAACAGGGTGTCGGCTGCTCAAAAGTGCCTGATATTAATGATGTGGCGTTGATGGAAGATCGTGCGACATTGCGCATCTCCAGTCAAATGCTCACCAACTGGCTTTACCATGGCATCTGCACCGAGGAGCAGATGATGGAAACGCTGAAGCGGATGGCTAAAGTCGTTGACAGGCAAAATGCCGGCGATGCCGCATACCGTCCAATGGCGCCCGACTATGACAGCTCGATTGCATTCCAGGCAGCATGCGACCTCGTCTTTAAAGGACGCGAACAACCGAGCGGCTACACCGAGCCGATTTTGCATAAAAGACGGTTGGAAGTGAAAGAAGCCGTAAATACAGTGAAGTAAATTGAAAGCCGGGGTGGTGCACACCCCGGCTTTCGTTTGCGCTGAACGGTTGGCATGAAGCTGCCTATTTTGGATGTGGGAGGAGTGCTGTTTCGCGCAGGGGGCGGCGGGGCAGTGCGAGGACGCTTCGGAGCCGTGCGGGATCAGTGCCAAATCGTGCGAGAGCGCTTCTGGACCGTGCGTGCTCAGCACCGGATCGTGCGAGAGCGCTTCTGAACCGTGCGAGAACGCACCCGAACCGTGCGAGATCAACTCAGAAACGTGCGGGATGACCATCAAAACGTGCAACAGCAACCCCAAACCGTGCGAGAACGCCTCGAAACCGTGCGAGGTCATCGCCAAACCGTGCGAGAACGCCTCGAAATCGTGCGGGGTCATCGCCAAACCGTGCGAGAACGCCTCGAAATCGTGCGGGGTCATCGCCAAACCGTGCGAGAACACATCGGAACCGTGCGAGAAGTTCCCGAAATCGTGCGACAACCACTCCGAACCGTGCGGGAACACCGAAAAATCGTGCGACAATGACTTCGGAAACGGTCCGCAAACACCCCCCAATCGGTGCAGCACATGCTTCACCACGTACGGCAAAGTCGGGTTTTTTGTTTCAGCCCAGCTCCCCTTTTACACCCCTTGCCCTTCATGCATCTTATCCCACCTCACAGCAATCAAGCCTCTCCCACATAATGACCATTAATTGTCAAAATAAAATTTATGTTGACAGTAAGTAGTCAAATCTGATACATTGCTATCAATGAAATCGTTTTAATAAAGTGGCAGAAATAAGTAAGGGGACTTTTTATGGACATATTGGAAAAACTCAGCAAGAAATTAATTGTGTCGTGTCAGGCGCTGGAAGATGAGCCGCTGCATAGTTCGTTCATCATGTCAAAGATGGCGTTAGCGGCAAAACAAGGCGGGGCTTCCGGGATCCGGGCCAATACGGTACAGGACATTCAGGCAATAAAACAAGAAGTGGACCTTCCGATTATTGGCATTATAAAAAAAGACTTTGACAATAGCGGGGTTTATATCACGCCAACAATTGAAGAAGTTGATGCGCTGTACCGGGAAGGGGTGGACATTATAGCATTTGACGCCACGAAACAGATGCGGCCGGATGGCAAAGATTTTCAAGCATTCTTTTCGGATATCAAAGAAAATTATTCGGATCAGCTGTTTATGGCAGATATTTCCACACTTGACGAAGCGATTAACGCAGAAAAAGCAGGCGTTGATATCGTCGCCCCAACATTGGCAGGGTATACGGACTATTCAGAAGGCGCCGTTCCTATGAATCTATTGAGCGACTTACTCGACCATTTGTCCGTTCCGGTGATTGCAGAAGGGAATTTTGATTCGCCGGAAAAAGTGAAAAACGCGCTGCAAATGGGCGCGCACGCCGTCGTTGTCGGCAGCGCGATTACGCGCCCGCAAGTGATAACGGAAAAATTCAGCCAGGCTTTACGCGAATTTGATGACAAATCCAAAAAGGGAAAGGTGATAAAATGAAAGGCTTATATACAGCACTCATGTGTTCATTTGATGAAAAGGGCAATGTGAATGAAAAAGGCTTGCGGGAGATTGTCAGGTATAACATTGATGTCCAGCAAGTTGATGGCCTTTATGTGAATGGAAGTACCGGGGAAAACTTCCTCATTTCCAAAGAACAAAAGAAGCAGATTTTCGATGTAGTGAAAAATGAAGCAGGCGACGACGTCAAGCTGATCGCACAAGTAGGCGCGCTTAACCTTGATGAAGCGGTGGAACTTGCGCAATACGCCACGAACCTCGGCTATAATGCCATTTCGGCTGTGACACCGTTTTACTATAAGTTTGACTTTGACGAAATAAAAGATTATTACAATACGATTCTGGATAGTGTTGATAACGATTTGATTATTTATTCGATTCCGGCACTGACAGGTGTCAACATGAACCTCGAGCAGTTCGGCGAATTGTTTGAAAATGAAAAAGTGATTGGAGTGAAATTTACAGCACCTGATTTCTTCCTGCTTGAGCGCATCAGACATGCCTATCCGGATAAATTAATTTATTCCGGCTTTGATGAAATGCTCTTGTCAGCAAGTGTATTAAACGTTGACGGTGCAATCGGCAGCACATTTAACGTAAACGGCCGACGCGCCAAGCAAATCTTTGAACTAGCGCAAAACGGTCAGATTGGGGAGGCACGTGAACTTCAAAAAGTTACCAATGACCTGATCGCTGCTATTCTGGATAATGGACTTTATCCAACAATTAAAGAAATCTTAAAAGTTCAAGGGGTAGATGCCGGCTATTGCCGCAAGCCGATGAAAGCACTCGACGCAGCGGGCGTTAAGCAGGCAAAACAAATCGCCGAACGACATCTTTAATTTTTTTTGGGCCAAATTGAAAGTTACTAATCATGGTTGTGAAAATAATGACAACTGTCATTCACAACCATACTTTCACTAAATCATGAAAACGGTTTATATCTTAAGGACAAAATAAACTATTAACGGAAGGGGCGTCATATATGCCAGGTAAATTCGAGGTTATTGATTATATTATTTTAATCGGGTACTTACTATTCATTCTTTATATCGGAATGGCCGTCGCCAAAAAAGGGATGAAAGGGAAAGAATTTTTTAAAGGTGACGGGAAAATTCCGTGGTGGGTAACATCCGTCAGTTTGTTTGCGACACTGTTGAGTCCAATTTCTTTCTTGTCACTGGCCGGAAATTCCTATTCCGATTCGTGGCAGCTTTGGGTGGCTCAACTTGGATTATTTATCTCGGTCCCGGTTGCGATCATCTTTTTCTTGCCGGTTTATCGTAATTTGAACTTGGACACGGCTTATGAATATTTGGAACGGCGTTTTGATAAAAATTTACGCCTATTGGCAAGTGTTTTGTTTATCATTTACCAGATTGGCCGCATGTCGATTATTATGTATCTGCCGGCGATTGCGTTATCAGCTGTAACAGGGATTAATGCGGTATTTATCATTTTGTTTATGGGTATTATCGCTACGATTTATTCAACTGTCGGCGGGATCAAATCGGTATTATGGACGGACTTCATTCAAGGCGTTGTGTTAATCGGCGGCGGGATATTCGCGCTTATTGTGCTGATTTTTTCAATCGAAGGCGGTGTGCCGGCAATCTTCAGCACAGGCCTTGAAAATGATAAATTCTTCAGTGAAGAAGTGTTGTTTGATCCGAACTTCGTCAATGACAGCCTGTTCATCATCTTTATCGGGGCCGGCTTGTCGACTGCCTTTTCCTATATCTCAAGTCAGGATATGGTGCAGCGTTACTTGACGACAACAGACTTGAAACAGATGAACAAAATGACAATCGGCAACGGGGTGCTGTCACTCGGTACGGCGACGTTATTCTTCTTCATCGGAACCGCTTTGTTCGTCTTTTACACCCAGCAAATGGGAAGTGATATTCCAACCGGCAACTCGGATCTGATTTTTGCAAACTTTATTGTCAGTGAGCTTCCTGCCGGGGTTTCCGGTCTGTTGATCGCCGGCTTGTTCGCAGCGGGGCAATCAACGCTGTCGACCGGTTTGAACAGTGTGGCCACAAGCTGGACGCTCGATATTCAAAAAGTGATCAAACCGGACTTAAGTGATGCGATGAGCACGAAAATCGCCAAATCCGTTTCGACTATTGTCGGTATTTTTGCGATATTATTTGCGATTGTACTCGCTTATTCGGATATCAGTTCCGCTTACGAGTGGTTCAATGGCTTAATGGGACTTGTGCTTGGTATTGTTGGCGGTACATTTACACTTGGTGTCATGACACGCAAAGCGAATGCCAAAGGCGCAATGCTCGGCTTTATCGCCACATCAATCATTGCCGTTTACGTGTCATACTTCACCGATATTTCACTTTGGGCGTATTCGATCATTAACCTGGTGAATTCACTAGTTTTCGGTTATGTCTTCAGCCTGATTTTCAGCGGTAAAAGCAAGGCAGAAGATGAGTGTCTGGAGCTCACATATTACGACCAAAAAACATTGTTTGATGAAAGCGAGCGCAATGAGGATTATTATGCACAGTAAGTAAAGTAGGTGGGATTGAATTGGATATTACACGAAAAATTACAACAGAGGTGCTGGTTGTTGGCAGCGGTCTTTCCGGCATCAAAGCAACTAAAGAATTGGCCGATCGGGGCCGTGACGTTTTACTGGTGACCAAGACGAAGCTGGCTTCAGGCTCCAGCTTCTATCCGTTAAAAGCATCATTGGGCACTCAAGTGACAAAAAATGAAGCGGATAAAGACGTTTTCCTCGACGACATCGAGGACTTGAGCAGGGGGATGCACAATCAAAAATTGGCTGAAACCTATGTGAACGATATTCCCGAGCGTGTGACGGAATATCCTGACATAGGCGTTAACGCCAAAAAACTCGATGGCGAACGTAAAGCTTGTTTTGCCAATCACTCCCGGGACATATACCTGCTGAGTGACTGGGATCAGATTCGCAAAAATGTGACCGAGATCTTTAATCAATATGACAATCTGATTGTGATGCAAAAAACGGTCGTTGTATCATTGATTAAAAAAGACGGGCAAATCGCAGGTGCGGTTTTGCTCGATAACAAAAACGAATTCGTCATGGTTGAATGTCAAGCCGTCATACTCGCGTCAGGCGGCTTTGGCAGTATTTACAAGCATAACTTGAATCCGGCTGATGTCGATGGCTCCGGTCATATGCTCGCGCTTGAAGCAGGTGCGCGCCTGGTGAACATGGAGTTTATCCAGTTTATTCCGGGTATTACCACCCCACGCTATAAAACGCTTTTTGGCGAGCATACGCTGATGTATTGCCGGGATATCGTGGATGACGAAGGAAAAAGTTTGCTTGATCCCTATCTTCCGGAGAACCTTTCCAAAAATGAAGCGTTGGAAATCAGAAGCACGCATGGTCCTTTTACACATTCACTCGAATCCAAGTACTTCGACATTGCCATGATGGAAAACATTATTAAAACGAAGAACGAGAATGGATTTACGTTACTGTATGATGATGAACTGTATGATAACGAAGAGGAATTTTATAAAGTTTATCTCGATTGGTTAAAAGGAAAAAATGTTCATTTAACTGAACAGGAAGTGAAGATTGCTCCATTCGCACATGCGAGCAATGGCGGTGTATCGATTGATGAAAACGGCTCAACAAGTATCCCCGGTCTTTATGCGATCGGTGAATTGTCCGCTAACATCGAAGGCGCCAACAGACTCGGCGGCAATTCTACAGGAGCCTGCATGGTGTTTGGAAAGCGCTCGGCGATGGATTGTGACGCGTATCTGCAGACAGCTGAACGCCTTGAGTTGAGTGAAGCAGATGGTTTGACACAATTGGAGAGATTGTCCGAATCTATGTTGCCGGACGTCGTAGAAGAGAGCGATTTAACCGCTAATCAAACGATTGATCAAATTAAAGAAATTCTGTGGTATGATGGAAATGTCGTCCGCTCAGAAGAACGATTAGTTGAAGCCTTAAGGCAAATCGCAGAACTTGAAAAAGGCTTTCGATTCAACGAGCTTCTGGAACACAAACAGTCACGAAAGCTTGCAATGAAAGGGCGAAACGTTATTAAAATGGCTCGCCTATTGCTTCGGGCTATGCTCGAACGAAAAGAGAGCCGTGGCGCCCATTACCGTGAAGATTACCCGCAAGAAGATGCTTCATACGATAAACGATTATTTATTACTCGTGAGGGTACCACAACAACGTATCAATTTTTGGATGAATAGGGGACGTTTACACTATTTAAGAGAAAAACCTAATGTGGTTTTTCTCTTTTTATGGAAGAGGAGTAATGTTATGTACATTGCAGTTTTTGATATTGGCGGAACATCCGTAAAGTATGGCATTGCCACGGAAAAAGGCGATTTGCTGATCGAGGATGCTTTTCCGACAAACGCACAGCTCGGTGGCGAAACACTTGTGCAAACGATAATTGACAAAGTAAAAACGTTGCAGCGCGACTGGCAGCTCGATGGTGTCGCCATCAGTTCAGCGGGGCAGATTGACAATAAAACAGGGATTGTCGTTCATGCCACCGACACCATTCCCGACTACACCGGCATGAATGTTGTCAAACGGATCG
This sequence comes from Lentibacillus persicus, assembly GCF_900112705.1. Classification (GTDB taxonomy): domain Bacteria; phylum Bacillota; class Bacilli; order Bacillales; family Amphibacillaceae; genus Lentibacillus; species Lentibacillus persicus. Next base: position 156,839 of record NZ_FOMR01000008.1, read on the forward strand.
GGGAAGCTGTTGCACTGCCTGTCACAGTGGAGAATGATGTGAACTGTACGGCGCTCGGAGAACATTGGAACGGAGCAGCAAGCGATTCGGACAATTTTGTCTGTGTAACGATCGGTACTGGTATCGGCGGCGCATTGTTTGCGGGTGGGCAGCTTTACACGGGATCAGGGTTTTCTGCCGGTGAAATCGGACATATGACATTGTATCCCGGCGGCAAGGCTTGTACGTGTGGCGATGAAGGCTGTCTGGAAAAATATTCCTCGAGTTCTGCGTTGCAGGAGATGCTATTTGAGCACTTAGGCGTTAAAATGGAATTAAGAGATTTTTTTGACCGGTTGCGCGATGGTGATGAGGATTGTGTACCATTGTTCAATCGCTGGATTGATGATTTGACGACGGGCTTGAAATCGATGGTTCATATGCTGAACCCGGGATTGATTGTCATAGGCGGCGGAATATCTGCACAAGGTGACTTCCTCGTGAATGCCATCAAAGCGTCATTGCAGCAAAAGATTATGCCGAATCATGGGAAGAACCTCGACGTCCGGGTGGCGGAAAACGGCAATCAGGCCAATCTTTTGGGCGCGGTGAAACATTTTTTGAATGAAAGAGGCTGATGATGATGGAACTTAATCAACTAAACGGTGTTAAACCGTCGATCACAATGGAGCAGTACAAACACAGTTTCACGAAATCCGAGAAAAAAATATACCAGTACATTCAGTCCAACAGTCAGCAAGTTTTGTATCATTCATTAACCGAGTTATCAGAGGAAAGCGGTGTAGCGGAAGCAACGGTTCTTCGCTTTTTCCGCAAGCTGGGGTTTAAAGGGTTTCAGGATTTTAAATTTTTGTACGCGCAGGAAATGGCCGTGTACGATGAAAGGCATAATGAGGCGACATATGCCGATAAAATCAAGGATAACATGGTTCAAGCGATTGAGAATTCACATGAAGTAATCGACTACGATATCTTGCAACAATGCATTGAAACAATTAATGCCGCAGATGATGTGGTGCTTTTCGGTGTAGGATCTTCAGGCATTGCAGCACTGGACATGCAAAACCGGCTTATGCGCATCGGCAAGCATGTGAGTGCCGTAACCGATCCGCATTTTCAATTCATGCGCGCGTCATCCATGAATGCCGAGACGGTCGTCATCGCCCTCAGCCTGACTGGCAGTACCAAAGACATTGTGGATTCGGTGGAAATCGCCAAACAGCAAAACGCAACCGTGATTGCGCTAACCAATTACATCAAATCACCGCTGACACAATATGCCGATCACGTCTTATTGTCATCTGCGAAAGAAAGCCCGCTCGACAGCGGATCCCTCGTGGCCAAAGTTTCGCAGTTATTCTTGATCGACCTCATCTGCACCGGACTCACCATTAAAAACTACAACCACGCCGAACAAATCAAAATGGGTATCAGCAAAAATACAGCCCGGAAATTGTATTAAAGAAGCAGGCGGGGTCAGTCCCCCACCGCTTTAACGTTTTAACGTGGTGGGGGACTGACCCCTTTTCAAACACCAAGACGCCTTTTTACCGGCTGCTTCAGATTATCTCTATCAATCAATTCTTATTCAACAAAGTCTTCAACAATTTTTACGACATTATCAACGGTGAAGCCATATTCTTCAATAACTTTATGACCTTTAGCCGATGCGCCAAAACGGTCGATGCCGATGACTTTGCCTTTTTCGCCTACATAGCGTTCCCAGCCGAATGATGCGGCCATTTCAATAGCGACACGGTTTTTAACGTGTGGCGGGATAACTGAATTCCGATACGTCTCATCCTGTGCGGCAAATCGGTCCCATGACGGCATGCTGACAACACTTGCGTCAATACCCTTTTCTTTCAATTCTTTCTGAGCATTTACAGCTAGCTGCACTTCTGAACCGGTCGCCAGCAGGACCGCATCGGGTGTGTCTTTATCTGCTGGGCTAAGAATATATGCCCCTTTTCTAACGCCGTCATATGCTTTTTCTTTGGTCCCTTCCAGCGTTGGCAAGTTCTGGCGTGTCAATACAAGTGCTGTTGGTTGATCGTCAGATTCCAGCGACAATCGCCAGGCGGCACTCGTTTCGTTGCCGTCAGCCGGGCGGATCAGCGATAGTCCCGGCATTGCTCGTAAGGCGGGCAGCTGCTCGATTGGTTCGTGTGTCGGGCCATCTTCACCAACCGCGATTGAATCATGGGTGAAGACGTAAGTGACAGGCGTCTGCATAATCGATGACAAACGAATAGCAGGTCTCAAGTAGTCACTGAACACAAAGAATGTGCCGGCAAATACGTTTAGTCCGCCGTGGAGGGCCATCCCGTTCAGAGCAGCTCCCATCGCATGTTCGCGTACACCGAACCAGATATTGCGCCCAGCATAATCGCGGCGTGAAAAATCATCTTCATTATTAATGGTCGTTTTATTTGATCCGGCAAGGTCAGCACTGCCGCCGAAGAAGTTTGGCACTGTTTTGGCAACAGCGTTGAGCACTTTTCCGGAAGCGGCCCGTGTGGCCACCGTATCTTCACCCGGCTCAAATACAGGCAGCGTTTTTTCCCATCCTTCTGGAAGCGCATCATTCATAGCGCGTTCAAGATCATGTGCTGCATCAGGGTAGCTTGCCTGATATGACGTGAATAAGTCGTTCCATTCAGCTTCTGCTTTTTCACCCCGCTCACTAATTTTTTCCTGGAAATCAGCATAGACCGCATAAGGTACATGGAATTCGTCATGCGTCCACTTATAAAATTCTTTCGTTGCTTTCACTTCTTCTGACCCAAGCGGCGCGCCGTGGGAAGCTGAAGAAGCTGATTTATTCGGTGCACCGTAGCCGATGACCGTTTTAACTTCAATCAAGGTTGGCTGCTCCGTATTTTGCCGAGCTTCGTTAAGCGCTTTGCGGATTGCATCGGTATCGTTGCCATCTTCTATGTAAAGCACCTGCCAGCCATACGCTTCGAAACGATTTTGCGTTTCGTCAGAGAATGATCGATTTAAATCGCCGTCGAGGGAAATGTCATTTGAATCATACAGTGCAATCAGCTTACCGAGACCAAGGTGTCCGGCGAGTGATGCTGCTTCATGCGAAATCCCTTCCATTAAATCCCCATCACTTACTAGTGCATATGTGTAATGATTAACGATTGGCAAATCCGGCTTGTTAAACTTCGCCGCCAAATGCGCCTCCGCCATCGCCATTCCGACAGACATGGCAATGCCCTGGCCAAGCGGTCCTGTTGTCGCTTCAACACCGTCTGTGTGATGAACTTCCGGATGCCCCGGTGTTTTGGATCCCCACTGGCGGAAGCCTTTCAGGTCATCGATTGTCACGTTATAACCAGAGAGATGAAGCAGACTGTACAGAAGCATTGAGCCATGGCCGGCAGACAGGACAAAGCGATCCCGGTTAAACCATTTCGAATGTTTCGGGTGGTGGTTCATGAAATCGGTCCATAGCGTATAAGCCATCGGCGCAGCGCCCATTGGCAGCCCCGGGTGACCGGAATTCGCATTTTCAATCGCGTCAATTGATAATGTTCGGATTGTATCGATTGACAGTTGTTCAGTAGTGTTTGGCATCGTTTATTCCTCCTGTAAGAGACTATGTTAGATGTTTCACAAAATTTTAAGACACTTTCATATTACAATGAAAACTTGTCGAAAACAAGAAAGTACAATACAATAAATGTGAATAATTGATGTGCAACATGGTATCATTTATGTAAATCACAACATTGTACATTAAATGTTCAACAACTTGTGCTGAAAACGTATTCATTAAGACAAAAAAGGATGCTATAATAAAAGTGCAGGAGGGGGAAACAAAGTGCCGTTAAGTGAACGTGATAATAAATTGTTTGAAGAGTTAATTCGAAACCCCGGGACGACAAGTCATGTGCTGGAGAAAAAATACGGCTTAACGCGCAGGCAGCTTGGTTACAGCATTAATAAAATTAATGACTGGTTAATCAATCAAAACCTTCCAAGTATTGAACGAACGCGCCAAGGTTATTTCATAATGGATCAATCCATTATGACCAGTCTGGGTGCTGAAACTGAAAACACGCCAATTGAGTCAGCCGTTCTCACAAGTGAACAACGCGTGCAATTAATCATTATGATGCTAGCGGGCAGTGAAGAAGAACTATCACTTAACCATTTTACAAGTGAACTCGATGTAAGCAGAAACACAGTATTGAATGATTTGAAAGATGCGCAGACGTTGCTTGATAACTATCATCTGAACATTCGGTACACACGAAAATTTGGTTACTTGCTTGAAGGCAGGGAATTCCAAATCCGTAAATTGCTCATCACGATTACTTATCAAGTGCTGCAAATGCACGACGGGGCAAATCGGCTTAAGTCCATCACGTCCATTGATGAAGCGGGAATAGCTGAATATTTGGATCGCATCGAAAACGTCGAAAATAAGCTGAACTTAAAGTTTACGGATGAAAAAGTGAAAACGATGCCTTATGTTCTCATTTTGATACTCAGAAGAATCACAAAAGGGTATTCCGTTAATCAATTTTCGATTGAGTATGAGGAACTATCCAATACAAAAGAGTATCAGGCGACCGAAGAAATTTTTCAGGACGCTGAACAGATACCAATGGAAGAGCGATTATTCATAACACTGCACTTGTTGACAACTAATGTGTATCGAACTGAGTTTCCGACAGAAGAGGGTGAGGTTCCGAATCTAGTGCCGGCAATCGATAACATGCTGCGATTGTTTGAAAAAAGTGCCTGTATTTATTTACAGGAGCGTGAGCAACTGATGGATAAATTGCTGCAGCACTTAAAACCGGCATATTACAGGATTAAGTATCACTTATCGGAGACGGTTTCGCTTCAAGGGTCGTTAAGCAAAGAATTTAAAGAATTACACCATCTTGTCAGGCAATCAACAGGCCCATTAAAGGATTTAATCGGCAGTGCTATTCCGGACAGTGAAGTTACCTATATAACGATGTTGATTGGTGGATGGATGAAGCGGCAGGGTGAAAGTATTGAGAAAAAAACGAAAGCTATTGTCGTCTGTCCGCAAGGTGTATCCGTATCAAGGCTGATGTTCAATGAATTAAGCGAGCTGTTCCCGGAGTTTGTGTTTCTTGACTCGCTGTCAGTCCGTGAATTTTTAAATTATAAGTTGGATTATGACATTGTATTTGCACCAACTTATTTGGAAACGAGCAAAAAATTATTTATTGCAAAAGCATTTCTTGGCCGGGAAGATAAACAGCGTCTCAGGAAACAGGTCATGCTTGAATTGCATGGTTTTATGCCGCAAAACATCGATGTTAGTGAATTGATTGGGATTATTCGGAACCATGCAGTCATTGAAAATGAAGAAGCGTTAGAAGCCGATTTGCAGCAGTATATAAACCAGGATGACGCATCTTCGGTTCATCAGCATAGCGAACAGCCCACGCTCAATCTCGATGAGTTGATTACGCCGGAGATGATTGCGATCAGAAATAACGTTGAATCATGGGAAGAAGCAGTTTGGACCAGTGCTGAACCGCTCGTTGAAAAAGAAATAATAACGCCAAATTATGTTGAAGCAATATTTTCATATTCACAAGATCCCTATATTGTAATCAGTCCAAATGTCGCTATCCCGCACGCCTCCCCTGAAGATGGCGTTAACGAGGTGGGGATGAGCCTGTTGAAACTGGATGAGGGTGTTAACTTTACGCCTGATTATCGCATTCATTTAATTATCGTTATCGCTGCTGTCGATAAGCAGCAGCACTTGCACGCTCTCATGCAGCTGATGGAACTTGCCTCATCAGAAACGGATCGCAACAGATTGATTAAGGCTGAATCAAAAGAAGCGATTTATTCGATAATCCAGTCCTATTCCTCGGATTAAGTAACTGGCGTTTGAAGTATACATGAAGGAGAGTTTTGCAAATGAGTGAATTATATTTTAATGAATCTGTTATTCTATTAGATTTGGAAAGCGATTCAAAAGAAGATGTTCTGACCCGGATGAGTAAAAACCTCATTGATAAAAATCTTGTAAAAGAAAGCTTTACGGAAGCGATTGTTTCAAGAGAAAACGAATTTGCCACGGGTCTGCCAACAGGTGACATCCCGGTTGCCATTCCGCATACTGATGTGGAACACGTTAATCAAAAAACGATCAGCGTCGGCATATTGAAAGACCCGGTTGATTTCAATGTCATGGGTGATGACAGCGAAACAACACCCGTAAAAGTTGTATTTATGCTCGCGATGGAAGAGGCCCATTCCCAACTCTCCCTGCTGCAAAAATTAATGCAGGTATTCCAGGATCAAGAGCTGCTCCAAAAATTAGCAAACACGACTGATAAGTCTGAACTTAAAGACTTACTGGAGGAAAACCTCGAACTTAAATCCTTTGAAGGAGGTGAAGTAAAATGAAAAAGAAACAAGTATTGGTAGCATGCGGTGCAGGCATCGCAACGTCTACTGTTGTAAACAGCGCCATTGAAGAAATGGCTAAAGAACATAAAATTGATGTTGATTTAAAACAAATTAAAATTGCTGAAGTGTCAAGCTACGAAGACACTGCTGACTTACTGGTTACAACAGCTAAAACAAAAAAAGAATTTCCATTCCCTGTTATCAACGCACAATCATTCCTGACAGGAATCGGAACAGATAATACAAAACAACAAATTCTTGAAGAACTTAAGAAATAACACGAATAATCTCGGTTTCCATCGACTTGGAAACCGAGAATTCATCATACGAAAGAGGGTGAAAGACCATGCAAGGTTTTGTAGATGTCATTCAAGCATTTCTTGATTTAGGTGCAACCGTTATCTTACCCGTTGTTATATTCTTGTTAGGTCTCTTATTCGGTCAAAAACCAGGTAAGGCTTTTCGCTCCGGTATAACAATCGGTGTTGCATTTGTCGGTATTTTTCTTGTGGTCGATTTACTGGTTGAAAACTTAGGACCTGCAGCTCAGGGAATGGTTGACCGACTAGGGGTTGAATTAAACGTTATTGACGTTGGCTGGCCTGCCACTTCTTCTATTGCGTGGGCTTCCGCAGTCGCGGCATTTATCATTCCGCTTGGTTTGGTTGTTAACGTTGTAATGCTTGTGACGAAAACAACGAAAACGATGAACGTGGATATTTGGAACTTCTGGCATTATACATTCATGGCAGCAGTCGTTTACACAATTTCAGGCAGTATGGTCCAAGGCTTAATTGCCGCTGTTATCTTCCAGGTTATTACACTGAAGATTGCAGACTGGACAGCACCAATGGTCAGTGACTTTTATGAACTGCCGGGTGTGTCAATTGCAACCGGAAGTACTGTTTCCTACGCCCCGGGTATCTGGCTCGTAAAATTATTGCAAAAAGTCCCTGGGATTAATAAACTGAACGCTGATCCTGAGACGATTCAAAAACGTTTTGGTGTTTTCGGTGAATCGATTTTCATCGGCTTGTTCCTGGGTGCTGCAATCGGTGCTTTGGCAGGTTACAGCGTCGGGGAAGTAATTAATATTGGTATGGCAATGGCGGCCGTAATGGTATTGATGCCGCGAATGGTTAAAATTTTGATGGAAGGGTTAATGCCTGTTTCCGAGTCTGCACGTGAGTGGCTGAATAAACGATTCGGCGACAAAGAAATTTATATCGGGCTTGATGCTGCTGTTTTGCTTGGACATCCTTCTGTCATTGCAAGTGCATTAATTCTTGTGCCTATTACCGTTGTGCTCGCTGTAATCTTGCCTGGTAACGCATTGCTTCCGTTTGGTGACTTGGCGACGATTCCGTTTGTTGTGGCGTTCATTGTCGGTGCAGCACGAGGTAATATTGTTCACTCAGTTATCGTCGGGTCGATCATGATCGCATTGTCGCTTTACATGGCAACCGATATCGCCAATGTCTTTACAACAATGGCGGAAAATGCATCATTTGATATGCCTGAAGGGTCTGCCAAGATATCAAGTATTGATCAGGGCGGTAACTTAATTAACTGGGTTATCTGGAAATTCTTTGAGTTATTTAACTAAGTCAATTCCTCTGCCAGACTGCTAGATAAATAGACAATGATAGGAGGAAGCATTTCATGAAAGCATTAGTTAAAACAGAACTTGGTTTCGGAAATTTGGAGCTTCAGGACGTCGAAGAACCCAAACCGGGAAATGGCCAGGTGAAAATCGAAGTTAAGCACGCCGGTATTTGCGGCTCTGATATTCACACCTATGAAGGTCATTACAAAGTTGCAGCACCTGTCACATTAGGCCATGAATTTGCCGGTGAAATTGTGGAAGTTGGTGAAGACGTCACAGATTACAAGCCGGGCGATCGTGTCACTTCTGAAACAACATTCTATATATGCGGTGAATGTGAATACTGCAAGGCCGGTGACTATAATCTGTGTAATCATCGGAAAGGACTCGGGACACAGCAGAATGGCGGATTTGCCAAGTATTTAATTGCCCGAAAAGACAGCTTGCATCGTTTACCTGAAAACGTCAGCTATAAAGAAGCGGCCATGACAGAACCGCTGGCATGCACGCATCATGCGGTGGATAAAACAGAGATTAACGATCGGGACGTTGCTGTCGTTATTGGACCGGGACCAATCGGCCTATTCACAGCTCAGGTTGCAAAAAGCCGTGGCGCTAAAGTAATTATTACCGGACTTACAAATGATAAAGTTCGGCTGGATAAAGCAGAAGAACTGGGAATCGATTATGTTGTGAATACGCAGGAACAAGATGTGAAAGAACTCATTAATCGTTTAACAGATGGTTATGGTGCCGACCTTGTGTTTGAGTGTTCAGGCGCTGTACCTGCTGCCAAACAAGGGCTTGATCTGCTTCGCAAAAAAGGTCAATACGCACAAGTTGGTATTTTCCCTGAAGCGGTTGTTCAATTCGATATGGAAAAAGTAATTCAGAAAGAAATCCGTGTTGTCGGCAGTCGTAGCCAGAAGCCGGCTGATTGGGAGCCGTCACTCGAACTAATGAATAATGGCTCGGTTAACGCAATCGACATGGTAACGCATGAATACGACATTTCTCAATGGGATGAAGGATATAAGGCTATTAAAGATGGTGAAGCCATTAAAGTGTTGCTCTCACCTATCGACTAATACCAGAAAGTGAGCTGAAAGCAATGCAAAAGCAGGAGCTTGCTGAGATTATTGATTACACGCTGTTAAAGCCCACCACTAATAAAGAAGATATTAAAACGTTCTGCGAAGAAACGATTGAATATGGTTTTAAAACGGTATTTGTAAATCCGTATTATGTGCCATACGCATATGAACTTTTATCCCCGCATGGCATTAAAGTTGGCGCACCGATTGGTTTCTCACTGGGTGGGGCGACAACAAAGACGAAAGTTGCCGAAACAAAGGAAGCAATTAACAATGGTGCAGAAGAAATCGATATGCTGATTAATCTCGGTGCTTTGAAATCTCAGGAATACGATGTTGTGAAGCATGATATTTCAGAAGTGGTTAAAGTATCAGAAGGTTTGACGACCAAAGTAATTATTGAAAATGGTTTGTTGAGTCATGACGAGAAGATAACAGCTGCCAAACTGATTGTTGAAGCAGGCGCAGACTTTGTTAAGACAGCTACCGGCTTTAATGGCGGCGGGGCAACGGTTGAAGATGTAAAACTGCTGCGATCCGTTGTAGGTGAAGATTTCGGCGTCAAAGCAGCCGGCGGCGTCCGCACGTATGAAGATGCACTGGCAATTATCGAAGCCGGCGCAGATCGAATTGGTGCAAGCGGCGCGATTGCTATCGTAACCGGTGGTAAATCAAATGCTGCTTATTAACACATGAAGGGCTCAGGCGGGGCGATTGAGCAGAAGTAGGTTGTTCAATCGTTCCGGTCTTGCTGACATGAGTCAAAAGAAATGAGGGTTTAAAATGGTCGAAATGATGCTGGAATTTATGCTCGGGCCTTTACGCGGTATAACTGATTTTTACGTTGAATACCAAATTTATTTTAATACGCTGATTGTTGGATTTGCACTTTATAAACTATTATTCAGTAAAAAGAACGCTGAAAAAACAGCAGAATAAATTACGAAAGGGTGATAATCAATGCGATCCCTTAATCTATACGGTGAACAGGACCTCCGTTTTGAAGACACTTCAGAACCCGTCATCGAAAACGCAGATGATGTGATTATTAAAGTGAAATCGGTCGGCATTTGCGGATCTGATATCTCGCGCTATAAAAAACTGGGACCGTATGTGGAAGGCATGACGTTCGGTCATGAATTTTCCGGTGAAGTGACAGCGGTCGGTGATGAAGCAGGGGGAATAAAGAAAGGCGATCGTGTCGCAGGCTGTCCGGCATTTTATTGTGGCAAGTGTGAAAGCTGCCAAAAGGGTGAACTTGCCCGCTGTGAAAATCTGCATGTTATTGGTGCATGGATTCCCGGTTCTTATGCGGAATATGTCAAGCTTCCTGCTGAAAATGTGATTCATCTTCCGGATAATGTTGATTACGATACAGCAGCGATGGTTGAACCATCATCAGTTGTTGCCCACGGCTTTTACAAGACAAGCATCCAGCCAGGCGCTGAAGTAGCGATTATGGGCTGCGGCAGTATTGGCCTGCTTGCTGTTCAATGGGCTAAAATTTTCGGAGCCAAAAAAGTGTATGCGATTGATATCGATGACACGAAATTGGAAGTTGCCAAAGAAGTTGGTGCTGATGTTTTAATCAATTCTAAGGAAAAACCGCCACACGAACAGATTGCTGAGCATACTGATGGTAAGGGTGTTGATCTGGCAGTTGAATCGGCAGGATCACCGATCACGTCCGCACAAGTTTTCGCTTTGCCGAAAAAAGGCGGCGAAGTTGTTTTTATGGGCATTCCTTATGCTGATATTAATATTGAACGTTTCTATTTTGAGCGGATTGTACGGAATGAACTCAGAGTACTCGGCTCCTGGAATGCGATTTCTTCACCATTCCCCGGAAAAGAATGGACATCCTCTGTCCACTATATGAGCACAGGTCAAATCAATGTCGAACCAATGATCTCCCATCGCTTGAAATTGGAAGAGGGACCAGAAACCTTTGATAATCTGATTAATCGCAAAGGCAATTACGTGAAAGTAATGTTTCATCCAGAAGAAGGCTAAATTATTGCGGGGACAGTCCCCCACCACGGTGACGTATTAAAGTGGTGGGGGACTGACCCCGTTTTGACCCCGTTTTCCTCTTGACATTACCGCCCTAATATTTTATCATTCTTACAAACGTAACAACGAATAACGAATGTAATAGTGATACTATAATATATTAAAGAAAAGAGCGATCGTATGTTAAGTTGGGAAGAACGCCGGTTAATGGTCAAAGTGGCTAAGTTATATTACTTCGAAGGCTGGACACAGGCGGAGATCGCCCGAAAAAATAATGTTTCACGCCCGGTGATTTCCAAGCTTTTGAACAACGCTAAAAAAGAGGGGCTTGTGGAAATCTACATTAAAGATGAAACCGTGCACACGGTTGATTTGGAACAGAAGCTGGAAAAGATGTATGGCCTTGATGAAGTGATTGTGGTTTCCACGGCCGGCTATGAACCGGTGATGGCGAAACGGCAGCTTGGAAAGACGGCTGCTGCTTATGTCGGGAAGAAATTGCAAAACGTGAAAAGTGTCGGAATCTCTTGGGGGACAACACTTTTATCGCTCGTCGAAGAATACCCGTATGAACGACGCGATGATATTCAAATTGTTCCGATCGTCGGTGGCATGGGAACGAAAGATGTTCATATTCATTCCAATCAGCTTGCGTTCCACCTGGCTCAGAAGATGAATACAGCTTGTTCTTACCTATATGCACCGGCAATGGTGGAATCGGATGACTTGAAAGAACGGCTCGTCAATTCCAAGGATATTGCCCACGTTCTTGAGCGAGCGAGAAATGTGGACATGGCGTTTGTCAGTGTCGGAACACCTTATAAAAGTTCTACCATGAAATCGATCGGCTATTTGGATGATGATGATATTCATTCGTTGAGCAAGGCCGGCGCTGTTGGCGATATCAGTTCCCGGTTTTTTGACGCAGCAGGGGAGGAAATTGATCACCCATTGAACAATCAAGTTATCGGGCTTAATTTGGAGGAAATAAAAAATATCCCACAAGTCATTGGGATTGTCGAAGGATCATATAAGCTGGACAGTATTGAAGCAGCTTTAAGCGGCGGTTACCTCAATACCCTAATTATTGATGACCAGACTGCCCAAGCGTTGATACAATAGCTGTGATTCATAAATAGCTGGCGGTTACATGCGGCGCAAACTAAAAGAAGCGAAAGCTCAGGGGTCTTCGCCTGCACGTTTCGCCTCTTTTTAGTTTCAACCTCACTTACTCGGCTTCACGACACATTTCAGTCCTTCTTTGCCGAGTGCCGTTTGGAAGGCTTTTTCTGTTTCCTCTAATGAAAATGTGTGCGTGATAAATGATGAAAAATCAAGCAGACCTTCGTCAATCCATTTCACAGCTTCCATGTGCAGGTGCCGCGGCGCACCGTGCGTGCCGACCACCTTCAATTGTTTATAGATAAAATGGTTCGGGTTAATCGGGTTTTCCGTCACCGGTTTAATCCCGGCGAACAATAACACCTTTCCGGTCGTGCGGGCGATTTCCAATGATTCGCGCTGTGCATCGGCAGATGGGGCGGTGACGATAACAGTATCAGCTCCGAGTCCGCCTGTTGCCGCTTTGACCTTTTCGATGGTATCTTCAGCCGATGGATCAATCACCACATCAGCCCCGGCTTCTTTCGCTTTTTGCTGCCGGGTTTTAGAACGCTGGACAGCAATGACTTTGGCAGCTCCCATTCGTTTTAAAGCTGCAATATACATGCATCCGATAGCCCCAGCGCCGTATACGACCACTGTTTCACCAGGTTTGGTGCCCACTTCATCTAACCCGCTCAGGACACACGAAAAGGGTTCAGATAAACTGGCAAGCTCGTATGACGTGGTATCGGCAATTTTTTGAATCGATCCGTTTTGCACGAAAGCCGCGGGAAGCACCACGTATTCAGCAAAACCACCGTCTGCCTGGTAACCCATCGAATGGCCTTTGACACAGTGATGGCCTTCGTTTTGCTGGCAATAAATACATTCGCCGCATGGAATATGTGCCCCAAGCGTTACGCGGTCTCCGGGTTTAAAACGCGTCACCCGCTCACCTGTTTCCACAACTTCTCCGGCAATCTCATGGCCGATAACCCGCGGGTAGTCAATCCGGTCATCGCCATGGTTGTAAACTCTCAAGTCCGAGCCGCATACCCCGATGGCATGCACTTTTAATAAAATTTCATCCTGATTAACCGCCGGATCGTCTCGTTTTTGCGGCTCCAATTGCTGTTTGCCTGTCAGGGCGACTGCTTGCATAGATGTTTCCCCCTTAAGATCAATTATTCCTGCTGAAATGTTAATGCTTTTGCAATAAGATAGTCCATACTGGCGAGCTGTTTTTGCCGTGTTTCAAAGTCCCACTCGAGCACAGACTGCATTTCATCGGCTGCTGTTGCCATTGTCCGCTTTACTTTTTCAAGGTCGAATAACAGATAGCTTGATCGCCGGTCATAAAAATCAGCAAGTGTTGCAGCCATCTCATAGTCAACAGCGTATCGTACCTCAGCAGCTACGTTTCGTTGTTCATCATCGTTGTACAGATCATCGAAATCTTTTATGATTTTTAAAAGTGTTTCGGTATTGCTTCCATACTGTGTGACATACGCTCGAATGATTTCTTTGGTCAGGCGCAAGTGACTGTATTGTTCATGCAGCTGATCAATCAGAGCAGTCATATCTTTTTTGGATGTAAAATTACCACCAGAAAATTTCACCCGGTCTGTATTTGAAGGAGTTGGTTTTTGTTTCTCACGCTTTTCAATGTATTGCATGACCCGCTCAGCCATTTTATGATAGCCGGTCAGCTTGCCCCCGGCGATCGTAATCAAACCACTGTCGGATTCAAAAATTTCATCATGCCGTGATAACTCGGACGGGTTATCGCCGTCTTTGCCGATCAGCGGTCGAATGCCTGCCCAGCTAGAGGTGATGTCATCTACCTTCAAGTCCAGCGATGGGAAAATGGCATGCAGACAATCCAGCAAATAATCGACTTCCGAGCGTTTCACGTGAATATCATCCATATTGTCATCGTAGAGGGATTCCGTAGAACCGACGAATGTCTTATCTCCTTTTGGAATGACAGCAATCATGCGGCCTTTATGCTGAAAATAAGTCGGTGAGGCAACAGGCAGCTTGTCATAATCGAAAACGATATGAATCCCTTTGGCAAGCACCATATATTTTCCGGTAATAGGGCGGTCTTTTTCCCGCACCTTATCAACCCATGGCCCGGCGGCATTGACGACGTGTGCCGCCTTGATTGTGAATGTTTGTTCGCCGATACGATCGCGGGCAACGACACCTTTGATTCGGTTGTTTTCATCTTTTAATACATCGGTCATTTCCGCATAATTCAAAATCGAAGCGCCTTTTTCAGCAGCGGTTTTGGCAGCTTCCATCGTCAGCCGGCTGTCATCCGTCCGGTATTCAACATAGATGCCGCTTCCTTTGACTGTTTTTGGGTTAAACAACGGCTCCTGCTTCAGCGTTTGCCGTTTTGAGTAAAGTTTATGGCGCTCGGATTTTTCAACGCCTGCGAGCCGGTCGTAAATCGACAAACCAGCTTTTAATGTCGCTAAGTTATAAGATTCTTTTTTAACGATTGGAAAATTCATGTTAATCGGGTAGACGAGGTGACGCGCATTGTTATACACAATCGCCCGTTCTTGACCCGTTTCGCGCACCACAGGGAAATCCAATTTTTGCAGGTATTTAAGCCCCCCGTGAATGAGCTTTCCGGAGCGGCTGCTTGTGCCGGATGCAAAGTCTTTTCTTTCAATTAAAGCTACTTTCAGACCTCGTGTTGCGGCATCGAGCGCAATTCCGCTTCCGGTAATTCCACCCCCGATTACTAATACATCAAAGCGCTCCTTCTCCATTTCCTTTATGGCAGTGCCACGGAAAGTCGAAGAAAATGTGTTGTTCCCCATTTTTTTACACCCCATCTGTTTTTCTTTTTGTGTGATGCTGCCGGCTGTAACCAGCAAAGATGTATCATCCTTTACAAACGTAATGTATCAAATCATTTGTAAATGCTTGTAATTTTAGTATATTCCTTTTAAAATAGTAAGTCAATAAAGGGCTTTCATATTAATAGATTTGAAATATAAACAACGCGTGGAACGTCAGGGGGAAAAATGTAATGGCAACTACGATCAAAGAACGCCAGCTCATGGAGAAAGTTTCCAAATTGTATTATCTCGAAGGCTGGACACAAAACCAAATTTGCACAAAAGTCGGCTTATCCAGACCAATTGTTTCCAAATTACTGAAGCAAGCACGCAAAAAAAACATTGTCGAAATTCATATTAAGGACGAAACCGTTCATACCGTTGAATTGGAACGCTTACTCGAACGACAATACGCGTTGACCGAAGCGATTGTCGTTTCGGATTCGGATGAATTTCCCGGTGCAACGCGCAGGGCCATGGGCGAAGCGGCATCAGCTTATTTGCGGAATAAGCTGCCGACTATTCAAACGCTCGGAATTTCCTGGGGGAAGACGATCCGATCGATGGTTGATCGATTTCAGGGTACTGAAACACCGCACGTCCACTTAGTTCCGTTAATTGGGGGAATGGGTCAAAGCCATGTTGAATACCATTCGAACCAGCTTGCATTTCAGCTCGCCCGAAAGCTCAATGCAAGTTCTTCTTATGTTTATGCACCGGCTTTTGCCGACAATAAAGCGATGAAAGCAGAGCTTATCAAGTCTAAAGACGTGGCAGCTATTATGGAAGAAGGGAAAAAGATAGATTTTGCGATTGTCGGGATCGGAAGTGTCACACATGATACCACAGGACTTGATATGGGTTATTTGAACGCATCCGACATCGCATCATTGGAAGCTTCGGGTGCGAAGGGCGATCTCAACTCATGGTTTTTTGATGCGGATGGAAATGAAGTCAGTCATCCGATCAATGACCGGATCGTTGGTGCAAACCTTGATCGAATCAGGAGAATCCCTGAGGTGATGGCGCTGGCTGAAGGTGAACATAAAGTGCCAGCTCTACACACCGCTTTGCGAGCCGGACTCATTAACAGTTTAGTGACCGATGAGCGCACGGCAGCAAATCTAGTAAACGTCTTTGGCGATCGCTAAATTTTTCGACGATTTTTTGTTGACAAATATCTGAAAGCGTTTTATCATTAGATTTACAAAAGTACAAAATATAACATTTGTAAAGAGGGGTGCCAACATAATGTGGGGAACATTTATTATCGTTTTTGCTTCGATTTGGGGCCTGCAGTTTCTGCTGACACATTTTCAGGTGAAACACTATCAATCTGAAATCAGGAAGCTGAGCACACGTGACAGCGGCTATTTGGGAACCGGTTATTATAAAAAACGGTTCGGTACCGGGGCGATTATGCTGCTGGTATGCGATGAAGATGGTCGCATAACTGACGCGAAAGTCATGAAAGGGCTTACGGTGTTTTCGCGATTCAGAAACACACAGAAGCTGATCGGCATGAAGCTGGAAGAAAGCAAATTAGTCGATTTTCTGTCAAATAAGGAACACGCCGCACTGACAAATGCGATTGAGATGATAACGAAAGAAATGAAAAAGAGAGAGGGGAATGAAGCATGGATTTCTTAATAACACTGGCTGAAGGCTTTATAGGCATGTTCCAGGAAGGCGGGGATACCTTCATGGGGCTCGTCACTGATATTATTCCATTATTAATCGCTTTAATTACCGCTGTAAACGCTTTGATTAAGTTTATCGGGGAAGAGCGCGTTTTTGCTTTTGCGCAAAAATGTACCAAGTACTTTTTCTTACGCTATACAATCTTCCCGTTTCTGGCAGTTTTCTTTCTAACGAACCCGATGTGTTATACGTTCGGTCGTTTTTTACCGGAACATAAAAAACCGGCGTTCTATGATTCAACGGTATCATTTGTCCACCCGGTAACAGGTCTTTTTCCACACGCAAATCCTGCTGAACTTTTCGTTTATACAGGTATAGCGGCCGGGATTACCGAACTTGGCCTTTCAACAGGCCCGTTGGCATTACGGTTCTTGCTTGTCGGTATTGTTGTCATGCTGCTGAGAGGTGTTGTAACGGAGTTTATTACAGCCCGCATGATTAAAAACAGAGATAGACAAAGCGAAAATTCCGTAGCGTAATAAAAGAAATGAGGAGGCAAACCAATGAGTAACTATAAAGCTGCAAAAGTATCCAAAGGCAGTTCCGGCTGGGGCGGACCGCTTGTCATTCAACCGGACGACTCACAAAAATATATCGTTTCGGTAACCGGCGGCGGTATTCACCCGGTGGCACAGGAAATCGCCGATAAAACAGGCGGCATTGCCATCGACGGGTTTGAAAAATCGGTCGAAAAAAACGAAATGGCGTGTGCTGTTATCAATTGCGGCGGCACGGCGAGAAGCGGTGTCTATCCAAAAATGGGAGTTTTGACGGTTAACGTATTCAGTAACTCACCATCAGGTCCGTTGGCAAAATTCATTAAAGAAGATAATTTTGTCTCAGGTGTCACCGTCGACCACGTCGAAATGGCGGATGGCTCTGACGAAGGCGTTCAACAAAAACGTACAGGTGAAGCAAAAGACGAACAAAATGAGTCACTGCTCGATAAAGACGTTGCCAAAAAGACAAAAGAAGAAGCCAAGCAAAAAGTGGCTGCCAAAGAAGCAAGTGAAGGCAAGAAAAAGAATCCCGTTAATCGTGTCATTGAAGTGCTTGGTGACAAAGTAGGTTTCGTTGTCAGCACATTTTTCCAGGCTGGACGGGATACCATTGATACCGTCATCAAAAACATTTTGCCGTTTATGGCATTCGTCAGTGTGTTGATGGGAATTATTACGTATACAGGCATTGGCGATCTGATTGCCAACTGGGTTTCCCCGCTTGCCGGATCGTTGGTCGGCATGCTGATTCTTTCACTGATTGCATCCATTCCGGTTATTTCACCGCTGCTTGCACCGGGTGCTGTTATTGCTCAGGTTGTAGGTGTATTGATCGGGGTTGAAGTCGGTAAAGGCAATATCCCGGCTCAAATGACATTACCGGCATTGTTTGCCATTAACCCGCAAGTAGGGACCGATTTTGTGCCGGTCGGGTTGACACTTGGTGAAGCAAAACCTGAAACAATTGAAGTGGGTGTGCCGGCTGTGCTTTTCTCACGGTTAGTAACCGGTCCGATCGCTGTTGTGATCGCATACTTTGCAAGTTTTGGACTTTATAGCTGAGATCGATGAGGCTGGGACAAAAATACATTTTAAAGTTAAAGGTGAACGATAATGAGGGCCAGCGGAGCATATTTCCGCAGCGGATTATCCCTATTCCTTCCTAATATCGTTCGTCTTTCATTTAAAACCATTTGTTTCAGTCTCTTACATTGCAAACGTTTTTACGTATGTTATAATATAGAACAAATGTAAACTTAACGTCATGGAGGAATTCAGATGTCAAATGCCTATTACAATATCAATGTCGTCGAAGTAGGAACTGAGGCGCCATTAATGACTGAAGAAAATATGATTATTTTGTTTAATGAAACCGTCCCAGCGGATTTAAAGAGCATCGCATTTGTGCATAACGGCGAGACCATTTCGGGGGAAATAAAAACCGGTGACAAAATGGTGATCGATGGGGAAGCTTTTGAGATTCTTTTCGTTGGTGACAAAGTCAATGAAACGATGCAGGACTTGGGACATGCCACATTCCATTTTAATGGAGAAGCAACGTCAGAACTGCCTGGAACGGTTTGCCTTGAGAAAAAGTCAATTCCTGAAATCAGTGTCGGTTCCACCATTTCATTTGCAAGATAATAGAAAATTCCACACGAGGAGTGAATCATCATGTTAGGTATTAATCGTAAACTAGCAAATTTTGAAAAGTCAGGGTCGTACATTAAAGTCGGCCTAGTCGGGGCAGGGCAAATGGGACGAGGCATGATTTCCCAGATTGAAAGTATGAAAGGCATGCGTGTCGTCATAACAGCGGACCTTGCTATTAATAATGTCAAAAATGCGTATGAAAATGCAGGCATCGACAGAGCAAATATTGTGGAAACCGATGAATTGGAAAAAGCCTGTGCTGCCGTCAGCCAGGATAAAGTCATCGCGACGAAAGACAGCAAACTGGTTACAGCGCTTTCCGAAGTGGATGTAGTCGTTGATGCAACCGGCGTGCCGAATATCGGTGCCGAAATTGCATGGGACAGTATTTTGAACAATAAACATATCGTTATGCTGAACGTCGAGGCAGACGTGACCGTCGGTCCGCTTTTGAAAAAAATGGCGGATGCAAGCGGCGTCGTTTACACGGGTTCTGCCGGCGATGAGCCTGGTGCGTTAATGGAATTGTACGATTTTGCCGATGCAATGGGCTTTGAAATCGTAGCACTCGGCAAAGGAAAAAACAATCCACTCAACCTCGAATCCAATCCGGACGTGACCGCTCAAGAAGCCGAGCAAAAAGGCTCGAGCCCGAAAATGCTGGCATCGTTCCAGGATGGCACAAAAACAATGGTAGAAATGAACTGTGTAGCGAATGCGACCGGCTTTGCACCTGATCAGCCCGGCATGCACGGGTTTGAAGGAAGTGTTGCTGACCTTCCGGGAATTTTTATTGAAAAAGACAAAGGCGGTAAGTTGAACGGAAGGCGAGTTGTTGATTTTGTCAATGGCGTCGCCCCAGGAGTTTTTGCCATTATTGCATCCGATAAAGATGAAGTGAACGCGGAAATGAAATACCTGAAAATGGGTGACGGACCAAACTATGTCCTTTACCGCCCGTACCATTTGACTAGTCTGGAAACGCCTTTGTCGATTGCCAAAGCTTATTTTGATAACGAACCGACAATCGCCCCGCACTATGGCCTGCAGGGTGAGACAGTCGCCGTTGCTAAGAAAGATCTCGCTGAAGGTGACTACTTGGATGGCATCGGCGGTTACTCGGTTTACGGGAAATTGTACAAGGCTGAAGAAGCTGAGCGCAATCACGCTCTTCCAATCGGCTTAGTTGATAGCAATGTGAAATTGAAAAACGCTGTCAAAAAAGGTGATGTCATCACGTATGACGATGTCGAGCAGACGAAAGAATCAACCATCTGGAAGCTGCGCGCGCTTCAGGATAAACAGTAGTAATTGAAAAGGGGGCCTGTGCTTGGTGGCGGAAGCCCTTGCTTGAAGGCAGTTCTTTGTAATTCAAATTTTTAAACTGCGAAAGTATGAGTTGGTACGTCGTTTACCGCTACGGAAATACACTTGGTGCTCGTCGTGTTGCAAGCAAATTCGGTGCAGCCGGCACTCCTCGCAACTTGCAGCGGATTCGGTGGATGTTTTGGCTCGTCGCTTTCCGCGGGCGGCTGGTGAGCCCACTTGCGCTGATGCGCTGCGCGGTCTCGCCTATGCCTTTGCTCCCGCAGGAGTCGGCGTGTATTTCCTTCGTTGACAATAGCTCATAGAAATTTTATAGGTTCATTCAGTGATGATAGTTACACACTCACACCAGCAGCTGGAATATGCGAGACTCCTGTGGGACAGCGAGCCAAAGAGACCCCACAGTGAGCGGTTTTTGCTCACGAGGAGGCTCGTGGTGAGCCCACGGAAAGCGAGTATATTCCAGCTGCGTCGTAAGAGAGGCTAATGAAATTTTCACTACTTCGTGCTTTACATCAATTGCGAAGTAAAGAATGACAAAATTTCACATCAAAAGGCGTTTTGAATAACCAGGCGGGCAGGGGATTTACCTTGACCCGGCCGGGAATTCACTTTATAATAAAGTTACAAACGTAACAATTAAGAACATATGTAAATAAGGAGTGAAACGAATGGAACTGACAAAAGATGTGACGCTTGTCCCGGAGGTCAGCCAGGACAAATTGATAGATTTATATAGACAAATGTGGGTTATCCGTTTCTTCGATGAAAAAGTAGATGAATTTTTTGCCAAAGGTATGATCCACGGTACCACGCACTTGGCGGTCGGTCAGGAAGCCAGTGCTGCCGGCGCTTGTGCGCTTTTGGACAACGAAGACAAAATCACGAGCACCCACCGCGGCCACGGCCACTGCATTGCCAAAGGCGCAACAGCGGACCGGATGATGGCTGAACTGTTCGGTCGGACAACCGGCTACTGTAAGGGCAAAGGCGGCTCCATGCATATTGCCGACCTTGACATCGGAAACCTCGGCGCCAATGGCATCGTCGCAGGCGGCATCCCGCTTGCAGTCGGTTCAGCCCTGACAGCGAAAATGAAAGGCCTCGATTATGTAACCGTGTGCTTTTTCGGTGATGGCGCAACAAACGAAGGAAGTTTCCATGAAGCCGTCAACCTGGCTTCAATCTGGGATCTGCCGGTTATTTTTGTTTGCGAAAACAACTTGTACGGTATGTCCGGAAACGTCAATGAAATGACCAACGTCAAACATATCGCTGACCGCGCTGCAGCATACGGCATTCCGGGGGTTGTGGCAGACGGCAACGACATTGTTGATATGATGAACAAATCACACGATGCGATTGAACGTGCCCGCAGCGGCGAAGGGCCGACCCTGATCGAAGCGAAAACGTACCGCTGGAAAGGCCATTCGAAAAGTGACGCGAAAAAGTACCGCACACGTGAAGAAGAAAACGAATGGAAAGCAAAAGATCCGATCAAACGCTACAGAGAAGTGCTGATTGAAGCTGGCATCTTAACGGAAGAAAAAGCCGAAGAAATCCGCAAAAGCGCGAAAAAGGAAATTGAAGACGCGGTTGAATTTGCCGAAAATAGCCCAATGCCAACAGTAGATGACTTACTGACGGACGTTTATGCATAGGAGGGAATAGCAATGAGAGAGATTACGTACTCAGAAGCAGTTCGCGAAGCATTAAGCCAGGAAATGCGCAAAAACGATGATGTTTATATTTTAGGTGAAGATATTGGTGTTTACGGCGGCGCGTTCGGCGTGACACGCGGAATGATCGAAGAATTCGGGCCGGACCGCATCCGCAATACCCCGATCAGTGAAGCCGGTATTGCCGGAGCAGCAGTCGGTTCGGCATTAACAGGCATGCGCCCGATCGTTGAGCTGCAATTTTCCGATTTTATTACAATTGCAATGGATCAGATGGCCAACCAAGCGGCGAAAATCCGTTATATGTACGGCGGAAAAGGCCACGTGCCGATGGTTCTGCGCACACCGAGCGGATCGGGAACAGGTGCTGCTGCTCAGCACTCACAGAGTCTTGAAGCATGGGTCGCCCACATCCCGGGACTGAAAGTGGTTCAGCCATCAACAGGCTATGACGCCAAAGGCCTTTTAAAAGCCGCTATTGATGATGACAACCCGGTTATTTTTTATGAACACAAAACGCTTTACGGTACGAAATCCGATGTGCCTGAAGAACAATACAGCATTCCGCTCGGACAAGCCGCCATTAAACGCGAAGGAACCGATGTCACGATTGTTGCCTATGCGGTCATGGTGCCGCGCGCGCTTGAAGCAGCGAAAGAACTTGAAAAAGAAGGCATCAGCGTTGAAGTCGTCGATCCAAGAACATTGGTACCGCTTGATAAAGAAACAATTGTGAAGTCTGTTTCCAAAACGGGACGTGTCGTTGTGGCGCACGAAGCGGTCAAACGCGGCGGATACGGCGGCGAGATTGCCAGCATGATTGCAGAAAGTGACGCATTTGACTTTCTTGACGCACCAATCAAACGACTGGGCGGTGCTGAATCGCCAATCCCGTACAACCCTGAATTGGAAAAAGCGCACGTGCCGCAAGTGCCTGATCTTATACAAGCCGTAAAAGAAACACTGAATAAAGCGTAAGGGAGGGTTTTCTATCATGGCGAAAGAAGTATTTATGCCGAAACTCAGCAGTACCATGGAAGAGGGTACATTGCTGGAATGGTTTAAAGAAGAAGGCGATTCCGTTGAAGTCGGGGAACCGTTATTTGAAATCATGACCGACAAAATAAACATTGAAGTGGAATCGTATGAAGAAGGTGTGCTGCTGAAACGTTATTATGATGTTGATGCGGAAATTCCGGTCAATGCCGTCATTGGCTATGTCGGCGAAGAAGGGGAAAATGTGCCTGAAAACCCTCCTGAAGCTGGAGCGGATAACGGTGAAGGTGCTGAGGAAGAAACGGCGCGATCAGAAGCTGACGCAAGCGCGGATGAGGTTCAAGATGGTACAGGAGACGACAAAGTGCGTGCCACGCCTGCAGCCCGGCGTATTGCCCGTGAAGCAAATGTTAATTTGGCTTCGGTGCAAGGCTCCGGGCCAAAAGGACGCCGCCATGAGCACGATGTGAAAAATGTTCTCGACAGTACGAAAGCGACACCGCTTGCCGATAAAATTGCTGCCGATCAAGGCGTTGACTTGTCAGCAGTCGAGGGGTCAGGCCCCCACGGAAAAGTGCGCAAAGATGACGTCCTGCAGCATACAACGCATGCAGCAGCACAAAGCGTTCCGGCTGACGATGTCGAGCGCATCAAACTGAAAGGCCTGCGGAAGGCTGTTGCCGATAAAATGGTTCAAAGTACAACTGAAATTCCGCATGTCACACTGACGAGCGAGATCGATATGACGCATGTCATCGATGTGCGCAAGACACTCTTGCCGATTATTGAAAAACAAACCGGGTACAGAGTCTCCTACACCGAAATTTTGATGAAGGCTGTCTCACAGCTAATGGACGCGCATCCGCGGGTCAACGCATCGCTTGACGGCAACGAGATTGTGCTGAATAAGTCGGTCAATATTGGACTTGCGGTGGCAGTTGAAGACGGCTTAATTGTCCCGTCGGTTAAAGATGCAGATAAGAAAGGTCTCGCACAATTGACGAAAGTAAGCAAAACGCTCGGTCAAAAAGCACGCGACAATAAATTGACACCTGATGAGATGGCGGGCAGTACATTCTCGATCAGTAACCTGGGCATGTATGCGATCGACGGGTTCACACCAATTATCAATCCGCCAGAAACTGCGATTCTCGGTGTCGGCCGCATCGTCGAAAAACCGGTCGTAATTGACGGTGAAATCGAAGTCCGGCCAATAATGACGCTCAGTCTGTCATTCGACCACCGGGCAATCGATGGTGCACCCGCCGCAGCATTTTTGACCGATTTGAAAGAGCGGCTGGAAAATCCATACGGCCTGTTGATATAAGGGGTGAACTAGAATGAAATGTTATAATCTCGCAATTATCGGCGCAGGCCCTGGCGGCTATGTTGCAGCGATCAGGGCGGCTAAAGAAGGCTTAAGTGTCGCTCTCGTCTCCGGGGACGATCTTGGCGGGACATGTCTCAACCGCGGTTGTATTCCGTCCAAGACCATGCTGAAACATGTCGAGGTCATTGAAAATATTAAGGGTGCCAAAACATACGGCATCACCGTTAATGACTTTTCTTTTTCAATCAAAGATATGGTCGGCCGGAAAACAAAAGTCGTTAAAACATTGAAAAATGGCATTAAAGCCTTAATGAAGCAAAACAAGATTGATGTGTTTGACGGCATCGGGACCGTCAACAAAGATAAAACCGTCGTGATTAAAGGCGGCGGTTCAGCCGAGACAATCCAGGCTGACAATGTCATTTTGGCAAACGGATCAAAACCATTCATTCCAACGCTGCCAGGTATTGATGCGGTTGACTATTATACGAGTGATACGATTTTTGATATTGAAGAGGTACCGTCCGATATGGTGATTATGGGCGGCGGGGTGATCGGTCTCGAGATCGCCTGTATCTTTAACAGCCTTGATACAAACGTCGAAATCGTTGAAATGGCTGATCGTATTTTACCGACTGAAGATCGTGAGGCCTCAGATTATATGAAGCGGGAACTGAGCAAGAAAGGCATTGGCATTCAGACGGATGCTAAAATTACCGGCTTCAGCAAAAACGGCCGGAAGACAGTGGTTGAAGTCGAGTCGGCAGATAGTACGAAAAACACTCTCGAAACCGACAGCGTGCTGGTTGCCGTCGGCCGCGAGCCGAACCTGACCGGGATTGAGAATCTCGGCGTCACATTTGACGGTAAATTTGTCAAAGTTGATCCGAACCTGCAGACCACTGTGGATGGCATTTATGCGATTGGCGATCTGATCGGTGGCTATCAGCTTGCTCACGCCGCAAGCGAGGAAGGCATACGAGCTGTCACTCATATTGCGGGGAGCGCCCCGCCACCAGCATCACCTATCCCGCGCTGTGTCTACACGTTTCCCGAAGTTGCAAGCGTCGGCATGACTGAAGATCAGGCGAAAAAACACGGTTACCGCATACGGACGAAGAAAGTCGACATCGCCGCGAACGGCAAAGCAATCGCAGCCGGTGAAACAAGCGGCTTTATGAAACTCATCTCAGAAGAGAAATACGGCGAAATGCTCGGCGTCGTCATGGTCGGCGCCCACGTCACCGAAATGATCAGCCAGGCGACTGCCTACATGCATCTCGAAGGCATGGTAGAGGAGCTCGACACTATGGTCTTCCCGCACCCAACGGTCTCTGAAGCACTTGGCGAAGCAGGAAGCGCCTGGCTTGAAAAAGGTATTCACTACAGTTAATGAAGGAGGTTTTCAGCCGCGGCTGAAAACCTCTTTTGAAAGAAAAGATGGCCATCGCGGTTGCGCGGTGGCTTGCGGTGGTAAATCGAGTGAAAGCGCCATCGCAACGACCGTCGATCAAGCCGAGCGAGGTCGCTGTCGGGAAGATCGAGAATACAATAAACTCGCCCATTCCTAACCCCTACACCAACCATCCGTAGATAACTTCCGGAACCGCGTCTTCCAATGCTCCATTTTTGTGCACTGCACGTCCAAGGTGTATGATAGAGGTACAACGTTAAGATTGACATTAAAGGAGCAACCGCGATGAAACGGTTATTTATATTAATTGCAATTATATTGATGGTATGGATTTGGGCACCGGATTCTGTTCAGAATGGGTGGAACTCGGATAAGATAGGTTCGAAAATAGAAAATTGGACAGTGTCGGCTCAGGATTGGTTTAACGAACAGGATTTCTCACTAGAAGACTCTTTAGCGCACTTGGAAAGGCAACTGAGCGAGCTTATTCAATCGTTTGAGCAGGATTCGGAACCGGCGTCTACAACGCCCGACACGTCCGTAACCGACTCGACCGGGGAGACAGCTCCCGCCGGGGATACCAATGAGGGGACAGATCCCACTGAATTTGAAAAAGAAGTTGTGGAACTGGTCAACGACGAGCGGACTGAGCGGGGACTGTCCCCGCTCGAGATGCACAATCGCTTAAGTGATGTCGCTCGTAAAAAGTCACAGGACATGGCCGACAACGACTATTTCAGCCACACATCACCGACATACGGCTCCCCGTTTGAAATGATGGATCAATTTGATTTTAGCTACCGTCTGGCCGGTGAAAACATCGCCGCCGGGCAGCGCAGCCCCGAGCAAGTCGTGGAAGGCTGGATGAACAGCGAAGGCCACCGCGAAAATATATTGAAGGAAGACTTCACCCACATCGGTGTTGGATATGTAGAAGATGGCGGGCTTAAGTACGGCACCTACTGGACGCAGTTGTTCATGACCCCGCGGTAGTTAAAAAGGATAAGCATTTTTCGGAAATTACGAGAGGTTGGAGTCAGGCCTATCGCCATTAAAGCTTGGCGGTAAGCCTGATTTTATATATTGATGCGATGGCTTGTGGTGGAAAAATTTCTATTAGGTCGTATTGGAAGGGTGTGGTTTTTGGTAGGATTTATGTAGGATAGCCTCCGGGGCGACTTGAGGCCTGTTTGATGTGGGGCGAGGTGTGACATCCGCGGGATTGGTCGTTTGGACCCTGTGAGCTCGTGCCTGAAAAGTGCGAGGGACGGCTTGAGTCGTGCGGGAATGGCGGTGAAACGTGCGAGGAGCGGCTTGGGTCGAGCGGGATTGGTGGTGAATCGTGCGGGGCAGCGCCCAGAACGTGCGGGAACACCGGTGAATCGTGCGGGAGCACGCTCAGAACGTGCGACTCCGCCGCCAAAACGTGCGGGCTCACGCTCAAACCGTGCGGGAACGCCGTCAAACCGTGCGACTTACCCGCCAAACCGTGCGGCCTCACACCAAAATCGTGCGACACGCCCAAACCAATCAACCCCGCTCGCCGAACCACTGCCTAGCACACAATCAATCTTGTTTTGCGCTGCCATGGAAATAGTCGTCCGTCACGGCGCGGATTTGTTTGCTTAAGAAAATAAGTGCGATGATATTGGGCACAATGACCATGGCTAACAATAGGTCTAGAAATTGCCAGATGAACTGCAGGCCGCCGATTGCACCAATCAAGATGGCTATGGTATAGACAACCCGCATGAAATTGGAAAAGCGGATGCCGAACAGGAACTCGGCTTGTTTTTCGCCATAATAAATCAGCACGATGACTGTCGAAATGACAAATAAGAGCAGCACAATGGAAATGATCGCACCGGCTGTTGTGTCACCGAAAACGGTTGAAAAAGCGATTGCTACCATGTTTGCAGCGTTATCCGAGCCGACATCTGTCCAGGCGCCGGAAGTGATAACAACCAGCGCGGTCATTGTGCAGACGACCAGTGTGTCCAGCATGACTTCGAACACGCCCCAGAAACCTTGTTTGGCCGGGTGATTATTTTGGGCCGCTGAATGAATAATGGGTGCCGTTCCCATTCCTGCTTCATTCGAGTATAACCCGCGTGCTAGACCCCAGCGAATGGCCGCTGCCACTCCGGCACCGGCAAATCCTCCAGTGGCGGAAATCGGCGTTAAAGCATGCTGGAAAATCAAAACCAGCGCATTCGGAATGGCGGAAGCGTTATAGATGAGAACAATGAGAGAAAGGACGAGATAAATCACCACCATCAGCGGGATCAATTTTTCTGTCACGCTGCCAATGGTTTTGACACCTCCGAAGATAACCAGACCGACGATCAGCATGATAACCAGTCCTGAGATGAAAGGCTGGATACCGAAAGCGCCTTCAATATTGGAGGCGATCGAATTTGCCTGGACCATCGTACTTGCAGCCACCTCAATCATCAGGGCAAACGCAAAGAAATAAGCTACTTTCTTCCATCCAAGCCCTTTGCGGATGTAATACATGGGCCCGCCCACAAACTCACCATCCTCATTTTTTTCACGGTATTTCAGTCCGAGCACAACTTCTGAATATTTCGTCGCCATGCCAATCAGGGCAACCACCCACATCCAAAATACAGCCCCTGGTCCCCCGAGCGCAATCGCCACCGGAACGCCTACAATATTGGCAGCGCCCATCGTCGAAGCAAGAGCGGATGATGTCGCTTGAAAAGGACTTACCGTACCGGGATCGTTGTTTTTCGCCAAAATTTTACCAAATGTTTGTTTCATAATGTGCGGCAGTTGTGTGAATTGGAAAAAACCAAGCCGAACGGTCAAATAAACCCCGCCACCCATCAATAAAATGATCATCGGCAACCCCCAGACGAAGTTCGTCAGATTGCTGATGAATGCTGTGAAGCTTTCCATTATAATCGCCTCCTTGATATCAATGTCTGGTTGCGACCTTGTTTCCAGCTGCACAAATTTTAAGAATAAAAGAAGTTTAAAATTTTTCTCAAAAAATGTCAAATGCTTTTGGAACAACTTCCCGCCAGTTGCAGGCGTACGGCCGATTCGTCGCGACCTCAACAGCAACCGTGCGAGATCGCTTTCGAAACGTGCGAGAGAGACGAAGAACCGTGCGGGACCGCTTGGAAATCGTGCGAGAGCGGTGGTAAACCGTGCGACTCCGGCGCCAAGCCGTGCGAGGCTACGCTCAAACCGTGCGACACATCCACCAAGTCGTGCGAACCGACGCCCAAACCGTGCGAGGCTACGCTCAAACCGTGCGACAAATCCGCCGAACCGTGCGAGACCCCGTCCAGAACGTGCGAGAGCGGTGGAGAAACGTGCGGGCTCGTTCGGAAATCGTGCGAGAGCATCGCCTTCGAACCGTGCGACCTCACCGTCAATTGCACGACACCGCCCCTCCATCCACCTGCAATCAGCCAAATGTCACCCGTAGCTACATCCCGCCCAAGAAAAATTTTCATAAAAATTCCTTTAAGCTCACCAATATGCTATAGTAAAGACCACCCCCAAAACTTAATAAAGGAGCAAAACAATGATACGTCAGCATCGTTCAAAACCACTGCCACTCAAAAAACTCGATGCGGTCATCCCGCGGCTGCCCGCTCAATTTCCAACCCTTTCGAAAATGCAAGAAGATGTCAGAAAGCAGCAGCACG
Organism: Lentibacillus persicus; assembly: GCF_900112705.1. GTDB lineage: Bacteria > Bacillota > Bacilli > Bacillales > Amphibacillaceae > Lentibacillus > Lentibacillus persicus. The sequence goes on from NZ_FOMR01000008.1 coordinate 186,222, forward strand.
GCTACAACGGTGAGTTACAAGTCGATTATTACCTCGATAACCTCGCGCCAATGTACGACATACTCCGTGATGTTTATCTCCGCCAGAACAACAAAAACTTTCAAATTGACTCTTGCATCATCGGTGATTATGCCGTCTACAATGCTGATTCCAAAAATTACAACGGTACCATCGAATTCAACACCACTCTCCGGCAGCTCACCCGTTCCGATGGCACAATTGAATCAGGCTTCGAATATCCCATTACCCAAGTTACAAATCAGGCATTCCATCTTCAAAATTGGCTGACCCAGCATTACTTCACACAGATCCCCATCACAAGCTTCGCCGTAATTGCCGACCCATCAACAATTGTCAAAGTCCAAGGCAGCCAGGAAAAAGTAGCTAAATACGTCACGCACAGTGCAGAAGTCTCCAATCTCATCATGGCATACGAACGCCAGCTGGCCCGGAGCGGTGCCAAAAAACTGCCCGCCAAACTAATCGGACAAGCTATCCTTCACGAGAGCGGCCAATTCGATCGGGATTTGTATAAAATTTATGGCATCAAACCATCAGATATCCTGCCCGGCGTCATCTGTCCCAAATGCCGTCTGCTTGGTATGAAACGCGTTCACAGCGGATGGTGGTGCCCCAAATGCATGCAAAAACATACCAATGCCCACCTGAATGCACTCAACGATTACCTCATGCTGATAAAAAATACCATTACCAACAGCGAATGTATGAGGTTCCTGGGTCTCAAAAACAGAGGCGTGGCCACACGCATCCTCAAAAAAAGCGGGTTGGCCTACAATGAAAAACAGCGCAGCTGGTATAAAAAGAAATGACACAGCAGTTAGAAGGTAATTTTCGGCACATGCCGAAAATACCAATATGATTCTAATAGAATGTGATTTTTGGCAGGAGCCAAAAATCTGCCTTATTAAAAGATGGGCTTTATCAAAAGGAAGGGTTCGTGATTGAAGTGAGTTTGGAAGCGAACGAGTTGGTTGCTTGAAACGTGCGAGAGCCACGCGAAATCGTGCGGGGAATCGTTCAGAACGTGCGGGGACGCCGGCGAATCGTGCAGGGAAGCGCCGAGAACGTGCGAAACGCCCAGCAAACCGTGCGGGAACGCCGGTGAATCGTGCGAGATAACTTTCAAACCGTGCGACCACAGGCCTAAACCGTGCGACCCCGCGCCCAAATCGTGCGCCCCCTTACCAAATCGATCGACACTTCCGCGCCCCCCGCACCCCGCACCGCAATCGCTGGCAACAATCGTTATCCTATCCGCCGCTACCGTCATCTCCAGTCCACCATCAATGATCAATGTTCAGACGCCTTTTCCTTTTTAATTGAATGGAACATTTGGAAAGCGGCACGCAATCGATTAAAATATTGATACAGCCCTCCTTATGAAAGAAATAACATCACAAGCAGATCAATAGGGAATTGCTGTACTTATAAACAAACTTGAAACCACCATCACTATAACTAGGCGAGGAGGCGTCACGTTGAAGTTAGTAGGAGTATCCGGAACTTTGGCCGGTGATAAGACAGCCAAAGCAGTCTATGATGTGCTGGCCAATGCCAAGCTGATTGATAAATCCGTTGAAACAGAACTCATTGATTTAAGGGATTATGACATTTCGTTTGCTGATGGCTCACCGTTGGCATATTTTGATGATGACACGTGGCCTGTCGCAGATAAGATCATGGCGGCCGACTGTCTGGTGTTCGGAACCCCGATTTATCAGGCATCAATTGCCGGTGTGCTGAAAAATTTGCTCGATCACTTTCCCGATTACGCATTTAAAAATAAAGTGACCGGCATTGTCTCAACGGGCTTGTCTGAGAAGCATTTCCTCGTTACGGAATATCAGCTGAAGCCCGTCCTGTCCTATTTTAAAGGACTCGTGCCATCAGAAAATGTCTTCGTGCAAAACGACTGTTTCGACTTGGAAACCGGGGAAATCACCGACAATCTCGTTATGAAAAGGCTTCGGAATCTTGCAGAGGAAATTTTGTTTTTGCAAGCGAGCATCAACGAGCGTAAAAAATAATGATAATAGTTAGGACAGTTTTCGGCGGTTGCCGAAAACTTTTCTAAATGAATCCGAATGAATATCAACGAATCCTGGTGACTTGTAGTCAGCCCGTTGTCTCCGCCTTCAAATCTACTATTTTGTGAAAACGTTTACAGAAAAGCTAGTTAGAGAGAGAATATCACAAGGAGGAATGGTTATATGGGGAAGCTTGATGGTAAAGTAGCTGTCATTACGGGTGGTTCGCGTGGACAAGGATCATCCCATGTGCGCAAGTTCGTTGAAGAAGGTGCGAAGGTCGTTTTTTCCGACATACTGGTCGATGAAGGTAAAGCGCTGGAAAAGGAATTGGGCGACAACGCAAAATTTATGAAACATGATGTCACGAAGGCGGATGAGTGGGAACAGGTCATCGCTGAAACCGAAGCAATTTTCGGTCCGGTTGATATCCTGGTCAACAATGCCGGAATCGTTGTTACGAAAAATTTTGATGAATTGTCCGATGAAGAGTATCGAAAAGTTGTCGAGATCAATCAGGTTTCAGTCTTCTTAGGGATGAAAACAGTACTAGCGTCGATGAAAAAAGCCGGTGGCGGTTCAATCATCAATGTATCTTCCATTAACGGCCTCGGCGGTGCTGCGGGCAACGCCGCCTATGATTCTTCCAAGTTTGCGGTTCGCGGGATGACAAAGAGTGCTGCACTGGAATTTGCCGAATATGGCATCCGTGTTAACTCGGTTCATCCAGGAGTTATTCAAACGCCAATGATTGAAGGTGAAGGATCCAAGGAACTGGTTGATCAAATGAAAGAAACCATCCCGATGAAACGGACCGGGCAGTCTGAAGAAATGTCGAAGCTTATCCTGTTTTTAGCATCAGACGATTCGAGCTATTCAACAGGGTCTGAATTTATCGCAGATGGTGGCATAACTGCTTCCAATTAACATTTATTCTTAAAACAAATGCCAAAAGCCTTGCAGCATCGCCCTGCAAGGCTTTTTCTATATTTTTTTTACGGGGTCAGACCCCCTTCCCCCAGACCCCCTTCCCCCGTAGTTTTGCACCATTCAAAACGTGGAACATCATTAATGGAAGCATAATGATAAGGAGGATGGTCCTCATGAAGCGTCATCAACTTTATATTAATGGTGAATATACGGAATCGAGCGGCAATGATTGGCTTGATATCATCAACCCGGCGACGGAAGAGGTGATTTCGCAAGTGCCGCGTGGAACCGAAGACGATGTGAACCGGGCAGTTGAAGCGGCGTTCAATGCCCAGAACACGTGGGAGCACACGGTGAACAATGAACGCGGCAAAGTCGTCCGCAAGCTGGGCGATGCCATTCAGGAGCAGCGCGAGCGATTTATTGATCTGCTACAGGAAGAGCAAGGGAAAGATTATGGTCTCGCTGAGGGTGAAGTCGATTTAGCGATTGACTACTTTCATTACATGTCGGAATGGGCACGCCGGATCGAAGGGGACATCGTGCCGAGCGACAGGGAAAATGAAAACATTTTTATCTATAAAAAACCGATTGGTGTGGTTGCAGGGATTGTCCCGTGGAACTTCCCGGTGTTTATTTTGGCACGAAAAGTGGCGACAGCCCTCGTTACCGGCTGCACGATTGTATTAAAACCAAGTCAGAAAACGCCGAACACAACGATGGCATTTACCGAGATTGTCGACGGCATGGATGACATCCCCGCAGGTGTTTATAATGTCGTCACCGGTACCGGTTCGGAAGTCGGCGATGCGTTGACCCGCCATGAAAAGGTCGAAATGATTTCCATGACCGGAAGTATTGGCGCGGGCACTAAAATTATGGAGGCAGCGGCCCAAAATATCACGAAACCGAACCTTGAACTCGGCGGCAAAGCACCGGCAATCGTGACAAAACATGCTAACCTCGATAAAGCAGCTGATCATATTACCACGTCCCGGCTGGCAAACAATGGACAGGCGTGCACGAACGCTGAGCGTGTCTACGTTCATGAAGACGTCCGGGATCAATTGATTGAAAAACTGACGGAACGCTTTGATAGCAAAACGATCGGTAATCCGCGTGACAATAAGGATGTTGATGTCGGTCCGCTTATCAGCAACGACCGTCTCGAAGAAGTGGATGAAATGGTTCAAAACGCAAAAGCGGATGGCGCGGAGGTTGTCACAGGCGGCGAACGCGCAGATCATAAGAACGGCTATTTCTATAAACCGACGATTTTGACGAATGTCACACATGATTCAGAAATTATGCAGGATGAGATTTTTGGCCCCGTTATCCCGATCGATACGTTCAAAACGCTCAATGAAGCAATCGAAAAAGGCAACGACACCGTCTACGGTCTGTCATCATCGCTCTATACCGACGACATGAACGAAGCGATGCGCGTCATTAATGAACTCAAGTTCGGCGAAACCTACGTCAACCGCGAAAACTTCGAAGCGGTGCAAGGTTACCACGCCGGTATGCGCAAATCAGGCCTCGGCGGCACCGACGGCAAACACGGCGTCGACGACTTCCTCGTCACCCAAGTCGTATACATGCAGTATGAATGATCGGGACAACGGGTCTGACTCCCCGTCCCCCGATGGAGAATGGAATGGGACAAGGTGTCTGACACCTTGTCCCATTTATGATTCGGCGTGTTTCTTAAATTCTTGGTAAACGTTACTGACGTCGGGGCCTATAACGATTTGGATGTGTTCGTTGTCTACTTTTACAAGGCCGTGTGCGCCGGTCTGTTTGATTTTGTCTTCGTCTATGACAGATGCGTCTTTTACCACCAAACGAAGTCGGGTCATGCAGTTTTCATAGTCTACAAGATTATCTTTTCCGCCAATATTTTGCAAGATTTTTTTCGCCATATACTCATATTTTCCATGGCTGAGCTCAAGGTCTTTTTCTGCTTCTTCACGCTCTTCATTAAATTCCTTATCATCTTCCCGGCCGACAACCTTAATGTTGCGCTTGACAATCAGTGTATAGAACGTAAAGTAGTAAAGTACACCAAAGGCGAGACCGACAGGGATGATCATCCAGCCGCTATCAGCTATGCCTAGGTTTAATGCATAATCAATGACACTGCCGCCCCAGGAGAAGCCGTGACGTACACTCAGTATATATAAAGTCGCTCCGGCAAGCCCTGTATAGACGGAATGGATGAAATATAGCAGTGGTGAAGTGAATAAAAATGTAAACTCAATCGGTTCAGTTAGACCAGCTACCACAGATGTCAGGCTGCCTGAACTCATCAAAGCTTTTGTGTCCTCTTTCTTTTTTTTATGAGCAGCTCTGGTAATCGCCAAGGCGATAGCTGGTACACCAAAGATCATGACGATGAAAAATCCCCCTAAAAAGTAGCCTGCCGTCGGATCTCCATTAAGGAAACGTGTGATTTCACCTGTCACCACTTCACCGCTGGCTGTTTCATAGCTTCCCAGACCGAAATAGATATAAGTGTTTAACACATGGTGAAGACCAAATGGAAGCAAGAAGCGGTTCAGAAATCCGAAGATGAAAATGCCTGTGGCGCCTAATCCAACCAGCCCTTGTGCGAGGGAATCAATCGCTGCTTGCGCGTACGGCCATAACAACACTGAAATCCCCGTTACAGGTATCATCGTAACGATAATCATTGTAATTGGGAATTTTTCACCGCCAAAGAAAGAAAAGATATTCGGAAGTTTCGTATCCTTAAAACGGTTGTAGATAAAAGCGGCAATTAAACCTGATAACACCCCTCCGAAGACACTCATGTCCAAATCGGGATTCATGATGGTCAGCCCTTCATTCAGAACGGCGATGGCTAAGAATCCTGTAAGTGCAGGTATGCCCCGATCTTTGGTTTTTGAAAGACCCATAGCGATCCCGATAGCGATTAAGATGTCCATGTTATTAAATATTGCGCCAGCCGCCTGAACTAATTGCCAATTAAGCAAGTCTTCCGCACTGATACGAAATAAAATACCTGCGGCTGGCAAGGCCACAATCGGAATCAGCATGGATTTCCCCAAGTTTTGCATGAAACGTTTCATTGATTTTTCACCTCTCGATTAATTCGTTGAATGTGATCAGCTCAAAATGTTCCATATTCCCCAATTTTGCTTTTGTGTTCGGATGTGTGATTGTGGCCAATTCCTCGAGACGTGGTGTCGCATATGAGGAATTTTCCATGAGAAATTTATCTAAATATGCCGGGTGGCACATAATTTCAACTGTCTCTGCCCCTTTGTACTGTTCCAGAATTGTTTGTGTATCCGCTAACAATACTTCGGGGTTATATTCAAATTGATCGGTTGTGACCAAATATGTCCCCGTTTCTTTTTGGTTAAAATTACGTCTGACGGGAAGCTTGTATTCATTGGCAAGCCGCGTAAAAATTGGTAGTATTTCTTCTCGATTATTAATGTGGTGATGGCTGTCCAAGTGCGTAGGCGTGAGCCCTGAATCAAGAAAAGCCTCGATTTGCGCTTTCCATTCTTTGTACAGCTCGTCCTGGTCAACATAAAATTTATGCGTATAATGATGCAGCTTTTTAAAATTTCCATCGGCATCAACGAGTGTTTGATGGTTGTCCAGCAGCGGCTTGCCACATGTCAGTGTCAGATGAACCCCTATTCCGAGGTTAGGGTGCTCCCGCCCGAGCTGATAAGCGTGAGACGACCCGGGCATGTTGGTAAGACAAGTAGTTGATGTGAGAACCCCTTCGGTATGTGCATCGATAATACCGTGATTGACGGCTCTGGAATAGCCAAAGTCATCAGCGTTGATAATGAGTTTGAGCATCAGTCCGCCTCCCTTTCTTATAGATTTATTGTAATTCGGGCCAATAATCTTTGTTGACTTCAATCAAATCATCTAGAATCGCTTTTGCTGTCGGGGCATGAACAATGGTTCTGTTCAGTGTTAATGCCTGCAGCAGCTTGTTGTAGCTTTTCTCATAATAAGCTTCAATAACGAGTTTTTCACTCGCATGCTGGTTTTCAATGATACCTTTGTAAAAGGTAGGAATAGCCCCGACTGAAAAAGCTTTTGGACCGTTTTTCGTCAAAATTGCCGGAACTTCTACTAATGCATCCGTGGGTAGATTGGAAATGATGCCATCATTTTCAACCATCACGATAAAGGTTTCGTTCAAGTTAAATAAAAGGGATGCAGCAGCGCGAATCATATAAACTCCGTGAATATCCGATTCAATTGTCATGTCACCCGTCGTTTGTTGGGCAATAATATGGTCACATAATTCATGCACCTGCTTTTCTCTACCGTTAATAACTTGGCGAGCACGGGTGTTATCTGGTGAATCCTTTTTCGCGAGTTCATCCGGATACAAATAGTATTGCAAATACGTGTTAGGCAAGAATTCTGGAAAGTCAATAAGCATTTGCCGTGCTTTTCGGAAGGTCTGAATCCAAGATGCGTCGTTGGCGATTTCTTTATCCGTTGGAATAAAATCACCGCTCGTAATTTTGGTTTTAAGTTCACCTGTTAAATCATTGCCTTCCTTATCAAAGATTTTGCTAAACCAGCCAAAATGGTTTAATCCGAAATATTCCGGCACAAGTTCCCATATATCTTTTTCCAAGAGATCGGCATAACTTTTCATGATTGCGATTGGCATATCACAAATATTGAGAAGTCTTTGATCGTCAGGGAATTCTTTTTTTAAGGCAAGTCCCACAATAGCTGCGGGATTTGTGTAATTCAAAATCCATGCATCTTTGGAATAGTGACGAATATCCCTTACGAGTTCGATCATGTCATTAATCGAACGTAACCCATATGCCATTCCGCCGGCCCCGCTTGTTTCCTGACCGATAACCCCATGTTTAATAGGTATTTGCTCATCCAATTCACGCATGGCGAGTCCGCCGGTTCTAATTTGGATAAAGGCGGCATCGATATTACTGAATGCGTTAGCTTTGTCGGTTGTGTATGTGAATTCTTCTAGCTCAGAATAATGTTCTTGCAGCATAATTGCTGCAGCTTTTGCAATTTTTTCTTGTCTGGCTTCATCGATATCGTAAAGCGTGAGGGACTGAAGTGGGAAATTTTCTTTTTCTTCAATCAAACTCATCACAATACCTAGCGTATATGTGCTGCCACCGCCGACAATGACAAGATTTTTTCTGTCCATACAACTGAAACCCCTTTCATGATAGCGTTAATACAATTTTAAATCAATTTTACACAGAAATCAATACGAATTTAATACAACTTTTTCGATTGGTATTAAAAAATAGTGAAACATGGTACACTTTATATAGGAAATTTGAGAGGCTGGTCTTTAAAGATGTGGAATAAATCGTTGCCGTTATACAAACAAATTGCAAACAATATAAAACAAGATATAGAGAAAGAAAAGCTGTCGGACGGAGATGCCATTCCCTCTGAAACCAAACTCGCCGAAACATATGGCGTCAGCAGGGTGACGGTCCGGGAAGCTATCAAACAATTGGTGGAAGAAGAGGTCCTTTACCGAATTCAAGGGAGTGGAACTTACATCCGTCAACAAAAAATCGAACATGACATTATGAAATTACAAGGGTTCACCGAAGAAATGAGTAATTTGGACAATAACCCTTCCAACGAAATTTTGGAGTTTCAGCTGATGCATCCCCCCGAGGATGCCCAGCACTGGCTTAAAATCGGAGCGAAGGAAAAAGTTTATTATGTTAAACGCCTGCGAATTGCTGATGGAGAACCGCTCATATTGGAGGAATCGTATTTGCCTGTCGAATTGTTTCCCGATCTATCAATTGACGTAATGAAACGGTCAAAATATGCTTATATTGGCAGTAAAGGATATCACATCGACACACGTTACGGTGAACTTATCCCGAAAATGCCAACCGGAGAAATTCGAACATATCTTAATATTGAAGCCGCAGAACCATTGCTGCATATGCTGGCCTATTCAACATTTAAAGACGGCACAGTATTTGAATACTCCAAAGTTTATTACCACCCACATAAATATTCATTCAAAGTTGCATCTTCACGATAGAAAGAGGGGGGGACAACGGGGTCTGACTCCCCGTCCCTCTGGTGGGACAAGGTGTCTGACACCTTGTCCCATTTATGGTAGAATAATAGTAGCAAATCATTTATGAAACGGGGATATGACATGACGCAGAAGTTAATTTTTTTCGATATAGATGGCACGTTGCTTGATGATGAAAAGCGGCTGCCGGACTCCACGAAAGAAGCGATTGCGCAGTTGCAGACGGACGGGCATTTTGTCGCGATCGCAACAGGACGCGCACCGTTTGCGTTCCATCCATTGGCGGAAGAGCTGAATATCGACACGTATGTCAGCATCAATGGGCAGTATGTGGTGCACAACAAGGAAGCGATTTATAAAAACCCGCTTAAGCCTGAAGCCATTGCAGCATTGGAAAAATACGCGGATGAACGCGAGCATCCATTGGTCCATATTGATCATCAAGACTGGTATGCGAACACGGAAAAGAATCCATATATCAAAGCCGCACTCGATTCATTAAAGCTTGGAAAGGAAGTAAAGTACAACCCCACCTTTTATCATGACAATGAAGTCTATCAAACCATGCTTTTCTGTTCAGGCGAGGGTGAAACGGAATATGATCAAACGTTTGATCAACTCGATTTTGTCCGCTGGCATGAGTATTCCGTGGACGTTGTTCCAGCCGGTGCTTCCAAAGCGACAGGCATCAGTCAATTGATTCAAAAGCTTGATATCCCCGCGCAAGATATCTACGCATTCGGTGATGGCCTGAACGATATCCCAATGCTGAAATCGATTCAAAACAGCGTCGCAATGGGCAACGCCGCTGATATTGTAAAAAAAGCAGCCGGTAGCGTTACCCGACACGTTGGCGATGACGGTATTTGGCACGGCTTGAAACAAGCAGGTTTGTTACGATGAAGGCGCGGAAAGGGTCTGTCCCTCATTGTGGGGTCAGGCCCCCGTTAGTCGGGGCTGAAACAGCACCGCCGGAAGATGTCGGCGGCATACCGGGATTTTATACCTTTATGGAAATTTACCATAACAAGAATCATCCGGAGCATGACCATATGAAAGAATGGGCTGAAGAGCAATTATTCAGGGAGTTTGATCCGGAATTTATTAATGATAGACTTAAATCTATAAAATATAAGAAGACTGAATTGGACAAAATCAATAAGCAAGAGTAAGCACACAAGAATTTAGATTGATGTTTCAGCCTATAAGTCTGATTTTTGTGTCGAGACATGAACAAGGCCGAAAGTTTCCCCGGACACTTCCTTAACTCTAATCCAAATCAGGAATATTTTTCATGATGTCGGCCATCGTGAAAGATATACATGGGACGTGGGGAGAGGTAACATGCTCATCTTCCTGAAAAACATCAATAAGACTGTATTGCTCATTGTGCAGAAAGTATTGCTCTAAAATCCCTGTTTTAGGTTCTGCAATCCAATATTCGGGAATCCCAAAGTTGGCATACGTATTTAACTTATCAATTTTATCTCGTTTTAATGTCGACGGGGAAAGGATCTCAATAACAAGGTCTGGAGGCCCTATGACACCACGGTTACGTAAAATATTCAACCGCTTACGGTGAATAAGTATGAGATCCGGCTGCCTGACCTCGTTATCAGCCAGTATAAGGTCAATTGGCGCATTTAAAATAATATAGTCTGATTCACAGCTTTCAGTAAGTTTTTTTTGCATTTGAAAGCTGAACATCTGGTGGGTAACAGATGGTGCCGGGCTCATCAATTCTAATTGCCCGTTAACGAGTTCATAGCGGTTCCCGTCATCAATTGAAGCGTAATCATCATATGTGAGGTTGGTTTCTTTTATGAGTTCAGTATAATCGGTCTTATTTTTATCACGCATGATCACACCTCCCATTTTTATAACAGTATACCACAACGGGCCTCTCTCGCACCATCAAAGGCCTGCCTCCTGCTTTTCGTGATTAAATTGCACGTGCCAGAGGAGCGTTGCCGTGAGGATTGAAACGTATGCCCGGCTGGATAAGGAAAATTCAGAACGTCGGTTTTCGGTGGAGGCCGAAAACCGTTCTTAAAAAGGCATCGGTGATATTGGATGAGCAATAATCCTCCAAACCGTGCGAGAAGCGTTCTGAATCGTGCGGGAGGAGCTCCTAAACGTGTGGGAGTGGCATCAAACCGAGCGACAGCGGCCCTGAAACGTGCGAGTCCGTGGGCAAACCGTGCGAGAAGAGCCCCGAACCGTGCGAGTCTGCGGTCGATTCGTGCGACAGCGAGCCTGAAACGTGCGAGTCCGCGGTCAATTCGTGCGACAGCAGCCCCCAATACTCATCGCCACGCTTATCTAATGCAATAAACCCCCTTTAAATTTCGGCTTGCGGAGGCAGTCGACAACCTTTATTATTTCCAGCCTGCCCCAGTCAACATTGTTGTGCCCATTCGACATGCTATTCTATAAAATAATCACAATTTGCTAGAAAACAAAATTTTCACTTAAAAATAGCTATTTATGCCCTTGTATTTTGTCTTGAATTTAATATATAAGGAAAGTAATGAACCGTTGTGGAGGCGGCAGTTCATAATTCGACAAAGAAGGGAAGGGTTTGATGATTAGCAGAAAGAAAGGCTTTAGAACCAAGGTGCTCTTGATAGCTGTATTGGCAATCATTTTCGCAGCAGTCCCGGCGGCCGCATCGGCACAATTCGTTGGATAAAGTCCATATAATTGTGTAAAAAGGAATCAAAAAAAGGGTCAAATTAATCCCCCATGTTACAATGTTTTCAACCGAGAAAAAAAGTAGGAGGGATTAAAATGACCCAAATCCAGTTTACCCTAAATATGGATAAATTAAAAGATTCCATTATGAATTCCAATATCGAAGCAGTTACCAAATCAACCATCGTATTGATTCTAAACGAGTACATGGAAAAGGAGCGTGATGAATACTTAAATAATAAGCCTTACGAGCGCGGGACAGGCTCCCGGGATTATCGAAACGGTTATTATACT
>NZ_FOMR01000012.1:0-41266 GCF_900112705.1 Lentibacillus persicus
AAAAAGTATGATAAAATTTAAAAGGTTTATAAGGAGCAATTTTCTTTGAATAATAGTGAAAATGTTTCGGTCAGAGGTACACTCAGCTTCGAGGATATAAAAGAATTTCAAATTCATCATTTGAAATTCTTGGGAATAATAGCGTTTATTACAATATTTGTACTTTTTACTCCGCTTCTGTTCATCGCAATGCGAATAATTTTTTTAGATATATTACGTGTGAATTTATTGTTTATACAAGTAGTCCTTGCACTAATTTTGTCTCTAATCGCTGCTACTTTAATGTATTTCTGGTTTAGATTGGTGATACGTTTCCGTTCTACCTCAGAATATAAAAGTGACCAACAAATCAGAAGCGAAGTTATTTACACATTTTGCGATGATGGGATTAATCAAAAAAGAAGCAACTCAAATATTTATTATGAGTGGGATGACGTTATCTCAATATATGAACACCAAAATATGTATTTATTGTATGTTTCCAAATTTAAAGCAATTATTTTACCTAAAAGGTTTTTTGAAACAGAAGACCAAAAAGAATTATTTAAGCAGGTTGTCTGTAAAAACATTACAACCCAAAAAACTAAATGGCTATAAAATCATTCAACTCTAAAGGTAAATGTAATAATTATACAATCGGGCGCTTATCAGGAATAAGGGCTCAGCGCCCATATTGTAAGGGCAATACTGTGGGAGGGGGGATAATTTATGGACTTTAACCTGTATCACGTATACATCCTCAGAAATTTGATTAAATTTTGTAAGAAAATAGGTGTTGCTTTAATATCTGTCATTATTCTTATTTTAATATGGTCTTTTTCATCTGAGGATCCGTTTCTAGATTTAGTAATGATAGGCTTATTTTATTTGTTGCCGGCTTATTTAATATTTGGTATTCCAATTTCATTCCTTATTGAGAAAATAGTTCAAAAACTATCCATAATCTCAAAACCCAAGCTATATTTTTTAAATTTATTCCTTTATGGTTTTGCTGGATTCCTGATAGTCTTTATACCGGTAATGTTATCTGGTGAGATGATATTAAATTTTAAATTCTTTTCCTTTACTGGTGTGACCGCAGCATTAATTTTTTATCATATCTCACTAATATTTGAAAATCCCACTCTTCGTTAAACGGGCGCGGTATTCTAATAGTGCGTCCTTTTGAAGCAGGCCATTTCAAAAGGGGGGATTCGGATGTCATCTTGGACTATTTGGCTTGCTACCGGTCTAGCAGTATCTGGAGTAATCTATGCAGTTTATAGTGTGTTTGCAAAAAAGCCAATAGGACTATATATTTCCGCAGTTTTCCATATTGTTTTGGGAATTTTATCACTTTTTTCGATTAGTTTTGCAATTGGTTTATATGTATTGAGCTTAGCCATTGTTGAATTAATCGCAGGAATTATATTAAACGATTCTGTAATTATCAAAAAAACAATTCATATAACAAATATTATATTACTTGTTGGTTTATTAGCATTAGGTTTTTTTTGCGTTCTTCGGATTGCATTTTGCTCCTCAACAAGATCCCTACATATCCGAACACATACATATTATGCTTATTTACGTTATATGGGCGATAGGTTATTACCTGCAAATAAGACAATCAACTATAAGAAACTTTGTAATTATTTTGGTTGTTTTCTTAATAATTCAGGCATTGAACTTCTTCTTTGGTTATTACGTCATTACGTTTTTAGAATTCTTCTTAGAATAGAGTAGCTTATGTTTTCTAATTAAATGGAAAATCTTATGTTACATTTGAACAAAATAAAATTCAGAAAGGAGAAAAGGCAGATGAGTATGTTTCCATTTATTTTGCTTGTCTTCTTTGTCTTTCCTATAGTTTCTCTGGTCCTAGGTGTCATTGGATATTTTATCTTTAAAAAAATTTATATAACACCTGGCATTATTGCAATAGCTGCCATTTTTGCGGTATTTAACAGTATTTAATTCTTCATTTTGGTTTCGGGCTGTATTGTATACTTTGTTATCGCTTATATCAGGAATAACTGCTAAATTATTAACTGCTAAAAAACATCTTACACAAATGTAGACATTCAAGAAATGGGCGCAAAAATTGAATAATGCTGGGCTTAGCAGTCCAATTTTCTTGGTCTTTAAGCAGTCAAAAAGACGGAAACGATTTATGTCAATAAATAAAACTAAAGGCTGCTTAATTTGAAGGGAGGGAGCAAATGTTTAAATACTTGGCAGCTATATGTCCATTGTTAGTGATAGTTCCTTATTTTGGTGCTGAACCATTGTATCCAATAGCATTTTCCTTTGTATTCGCTTTATTGGGCACGGTTTTTGGTGCAATTAGCACTAAAAGAGAATCAGGTTTGTTAGGAAAATTCGCCCTTTTTATAAACGGTTTACTTCTTTTGCTCGGCTTTTTAATATTATTATTTGCTGTATTTTGGATGATTGGTGGTACTTCTTAAATATGTCTAAAAAATAATAACTTATACTGCAAACGGGCGCGATTCACTAATAAGAAATCGTGTCAATATCGCATATAAGAGCCATTTAGTTGAATAGCACTTACGAAAGCGAATGGGTGGATTTTCGATGAAAAAACATAATAATATGGGCAGATCATTGTATTATATTGGGACATTTCTAAGCGCATTTGGCATTGCATTTGAGTTGCTTGAAGATGCACCAGACTCACTATCCGTGATAGCAATGCCTCTAATTATCATTGGGGTAATTTTATTAATTGCTTCAAATTTTTTCAGGAAAACTAAAGGTGCTGATTAAAAGCATTTTGGGCCTTACGATTAAAGAACGTAATTCCTAAAACGGGGGCGCATTCGCGGAAGAAGGCATCTATTAGAGTTGATCCATATAAAAGGGATTAAATAAGGGGGCAAGTGTGATGTCTAAAGGTTTGAAAATAATGTTATTTTGGTCACTTGGATTTCCAGTTATTATTACCTTTCTTCGCATTATTACAGATTACTTTTTAGGTCGTGACATTGAATTACTTTCATATTCGGCAGTTTTCTTAGGTATAGTTGCTGCAGGATTAATTTTTGCCGGACCTTTAAATTACTTCATACCCAAATCTCAAGAAAATTAACTTACACGTGTTATTCCGTTATAAGGCGCAAGAGTTGAACAATGATAAACAATTAAACAGGGGACGAAATTTTGACATCAGGATGAGTTATGTAAATGATGTATCCGATGATATAATGGTGTTAGTAAATACAAGGCGGTGTTTGAAATGAGTGTTAACCGTGAAGAGCTAAAACAGTTAATTGACTTTATTCACGAAGATGATGCACCTGAAGTATATGATTTTATCGGTTATCTAAACATGAAACGGGAAAGAGAAGCCATTGACCAATCTGATTTAGACCTATTTACTCGGGATAAGGAACTCATTCGTCAAGTACAGAAAAGTCAGGAAGATCGTACAAGTGGACGTATTTACAATCAAGAGCAGGGGCTAAAATATCTTCAGAATAAAATATAAATCTTCCGCAAACGGTCGCAAGTCAGGAATAAATGAATTAGGTCTTTCCAGTCGATTGGAGTATTTGAGCCAAACTTGGTATTGACAGCGCATTCCTGTTGGTTGTAGTGTCGTACGATACGCTATAACAAAAGGGAGTGTTGCCTTGTCTATTTTTGCAAGGTCAAAAATGTAAGTTATGGTTGACCTTATAAGAAAAGCTAAGACTTTCACTATTATATTTGTGAAAGTCAAGTTTTTCTAAAGACAATGGTTCTAATAATCGCGTTTGCAACACTTGTTGTAACGATTATAGACCATAAGAAATAGACCTCCCTGAGTTTTAGCGAACGGGTGAGGTCTATATTCTTACTCGCGCTGACCCCCTCTTGAAGGGGAGCGATTAATTGCTGACCGGAGATATTGCCGTATCTTCGGTCTTTTATTAGTTTATGTCTTATTACTGTTTCTATGTTTATTATAACACGAAAAAACAGCTTGCAAACAAAAAATGTAATGAGTTTTGTTTGCTATTTATAATGTTAATTTGCAGGTGAAAATGAAACCGGATGGTGCATTTTCCCGCTCGCTAATAGCACTTTTCTCTACTGGAGCTGAACTTCTTAACTTTAATGGCAGTCTTTTTATTTAAGAGGACGGGTATGGTATCATGACAACCACAAAGATGGACGAAAAGGAAGATCATAATGACAAAAAAAGCAGCACCAGTGAAAAAGAACGAAACAGTTAGATTGAAATTTGAAGATTTGACCCATGAAGGAAGCGGTGTCGGGAAAATTAACGGCTACCCGCTCTTTGTTCCCTATGCACTCCCCGGTGAAGAAGGCGACGTGAAAGTTGTTAAAGTGAATAAAAATTTTGGGTTCGGGAAGCTGCTTAATGTGAAGAAATCCAGCGAGGAGCGTGTTGAACCGCCGTGCGATGTGTATTATAAATGTGGCGGTTGTCAGCTGCAGCATATGAGTTACGATATGCAGCTTAACATGAAACAAGAACAGGTTAAAAATGCCATGAAAAAAATCGCCCATCTTGAATCAGTGCCCGTTCATCCGATTATCCGCATGGAAGACCCGTGGCGCTACCGCAATAAAGTGCAGATGCCGGTCGGTGAAAAAGCTGACGGTGAATTGATGACAGGTTTCTATCAGAAGCGGAGCCACCGGATTATTGAAGGTATGGAAACATGCAACATCCAGGATGAGGTAAACGACCGGATGGTTGAAGCGGTGCGCCGAATAGCTGACCGATTTAACATCCCTGCCTATGACGAAAAGAACGACACGGGTGTATTAAGGCATATTGTCGTACGAACGGGTGAAGCGACAAACGATACGATGATTGTCATTATCACACGGACACCCGATTTGCCGCATCAGGACGAGCTGGTTGATGAATTGAGCAAAACTTACCCGCACATCAAATCAATCGTGCATAACATTAATGACCGGCAGACAAATTCGATTTGGGGTAAAAAATCAAAGACTATCTGGGGAGAGGGCTATATTTACGATAAGATTGGTGATATCACTTTTAAAATCTCTGACAAATCATTTTACCAGGTTAACCCGCCTCAGACGAAGAAGTTATATGACAAGGCTTTGGAGTATGCGAATGTCGGCATTAATGATACGGTCGTTGATGCTTATTGCGGCATCGGGACCATCTCATTGTTTATGGCAAAGGAAGCAAAGAAAGTTTATGGCGTGGAAGTTGTGCCTGAAGCTATCACCGACGCAAAAGAAAATGCCCGAATGAATGGGTTTACCAATGCAGAATTCTATGTCGGTGAAGCGGAGAAAGTCATGCCGTGGTGGACGGCTCAAGGCCTCGAGCCTGATGTAATTGTTGTAGATCCGCCAAGAAAAGGCTGTGACGAAGAACTGCTCAAAGCAATGCTCGGCATGAAACCGAAGCGGATTGTCTATGTTTCATGCAATCCGTCAACGCTGGCACGCGATTTGCGCATTCTGGAAGATGGCGGTTATGTCACCCAGGAAGTCCAGCCGGTTGATATGTTCCCGCAGACACACCATGTTGAAGCAGTGTGCTGGTTGAAGAGGGATGTGTCTACCCAGGTTTAACGCTCGCCGGCAAAAATAAATAGTTGCCGAGCCAACCCTGAATTCGTGCGATAAATTGCGATTTCAGGGGTTTTTTTACTTATCCATAAATTAGCCCTGCATGATTCGGATAATGCGAGGTACAATGCCACTGAAAAGAGTCTCCCCTGCTGGAGCATCCGCATGTCTTTTTTTTCTCACGTTTCAAGTTGATTCCTTTGGGATATTGTATATTAATCCAAATTTCATTAGGTTGAGAATGTCATTTATTAAGGCTCTTTTATTAAAGATTGCTGTTTTGCAGCTTGCACTTACCCAACTGAAGCGGGCAAGAAACTGTGTAATGATTCCGTGATATGTTATAAGCAACAGTATCTGTGGGAAAAGCCTTTATTGAAGCAGGAATAATGGTAGGTTCTGCTTCCATGAAATATTAAAAGTGAAGCAATAATGAAATCCGGATAAGCCTTTCATTAATTCAAATTCCTGGAAGGCTTTTCTTAACGAAAGTCCATTAAATGATGAGGAGTGTGTCAACCATGAATATCTTACTGACATCGACAGCAAGAAGAATAGACTTTGTACAATTTTTTCAAGAAGCTCTGAAAGATGCAGGTATGGATGGAAAAGTAATTGTCGCAGACCCCGAGGGGAATGCGCCATCCCTTCAAGCGGGCGACGTAAACTATGTTATCCCGCATCAAACCGATTCCCGTTTCATCGATGCTATCTTCAATATTTGCAGGCAACATAAGGTGGATTGTCTTGTCCCCTTAAACGATTGGGAAGTGCCTAAACTATCTGCACATAAGGAAGAACTTACACAATTAGGCGTTTCCGTATTTGCGCCGGATCCCGAGATTATTGACAGAGTACGGGATAAGGGAAAGTACCGTGAATTGCTGAAAACTTTCGACGTTATGGCCCCCCGCTCATATATCAGACTGGAGGATGCTGAGAGGGCACTGGAAAACGAAGAGGTATCTTTTCCATTAATTGTAAAGCCACGAAATGGATCCGCATCAATTGGAATTGAATTCGTCAATACTGTGGAAGACATGAAGTTTGCTTACCAGCATGCCGCACGCACGATTGAAGATACACCGTTAAATGATGTTACAAATAAAAAACCGGAAGATAATGTCATTATACAGGAAGTGATTGAAGGCGAAAAGTTCAGTGTCGATATGTTCAATGACCTGGATGGAAATTTTCTTGCTTCCTTTATTCGAAAGCAATTGGATATGAGGGGCGGAGATGTTGATCGCTGTATTACCGTAAACACCCCTGAATTGGTAAGTATTGCGAAAAGGACCGGGGAAAACCTTGGGCATGCCGGCTATGTGAATGCCGACGTCTATTACGATGGCACGGATTATTATGTCATTGATATTAATCCGCGTTTCGGCGGAGGCTATGCGTTCACTCATCAGGCAGGAGCGGATATACCGGCCGCGATCATTGCACTGGCGGCTGGTGAAGAGATAAATGAAGATTGGCTGGAACAAGATTCAGATATAGAACTGGCCCGCCATGACATTGTTGTGCCGATAGATGTACAAAAGGTCAGCGAAGAATTTAAGTAGGAACAGATGGATAGGAGGGTTAACATGGGTGATCCAATCCCATTACTGGAAAAACTGATTGAAATAGATAGTTCCACCAAAGAAGGAGCGAACGAAGCAATCGATTTTTGTGGAGAATGGCTGGAAAACCGGGGTCTTACCGTTAAAAGAATCGAGAATAACGGGTTCCACATGTTAGTTTGTGAGATTGGCCAAGGTGATAACACAATCGTTTTAAATGGTCATATAGATGTTGTCGAAGGAGAGGAAGAGCAGTTCGAACCATATATTAACGAAGGAAAAATGTATGGCCGTGGCTCTGTTGATATGAAAGCAGGCGTAGCATCAATGATGGAGACCGTTGCACAGCTGAAAGACAGAGATATAACATCGAAGGTCATGTTGCAAATCGTACCTGATGAAGAAGTTGGCGGCATTAACGGGACAAAGTATTTAACAGATAATGGTTATGTTGGCGAATTTATCATATGTGGTGAACCGACAAGCATGGGAATTGCCATTCAATCGAAGGGCGTATTGCAGCTTGATTTCACCATCCGTGGAGAGCCTGCACATGGAAGCCGCCCATGGGAAGGCGATAACGCCATTACGAAGGCATATAACCTTTTTGAGGATATTCTCAAGCTTCCTTTTGCAACAGAGACTGCCGAACCTATGTATGGAAAACCATCCATTAATTTCGCTAAAATAAAAGGTGGAACGGTTTATAATAAGGTACCGGCCGCATGTGAGATGTCACTTGATATCAGGTATTTACCGGAACAATCACCTGACGAGATATTTAAACAGATCCAAGCGATAATCGAAGGAAACGTAACAATCCATATGCACAACCCCCCGGTCAAAACAGAAGAAGATAACCCATATGTACAAGCTCTGAAAACGTCAGTAACAAATCAAACCGACCTTGAAAAGGTGGCGATTTTTGGCCAGCACGGATCAAGTGACGGCCAGTTCTTTACTAAATATGGAGGCGCCGCCGTTGAATTTGGACCTGTGGGACACGACTGGCATGGCGAAAAAGAACTCGTTTACGTAGATTCTGTCAGAGAATACCAAAAAGTATTAAAAGAATTCTTATTAAACGGCAGCCATGGCTAAAATTATTTTGTTCAAAAGAATTTACGAAAAGGGAGTATGATGTGTATGGTGAAGCACACATACTTCTTTTTATATGTGTTTTTCAAAACACGCTTAATCAATTGATAAAATATGTTTAATCATGGTATAAGTGTAAAGGTAGATTTCTATTTGCATAATGAGAGGGTTTGACTATGGAAGCTAATTTTTGGCGTCATTTACCTCGTCCGTTTTTTGTCCTGGCTCCGATGGAAGATGTAACGGACGTTGTATTTCGCCATGTCATAAGTGAAGCAGCAAGACCTGATGTGTTTTTTACCGAGTTTACGAACTCTGAAAGTTATTGTCATCCGGAAGGCCGTCAAAGTGTGCGCGGACGGCTGACATTTACTGAAGATGAGCAGCCGATGGTGGCACATATATGGGGAGATAAACCCGAATACTTCAGACAAATGAGTATTGGCATGGCTGAACAGGGATTCAAAGGTCTGGATATTAATATGGGCTGTCCCGTGCCGAATGTAGCAACCAAAGGGAAGGGCTGCGGTCTTATCCGCCGGCCAGATGTGGCAGCTGAATTAATTCAGGCAGCTAAAGCAGGCGGATTGCCCGTCAGTGTGAAAACAAGACTGGGTTATACGTATGTTGATGAATGGCGTGACTGGCTGACCCACTTATTGAAACAAGACATCGTTAACCTTTCCATTCATTTGCGTACAAAAAAAGAAATGAGTAAAGTGGATGCGCATTGGGAGCTCATCCCGGAAATTAAGAAACTCCGTGATGAAGTGGCACCGGGTACATTGTTGACGATTAACGGCGACATTCCTGATCGCAGTGCCGGTCTCGAACTCGTGCATCAATACGGTGTTGACGGGGTTATGATCGGACGGGGAGTATTTAAAAATCCGTTTGCGTTTGAACAGGAACCGAGAGAGCACAGCAGCCAGGAATTACTTAATCTTTTGAGGTTGCACCTTGATCTTTTTGATAAATATTCAACCGAATTGGAGCCGCGCCAATTTAAACCGCTCCGCCGTTTTTTTAAGATATATGTCCGCGGCTTTCGAGGCGCGAGTGAACTAAGAAATCAATTAATGATGACAGAATCAACAAACGAGGTCCGAACACTGCTCGATCAATTTGGATGAATAAACTGGTTATTATGAACGGACAGGTGATGACCCCCCGTGGGGTATGGACCTGTCCATATTTTTTAATGTTGACAGAAAATATGTCAGCATTTATTATTATGGTTAAATCCTTACAAAATTTATAGGAAAAGAGAGGTTTATATGGCTGAAGCAACAAACGTACAACCGATAAATGATGTAAAAGATCCTGTGCAACAGAAAAGCACGGATTTAAATAAACCGCAAACGCCGCTGATTGTGGGAGGTCTTACCGTCGGAGCGATCTTAATGGTCTATTTGATGGCCACACAGAATAGCATGCAGCCGCTGCTGCTCGTCATTGGTTTATTGTTGGGATATACGTTATTCCATGCCCGATTTGGGTTCACTTCGGCATTTCGCAGGCTGGCGTCGGTCGGAAACGGCAAGGCGCTAAGGTCACACATGTTAATGCTCGCAGTCGCTGTTACTTTATTTGCACCGATTTTGGCATTCGGCACGTCATTTTTCGGTGAGAGTGTTTCCGGGTATGTCTCACCTGTTGGTGTAAGTCTTTTAGTCGGCGCCTTTATGTTTGGTGTCGGGATGCAGCTTGGCGGCGGGTGCGCGTCTGGCACACTTTATGCAGTCGGCGGAGGGCGCTCTGTCATGTTTATCACGCTATTATTTTTTATTGTCGGCGCAACGATTGGAGCCCATCACTTACCGTTCTGGACAGAAGATCTTCCGGCTTTTGAACCGGTATCGCTCGCAACCTCAACCGGGTTCGGCTATGGTGGTGCCTGGCTGTTATCCCTCGTATTGTTTGGCGTGATTGCCTGGATTACGCTTGTGGTGGAAAAGAAGAAACGGCCGCCGAGAATGGCGCCAAAACCGTCAGCTGCGGGCTGGAAACGACTATTGCGCGGTTCCTGGCCATTATTTGCTGCAGCGATTGTGCTGGCAGTTCTTAATGCATTGACGTTAATGACCCGAGGCACGCCGTGGGGAATAACATCGGCATTTGCCCTGTGGGGGTCCAAAGTGGCGCAGTTCTTTGGCGTTGATGTCGCAAGCTGGGGGTATTGGCAAGGGGCAAATGCAGCTGCATTGGAATCTTCCATTTTTGCTGATTCGACGACTGTTCTTAACCTGGGCGTTATTCTTGGTGCCTTTCTCGCATCAGCAGCCGGCGGATTATTCAAATTCAGCAAAATAACCGGCAAAAATGCAACAGCTTCCGTTATTGGCGGGTTGCTGATGGGTTACGGTGCACGCCTGGCGTTCGGATGTAATATCGGTGCGTACTTCGGCGGCATCGCCTCATTCAGTTTGCACGGCTATATTTGGGGTGTTATGGCCCTAGCCGGGACGTTTATTGCGCTATATCTCAGACCGAAATTTGGCTTATCGGTCCCAAAACCAAAAGATTCATTTTGCTAGACCGATTCGGCAGCAAATTGCTGCCCCTCATATTAAGACTGGTTCTCATTCGGAACCGGTCTTTTTTTATGGTTTTAAACCACCGCTTGGGAATAACTGAAATGACGTTTGACAACATAGATAATGCAATGTATAATTTGGTTAAATTGTTCAAAACAAATTGAACATATTATACAGATTGATAATACTGAGCTTAGGTTGGTGATTGTAATGGCCAGTAATGATTTTCAAAAAATTGAAGAGTCGCGGGATATTCTCATTAGTGCAATTGCCCAGACGATGGTAATTTATGGCGTCACACCGTCCGTCGGCAGGATTTATGGTGTGCTTTACTTTGCAGATAAACCGCTCAACCTTGACGAGATCAAGGACCAGGTAGCAATGAGCAAGGGGAGTGTCAGCACCGGACTGAGAGACCTTCTTGATACAGAAATGGTTATTAAAGTCTGGAAAAAAGGGGATCGGAAAGACCACTACATTGCTGAAAAAGACTTCTTTAAAAACTTTTTTGCTTTTTTTACGAAGATGCTCAGACAAGAAAGAAATATAACATTGCGTGCTAATGAACAAGTCGAAGGCACGCTGAAGGATATTGCGGAAAATAGTGAATCTGAAGAAGCAAGAGAGATGGCCAAAGGGGACCTGGAGGATATCAAAAACACGATGACTTATTTCGACTGGACGCTTCGGCTGGCCAATGCTATGGAGTCACGTGAAATATTTGATTATTTTCCGAAATATGAAGGGGGTGACAACAATGAACAAGAGTAACACAGCACTTGTTTTAATCGATATGCAGAAAGAAAGTGAATTTGGTATCGAGAATGTTGATTCAGTCGTCAAAAATACAGAACAGTTAATCGCTGCGTGCCGAAAAATCGGCATTCCGATTATCTATACGCGGCATATTAACCGCGAAGATACAATTGGCTTATCAAACAAGGAACCATTAAATGATAAGGGCACACCGGTATTTTACGATAATGGAACCGAGGCGGTAGAAATCTTTGATCAGATTAAGCCTGAAGACGGGGACATTGTTATTGATAAGTACCGCTGGAGCGGTTTCTATGAGACAAGTTTAGATTTGATGCTCAGCAATATGGGGGTGGAGCACTTGATCATGGGCGGCTTTGTCACGGACGGCTGTCTGATGACATCTGTATACGATGCTTACTTCCGTGATTATCAAGTGAATCTCGTTAAAGATATGTGTGGCGCCACCAATGAAGGCGCACATACGGCCTCAATTATGATAATGGCCAATTGGGTCTACGACTTAGCGATTTTTGACACATCGGAAATGATTAAAAAACTAAATGGTGAATCGTACAAAAGCTGGGAATCAACATATCCCGATCAATTGCAGTTCACCCCGGAAAATATGCGCGAAACGTTTAATAGGCTAAACAAATAAATTTAACATCCTAAGAGGAGGACGAATGCGTGTTAAAAAGAATTAAATTTTTAGGTACAACAGCCTTGATACTAATGCTCATGGTACTTGCAGCATGTGGAAGCGGCAATGACGAAAGCAGCGAAAACGACGGTGCCAACAGTGAAGAAGAAACGTCGAGTGAAGAATCGAGCGAAGGGTCAAACGGTGATGCTGTCAGTGAGATCGGTCAGGAAGAATTAACGATTCCTTACGTAGCGTGGTCATCAGCAGTAGCCAGCAACCATGTTATGGAGGTTGTATTGGAAGAAGCCGGTTATGACGTGACGTTAAAACAAGTGAACTCCGGCGCGATGTATACGAGCGTTTCTGATGGTTCGGCGGATGCAACGGTTAGCGTATGGCTGCCACATACGGATGCCAGTTACTGGGAAGAATATAAAGAAGACTTGGTGCATCTGGGGCCGAATCTGGAAGGAGCACCGCTTGGCTTGGTCGTTCCTGAATATATGGACGTTGAATCGATTGAAGACTTGAAAGAAAACACAAATTCAGTCGGTGATCAAACAGACTATACGATTACAGGAATCGAGCCCGGTGCGGGTCAGATGAAACTGACAGAAGAAGAAGTTATGCCTGAATACGGGCTTGATGACTGGACACTTCAAGCGAGCTCTTCAGCCGCTATGTCAGCTTCATTGGGCGACGCAATTGAGAAAGAAGAACCGATTGTAGTGACGCTATGGTCTCCGCATTGGACTTTCTCGGAATATGATTTGAAATATCTTGAAGATCCGAAAAATATTTATGGCGACCCTGATAATATCAATACAATTGTCCGGACGCAGCTGGAAGAAGATGCACCGAAAGCCCATAAAATCCTTGACCAGTTCAAATGGTCAAAAGAGCAAATCGGTGAAGTAATGGTAAAAATTAATGACGGCATGGAACCGGCACAAGCTGCCGAAGAATGGGTCAGCAACAACCAGGATACCGTCAGTGAATGGACAAAAGGAACAGAATAAGTAAATATTTAAAGAAGCAGGAACCACGTTGCGGTGGTTTCTGCTTTTTTATGTAAACATCAACTTGGCTATGATATCTGCTATAATAATATGAGTTATAATAGAAGGGGAATACATATGAAAAAACCAACATTTCAAAACATCGAAACAATCGGGCACGTTATTGAAGCGAATGCACTGTACAGACACTATCATTACCCCGAAATGCTGATCAGGTATGACAGTAATTTTATTGATTTCAAACAAATGCCTTCTTTGGAAGAGTTTAAGCAGACAGAAGCATTGTTGCAACAATTTCACAAACAACATAACCAAACGCATTTAAAGTTTGAATTTCCGGAAAATGAAAAACCAGGCCCAGGGCTGGTAAAATTTCTCGACGACAATGGTTATGATGTCGGGTTCACGGAATTATATGCCATCAGGCCGGAGGATTTTCCGGCACTCACAAATAATCCGGACATCCAAGTTAAAGAAGTAACAGGAGATAATTTAGATGATTATATCCGGCTACAGTATGAAAATGATAAGCAGAATGGCGAGATATTTGCTAATGAAAAGATCAATCTGAATAAAAAGCAGTTTGATGATGATGACAATATGAAAGTGATTGCCTATTGTCAGCGGCAACCGGCCGGCACGATGAATGTAATTCTCTCAGATGACTTCGTGGAAATCGATGATCTGGCAGTAAGCGAATCGCTGCAGCGAAAAGGAATCGGCGGGCGATTGCAGCAATTTGTCATGAGTAAATTTTACGACCGAATGATAATTTTGGTGGCAGACGGAGAGGACACGCCCAGGGAAATGTACCAGCGGCAAAACTACCAGTATTTAGGTTTTAAATACGAGGCGTTAAGAATCGACTAGGGTGACAATTGTGTGAAGGCAGGCATAAACAGTCGAAAAATGCTATAATAATAACAGATATGTCTCGGAAAAAAAGCTGAGACAAGCTGATTTTGCACATACAAAAAAAGGACACGTTTTGGTATAACGGATCCTTGTTTTTGGTTGTCTTTGAAAGGATGAATTGGATGAGCAGGCAAATTGTCACCTCATCAAATATAAAAAATGCTGGAGATGCAACAGACAAAGAAAAATCGTCATCCCTGGCGGCGGATTTGAAATCACTCTTCAAAATTCCTGTCCTGATTGCGAATGCCGTTCCGGTTTTTGCTGGTTTCTGGCTTGCTTTATATTTTACTGAAGCTTCATTTGCATCTAACCTTGATATGTTATTATTGACGCTTGTTGGCAGTACGCTGGTGATGGCAGGTGCACTTGTTTTTAATAACTGGTACGATGTTGATATTGACACCATTATGGACAGGACGAAATCACGGCCAACAGTGACCGGCCGTATTTCGCTTCAAACAGTGCTTGGAATTGCTGTTGCAGTGACTGTGCTTGGATTGTTGCTGTTATCGTTCACAACCCTTGAGGCGGTTATTTATGCCTTCATCGGATGGTTTACTTACGTTGTACTTTACACAATGTGGTCAAAACGCCGCTATACGCTGAACACCGTGATTGGAAGTATTTCAGGTGCTGTCACACCATTGATTGGCTGGGCGGCGCTGGAACCCGCTTCACACATTGTTCCGATTGTTCTGGCACTCATTATTTTTGTTTGGCAGATGCCGCACACGTTTGCGATTGCCATACGAAAATATGATGAGTACAAGGCGGCTAATGTAAAAATGCTTCCGGTCGTGCATGGGTTGGAAATAACAAAACGCCAGATGGTTATTTATATTGCATGTCTTTTGCCGCTCCCGTTTTATTTGTTTTCACTCGGCACAGCGTTTGTAGTGATTGCTACAGTGCTGAACCTTGGCTATCTTGTGTTGGCATTCAGCGGCCTCTTCACTGAAAACACCCGTAAATGGGCGGACAAGATGTTTATGGTGTCCGTTAACTATTTAATGGTTATTTTTGTAGCGGCAATTGCAGTCACATTGCCGTTGTACTGAGTAACAGTTAAGATTAAATTATGGTTATATCGGGGAATATGAAACTAAATGGAAAAGGAGGCGCTTGTTATGGCAGACATTAAAAAAGGTGACCATAAGTTTTACATTGGGGATGAAGAAGATCCCAAAGCCGAAATAACGTATATTGATGTCGATGCTGACACGCTGAATGTTGACCATACCTATGTGTCAGAAGATCTCCGCGGTGAAGGCATAGCAGGCAAGCTGGTTGAAAAAATGGTGAATTTTGCACGCGATGAAGGAAAAAAGATTGATCCGACATGCGAATACACCAAGAAAAAAATGGAAAAAACACCTGAATATCATGACGTGCTGGCTGGATAGCAGTCAGTATGGTGAACAGTTGCCGGGGTTACGCTTCCCTGGCTTTTTTAATATAATATAATAGAGAATGATTAAGCTGGAAGAGGGACAAACCATGCAAAAAGTGGCACAAATTATTTATGAAAGCATAATGATTTTACTCGTGATGCTTACGATCATAACCATATGGACAGAGGATACCTATAATTCGACACTCAGCTGGATTGTCTGGGGAGTATTCTTTGCGGATTTTACGGTCCGTTTTGTTATGGCGAAAGCAAAGTGGGACTTCATTAAACAAAACCCTTTTCTATTAATCGCTATTATTCCATTCGACCAGTTTTTTCAGGTTGCGAGAGTCGTACGGATTATCTATTTATTCAGGATTAAAACGATTACGAAATACTATGTCGTGCCTTATATCGAAAAACTCACCGTTCAATCTAAATCATTGATTTTATCCATTGTTGTGATACTACTCTTAGCTGAAGGCTTTCTGCTCCAAAAAGCAGAACAATCAGTGGATACTTACGTGGATGCATTATATGTCGTGACGGGTTATTTACTCTTTTTTGGCCATCGGATCTTTGAAATCGAACAAGCCATTTCGGTAGCGACACTGACAGTTGTGTCGGTTCTTGGTATTGCCCTCCAGGGACTTGCCCTGCAATGGGTGTTTAATAAATTGGACGTCGTGTTTAAACGATTTACACACCGGCGGAAAACGAATTCGGATGAACGGCGGGAAGCCAAAAATTAAAATACTATAGCGGTTCGCTGCAGTTTACCCGGGAATCGCTGTAGTCTTCAGCGGTCCGCTGTAGTTGGGCTAAGAATCGCTGTAGATTGCTCCATGATTGCTGTAGATTCTTTCAAAATCGCTGTAGTTTTACCGATAATCGCTGTAATTCCCCTTAAGGATTCCTATTCCACGAGATTCTTCGTATAAGTAAGCTCCCCTTAACATAGTTATAACGAGAAAAACATTCATATCTTTTCCTTTTTTCATCAAACTTTCATAAAACTTGCTTATAGTAAAAGAGAGACGAACGGAGGATATATCATGACATCAGCTTGGGTATTTATGAAGGTTACTGTTATTGTTTTAAGCATCGTGGCCGGGTTGATCTTTTTTTACGTCACAAGTCCGGCAGGGAAGGCGTTGAAAAAACAGCAATTAGAGGAAAGTATTTCACTTATCATTAATTTTGTCCTGTTTATATGGGCGGGGAAAATCTTGCTTAATTTGAATATATTTATAACGGACCCGCTTGCGGTGCTGGCTTATCCAAGTGATTCGAATGCTTTTTACCTCGCGCTGTTACTCCTTTTGGCCAATCTGGCGTGGAAGGTAAAAAAAGAAAAAGCCAAAGTAGAAACGATGCTTATGTCACTTATGCCGGTATTTCTGGCTTCGGCGTTCACATATGAATTTTTAGATATTATTGTGAATGACAAGCTGCTGTCATGGGGGCATTTAAGTTTACTTTTTATACTGCTTATTGTCTATTTGATCTGGCAGGAGCGGCTTGCTGCAGAAAAGCTGATGGCGGTCGTTTTTGCGTTATGGAGCGCGGGTCAACTCCTCATAGCCATCCCGTTATCGTTCACGGTTTTATATGGCTATACGATGGCCACGTGGTTTTTAGCGATTGTATTCATCATAAGTGTCATCACAATTATAAACAATAAGAGAAAGGAACGACGAACATGACTGCAGCAGCAGATTTAACGGTTTGTCTGGCATTGGGCGCCGGGGTTCTTTCCTTCCTTTCCCCATGTACATTGCCGATTTTTCCGGCATATTTGTCTTACATAACCGGGAATGCGCTGTCAACATTTCTGTTAAAAGCAGTTGAAGGGACATGGTTTTCCAATTTAGGATGACAGGAGGTAATGCATTTGAAAAAAATAGCCATAATTGTTGTCTTGACAGGTATGCTTGCATGGTCGGTCTATGACCTTGTTGGCAGTTCAGATAATCAAGAGACAGCAAATGAAGCAGAAAAAGCCGAAGAGAGTTCGTTTTCAGTTGAGGAAGGTTCAGTAGAAGAAGGCGGTGGTACACCAAGTGAGAGTGCTGAGGACAGTCCTGATTCGGACAGTGTTGGTCTTGATGTTGGCAATATAGCACCGGATTTTCAGTTGGAAACACTGAATGGTGAGCAAGTTGCTTTATCTGATTACCGCGGGCAGCGTGTTATGGTAAACTTCTGGGCGACCTGGTGTCCGCCATGCCGGGCTGAGATGCCGGACATGCAATCATTTTATGAAAATAAGAATGTCGAAATTCTTGCCATCAATCTTACCGGAACAGAAAGCAGTCGTGAAGGTGTCTCAGACTTCACAGATGAGTTTGGGCTGACGTTTCCTATATTGATGGACGAAAACACGCAAGTTGCCAATGACTATCAAATTCAGCCGATTCCCTCATCATTTATGATTGATTCAAACGGACGTATCCAGTTTAAAGCCCTGGGTGCGATGAACTATGAAATGATGGTTCAGGAATTTGAAATGATGCAATAAGTTCGCCTGTATCGTACAATGGAGCCAGAGGTGTTGAATATGCAACAAACGATACTCGTGGTGGAAGATGATCAGATGATACGTCGTCTGATTCGTTTGCATTTGGAAAAATATAACTATGACGTTGTTGAAGCAGGTAATGGTGAAGAAGCTCAGGATGTATTTTTAAACCATCATCCTTGTCTTATCATCCTTGATTTAATGCTGCCGAAAATGAGCGGTGAAGAATTTTGTCACTGGGTTCGTGAACAGGAACGGAATGAAGTCTCTGTTATAATGCTATCGGCTAAAGCCCGGATTGAAGATAAGATTGCCGGGCTGCGCATGGGTGCGGATGATTATATCACGAAACCATTTGAGCCCGATGAACTTATTGCACACGTGGAGGCGGTTCTGAGACGCACGGGGCAGTTTTGCCAAAAGGTCGTGCATAACGGCCTGTGTATCAAACCCCGTAAGGGCGAAGTACTTCTTTATGACAAGCGGGTTAAATTAACAAAGCATGAATTTAATCTTCTCTATTATTTCATGCAAAATCCCAATAATGTATTGACGCGTGAACAATTGATTGAACAGCTTTATCCCTACGCAGATAATACAGTGTTGGATCGGACAATTGATGCGCATATAAAAAAGCTTCGGGAAAAAGTTGAAGATAACCCTTCTGAGCCACAACGCATCCAGACTGTCCGGGGAATGGGGTATAAGTTTGTCAGTGTATAAACGCATGACATCCTTGATTCCGGATGGGTTTCTGGGTCGGCTGTCACTTTTGAATGTCGTTATTTTTGCATCAGCTATTATTCTCAGCAGTCTTGCGGTTTATAATACAGCATGTTTCTTAGTAGATGCCATGGGAACTTTAAATGATTCACAGCAAAGACAATTCAATTCGCTGCTGTTTAATTATCTGCTGATTTTTTCAGTTATAACAATCGTTGGCGGGAGTTTGCTTCATTTTTATTTAACGCGGAAATTAATTAAGCCAATACGTCGTTTAATCATATCGTTTAAACAGCTGAAAAAAGGGGAGTATCCCAAAGTTGCCGAACTTTCAACAAAGGATGAGATAGGCCAACTTGCTTCTCATTTTAATGCGCTGGTAAATCAGCTGGAGGCAAATGACCAGCAGCGCCATAAACTTATTTCGGATTTATCACACGAATTGCGGACGCCGCTGACTAATTTAAACGGCTACCTTCAAGCACTGGAACGGGGGGATATTGAGGGAAGCCGTGAATTGTACACGTCATTGCACGGGGAATCCCGGCGGCTGACGTCCATGATGGAAGCACTTGATCAGCTTAAGGAATGGGATCATGCCGCTTCCAGATCGTATGTACAGTACACAACAGCTGATATGGCCGAAATTATCAAGCAGTGTACAGATATGTTCAGCTGGCGGTTGGAGCAGGAAGCGATCCCAATAACGGTTGATGCCGAAACGTTTGAGATATCAATTCATATAGATGGCGTTCAGCAGGTAATCAGCAATTTATTGGAAAATGCCATACAATATTACACTGGCAGCGGGGCAATAGACATTCGAGGAGAATTGTATGGATCATGTTATCGTATATCGGTCAGCGGCCCAAGTGAATCCATACCTGAAGCGGAAGTGGAAAATATTTTTAGGCGGTTTTATCGATTGGATCATTCCAGAAACAGACTAACCGGAGGGAGCGGCCTTGGACTCTCAATAGCCCGGGAGATTGTTGTGAATCATGGCGGAAGAATCGGCCTGTCGTCTCAGGGCTCTCGAAACATGTTCTGGTTTGAATTGCCGCTTGATAGGAATAAGGATTTGGAATAATCTTTGCATTAACCCATCAAACAGTGATATAATATAAAAAAATTCAATACTGAATATAACACATTCCTTCGGGGCAGGGTGCAATCCCCGACCGACGGTGATGAGACATTGTCTCAAAGTCCGTGACCCGTGCGGCATAAAGCCAAACGGTGGATCTGGTGAAACTCCGGAACCGACAGTGACAGTCTGGATGGGAGAAGGAATTTTTTCGAAGCGTTTTTGTCGGGCTAAGTGTATACATTTGGCGTTTTTGCCGTAGTATATCTAATCCGCTCAATACAAAACGATGCGATTAAAATTCTGTCCGTATGCCTCTGAAGTGAATTCAGGGGCTTTTTTAGTGCCTGAATTGTATTATCACAGTTAAATACTTGCGTGTGAGGAGGATGCAGCAATGGACGATGCACATTATATGCAAATAGCCTTAAATTTGGCTGGTTCAGTTTCGGGACAAACGACTCCCAATCCGCCGGTGGGTGCGGTAGTCGTCAAGGATGGCGAAATCCTCGGATTTGGCGCTCATTTGAAGGCAGGGGAGCCACATGCTGAAGTACATGCGCTTCAAATGGCCGGCGAGAAAACAAAAGGTGCCACCATATACGTCACGCTCGAACCCTGCAGTCATCATGGCAAAACGCCGCCATGTGCTGATTTAATTATTGAAAAGGGGTTAAAACGCGCGGTCATTGCCATCAAGGACCCAAATGAAAAAGTCGCCGGGCGCGGGATTGAAAAGTTAGAAGCGGCGGGCGTTGATGTTGAATTGGGTGTCCTGAAAAGCGAGGCAGCCAAGGTGAACAAATATTTTCTTCACTATATTCGGACCCAAAGGCCGTATGTCACGATGAAGTCGGCTGTCAGTCTGGACGGAAAAACTGCAACATATACGGGTGACAGCAAATGGGTGACCGGTGAGGTTGCACGGCGTGATGTTCATCAGTATCGTCACACACATGATGCAATTTTAGCGGGCGTAAACACCGTTTTTGCTGATAACCCAAGCCTGACTGCCCGTCTGCCGCATGGCAGTAAAAGTCCGCTCCGAATCATTCTCGACAGTGATTTGCGTACACCTTTGGAAGCTAACGTCGTGAATGATAAGCAAGCTGAAACATGGATTATCACCGGAAAACATGTCAGCGAAGCGCACATGGCAACATTTAAGGAAAAAAGCGGTGTAAGCATTGTCCCGCTTGATTCACTCGACCCAATGACTGTCCTTGACTATTTGGGAAGCAGAAAAATTATGTCATTATTCGTTGAAGGTGGAGCTGAGGTGAACGGTTCGTTTTTGGAAAGCGGGGCAATCAATCAGCTTGTGCATTATATGGCGCCAAAATTAATTGGCGGAAAGGATGCGCCTTCATCCATTGCGGGCACAGGATTTAAATATATGACAGAAGCATTTCCTCTGACCATCACAAATGTGGAAATGATCGGAGAGGACATTAAAATCACAGCGGAGCCACGAAAGGGTGATACAGATGTTTACGGGGATTATTGAAGAAAAAGGCATCATTAAACAAATCAATCACGTATCCGAAAAATCGATTCAAATGACAATCGGATCCTCAAACGTTCTGTCAGATATGAACATCGGTGACAGTATTTCGGTGAATGGCATTTGCCTGACCGTAACGGCTTTTACGGGGACAAGCTTTCAGGTCGATGTCATGCCGGAAACAATTAACGCTACGTCGCTCAAGTCACTGGCAGAAGGGTCCAATGTGAACCTTGAACGCTCAATGCCTGCAGATGGCAGGTTTGGCGGTCATTTTGTTTCCGGACATGTCGATGGGATTGGGACGATTGTACGTAAAGAAAAACAGGAAAATGCGATTTATTATGACGTGAAAATACCGGACGAACTGGCTGACTATTTTATCATGAAAGGCTCTGTCGCCGTTGATGGTGTCAGTCTGACGGTATTCGGCTTCAGCGACAGCACGTTTACGATCTCACTTATCCCCCATACAGTATCAGAAACCGTATTGGGCGAGAAAAGCACGAACGATATCGTAAATATTGAATGTGACATGCTCGCTAAATATGTAAAAAACATGCTCAATCACCACCATATAAAAAACGAAGGAAGTGGACAACGTGTTTCATACAATCAATGAAGCGATAGATGATTTGAAAGCTGGCAAGCCGGTAATTGTGGTTGATGATGAGGACCGGGAAAATGAAGGCGATCTGGTGGCACTGTCAGAATATGCGACACCTGAAATGATTAATTTTATGATTACGCACGGAAAAGGGCTTGTCTGCACATCCATCACACCACACTTAGCCGAAAAACTTAAACTGCCGATGATGGCGAGTCAGAGCAGTGACCCGTATGAAACGGCATTCACTGTCAGCATCGATCATCAGGAGACAACGACAGGCATTAGTGCGGGTGACCGGTCGAAAACAATCCGGGCGTTAGTCGATCCCGAAGTTAAAGCGGAAGATTTTAAGCAGCCTGGCCATGTTTTTCCGTTGATTGCTAAAGAAGGCGGCGTTTTGACGCGGCAGGGTCATACCGAAGCTTCAGCCGATCTCGCAAAGTTGTGCGGCGCCTCCCCATCAGGTGTTATTTGTGAAGTTATTAAGGATGATGGCACAATGGCGCGGGTGCCGGATTTACGTAAAATGGCTGACACGTTTGGCTTGAAACTGATATCGATAGCAGATCTGGTTGCATACCGCAAGCAGCAGGAATGGCATATCAGCAGAGTTGTGGAAACAACGTTGCCAACCGACTTTGGCACATTTACCGTGTATGGTTATACGAATGATTTGGATGACAAGGAACATGTTGCGCTCGTAAAAGGCGACATTCATGAGCAAGACAATGTGTTGGCCAGAGTGCATTCCGAATGTCTTACCGGTGATGTGTTTGGTTCCCATCGCTGTGATTGCGGACCGCAGCTGCAGGAGGCTTTAAATAAAATTAATGAAGCAGGTGCCGGTGTGTTAGTATACATGCGTCAGGAGGGGCGTGGCATCGGGCTGATAAACAAACTCCGTGCCTATGAACTGCAGGATTCCGGTATGGATACGGTAGAAGCAAATGAACAGCTGGGATTTTCGCCGGATATGCGTGAATATCACCTCAGTGCACAGATTTTAAAGGATATAGGAGCCGAAAAAGTGAATCTTATGACGAATAATCCGGAAAAAACACGCGGGCTTAAGTTTCACGGTATTGAAATTAGTTCCCGTGTGCCGATTGAGACGGGAAAAACAGACGAAAATCAACGTTACATGCAAGCGAAATATCATAAAATGGGACACTTATTCAGTATTTAAATTGATGAAAAAAGGAGATGAACGTTTTGGGTAAAACATTTGAAGGAAGTCTTGTCGGATCGGACCTGAAGATTGGTATTGTTGTAGCGCGGTTTAATGATTTCATTACAAGCAAGTTGCTGGAAGGCGCATCCTCTTCCTTAAAACGGCAGGGTGTCAAAGAAGAAAACATTGATATTGCCTGGGTGCCCGGTGCCTTTGAGATCCCGGTAGTTGCCGAAAAAATGGCGGTCAAGGATGAATATGATGGCGTGGTGACACTTGGTGCGGTTATCCGTGGTTCGACACCACATTTTGACTATGTCTGCAGTGAAGCGGCGAAGGGTATCTCCAATGCCGCATCACGTTCCGGAAAACCGGTTATTTTCGGAGTGCTTACGACCGAAACGATTGAACAGGCGATTGAACGAGCGGGAACAAAAGCGGGCAATAAAGGAGCAGAAGCAGCTGCTGCAGTTATTGAAACCGTAAATGTCATGAAAGAATTGGATTAAGACTGAAATCCCAGGCATGATTTTTACCTTTTAACTTCAGACATACCAGCTTTCATTGCAGATTTTTCATAATGGCAATGAAGCCTTCAATACGATAAACTGGGGATAGAGAGTTTTATACTTTTATCCCGCATGTAAGGGACAGTAACCTGCCGAAGAACGGCAGCTAACTGTCCCTAAATGTCCGATTCTGTTCGGGCCCGCAGGACGCGGGTCACAAAGGCGTTGCCACAGGACGTGGCGAGCTTAGCCTTTGTTCCACTTAATCAGTGAAGAAAACCACTTCACTGATTGAAGATTCACTTTATCCCACATGTAAAGGACAATAAGCCGTCAAAGTACGCCGGCTAACTGTCCCTAAATGTCCGATTCTGTTCAACTAACATTCAGCGGGAAAAGGCATTCCGCTGAATGAAGTTTCACTTTATGTCTGGGGGGATCATCATTAAATTTTTTGTTTATCAAATACTCGGTTTGGGTGTTATCTGGATCGGGATGGCATTCTTTTTTCAGGAAATGGATCAAATCAGTAAATTAATCTTTTATGCTGTCACGTCATGGCTGTTATTTTTAATTGTCATTTTAATAAAACAGCTGATTAAAAATCATAAAAATGATGATGATTCAACAATAGGAAGGTAATTAATATGCTCACAGTCGAAAATTTATATAAATCATACGGTGACAAAACGTTACTGAATAATATTTCATGCATCATCAAACCAAATGCCAGAATCGGGTTGATTGGTGTTAACGGCACCGGGAAATCAACGTTTTTAAAGGTGCTTGCAGGGATTGACACTGCGGAAAAAGGTACGATTGATCATCCCAAAAATTATCAAATCGAATATCTGGCCCAGGAACCTCAACTCGAAGAAGAACTGACTGTAATTGAACAGATTTATTATGGGGAAGCCCTCATGATGAAAGTGATGCGTGAATATGAACAGGTGCTGCTTGATATGCAGCATAACCCGGAAAATGAGAAAAACCAGGAACGGTTACTGGAAAAGCAGCAGCAGATGGATCAAGTGGAAGCATGGGAAGCTAACACAGCTGCCAAGACGGTTCTTACGAAGTTAGGAATTACTGACTATCACAAACAGGTGGCCGAACTGTCAGGCGGCCAAAAAAAACGCGTTGCCATAGCAAAAGCGCTGATACAGCCCGCCGACCTATTAATTCTTGATGAGCCGACCAACCATCTTGATAACGAAACGGTAGACTGGCTGGAGAACTACTTGGCGTCGTATAAAGGCTCTTTACTGTTGGTTACGCACGACCGCTACTTTTTGAACCGAGTCACCAATAAGATTTATGAATTGGATAAAGGTAACCTTTATATTTACGAAGGTAATTATGAATTATTCCTGGAGAAAAAAGCCGAACGGGAAGCATTAGAGAAAAGTTATGAAGAGAAACATCAAAATACGCTGCGCCGTGAACTTGCCTGGCTGAAAAGCGGTCCTAAAGCGAGAGGAACGAAACAAAAAGCACGTGTCGAGCGGGTGCAGGAAATGAAAAAGCAAACATTTGACACGAAATCGCAGGACGTCTCGTTTGAAGCGGGTTCAACCAGGCTGGGAAACAAAGTGCTGGAACTGGAAGGCATTGAAAAAAGCTATGAATCAGGAACACTCATTAAAAATTTTGACTTTATGGTTGTTCCAGGTGACCGTCTTGGTATTGTTGGACCGAACGGCACGGGTAAAACCACTTTATTGGATATGATGGCAGGCAGAACGGAACCTGACAAAGGTGAAATTGAGACAGGTCAAACGGTTAAAATCGGCTATTATACACAAGGTGACGAAGAGCTGGATGGCGATAAACGAATCATTGAATATATTCGTGAGACCGCTGAGGTTGTCCATACAAAAAATGGAGGGGTTATCACAGCAGAACAAATGCTGGAACGGTTTTTATTCTCCCGGCGAGAACAGTGGAACTATATACGCAAGTTATCCGGCGGGGAGCGAAGACGCCTCTTTTTGCTGAAAGTTCTTATGCAAGAGCCAAACGTTCTGCTGCTGGACGAGCCGACCAACGACCTGGATACACAGACGCTTGGGGTGCTGGAAGAGTACTTGGACCATTTCCCCGGCGTTGTTATTACAGTATCGCACGACAGGTATTTCCTCGATCGCGTTATTAATCATATGCTGGTGTTTAAAGAAAACGGCCCCATTGAGCATTTTTACGGCAATTACAGTGAATTGCTCGAGCGTGACAAGCATCAGGAAAAGCAGACATCCAAAACAACTGGAAAAACGCAAAAGAAACCTGTGCAAAAGAAGAAAATGTCTTATCATGATAAAATTGAATGGGAAACGATTGAAGATGATATAACAGAGCTGGAAACGAAGCTGGAAGAGCTTGAAGGGCAAATAGCCGGCGCGGGGAGTGACGCCGGTAAAGTCCAGGAACTTTTTAATGAGCAGCAAAAGATAGAGGAAAAACTGGAATCCAAAATGGAACGCTGGGAACAACTTTCCATTTTGGCCGAAGAACTGAACCAATAATCGTGGAATGGTTTGTGCAATCAACTGAAATGCATTATTTTGATGATTAAACTGTATTTTATCCCATTTTATGTTTAATTTATGTGGTATTACGGAAAATAAGAATGATATAATGTATAAAATTTGAGGAGGCACTAGAATGAAATTATTCCAGGTTAGAAAAGGACAGTTCGTTTATTACAAAAATGAACTTCATAAAGTTTATTCAGTTAAACCAATGTTCAAGCAATCTGTACATCTCTATCGCTTGAAAGATATGCAGCAGGATATAACGAGTGCCGGCAATATTGAGCCCTGCCGTCCAAAACATAACGATTCATTTATTTTTTACGGTAAGCGTTACACGATTGATAAAAATAGAAAGCCTGAGCCAGGCGATTTTATCTTAATCATAAAACCGGCGCCCGATTTTCTGGATCATTATTCGCTCAACGAAATTGAAAAAGTAGACAATGTTGAAGATGGAAATGTTGTTACGACGCGTGATAATGGTGTTAAACACAGTGAATATGTTGTCATGGTTCCGGGAAAACAAGAAGGCAGCGAAGATATAGCCTATTATGATAAGCAGCTTGTGTCAGAAGCGCAGCTGGAAGAAGATGAATCAGCGGGAATCATCACCCAAAATGAAAACTTCGAAAAGCCTGTTGTCGGTGATATTTATTTCGATATACAAAATGATACAAAAGCGATGGTTGTAGCAATTAACGAGCATGAAGTCTATTTGGGTCATAATGTGACAGTTGATCTTAATGATTTAATGGATGATGAAAAATACAGGTTAATTTATCGATTTGAAGAAGGATTTTAAGCGTTTATTGCGTTTTATAGAATTGTTAATGAATAACATAGAAAAGGGAGCACTATTCAGCGGGAGGTGCTTCTTTTGTGTTGGATATAAAAAAGCCTCGGCACACCTGTAAGAAAAGGAGGGAGTGCCGAGGTTTGTTAATTAGGCGTTCAGTTTGCTGATTGCTTTATAGCCTATGACATTGACAGGATCTTTCGGTGATGAATATGGCGGTGCGTAGCCCAGTTCTAATTCAGGAAGCATCCGCACGGACATTTTTCCTTTCATAGCTGTCGCCAGGACAGCCAATCGTTTATCGGCACCTTCTCTCCCAATCACTTGAGCCCCGTAAATGAGCCCGGATTTTGCATCGAACAGAATTTTGATGCAAATTTTCTCAGCGCCGGGATAATAGCCGGCATGTGAGAGCGCTTCGTGCGTCACTGTTTTGATATCGTAATCCAACTGATCCAATACCGCAGTGTTTAAGCCTGCAGAGCCAACTGTTAAATCGAAAACTTTAAAAATTGAAGTCCCTTGAACGCCGGAATATTCAATTGGTTTCCCTTGAATATGGCTGGCTGCAATGATTGCCTGTCGGTGAGCAGGTCCTGCCAGTGCAACGTGTCTTGGTATCCCGGTCAGGTAGTCGTTTGTTTCAATAACATCGCCTATGGCGTAAATATCCGGATCGTTCGTTTGCATATAATTATTCACTTTAATGGCGCCGGTCTCACCTAATTCTAACGCGCTTGATTCAGCCAGCTTTTTATTCGGCCGGATTCCGGCAGCCATGATGGTCATGTCAGCCTGCAAGCTTTTGCCACTACCTAAGTTCAGGGTCGTGCCATTATTGGAAAACGAGTTAAGCTCTTCATTTAAGAGCAGATGAACCCCTTTTGATGTAATATGGTGTTCAATCATTTCTGCCATGTCTTTATCCACCAGTTTCATGACTTGTTCAGAGCGGTCAACAATTGTACAGTCAATACCCAATGCCTTTAAATTTTCCACCATCTCCAGTCCGACGAAACCAGCACCGACAATAGCGCACGTCTGAGGCTGATGTGTCTGGATAAAATTCTGAATCGCATCCATGTCCGGAATCGTGTGGAGTGTGAATATGCGTTCCTCATTATAACCATCAATGTCAGGTTTGACGGCAGAGGCGCCAGGGGCGAGTACAAGTTTGTCATAAGGTGCGTTGTGTTCCCCTGAAGCGTCCCTGTATGTCACCTGTTTATTTTCACGGTCGATAGCGGTCACTTCTGAATTTGTTTGAAGGTTAATATTGTATTTGTCGGCGAATTTATCACTATTCACAAGCAATTGTTTTCGTTTTTCGACTTCGCCGCCAATATAATATGGCATGCCACAGGTAGAGAATGCAATGTGCTCGTCTTTATCAAACAACGTGATGTCAGAATTCTGATCATTCCGCCGTACTTGGGTGGCAATGTTGGCACCGCCCGCGACTCCGCCAACGATGATGATTTTTTGTCCCATATGTGTATACCTCCCTTTCATTATAAATTCCCTGTTACTATTATTTTAATCCTAGAGTCTATCTGGACTGGGTTGAGGAAGCCTGCCGTGCAGACTCCCTGGCATTAAAGAATTCCCAGTGAATTTAAAAACACAATAACGATCGTAACCGGCACGAGCCAGCGCATAATTTGAAACCAAAGCTGGTATGCACTGTGGGACAGATTGTTGGCATAGGAAAATTCCTGCTTCATCAGTGCTTTGTCCATTCTGATACCAATAAATAATGCCATCATGAGGCATCCGGCCGGGAGCATGATATTGCTTACAAGAAAGTCACTGGCGTCAAAGACCGTTTTTCCAAAGATTTGAAAGTCTGCCAAAACACTTGAAGAAAGAGCAGCGGGAATGCCTGCGATAAAGACAATTACCCCTGATATCCATGTAACTTTTACGCGTGATATGTTTTTGCGTGCAGTGACCGCAGCTGTCATAATCTCAAGCATGCTGAATGCAGATGTGAAAATAGCAAACAAAAACAATAACAGAAACAGTGTCAGAAACAATTCACCGAGGGGCATTTGCGCGAAAGCGGCCGGCAGGACCATGAATAATAGCCCTGGGCCCTCTGTCGGCTCCAGCCCAAATGAAAAGACCACCGGAAATATGGCGAGCCCGGCTAAAAGTGAAACAAAGATGTTCATGATGGACACTGATGCAGCTGAAAACGGAAGACTCACGTCTTTACCGAGGTAGGAGCTGTATGTCACCATGACGGAAAAACCGACCGCCAATGCGAAAAATGACTGACCGAGCGCATATAAAATGCCTTCTGCCGTAATTTTTGAAAAATCCGGCTGCAGAAAGAACCTGAGGCCTTCTGCTGCACCTTCAAATGTAATCGACCGGATAACCAGTATAATGAAAAAGATAAATAATAAAGGCATCATCACTTTACTGGCTTTTTCAATGCCCGCTTTAATACCAAATGAAACAATAATGACAGCGATAATTAAAAATAAAGCATGACCGGAAATGGCTATAAGCGGATTCCCGGTTATCATTCCGAATAGTTGTTCATAGTTGGCCCCCTCGGATATGACGGAGCCAAACAACGACATGACACTGTATATAAGCACCCAGCCGCCGACAACACTGTAAAATGACAAAAGTATAAATGAACCGGCGACACCCCAATAACCGATGACCCGCCAGCTGCTGCCGGGCGCAAGTTTTTGAAATGCACTGACAGCTTCTTTCTGGGCACCGCGTCCAATGATAAATTCAGTAATTAACAGGGGTAGCCCGATGATTAACGTAAATGCGATAAAAAGCAGGAAAAAAGCGCCGCCCCCGTTCATCCCTGTCATATAAGGGAACTTCCATATAGCTCCGAGGCCGATTGCCGCACCTGCCGATGATAAAATAAATCCAATTCGTGATGACCAATGATCGCTCATAGTTAGTTCCTTTCCAATTTAAAATGTAACCAATATTATATACCATGTCAGCCGCCGGCCACAAATACATACGCATCAAGGTAAGCCGGCCGGCGAAACTTCTGTCAAAAATCCCTGGGTATCGGGGAGCAGAAGTCAACGCAGAACCTCTCGTTTAGGGCAATAATATCCGCTGCTGCTTTTTAGCCAGCTTGGCGCAGTACGGCACGGACCGGGCTGCCATCAGCGCCACTGATGGCAAGCGGCAGCGCAATGAGTTCATAGCGGCCGGGCGTAATATGATCAAGCATCAGGTTTTCCAGAATAAAAATATCGTGCCGGTAAAGCGCTTGGTGTGTCGCTAAATCTTGACTCTCCGGCGGGTCAACAGAAGGCATATCAACACCGAGCAGTTTGACCCCGT
Source organism: Lentibacillus persicus (assembly GCF_900112705.1). Lineage (GTDB taxonomy): Bacteria > Bacillota > Bacilli > Bacillales > Amphibacillaceae > Lentibacillus > Lentibacillus persicus. The sequence goes on from NZ_FOMR01000012.1 coordinate 30,286, forward strand.
TTTCATGTAAGAATTCTGCAATACTTGTGTCCAGCTCCGGCATTTGTTCGGGAAACCGTTCCGGATTATTGGGCAGCGATGTATGCAGCAGAACACGTGTCACACCATGTAGATTAAACGCCTGAAGCGTTTCGGCGGTAATTTTCTCAGTGTGGCTGACATCAAGCACAATGGCTTCACCGATATACAGGTTTAAGTCCAGTTGATCAACTGTTTTGCCGTTGCTGTCGTAGTGGAATGGCGCGTCTATATGGGTGCCGGTGTGGACGCTGCCGGCAATTTGCCCAACATTGACCAAGCCGGTTTGTTTTTTTGTATGCGTGAATGAATAGTCAAACGGCATATCACCAGGAAAGTGGGCCATGTCATTTGTCAGCGGCTGTGATATATCAATCCATTTTGGTTTTGTCATCCGGCAATGATGCTCCTTTCGTATTTGTATAATTAGATCTTTCTTTATCATAACAGTGAAATGAACTGTATGGAATGTTGACAAACCGAGAAGGGATTTTCGGGAAGATGTTTCATATCTTGAGCTGATGTTTCCGTTCTCCGGCCCATATATTTGTTCTCCGGCACATATTTCTGTTCTCCGGCCCATATATTTGTTCTCCGGCACATATTTCTGCTTTCCGCCCATGTTTGATATTTTGAACGTATTATCGCAAAGTACGTCGTTGTTATGGATTTTGTGCCAAAGTCAGCTGCTATTTTATATTGATCGTTTACAAACTGTTGTAATTTTTCAGACGATGGTTTACACTTAACACAGATATTTATTTGAAATGTTGTTTCATTAAATGAAATGGAGGTGTGCCATGTCATTTGTCTCGGATAAAGTCAGTAATTTGCCGCCCTATTTATTTTCCGAATTAAACCAAAAGAAAACAGCGCTTCAGGCAAAGGGTGTGGACGTCATTGATTTGGGAATCGGGGCACCGGATTTGCCGACGCCTGATTTTGTTATCAACCGATTAATTAAAGAGTCACAGGTTGCTGCCAATCACGGCTATTCGGTTTATAACGGTTCTAAGGAATTCAGAGAAGCAGTCGCTCACTTTTACAAGACCCACTACAAGGTGGAATTGGATCCTGAGACTGAAGTACTTGCTGTGATCGGTTCAAAGGAGGGTATCGCTAATTTAATGCAGGCAACTGTCAATCCGGGAGAAATAGTGCTGGTGCCGGACCCGGGTTATCCGGTATACAGGACAGCCGTACATTTAGCAGGCCTGGAAAGTGAGACATTACCGCTCGATGAGGCGAACGGCTATAAACCGTTATATAGCCATATCGATCCTAACGTTATTAATCGATCGGCCTTAATGTTATTGAATTACCCGAATAACCCGACCGCGGCCATTGCTGATTACAACACTTTTTTGAAAGCGATTGCATTTGCCAGGAAAAATCAGCTTTTACTGGTGCACGATGCGGCCTATGACTTGCTTACATTTAATGGGTACAAATCACCCAGCGTAATGCAAGTGCCTGAAGCAAAAGAATGGGCGGTGGAGTTTGGCTCATTGTCGAAGAATTTTAATATGGCCGGATGGCGCATCGGCTATGCGGTTGGCAATAAGAACGTTATAAAGGCGCTTTCCACCATTAAAAGCAACATTGACACCAGTCAGTTTCTTCCTATTCAAAAAGCTGCTGCTACTGCTTTAAAAAGTGACTTCTCAGCAGTTGATAACCATAAAAAAATCTATGAAAAACGAATGGAAACGATGTATGCGGCGTTACACAGGCTGGGTATTCAGGCAGATAAACCGAATGGAACAATCTTTCTCTGGGCGAAAGTTCCGCAAGGTTATACATCTATGTCATTTGCCGAAAAATTACTTGACGAAGCGGGTGTTATTGTTACTCCCGGAAATGCGTTCGGCTCGAAAGGCGAAGGTTATTTCAGGGTGGCGCTCACCGTTACGGTGGAGCGATTGAAAGAAGTCATCAGCCGAATAGAACAGTTGAATTTAAATGAGGTGATACATTAAATGGAGACAGGTGTCCGAACGCGTAAAACCGTGACAGGCGGACAGGCGATCGTTGAGTGTATGAAAATTGAAGGTGTCCGTGAGTGCTTCTGTGTTCCCGGTGAAAGTTATTTGCCATTGCTTGATGCACTGTATGATGAAGAAAGTATTAACCTGATAGCCGCTCGTCATGAAAGTGGTGCAGCGTTTATGGCAGAAGGCTATGCGAAAAGAGCATTAAAGCCCGGAATCGTAATGGCAACAAGGGGCGTTGGCGCCTCCAATCTTTCTATAGGTGTTCACACCGCCTACCAGGACTCGACGCCGATGGTTGTATTTTTGGGGCAGGTGCACAGTAAGAACCGGGGCAGGGAAGGGTTCCAGGAGATTGATCTTGATCAGTATTTCGGACATATTGCCAAATGGGCTGTTGAAGTGAAGGATGCTGCTCGGATAGCTGAGATCACACAGCGTGCTTTCCGAATTGCGAAAACCGGAAGACCGGGGCCTGTTGTAGTGTCCCTGCCTGAAGATATATTGCCCCGAAAAGCCGAAATGGTGTTTAGTCCGGCGACTGTCCTCCCTCAGCCAGTCCCGGCCAAAGAGGAGATTAACCATATCAAGCAATTGCTTTCTGCAGCTAAAAAGCCGCTTATTATTGCCGGCGGAGGGGTAAAAAGTGCCGGTGCAGAAGAAAAATTGATCACATTTGCAGAAGCGTATCATTTGCCTGTTGTGGCGGCGTTTCGCAGACAGGACGTTTTTCCGAATCATCACCCGCTCTATGCCGGCCATTTAGGTCTTGGGACGAACCCAAGGATTTTAAAAACTGTCGAGGAAGCAGATACAATCCTTGCCATCGGCACCCGCCTTTCGGAAGTAACCACACAAGACTACGAAATTATCACACCGGAGAAAAAACTAATCCACGTTGATATCAGTTTTGAAACAATCGGTAAAGTGTTCGCCCCCGACGCCGGCATTGTGGCGGACGCCGGTGAAGCATTGCAAGCATTAACGGATATCGGCATTCAAACCAGCTGGCAAACGTGGGCAGATGAACGCAGGCGTGCATTTGAAGAGGTGAGCTCGCTCGATGTATCGCATAAAGACACTATATACAAGCATATAGTGGCACTGATGGAAGATATTTTGCCAGATGATGCTTTTTTGACCAATGACGCCGGAAATTTTGCCGGCTGGCTGCATGCTTATTACCCGTTCAAAAATAAACAGACGTATACAGGGCCCACTTCCGGTGCCATGGGGTACGGGTTACCATCAGCAATAGGAGCAAAGCGTGCCGAACCTGGTAAACCGGTCATCGCTTTGGCAGGCGATGGTGGTTTCATGATGACGATGCAGGAACTCGAAACGGCGGTCAGGTATCAGATTCCTGTCATCAGTATCGTATTTAATAATCAAATGTATGGAACCATCCGGATGCACCAGGAGATGAACTATCCGGAAAAAGTGATCGGCACTGATTTGGGAAAGGTCTCTTTCAAAGGTGTAGCTGAAAGTGTAGGAGCGGACGGTTATTTAACCAATACGCCAAATGAATTTGCGAAAGCACTTAAACAGGCATTGTCGAAAAACGCGCCGGCTGTAATCGAAATTATGACGGAGAAAGAACAGATTTCCGTTTCTTCCACGATTTCACAACTCCGTGATCGTGCTGAAAATAAAGAATAGATTATCAATAATAGGAGGTATTATCATGCGAGAAGCACTGCTGAATACGAAAAAGCTGCAAAATTTTATCGACGGTGAATGGTTGGAAGCACGTGAAGCGGCCCCTGTTGTTAACCCGGCAAACGGTGAAACAATCGTGGATGTGCCCTTATCAAAAGGTGAGGATGTCAATAAAGCTGTGCTGGCAGCAAAAAAAGCACAAAAGGAATGGGCACTGGTACCCGCACCACAGCGGGCTGAAGTGTTATTTACAGCAGGTCAAATGATGAAAGAGCGAAAAGAACATCTTTCCAAGCTTTTGACAATGGAAAACGGCAAGGTGCTTGAGGAAGCACGCGGAGAGGTCCAGGAAGGGATTGACATGGCATTTTATATGGCCGGTGAAGGGCGCCGTCTATTCGGTCATACAACACCGGCAGAGCTGCCAAATAAATTTTCCATGAGTCAGCGTGCCCCTGTTGGTGTTGTCGGTATCATCACTCCGTGGAACTTTCCGATTGCAATCGCAACCTGGAAGTCGTTTCCGGCAATCGTTGCAGGGAATGCAGTTATCTGGAAGCCGGCAACCGAAACACCCATCATGGCATTTGAATTGGCAAAGATCTTGGAAGAAGCAGGTCTTCCAAAAGGTGTGCTGAACGTTGTATATGGCAAGGGATCTGAAGTGGGCGATGCGATGGTGCATCATGATGATATTCGGGTCATTTCCTTTACAGGGTCCAATGAAACCGGCCGCCATATTGCGAGTGAGTGCGGCAAACAATTGAAGAAAGTTTCGTTGGAGATGGGCGGCAAGAACGCCATTACCGTTATGGATGATGCTGATCTTGATCTGGCAGTAGAGGGTATTATCTGGAGTGCATACGGAACAAGCGGTCAGCGATGCACTGCAGCAAGCCGTGTCATCGTCCACGAAAATGTGAAGGAAAAGGTAGAGGAGCGGCTGCTTGCTCAAATTGAGAAACTGACAATCGGTGATGGCCTCGATGAATCAAATAAAGTAGGACCAATTATTAATAAAGCCGGGCTTGAAAAAATTGAAAAGTATATACAAATCGGCAAAGAAGAAGGCGCCAAATTAATGGCTGGCGGCTATGTGCTAGATAATGATAACTATGCGGCTGGCCATTATTTCGCACCAACCTTGTTCACGGACTGTACAGCGGATATGCGCATATCGCAGGAAGAAATCTTCGGTCCGGTAATTTCATTAATTCCGGTAAAAAGTTTTGAAGAAGCAATCGAAGTGAACAATGGCGTGAAATACGGACTGTCGAGCTCGATTTTTACAACCGATGCCAACAGGGTTTTCCAGGCCCAGCGTGACCTTGATACAGGAATCGTTTATGTTAATGCAGGAACCACAGGAGCAGAAATACACCTTCCGTTTGGCGGTACAAAAGGCACAGGCAATGGTCACCGCGACTCAGGCGTTCAGGCACTTGATGTATTTACGGAGTGGAAAGCTGTCTATATCGATTACAGCGGCAAGCTTCAACGTGCACAGATTGATACGGAGTAAGCTCTTTTTTAAAGTGCCGGATATGACAAAGGGAGAGGACTCTCTCTGAAAATGCGGGGACAGTCCCCCTAAACGCAAAAAAGATTACAGGCAGGGAGTGGATGCGTGTGAAGATAGGTGTGCTTGGTTCCGGATTGATGGGAAAGGAAGCTGCACGGGATTTAGTACAAAGCGAAGGTGTAACAGCAGTTGGGTTGGCTGATATTAATATTGATGCGGCCGAACAAGTTGTTAATCAGCTTGGTTCACCTAAATTAACAGCTTACCAGGTCAACGCCAAAGACGAAGAGGAGCTTGGCAATTACATGCAGCAGTTTGACGTCGTTATTAATGCATTATTTTATTCATTTAACGAAATTGTTGCCCAAACGGCGATAAAAGCTGGCGTTCATTCAGTTGATTTGGGAGGGCACATTGGCCATGTAACCGATAAAGTGCTCGAAATGCATGACGATGCCCGGACAGCGGGCGTGACATTAATTCCGGATCTGGGTGTTGCTCCGGGTATGATTAATATTCTATCAGGCTATGGGGCAAGCAAGCTTGATAAATTGGATGAAATTAAGTTATATGTAGGGGGAATTCCGGTAAACCCTGAGCCGCCATTTGAGTATAACCATGTTTTTTCAATGGAAGGTGTTTTTGACCATTATACGGATCCGGCGCTGATTATACGTAATGGTATAAAACAAGAAATCGAATCGTTATCAGAAGTGGAACGTGTTCATTTTGAGAAATTCGGACCGCTTGAAGCGTTTCATACCTCCGGCGGGACATCAACACTATCATTCTCGTATCCTGATTTAAAAACACTGGAATATAAAACAATTCGCTATCCTGGTCACGCAGAGAAATTCAAACTTCTTGTTGATTTGAATTTGACGCGGATGGATTATTCAGTTGATGTGAATGGTCAGGAAATTAACCCGCGCGAAGTATTGCTTAAGGTGCTTGATCCAATCGTTGACTTGGGCGAGAAAGATGACGTGGTATTGCTGAGAGTAAAAGTGAAGGGTGAAAAGGCCGGCAACACCGAAGCCCATGAATTTGAAATGACAACGTATAAAGACCGCGAACATAATGTGACAGCGATGGCCCAAGCGACTGCGAACACGATATCAGTCGTGGCTCAGATGATTGCCGACGGTACTATAAGCAAACGTGGAGTTTATCCGCCCGAGCAAATTGTTCCCGGTGATGCCTATATCAAGAAAATGGCAAAAAGAGGCGTAAAGATTTGCGAATCCGGCAGCGATGCGAAAACACACGTAACAAGCTGATCATTTAATCTTACGAAAGCTTTAAAAAAACCAATTATAATTTGTAAATGTTTCTAATTATGAATACAGCAAGGAGTTTTCGTCATGAACCAAAGTGTCATTAAAGCTTTAAAATTACTTGACCATTTTTCAGCCGATACACCAGAATTGACATTAAAGGAAATCGCCGATAAGTCAAATCTTCCAAAGCCGACAGCATACAGGCTTTTATCATCACTTGAATCGAGCGGTCTTTTAACCAAAACTAAGGAAAACGAACATGACAGCAAATATCAATTGGGGCTGAAACTGCTGGAACTTGGTCAAATTGTTTCTGACCAGCTCGAAATCCGGCATATTGCGCTGCCTTTTATGCAGCAGCTTGCCCGCGACATAAATGAGGTTATTCATTTGGTTATTCGGGATCAGGATGAAGCTGTCTATATTGAAAAAGTGGACAGTTCACGAGCCTTAACGCTGAATACAAGAGTCGGCAAAAGCTCTCCACTTTATATGGGTTCAGGACCGAAGATGCTTCTGGCCCACATGCCGCGGGGTCGTCAGGAAGCAATCTTGGAGGATACCTCTAATAAAAAGAAACGGCTCCGGGAACTGCAAACGATTTATGAAACGAGTTATGCCTTCAGTATCGGGGAACAGGATCCTGATACAACTGGCATTTCGTTCCCTATTTATGACTACAGCAATCAAGTGGTTGCCGCATTGGCAGTAAGCGGTTTGTCAAGCCATTTTGAAGGTGAAAATCTGCAGGCGCTGAAGCAAAAAACAAAATCAACAGCTGAAACAATATCCAAAAAACTTGGCTTTCGTGAATCTGTTTACTAGCTGGAAGGGGCTGATACGAATGAATACGATATTTATTGCAGGACACGCCAGGCTGCCATCCGGAATGGCTGCCAGGAGCATGTATGAGACACTTACAATTACAGCTGAAATTGATAAGAAATACGGTGTTATCATTACCGCCAATTGTACACTCGCGACCGAGCACGGCAGAGACTTTATCCACCACCTGCTAAGAGGTCATAGTCTGCAGGATGGCGTTGATGAACCTGCTGAGGCGATGAAAGAACACTATCTCGGAAAGGCCGGCAATGCCCTTTTATCTGCGTTGTATGATTTGTACAGGCAGTATGAGCAATATAGGGAAAGTCTTGACTAGCAATCCTGATCTACAGCGATTCACCCGCAGACTACAGTGATTGCGTTTTAAACTATAGCGACTCCGGACAAAACTACAGCGATTCTGTCACAATCAACAGCCTCAATCTCAAAAAAGGATAGCTGCATTCCCCGGCAGGATGCAGCTATCCTTTTAATACTTAAACCTGTACCTGATTGCCTTCCCATGCTGGAAGCATTTTGTTTAATGGTTTATCCTCACGATAGCCCAGTGCGTAATCTGCCTGCATGAGTGTATGCACTTCCCGTGTTCCTTCGTATATAACAGGGGCTTTCGAGTTGCGCAAATAACGCTCAACCGGATATTCATCGGAGTAGCCATAGGCACCGTGGATTTGTACAGCATCGTCTGCAGCCTTGTTGGCAAAATCGCACGCCTGCCATTTGGCCATGGATGTTTCTTCGGTATTGCGTTTTCCTCTGTTTTTCAGTTCGCCGGCACGGTATACGAGCAGGCTGCTCATTTCAAGACCGGCCTTCATTTTGGCAATCATTTGCTGGACAAGCTGATGCTGACCAATGGGCTTGCCGAATGTTTCGCGCTCATTTGCGTATTGGACACTTGCTTCAAGGCAGGCGCGGATTTGTCCGACAGCACCTGCAGCAACCGTAAAGCGGCCATTATCGAGCGCGGCCATGGCAATTTTAAACCCTTCACCTTCTTCACCGAGCAGGTTTTCTTTGGGCACCTTCACGTGGTCAAAAAAGATCTCACCAGTATTCCCTGAGCGGATGCCGAGTTTTCCTTTCGTTGCTTTGGAATCAAATCCTTCCCAGCCGCGTTCAACGATAAAAGCCGAAATCCCCTTGTGACGTTTAGCTTTATCGGTATAAGCAAATACAAGAAAGTGGTCAGCTGTATCGCAAAGTGAAATCCAAGCTTTAGAGCCATTTAAAATATAATAATCGCCATCCTTGACTGCAGTGGATTGAAGCGAGGCAACATCCGAACCGGCACCAGGCTCTGTCAGACCGTAAGCACCGACTTTTTCACCCTTCGCCTGTGGCACGAGGTACTTCTGCTTTTGTTCTTCCGTCCCCCACTGCAGAAGTGTCATGCTGTTCAGCCCGGTATGAACGGAAACAGCTGTACGAAATGCCGTGTCGCCGCGCTCAAGCTCCTCACAAACAATGGCCAATGAATTATAATCCATCCCGCTTCCGCCATACCGCTCCGGGATGCAGACACCCATCAAACCAAGGTCAGCAAGCCGTTGCATAATGGCAGGATCAAATTGGCCTTTTCGGTCCCATTCGGCAATATAAGGCATGATTTCGTTGTCGACAAAGCTTCTGACCGTGCTGCGCAACATATTTTGTTCTTCTGAAAAATTAAAATCCATCGAATCATCTCCTAGTGTTTTTGTTTGGAAATCCCTAATTGTTCCAATAGCGAATCGGTGTGTTCGCCGGCATCAGGCGGGTGACGGCGTGTGTTCACCGGTGTACGTGATAGTTTCAAAGGACTGCCGATCATCCGGATACTGCCTGCTGTCGGGTGTTCACTGTTGATAAACATATCCCGCGCTTTCAGCTGTGGGTCTTTTACAACTTCATCAATAGATTGAATCGGGCCGCACGGGATGCTGTTTTTCTGAAGCTTCTCCTGCCAGAAAGCAGTCGATTCAGTTGAGAGCACCTCCTGCAGCAGCGGAATTAATACGCTGCGATTCTCAACACGGTCCGGGTTTGTCGTGAAGCGTTTATCTGATCCATATTCCGGTTTGCCCAACATCGTGCACAGCCGCTGAAATTGCTGATCGTTTCCTACTGCTATCACCATCTGACCGTCCTTGGTGTCGAATGTTTGATAAGGAACGATATTCGCATGCTGATTACCCAGCGCGGTTGGTTTCTTCTCTGCCATCAAATAATTGCTTCCAATATTAACAAGGGCACTGACAGCCGAATCATACAGTGAAAGGTCAATCTTTTGCCCTTTGCCGGAGTATGTGCGTTCCAAGAGCGCTCCCTGAATGCCGATGCAAGCGTATAGACCGGTTAAAATATCGGTAATGGCAACTCCGACTTTCTGCGGTCCGGACGCACTGTCACCGGTAATGCTCATTAACCCGCTCATCGCCTGAATAATGAAGTCATAGCCTGGCATATCTTTATAGGGTCCAGTTTCACCAAAGCCTGTGATGGTGCAGTAAACAAGTTCCGGGTTGATGTCTGCCAACGTTTCATAATCGAGACCAAGCCGATCCATCGTTCCGGTTTTAAAGTTGTTGATGACAACATCACTTCCACGGACAAGCTCCTTGATCGCCTTAATCCCTTCCTCGGATTTCAAATCAAGCGTTATACTTTTTTTGTTCCGATTGGCGCAAAGATAATAGGCACTTACGCCATTTTGAAAGGGCGGTCCCCATTTCCGTGTTTCGTCGCTGCCGCCGGGTGCTTCGACTTTAATAACGTCTGCACCGAGATCTCCGAGAATCATCGTGCAATATGGACCTGCCAGCACACGGGATAAGTCAAGGATTTTTATATTCTCAAGTGCTCCGGTCATTTCCTCACTCCTTTCATAAAAAATAAACCACTCCAAAAAGACCACAGGATTCTGCGCGTCAATTTGAACTGGCTTTTGTCTGTTGAATCAGAACTGGTGTTGAACTGTTAACAGATTAGGCAGTTTTTTGATTGTTTGTTAATAAGCATCATGGATTTGAGCGTGGAAAACGCTTTAGCATGATTAATAATAGTATATAGTATTCTGAAAAATATGTAAACCGTTTAGTAGTGATCCGTTGTAAAAGTTGCAGCGATTACCTTTGATTGGTCAGTCGTATCGGCCAGTTGATCACGAATCAGCCGGATATCCGATCGATCACTAACTTGATTCATTACATCGTGGTAGTGCGATTTATTCCGGTACACCGACTGCCCCAGGAAAATAGCTTCATTATCGTCTTTTGAAATGATATCGGTCAATCCTTTATAGTCATGATGGCCAATCAGACTGTCAGCCTGATAGGTTTTCTCTTCCAGGGAGCCATGTGACATATAAATTTCGCCAGCCTGGTGATTCATGTCGATAAACGTTTGGACATTTTCATGCTTAACCCGATATAGATAAATAAGTGTATACATATGACCACCCCTCCATCAATAATTCCATAAAAAAAGTAAAAATCCTTTTTACGGAAGGCAATTTTTTTAGCTGTTAACTAAAATAGTTACATTTTCGACACAAAACCCACGATCTACCGCGTACCTTGTGATATTACTCCCGGAAAAGACAGAAACATGGGCGGGGGAACGAAAATATGTGCCGGAGCGCGGGAATATGGGCGGGAGAACAAAAATATGTGCCGGAGCGC
>NZ_FOMR01000012.1:41456-70513 GCF_900112705.1 Lentibacillus persicus
ACGAAAAAATGTGCCGGAGCGCAGATATATGGGCGGGAGAACGAAAAAATGTGCGGGAGAACAGAAACTTCTGTCCGAAAACTGATTCCCACACACCCGAAGATTAACAAATAGAGAATTGCGTAAACCATTATACAATAAGCAACCGCCTGCCACTTTGCCATGGCAGACGGTTTCCCCTCGATTATTTCGCCGCTTTTTGCAGCTTGGAAATCATTTTCAGTGACCGGCCTGTTCCAATCGCGACAGACTCAAGCGGGCTTGGTGCAATATGGACAGGGACGAAAATTTCTTCCGACAGCCAGTCCTTCAGTCCGTTTAGCATTGAACCGCCCCCGGTAAGCACAATGCCGCGGTCTACAATATCACCGCTGAGTTCCGGCGGGCAGTTTTCCAACGTTGTGCGGATCGTTTCCAAAATTTGATCGAGCGATTCTTTAAGTGCAGAATAAACTTCTTTTGATGAAACGGAAACGGTTTTTGGCAAGCCTGTCACCATATCACGGCCACGAACATCCATCGATTTTTCATCATGGTTTTCATTTGCCTGACCAACTTCCATTTTGATGTTTTCGGCTGTGCGTTCACCAATTAAGATATTATATTTTTTCCGGATGTAGTTAACAATTTCCTCATCCATTTTGTCTCCGCCGGTGCGGATAGAATTACAGGAGACGACACCGCCGAATGAGATAATTCCAACTTCAGACGTACCCCCGCCAATATCGACAATAACGTTGGCGATCGGTTCATCGACCGGCAAATCTGCCCCTATGGCAGCAGCAATCGGTTCTTCAATTAGGTGCACTTGTTTAGCACCATAGCTGGTGACAGCATTATGAATTGCACGGCGTTCAACAGCCGTGCTGCCTGACGGTGTGCACACGACAACCGTTGGCTTGCGCATCGATAGCCCCATCTTCTTGCTTACCTTTTTCAAAAATTCTTTAAGCATTTGCGCGGTAACATCATAGTCTGCGATAACCCCGTCTTTCAATGGACGGATCGGGACGATATTCTGAGGGGTTTTACCGACCATTTCCTTAGCTTCAGAACCGACTGCCACGACATTTTTTGTATTCAAATCAATTGCCACGACAGCAGGCTCGTTTAACACGATTCCTTTTGTTTTGGAATATATCAATATATTCGCTGTACCTAAGTCAATTCCAATTTCTGCAGTTGATAACATGTCAGGTCCTCCAATGATGTGATATATAAGAACAATTTAATGATAAAAAACACATACCACTACTATAACTTTCTTAAAGCAAATTTATTTTCTGGGGGTATATAAAAAGCCAAGATGACCCCACTCAAACATTTCACTCTCTTCTATTTTGATAGGAATATCCATCAAAAATCAAGTAACATTTCGTTTACAAATAAACACTGATTGTAACATATGAGGCTTATTCTGAAGGGTGTCAACAGCTTGTTAAGTGTAAAATTTACCACCATATCAAACCTTTTCCTGTTAATTGAAAGAGGTAGTCATGCTGAACCCTGTCTGGACGGTTAATCTTCAGAATAGTTAGTCGATGCAAGGCATAATGGAAATGGGTGCCAGTAATATTACAGAAAAGCTATGGTACGATAATTTTGCAACAAAAAAACACAGGAGAGGTGACTGGAATGTTTAACAAATTGATGGTCGGATCAATGACCGCAGCGTTGTTATTCGGCGGCGCATTTCAAACAACTGCAGATGCTTCTGCAAGTGAAAATAATAAGTCTGTTCAGACTAAAGTCTATTATTCTATTAATGGGAGCGATTGGACTGAAGCTTCATCCGATCGGTTCAGCAATTATCTGAACAAATACTTCCCGCAGATTAATTGGAATAAACAGCAAAGTACTCATAAAGAACAACCGGAGCAAGACAAACCTGAAAAACAGGAAGCTCCTGAAGAAAGTGGTAAAGCCGAAGAAGACAATAATGAACAAGATAAATCTCAACAGGAAGATAAGACAGCGCAACAAGATAAGCACCAGCAAGAAGGTAAAACAGAGCAACAAGCTGATAAAGAGCAGGAACAAAATGCTGATGAGCCTAAAGCACAAGCACCACAGCAGCCAGCTGAGCAGCAAAGTCAGCAAAATCAACAAACCGAGCAAAACCAACAATCTCAATCACAAGACGCACAGCAACTGAATGAATTTGAACAGCAAGTAGTCGAGCTGACCAACCAAGAGCGTGAGGCACAAGGGCTTGAACCGCTTAAAGTGGACACAGAATTGAGTAAAGTGGCCCGCGAGAAATCCCGTGACATGGCAACAAGCAACTATTTTTCTCACAACAGCCCGAACTATGGCTCACCATTTGATATGATGAAACAGTATGGTATCTCTTATCAAACAGCCGGTGAAAACATTGCCAAAGGTCAAACAACCCCCGAACAAGTTGTAAATGGCTGGATGAACAGTGAAGGCCATCGGGAAAACATTATGAACCCGAACTTCACCCACATCGGTGTCGGCTATGTTGAACAAGGCAATCACTGGACTCAGCAATTTATTGGAAAATAAAAATACTGGACGGTCTATCCGGTCCATTAAAAAAGGACTGGCCTTAACGGGTCAGTCCTTTTTTCGTTGTCCTAACAGCTTAATGATTTAATCTTGAACTTCTTTACGCTCCTTCAAAGTGTTGGTGCTCTTCATTTATTTTTTGTCTCAGGTATTCCAACGTAGTATTAGTGGGATTATAATACGTCCTGATGGTGCTGTTTGTATCTTTTAGAGGTTTTAAGTAACAAAAACAGCAGTTATTGAAACTTTAATATTCTGAAAACCGTAAAGAATAATAAGAAAAGTCTTATTGAAGGGGGATAAGGATGAGTATAGGTTCTTGGATTGCAATTGGTATTGCTGTAGCTGCTGCAATAGGTTTATTTGGAAAATCGAAAAAGACAAAATAAATTCATTTCATTTATGGAATGTTCAACTCTACGAACCGGCGCTTTACTTAAAACAACAACAGGAACCGTTATTTTGATTGTTTCTGTTTCTTAATTATTCAAGCATTGAGCAGATGTGGAAGAGTCAAAATTGCTCTTTGGTCATCAATCGGGTTGAAGAAAGGAAACTTTAAATCTTTGGAGAATCCAGGGGGTGTTTTAATGTTAAAAGTTGTACAGTTATCCCTCTTAATACTCTTTATTTTTATGGTTGGGTGTAGCGCTATTTCAAAATACGATGACAATGAAGCAGCGATTGTAAAAGGTCAAGAGATTACAGTAGGTGATTTACGTTTTTTATATCCTGATGATACTGCGTTAGATTATCTTGATTCGGCAATAGAAGTGGAATTGGTAAAACAAGAGGTAAAAGAAATGGACCTTGATATTTCAGACAATTTAAGTGAAGAAAAGGACGGTGACTGGTTCGGGGAATTGCCTCCTCCAAATGCAAAAGACGAAGGTGGAAAGCAAATTCGTAAGTTTGCCGAATCACAAGCCAAAAAATTAGATATGAAACCAGAAGATTTCCAAAGAGAATATGCTAAAAGAATTAATGAACGAAATACTTATATCAATACTTATCTCGAGAAGAAATTAGGTGATACAGAGGCAAATATTAATGATGAAAATTGGATAGAGAAATTTGGGGAAGACTATCATAATTTATTAGAAAAACTGGTGGATGGGAATGAAGATGAAATTGAAGTTTTAATTGATTAATATCTTCAAAAATTGGGCGCGAATGATGAACAGATGTATTTCAGTTTACAGCTGTAGGGACATTTTGTTGTATAGATGAGAGGGTTGTAAAAACAATGGGAGGAAAGGGAATGCGTAAAATTGGTACAATCGTATTGGGTGTTTACGATTTGTTTTTGGCGACAGGTGCAATTTGGTTAGGAGTTCAAATGTTAACGTCGAGTAGTGGAACGATTTTTTCCGAGCCATATCCCGACAGTTGGGCGTTCAATCTTCCTTTTGATAGTTGGGTTATGCCTGGGGTTCTAGCAATTGTCATATTTGGGCTCGGTAATATTATTGCGGCGGTGTTAAGTTTTAAAAAAGAACATAATAGTTCTTGGTATGCATCTGCTGTTATGGGAGCAGTTTTTTTGTTCGGTTTGGCTTTTCAGTACATCGCTGTAGGTGAAACGTATATAGTGACCGGTCCATTTTTAATCATTGGCATTGTTCAGCTGTGTCTTAGTGGATATGTTTTTTGGGATTATAGAAAAGGTTTCAAATTGACCAAAAGATATAGTAAGTGACTTTAGGAAAACTAATTTGTTAATTAAAGAGGGTAGACGATAATGACAAACTTCCTAAGAACAAAATGTTTGCACGGTACCTATAAGATGGAAGCTGACCATAGCGCTGATCCTCTGTGGTGTTCAAAGTGTGGCTGTAACCTTGATATTGATGATTTTCCTCTTTCTGATGAATTGAAATCTGAGTTAATGAATTGGGTCATTCAGTATGGGAAAATTTTAGAACAGACTGATTACGGCGAAAAAATAAAGCGTGATACGGCAATATTAGTTAAATCTCACGATGAAAAAGGATTGAGGTTGTATCAAAAATTAAAATTCGAACTCGGAGATGGATACGAGGTGAATTATGTACATACATCACTTTGAACAATAATTGAGGCAAAGGGTTTGGTTTATCAACGTTTCTTCAATTAAAGGGCCCGTTTCTTGAAGAAGGAGATCACACCCTTTTTGTTGAAGTATAGGGGCAGGGTTCTCTCGTAACAATGATAAATTGAATTAAAGTACGTAAATAATTAGTTGAGAATGTACAATATATAGAATTGATTTTGAGTAGTAAATTCACCTGGGAGAGGATTGAATTGAACGGACGTAAAAATCCCAAGCTACCTTTAACACAAACCGAGCGAAGTAAACTTCGGAGTTCAAAGGTAAAATTAAGTGAGATTCATAATTTACAATTGGATGACCTAATAAAAATTTTAGATATAACAAACGAAAGAGCGAAATTTTTAATAGGTTTATCCACCTTTCAACAGATCCCTTCAATCGGGTATGAATTGGCTCATAAATTAGTTAACCTGGGCTATTATAGCATAGATCAAATTAAGGACGAGGAATGGGCAGAACTTTTTAATCGCTTGGAGGTAAGGCTCGGTTGCTGGACTGATCCATGCGTAGAAGACCAAATTATATGTGTCATTCATCACGCCAACAATCCGGACAGTGAAAAGCAGTGGTTTGATTTTACCAGGGAAAGAAAAGAATTTCGTCAAAAATTTGGTTATCCAAAATCAAGACCTAAAATCCCATGGTATGACATTTGAAAAGGGAGCGATTGTACAATGAAAACAAGGTTAAAGCATGTTAGGGCTAATGTTAAGGATCTTCAAAAAGCCGTGGAGTGGTACAAAAATGTATTAGATTTCAATGTAGCTGCAACATGGCCACCAGAAAAACCGAATTATGTGCATTTTGAAAATGAAGGAGGGGCCATGTTTGCATTATTGGAGCATAAAGACGTACCTGCCAATGGAAGATTTAATTTTTACGTAGATGATGTTGATGCATTATGGGAGCGAATAAAAGGACAGGCTGAGGTCATGGAAGAATTATTTGATACTGACTATGGTAGTAGAAAGTTTACCATTTTCGATCTAGATGGCAACGAGCTAAGTTTTGTTAAAGATGATTAAATAAATTGTTCCATCATCGGGCGCGTTTCAGGAGTAATAATGTTTTCTTGCTAATCAGGTGAGGTTGTTAGGGAACAAGCATTAATTTAAAAGGTGGTTATATGGAAATATCAATTCGGCAATATAGGGATTATGCACATTCTATAGGCATACTTCAAGGCTTGGATATTAAGAATGAAAACCAACAATTTTCAAATCTGAAATTTAGCAGTTTCAATGAAACCAATGCAAATTCAATACTGCAAAATTATGCTCCTCATATATTAGATGAGATCGACGGGTTAGCTCATGCTTTAAAAATCGAATATTCTAAAGCATTAAAACTGTTTAGTGGATACGTTATACCACAGGTTGAAGGAATGGGTTGTTCATCAGTAGTCCATCTTAATTTTGCTATTCGTAATTATGATTTTTCCCCTGAGCTATATGATCACTGTTTTACAATGCTTCAACCTCAAGAATGTTTTGCGACAGCAGGGAACAGTATTCATATTGTGGGAAGACTGGAAGGTGTGAATGAAGAGAGTTTATTCATTGCTTTTCATTTTGTAAATAATGAAGTCACTAAAGAAGGGTTAATGGCATCCACTATCGTCCGGATTATTCTTGATGTTTGCAAAGATACAAGTTCCGCAATTGAAGTAATAAAAGAGCTTCCGATTTCTTGGAGTTATAACTTTTCCCTTGCAGATCGCTATGGAGAAATAGCTGTAGTGGAAAAATCACCTTTTGCTACGAAAATAAGAAGGAATGATGAGTTGCGATTATTAACATGTACAAATCATTTTCAGAATGAGTGTCTGAAATACTTAAACAGGGATAATGATTTTACACAAAGTCACAAGCGTTTATCAAATATGGATCTTCAACATCTAAATCATATGAATGGAGAACAGATATTCAAGTGGTTTTCCAACCCTAAATCACCAATGTTCTATCAAAATTATCAAGATTATTTTGGTACCATGCATTCATTTGCTTATTTATTTAATGATCAGGTCATTTACATATCTTTACCTCATGGAAAACCTCACAAGATTGACTGGAGTGATTGGATTAAGGGGTACGATTCAAGGTTAGAAACCTTGTCAGGGGAAATTGTTGAAAAAGCATAATACTCAATTATAGCTGGTAATATCAGTTCACCTAATATACCGTAAAAGGGTGCAAGAATTGAATAAGTATTGTGCTCCAACCTGATTTATAACGTCAGTTTAAAAACGTAAATTTTATTGGGGGGATGAAGTATTCTTCGGTTTATAAATATCAACTTGGAAAAACACTGTGAAGAGGTAGTTAAATTCCGTAGCGATTCGTTCGCAGTAAGTTTTGGTAATACATTTGATTTTGATAAAGAGGAATATCTTAACTGGCTGAAAGAAAAGATTGCTAATTATCCAGAGGGGTTTGTTTTAGCAAAGGAAGATAATAAATTTGTGGGACAACTTGAGTTGTCGATTCGGAAGTATGAAGACAAAGAGATTGGTTATGTACATTTGTACTACATAACACCTGAAGAGCGTGGAAAGGGGAAGGGACAAGAGTTACACGATTATGCAAAGCAATTTTTTAAAAGTAATAATGTTAGCGAATATCACCTAAGAGTCTCCCCGACTAATACTTCTGCAGTTAAGTTTTACCGCAAAATTGGTATGAATGAAATAGGCCCCGAAATGAATGGTAAAGTAATCAGGATGAGAGCATATTTATAATTTAACGATATTCCTTAATTGGGCGCCATTCCGGAATAAGTCTTATCGCCTGTTTCATACATAACGTCGATATTGTGGAACATCAATAATTGGAGGAGCATTTATGCTAAACGACAAAGGGTTTAATCTAGGGCTGATAACTATGATAAGACAGTCCAGGTTAGTGAGGAAAATAACCAGTACCCCTTTGCAAGATACAAGGAAATAATGAATACAATTTTTAATGAAGTAATGCAGAAAAGAAATTCTAAAGTTTTGGATGTCGGCTTTGGAACAGGAGTATTTAAATTACTGGGAATAGATATGATTCGATTATAAGCACGTATACTTTACACCATCTTGAAGATAAAGAAAAAATATCCTTTATAACTAACCTGCTATCTCTCCTTGAACGGCAAAATATTTATTGGTGATGTCTCTTTTGAAACAAGAGAGAAACTCGAAAAATGCCGTCAGGATAGTATTGAATACTGGGATGATGATGAATTTTATTTCGTCCACGATGAAATTAGTTCTGAACTAAGCAATGAGTGTAATTTTTATCCAATTTCTCATTGTGGCGGTATATTCATTATTGAAAATGACCGAATTTAAATTTTGCATCTTGTTCCATTATCGGGCGCTTTCGCGAAATAAAAATGCGCCCACTATTACTTTTCCAAGTCATTTTATGGAATACAAGATATGTAAAAATTGAACCAATGAAGTATTGGAGAAAGGCAAATTCCTCAACAAAGGGGCCCGTGAACGGATGTCTTCAAAAAAATTTAACATAACTGGGAAAATTATAGCTTTTATAGGAATGTGGGCTTTTGCTTTCGGAATAGCATTAAATAAAACCATTTCAAGTATTACAGGTATCCCTGAACCTTATGTCTCATTTTCCATACCTTTAATTGTTATTGGCATATTACTGTTGATTACGTCAAATCTCTTTAAAAGAAACCGCAAGAAGTAAATCCTTTTCATTCATCGGGCGCGTTTTCCTAATAAAAAAATCGTGCCGTTGTCGCATATAAGAGCTATTTTGCGGAATAAGTCCTTTCGGATAGTAAGGAACAATAGTATAATATTCACATAATTTTAACGAAAGGTGTGATGGCTTATGGCATATAAACTAAATCTTTTAAATGTAGACACCGAAGCATTTGTCATTAGGAAAAAATTTATGCTAAGGAGACATCACATTGAATACAGAGGAAATCAAACTTAAATCAGAGACAGAAAGATTAGTATTAAGGCCGTTACAGAATCAGGATTATAAACGGTGGCTGGAGGGTTGTCTTAACAGATTTCCTTCACAGTATAAATACGACGATAATAAAATGGACTTGAGTGGATGGACACAGCAAAAATTCAATTATGATGTAGTTTCAAAGTTTCAAAAGTATGCTGATCAGGACGAAGCGTATGTATTTGGTGTCTTTCGAAAGTCAGATCAAAAGCAAGTTGGTAAGGTTGAAGTGGAAACGATTATGAGAGAAGAATTTCAGTGGGGACTCTTAGGCTATACCATTCACAACCAATTTTGGCGTAATGGCTACGGGAAAGAAGCAGTAAAAGAATTGCTTAACATCGCCTTTAAAAATCTTCATTTCCATCGCATTGAGGCTCATATAAATGTTGATAATAAGCCTTCCATCAAGTTAGCGGAAAGCATAGGAATGGAATTTGAATGTATCAGAAAAGGTTTTATATTTGAATTTGATGAATGGACCGATAACCTCGTGTACTATATGAATTCTAAGTAATTTTCAATGGGCGTAATTCAATATGCTGAATTGCGCCCATTGTTCATTAAACTGGAGCATTTGCGGAATAAATCGCCCAATTTGCCATTGTAGGACCAGATTATGGAATATAATGCGTGAACAGAATGAGTCTAACCAAGTATCTAGGGGAAAATAAGTTTAAAGGGGTTGCTGTCATTAAAGCAACCCCTTAACACTATTTATTAAACAATTTATAACTATTGAAAAGAGATAAAAATTGTTTAAAGTTAACGTTATTTAAGTCATATATTTTTGCATGCTTCAAGGCTTGTCTGAACTGATTCTTAGTAAAAAGAGCGTGATATTCTTTGTTTACCCATCTATAAACAAAGGATTGATATTTTTTGTAGTCTTTCTTTAAAATCAATGGCTCGTGGCGTTCAAGAATAATCAATACAGAATCCACACTCGGCTCGTTTCACGAAAAAAAGTAACCACCCTGTCAGCCTAGCAAGCATTTAAGGTGTGTTACTTTTTCACCGATCAATGTGAGCTGCCCCCTTGAAGGGCTATTGCACACATTGGACCGTTTGGTGTTACCAGCACCAAGCGGTCTTTTTTACTGTATGCCTTTCTAATTATAGTATACCTTAATTTTGCGATTTGTTAAACATTGAATCTTTAAGTTAATCATTTCATTATAGTCTAGTGTAGTTTATGGCAATGATTCACATACCTTCAGGCGCGCTAATTATTAAGTGCACCCTTTTGAATAGTATCAGAATATTGCAAAATATGTTTAAGTCCATGTTAGAATGAAAAGTACAAATTGAATAGTGGGGAAAGAAGGAAATATATTTTGAAGAATAGAAACTTATTACTATTCGTAACCAATGATTTTGTCACGGCGTTAGGGAATAGTATTTTTACCATATTAATTATGTGGTATGTATACGATGTAACAGGGCTTGCGTTAGCAACTGCGATCATTGGTTCATTTACGCACATTAGTCGCTTCTTTGCGGGTCCTGTAGCTGGTGTTTTTGCGGATAGAAGCAAAAAACCATTATCCCTTCTGATATGGGCGTTGCGAATAAACGGGATTTTAGTAGTGTGTATGATTATTAGTATTTATTCGCTAAGCGGAAATGGTGAAATTTGGGCGATTTTTATTTTAGTGGCGCTGAGGGAGATAACATTCAGCTTGGAAAACCCTGCTCAAACCAGAATTATGCCCATGCTTGTTCCGGTCGATTCGGTTTCCAGGTTAATCGGTTATCGGAGTGTATCCAGTAATATAGCTAGTTTATTGGGGAATTCAATCTCTGGCTTTCTTATTGCAGTCATCGGCATCACTGGCGGATTAATATTTAATTCAGTGACGTTTTTTATTGGTGCTTTTATAATTAGTTTCGTACATTTATTAACCCCGGTGGAAAGACAAGGTGGATTATCCAATAATCATGAGGCATCGGTAACAAAAGCAATAAAAGAAGAGCAAAAAGAGCAAACATCCCCTGAGCGTCATAGCTTCAAAAAAGATTTAATTGAAGGTTTTAAATACCTCTGGAAGCATGAATACATAAGAAAAGTTACCATTATTGCTAGCTTAGTTAATATTACCAGTATGATTATGCCTATGTTTGTTGTTTATTTCAATGAATTCTTAGACAGCTCGCCGCAAGCGTATGGTATTTTCAATGCAGCACTCACAATGGGAAGTATTCTTAGTGGCTTAGTTATAGGGAAAATCAGTCAGAAATTTAAAAACGCCACTATCGTTGTCGGAGGGTGGTTATTCCTCGGTATCATACTGCTTTTTATGTTTGTCGATTTTCCTATTTGGGTCACTTACCTCTTCGGGTTATTGCTTGGAATAGGTGTAACATTACCAAGTATAACACTGGATACAGTGCAAATATTAATCGTTCCCGATGAGTATAGGGGCCGTGTTCATACAATCATGCAAGCAATTGCCGTTGTGCTGATACCGTTGTCAAATCTCATTGGTGGTTTGATAGCTGATGGTTTGGGTGCAAATTATGTTTTCTTATTTGCTGGAATATGGCAATTCATTATAGTGTTTATTGTCTTTTTAAACCGGAATACGTTTAATACTAGCAATATTTAAAAAGTAATAGAACTTTTCGAGGAAAGAGTTAAATTAGCCTATCTAAAACTATATATGACTAGCTCCAGCATCGAGCGCCTATCTGCAACAATCCAAACAGAGTAGAGGAGGAGTTGTGTGGATCAACATGTTCTGTCTCAAAGTTTTAAAAAATTTGCTGAGGAAGAATGCAAAGGTACAAGTGAATTATATGAATTTTTATCCTTACAAGTAGCTTCTGATGAGCAACTACTTGAGTTATCTACTTATGTAAGAGAAGGGCAGCCCAGACCGAACATGTTATTCGGGGCTGTTCATCATTTATTATTACAAGGAATAAATCATGATTTGAAATATTATTATCCAAGTATAACTAACCCACCTAAGAATAAAAAAGACTCTTTTCCTTTATTTAAAGATTTTTGTTCAGAGTATGAGGACAAGATTATAGAGATTTTAAGAAGTAAACTGGTACAGACAAATGAAGTGAGACGATGCGCTTACCTTTACCCAACATTTTGTTATGCTTATAAGCAGGTGAACAAACCCTTGGCCATGATCGAAATCGGCACAAGTGCAGGTTTACAATTGATGTGGGATCAATATAGCTATTCCTATGGGGCTGACGAGATATTCGGAGATGTTAATTCAAATGTACATATTGCTTCAGAAGTTAAAGGTGAGCTATCGGACATCCCAAGTTCAGCCCCTCCTGTCACTCACAAAATAGGTTTAGACTTAAATATCACTGACCTTAATAATTATGACGAATATAGCTGGCTGAAATCACTTATTTGGCCGGAACATGAACAGAGGTTAAAGCTTTTTGATGATGCAGTTGACCTTTTTAAAAAACAACCATTAAAACTTATAGAGGGTGACGGGGTATCATTACTTGAAGGAATCGTAAAGGAAATACCTGTAGATAAAGCCATATGTATTTTCCATACGCATGTAGCGAACCAAATACCCAAAGATATGAAGATAGATTTATTAAATAAAATCAAGAAAATAGGTAAAGAAAGAGACGTTATTCATGTCTACAATAATATCTGGGATAAAGCACTGCACCTCGATTATTGGATTAATGGTAAGGAAACCAAGTTAACTGTTGGTGAGACTGATGGTCATGGACGTTGGTTTCAATGGCAGCCGGTCGATTCCCTCATGTCTCACTAAATTTTTCTGTAAAAACTTGATTTGACTATTCCTAACGGGTGCCCATTTGGATAAGTCGATGTCCTTCTTGATTTATTTCGGATAAAGAAAAATTCTCATTAGGGTTATTTCTTGGTTCAAAATTGAAACTGATTTTATTAATACACGTATGTAGCAGTAGAATGAAAAACCAAAAGGGTGAGATATGTGAACGTGTTACAGATAAAGGATCTCCGTACAGAAATAAACCAGGCAGTCTTACTCGACGGAATCACTTTTGACATTAAGCCTTCTTCAGTAACAGCACTTGTTGGACATAATGGTGCTGGAAAATCGACCCTGTTTAAGACGGTTATGGGCGTTATGGCTAAGTCAGAGGGTGAAATTTGGATTAACGAGAGGTATAATCAGGAAGATGATTTTCTCACCTTTAAACAACTGATTTCGTATTTACCGGAAGAGCCACTGCTTTTGACCGAATTGACGGTAATGCAGCATTTTCAGTTGTACGCAATGAGTTATGCGGTTCCAGAAGAAAAACTGCAAAATTCGCTCGAGCGGCTGGTTCCGGGATTTGAGCTGGAAGACAAACTGAATGAATATCCGGAGGCACTTTCAAAGGGGATGCGCCAAAAAGTGCAAACAATCTGTGCATTGCTGCCTGATACACCACTTCTCTTTATCGACGAACCGTTTATGGGGCTGGACATATATGCGATGGAATATTTGGAAGAACTGATTCAAGAAAAGGCGAAGAATGGTACAAGTATATTACTGACTACCCACCAATTAGAACGTGTAAAAGATATCGCTGAAAATTATATTATGCTGCAGCATGGCAGGATACAAAGTTATGGACCAATAGCCGACTTTCAGACAATCCAGCGGAGGTCAGTTGATGAAGAGAAGTGAAGCACATATATATTATTTCATTCGGAAAAGCCGTTTCCGTAAAAAGAAAATAATAAACAAGATGGCTATGGAAGTAATGATTGATAAGACGACAGCTGTTTATTTGGCACTTCTTGGTGGGTATGTATTTGCAAGTCTATTCATTTTTGGTGATGTGCTGGACAGCTTTCAGGAAGAGTTCTTGTTTTTAGAGGCAAATGCTCAAAAAGGTTTCTGGGTGATTCTGACAGCATTGCCGATTCGTTATATCTTTAAATCATTCCGCGATCCGGGCATATTATTTTCCAGCACAGAATATCAATTGACATTGCTTCCATATAGTAGAGGACGAATTTGGTTTTATGTGTTTCTGGAAAAGTTGGTAAAGCAATTTCTGATACTAACTTTGGCAGCAAGTCTGGTAATCTTATTAACGCCAATTTCAGCACCGATTGTCGTCGCATATTTATCTATCTTTTTATTATATGAAATTGTGTTGACTGTTCCACAATGGGTTCTGTTTCAGAAAGGTCTTTGGATTAAAATAGGATGGCTTTTGGCGGTTTTGATAATCAATGGAATCGGCATATTGACGTCTTCACCATTAATCGGCCTGGCTCAGCTCTTACTAATTATCGTAATAAATCATTTCTTGCTTTCAAATTCGATATTTAACCAGGTTCAATGGTCCAAGGTAACCGAAGTGAATGATTTTCAGATTTGGAAAATGTTCCTGATTTCAGCGGCATCTAAGACAAAGTTTAAGCGGCAGAAGAAATTTAGTATCTTTCAAAAGTCAGCAAGGACAAGGAAACCCTTTCAATCAGATAAAGCAATACATAACAGATTGTGGCGGGTTTATCTGGCTCAAAATGCACAGCTGATTTTCCAAGTAATCGGTGCATTTACGCTGATGCTAACCGTATTTATCTTTATGAATGATACGATTTATAACATCGGAGTTGCGGTAGTTATTTATGCATATGCCTCAGTCGCAGGGAGTTTTTTTAATGACCGGATGCGGGCAGATATATTGGAGGTTTTGCCATGGAATTTGGAATCATTTAAAAGATCTTATTTTAAGTGGGTTGCTGCTGGTGCATGTTTGATTCTAATTCCGATCATCGTACATGCAATTGTAAATTTTTCCATGTGGACTCCTATGAAAGTAGTTTATTACGCTTGTGTGTTTCTGTTTCTTTATCACTTAAACGTGAATAAAACAATGACATTGCTGGCAAGACAGTCACGTAATTTTCAACTGGAAGACGGTATCGGGTTTTTATTTCTTATTGCTGTTGCGTTCAGCGGAACTTACCCTGCGTTAACATTTGGGTTTGTTATTGTACTGTTAATGCTGAGAAAGCAAGTAAGTTTTTTACTGTAAATGTACTTGGTGTAAATCTGCTTTTAATTGGTTGTGCTTCTTTTTCGCCCATACATGGAGATCATTCCTGCCACGACTGAAAGTATAGCGAATATCCCTCCGACTGCTGCGTTGTGTTCAACGGAAGCTGCTTCAATTACGATTCCGCCAATCATGGAGCCGACGGCAATCCCGAGATGAAGTGCTGAATTGTTTAGGCTTTGCTGTATATCCGATGTTTCAGGCGATAAGTTAATCAGATAACTTTGGGTAGCGGGTGATAACGCCCAACTTAATATTCCCCAAATAACGAGAATGGCTAAAAATACAGGAAGTGCAAAAGTTGTAAAAGGGATTGAGAAAATCACCAGTACGAACAAAATCGTGGTGAGCATGATCGTCCGTTTAGCACCTATTGTGTCGGATAGAGCTCCGCCAATACCGCCACCACTTACGGCTGCAACACCAAAAATAAGATAAATCAAACTGACCCAAGTACCATCAACGCCCAGTACGTTCTTAGAAAAAGGTGTCAGATAGGCATAGAGGGTTGTGTGACCCGTCATGAACAGAAAGGTGATTGACTGTCCAAAAAATATTTTTCGATTTTGGAGTGTTGCCAATTGATCTTTTATAGGAATGGAAGGTTTTGGTTTAACACGTTCCATAAGAAAGTACACACCAGCCATTGAAAGGGCTGTGAGCAGTGTGATGAGAACGAAAGGGGCACGCCAGCCAAACGCATTTCCCAGCAGCAAGCCGACCGGCAGACCAAGCACGATCGATGCACTGACACCCATGGAAACAATACCAATTGCCCGTCCGCGATATTTATGTTCAACGATTGATGGCGCGATGGTTAAGCACAAAATAATCAGTAGTGCACCGCTTAATGCTGAAATAACCCTTCCAGTGAAGAGAATGCTGTATGTAGGACTCACTACAGTTACCACATTCCCCAGTAAAAACACAGCCAGGGATATAAGGGTCAGCTTTTTTCGTTCAATATGTGACGTAACAATTAAAAGAATTGGAGAACCAACAGCAAAAATTAAGGAGAAAATTGTGATTAAGAAACCGACCTGACCGAGGCTGACACCCAAATCAGCTGCTATTAAGTCAAGTATACCACCGATAATCAGTTCAACCATTCCAACAACGAATGCGACAATCATTAAGAAGTAAACACGTTTATTCATAGAAGACGCCTTTCTAACGTAAGCTCAAAAACTTATCGTAACGCCTATGCCATTAAATGACAAGAATGAAAACTCGTGAGCCCCCCGTTTCTTTTCAATTGATTGGTCGGCGGGTATAATAAAGGTATTGACAGGGGGAATCTAAAGTGATCAGGCGTCTTGCGGTTCGTACCTAGCACAAATTTGAAGTGAGGTGTTGCAATGGTTCAGGGGATAGCAAACTGGAATACCGAAGAAACGCAGGAATGGCTGCAGCAGTATGTCGATGACTGGGTGACATTTTATAGAAAGAATACAGATGATGGGGAGCTCGCTTCATATATTCCAGAGCTGCAAAAGGCGGACCCTAATGCTTTAGGAATTGTTATCAGGGGTAATAATGGGATGACTCTCCGTTCAGGTGATACAGGTGAGCAATTTACACTGCAAAGCATATCGAAAGCGATAACGTTTATTGTGGCATGCATGGAACGCGGCGTTTCCTATATGCTTAATAACGTTGATGTGGAACCTACCGGGGAGGCGTTTAATTCCATTATGCATTTGGAAATGAAACAGGTAAAAAAGCCGCTCAATCCCTTTAATAATGCGGGAGCGATTACAGTAACGTCAACATTGCCCGGAACGACATCTGATGAACGGCTTGAACCAGTGTTTCAACTGCTTGAGAACATGTTCGGTCATCGGCTTAAACTGAATCATGCCGTTTATGAATCGGAGCGCAAATCTTCCACACGTAATCGGGCAATCGGCTATTATTTGCTTGAGGTCGGGTTTTTGGAATCTGATTTGGATGTTACGCTCGAAACGTATTTTAAGCAATGTTCCATTGATGTAACGATTGATGACTTGGCCCGAATTGGGCAGGTTTTGGCTAACGACGGGATGGATCCGAAAAATGGTGAAGAAATCGTACCGAGGCAAATTGCCCGAATAACGAAGGTACTTATGCTTACATGCGGGATGTACAATGCTTCCGGGAAATTCGCAACATATGTCGGCATACCGGCAAAGAGTGGTGTTTCCGGCGGCATTTTGGCAGCAGTACCACCAAGAGTACGTGACGACACCATGCCGTTTATCGACGGATGCGGCATCGGTGTTTACGGTCCGGCGCTCGGGGAAGAAGGTAACAGTGTAGCCGGTATTCGACTTTTACGGCATATTGCGACACAATGGGATTTAAGTATTTTTTAAAGGAGGGGAATCACGCGATGTGCGGACGTTATACGTTGCTGGCCGATGAAGTCGAAGTGCTTGAGGAGTTTGGTATTGAGCAGCCAATCAAGAATTATCAGCCCAGTTACAATGTTGCACCGGGCCAGAATGTTATGGCCATCATTCATGACGGAAAAGCAAAACGTGCCGGCTATTTGCGCTGGGGGCTTGTCCCCTCGTGGGCGAGTGATGAAAAAATCGGTTATAAGATGATTAACGCCCGGAGTGAGACAGCGCATGAAAAACCAAGCTTCAAACGGCTGATGTCCCGAAAACGGTGTTTGATTGCAGCGGACAGTTTTTATGAATGGAAACGTGATGGGAAGGAAAAACAGCCGAAACGTATCCAGCTGGAAGATCGCCGGCTGTTTGCCTTTGCCGGTCTGTGGGATAAATGGGAAAAGGATGATAAGAAGCTTTTTACGTGCACCATTCTGACAAAAGAAGCGGATGGTTTCATGCAGGATATTCATCATCGTATGCCGATTATTCTGCCAAAAGAAAAGGAAGATGACTGGATCAAGACAGGGGAACAGTCGCCGGAGGAGGCCTATCATTTTTTGACATCGCTGGAAACGGAAGGTCTTCAGGCATATGACGTGGCAAGCTATGTCAATTCAGCAAAAAATAATGACGAAGGCTGCATTGCGCCGCTTGTATAGCTATGAATTACCGGAGTCGCCACCCCATCTTTAATTTGTAATAGAGGATGGTGGCATTTGATTGCAGCTCCTATTATAATAAAAACATATTCGGCAATAATTTCAAAGCAGGAGTTGAAGCCATGATACGGGTATTATTTGTGTGTCTGGGTAATATTTGCCGTTCCCCAATGGCCGAAGCAATCTTCAGGGATCTGACAGAAAAAGAGAAGCTGTCAGGTAAAATCGAGGCAGATTCCGCCGGGATAGGCCATTGGCATGTAGGTGAGTCACCTCACGAAGGAACACGAAATCTCCTGGATAGACAGCAAATTTCATACGAGGGGATGGAAGCTCGGCAAATTGATGTTCGTGATTTCCGGGATTTTAATTATCTTATCGCCATGGATGATGATAATATTGGTGCGATTCGAGGGTTAAGTGATAAGCATGAGGAGGTCACGGTAGCCAAACTGATGGACTTCGTGGATGAGGCCGAAGAATCCAGCGTCCCCGACCCCTATTTTACAGGAAATTTCGATTATACTTATGAACTGGTATCAAAAGGATGCAGTGCATTGCTAAATCATATCAGAAATGAAAATAACATATAACATTAAGGAGCGATTAATTATGGGTAAACGAAAACTATGTCTTGGACTGATTATAGGTACGATTGCAGGTGGACTATTATCTTTGATCGACCGCGATGCAAGAGGTTATGCAACAGAAAAAATGTCAGCTTTCAAAAACGACTCGTCGTATTATATTAAACGACCATCAGAAGCTGTTAAAAACGCAAAGAACACGTTTGACCGTTTTAATACGGCTTTCACAAAAGGTGCGGATAATGCCATAAATGCTTTAGAACAGGTGGAAACCTCGTTGGAGAAGTTTACAAATAAAAATGATGGGGAAGAGCTGAATAACAATTTGTAAACAAAACGTGTGAGGGCGATTAAATGTGGAAGAAAACCATAGCTTTCGGCAAAGAACTATTTCAGCGTATAAGCGATGATGATATTGCAGGCGTGGCAGCACAGCTTGCCTATTTCTTGCTGTTGTCATTGTTTCCATTCCTGCTTTTTTTGATGACCCTGCTCGGTTATCTGCCACTGGACTCGGGCAATGTCACCAGCTTTATCGAGCGGTATGCGCCCGGTGAAATTAATGAACTGATTAATGAAAATGTATCCGAACTGGTCAATAACCAGAGCGGTTCGTTATTGTCAGTTGGTATCATTGGTACATTGTGGGCCGCTTCCAATGGCGTCAATGCGATCATGAAGGGGTTTAACCGCGCTTACAAAGTTGATGAAGATCGTTCGTTCATTGTTATGCGGCTGATTGCAATCGGACTGACGATTGCGATGGTTTTTGTCATTGCGATGGCTTTTCTGCTGCCGGTATTCGGAAAAATGATAGGAGAATATATTTTCTCATTTGTTGGCATGTCAGAGGGATTTTTAGCTGTCTGGGACACGCTGCGCTGGGGTGTTTCATCCGTTGTTATATTTATCGTGCTCCTGGCACTGTACAGGTTAGCTCCCAACATGCGAATCTATTTTAAAAATGTTGTATGGGGCGCGCTGTTTGCAACTGTCGGCTGGCAATTGGTCTCATTGGGTTTTTCTTTTTATGTGAATTCCATGGGGAACTATACGGCAACATACGGAAGTCTGGGTACCGTCATTGTTCTTATGATTTGGTTTTATTTGAGTGGTATTATAATTATGGTCGGTGGCGTCATTAACGCCATGCTCCGGAAAAGAAGGTTAAACTAAATGAAAAAGCTGCCGGTTGGTTACGGCAGCTTTTTTGGTTTGCATGCGTTAATTAACTGATGTTTTGAGCTGATGATCTTTTTTGAAAAAGATGACCGCAAACATTATGATAAGCATTAAAATAATGACGTAAAAAAACGAAACATCAGGGAACAAATCGATAAAGACACCGCCCAGATACGGTCCGGTTAAGCTCCCAATACTGAATGAGACCCCTGTCATCAAGTTACCTGCGGGTAAAAGTGACGCCGGAACCATATCGGTCATAAAAGCAATACTTAAAGAATACAGGGAACCAACGAGCATGCCGGAGACAGCGAAGGCGATGAAAAGTGTTGCTGCAGATTTTTCAAATAAAGCTGCGAACTGAAACGCGAGAATTCCGCCACCGATAACCGTAAGCAGAATCCTTCGCCTGCCAACGCGGTCACTTAATACGCCCAGAGGAATTTGTGTAACAATACTTGCCCCCGCAAAAAACGGAATAATCAGCGACAGGATGTTAACATCATGTCCAATTCTGAGACCGTAAACAGGGAAAATGCCATGCAATGTTGCTTCAAGAAAACCATAGCCAAATGCGGGCAGCATCGCCACCCAGGCAAGTTTTCCGGTATGAATAAATCGCTGAATGGAGCTGGAACTGCTATAGGCGTGTACATCGTCCTCCTCAGGCATCTTGTTCCGTACAAACAACATCAGTGACCAAATGAGCATGCTCAGCAATGCAGAAACAAGAAACGGCATGGCCTGATTTATCTCCAAAAGCCGGGTCATCAGCGGGCCTACAGTGAAACCAAGCCCAAATGACAACCCATAAAATGAGATATTCTTTCCGCGTTTTTCTTTTGGACTTGTTGTGGTAATCCAGGTTTGGGTTGCAAAGTGCAGCATATTATCACCGATCCCGATAATAATACGCAATATAAACCAAAACCACAACGCCTGCCAGAAAGGAAACAAAGCAAGTGACACAAAAACGAGCATCCCGCCTGTAACAATTACCGGTTTAAAACCAAATCGGCGCATAGGTTTTTCCATAAACGGTGAAGCAATCAATATACCAATATACAGCCCCGTCGCATGGAGCCCATTGACCGAGGATGAAACGCCATTTTGTTCCAGAATAATTGACAGCAAGGGAAGGAGCATGCCCTGAGAAAACCCGGATACAAAAACGAGCGCAATTAATATGTAAAATCGTGTTTGGGCAGATACCATCGTTCGACACCTTCCAGTATTTATATGGCTTTACTCAATGTAATGCTTTTTTTGTAAGAGGTCAATTCAAATTACTTCATTAAAGGGGCGTTATGGTATAGCATTAGGAATAACATTAACTTATAAGAGGTGAGGTTATAATGGAATTTCATTTAAAAGAGGAAGGCATGCGTATTGACTTGGATTATGGACAGCTTGACATATCGAGTAACGATGAATACGGCTTTCGCCCATTTCAATTGATGGTCGCATCGATTGCAGGCTGCAGTGCCTCGGTTTTTCGCAAAATTTTAAGCAAGCAGCGAACCGAAATAGCTGACATGACGATAACAGCCGAGGTTGAGCGAAACGAACAAGAAGCTAATCGAATCGAGCGAATCGATTTGCATTACGTCATCAAAGGCTACAATCTTGACGACGAAAAGTTATACAAAAACTTGGCCCTGGCAAGAAAGAATTGTTCAATGGTCCGTTCAGTTGAAGACAGTATTCATATTGAAGAAACACTCGAATCGGTTGAGTTAAGCAGTTAAAATTTAACAAAGTATAATATTCATGTGTCCGAAAAAACTAGTGTTAAAAGCTGCAAGAAGGCTGGTCCGACGGATTACGTCCACAGCAGCTCACGGAAAGGAAGGGACACATGAATAAATATTTTGGGTTTGGCGTCTTACTGATACTGATTATAATGCTCCCAGTAAATGCCCTTGCCGAGAAAGATGACTCAGCAAAAAAAGAATTTGAAGTTCCGAACCACGTATTGAATATATCAAAAGAAAACACATTCCCTAATTCGACAGAGGACCAGGAAGTCGTGGAACCAAGTGAACTGACACAGGAACTGATTGACGGTGTTGATGTAGCGATCGACAATCCGGATCTTATTAAGATGCTGAATGAAACGTCAATTAAACCATCGCCAATCGCTTTTGGTTATCGGGGGATGGTTTATATCGGAAGATGGCCGCTGAACTATAAGTCAGATGAGACGAATATTAACTGGGAGTATCAAAACATTAATACAAATGAATTAAATAATATCGGCGGGGATAATGAGCAACAAATGCAATATACCCAGCAAAATAAAAAAGAAGTTAAAGGTGCATTGACCAATAAAATCGCCAATCCTGATGATGTTAAAAAAATGATGCTTCTTGAGGCGCAGGATAAAATCGAGCTGCCGCTGGCATATTCAACAGTTATCGGGAAAAATACGAAAAAAGATAACACCTATAGCGTGCCTGCCAAAAAATATGGGGAGCTCCAAGCGTATGCTCCCGCCGTTAATGAACGGGGACAGGTAACATTTGGCGAAGTATACTTTCAATTAAAAGGCTACGATAAATCAATTGTAGTCAAAAATGTTACAAAACAGGGAATCGGTGCATGGGTGCCAATCCAGGATCACGTATCGTATTCATTTAATCTGAAATAGAAACGGCTGAACCTCTGCTGGAGAAATTCCGGCAGAGGTTTTTTAGCTGAAAGGCAAGGTATCAACCTAAGTGTAGCGGGGTGTGGTGTATCGACCGGAATGGGAGAAGATTAATCGGAACCGCGTGGGGGATCACGCGAAAACGGAAGGGGATTACACGCAATCGTGGTGGGATCAGTCGAAATCGTATGGTGAGCAATCGAAATTAAGACATGACCACGCGAAATAGAGGAGAGACCAATCGAAATCGGGAGAGGATCAACCGAAACCAAGGATGGATCAATCGAACTCACGTTATGACCAACCGAAAAAGTAGGAGGACCAACCGAACCGGGGCGGTGACCACGCGAAATCAGCAGAGTTTACGCGATCTAAAGGTGGAATCACCCGGGAGCCATACAACACTTCCGGAGACGTAAAACGCACTCTCTGAGCTGGCTAAACACATTGTTCCCTTAAATTTTATAAAAAACAGGGTTGATTTTCTTGCTTTAATGCTTTACCATGATAAAGTAATGTTTGAGAGAGATAGAAAAGAGGGGAAACGAAGATGGAATGGGTTGTTGTTTTATCAGTATTAGTGCTGACAATACTCAGTCTGCTGCGAGTCAACGTCATCATTGCGATTATCGCTGCAGCATTGACGGCAGGCTTATTGTCAGGACTGTCAATTATTGAGTCAATCGATATGATGGTTAATGGTATGGGCGACCAGGCGAGCACAGCTTTAAGTTATATTTTGCTCGGTGCGTTTGCGGTGGCTATCAGCTATACAGGCATAACTACTATACTTGTGAATTTTTTGATCAGGGTATTAACCGGAAAGAAAACAATCATGGTATTGGCGATTGCCGGCGTCGCATCGTTGTCACAAAACGTTGTTCCGGTTCATATAGCATTTATTCCTATATTAATTCCGCCATTATTAAAATTATTTGATGAAATGAAAGTGGACCGGCGCAGTGTTGCAACCGCATTGACGTTTGGATTAAAGGCACCGTATGTCATGATTCCGGCAGGGTTTGGTTTGCTTTTTCACCAGACGATTCAAAACGGAATGACTGAAAATGGTACTGACATCACAATCACCGAGACAGCACAGGCTATGCTGGTTCCGGGCGCCGGGATGATTGTCGGCTTATTAATTGCTGTATTCATAACATATCGGAAAAAACGTGAATCGATCCCGGGTGCCGGCGGCAGTGAGGTTAATTTTACGGCGCCGCCAGCGGAGAATGTATCCTTTAATCGTAAACATGCTTTAACACTTGTTGCGATTCTCGGAGCATTAGTCGTTCAAGCAGTTTTCCAAAACTTAATTGCAGGTGCGCTGACAGGTCTTGTACTAATGTTTGCACTTGTTGTGGTTCCATTCAAAAAAGGCGATCAAGTGATGGCCGATGGTATTGCGATGATGGGACAAATCGCATTCGTCATGCTTGTAGCGGCCGGTTTTGGCAATGTGCTGGAAGAGACGGGAGCCGTCAGTGCGCTTGTTGAAATGTCTTCAGGGTTTTTGAGCGACAACCAGGCCATCGTCGCGCTTGTATTACTTCTTGTTGGTCTTGTAGTCACAATTGGAATAGGGTCATCATTTGGAACGATCCCAATCCTTGCTGCATTATTTGTGCCGATTTGTATAACGGCAGGCTTTTCGCCGCTTGCGACTGCTTCATTAATCGGGACTGCCGGCGCATTGGGTGACGCTGGTTCACCGGCTTCAGACAGTACGCTCGGTCCAACGTCGGGTCTGAATGCTGATGGCAAGCATCACCATATTTGGGATACATGCGTTCCGACATTCATTCACTTTAATATTCCGCTCGTCGTGTTTGGCTGGATTGCAGCAATGATCCTGTAAATGGCTGTTCCGTGCCTATGCATAAAAGTGGTTCTGTAACGCAAAATAAGAAAAAAACAGGTGGGCTGTGGAATGAAGTATTATTACATCATGGCATTGACATTCGTCCTCGTTTTGCTTACTTTTGCTGCAGAAGCAGATGCCAGTCAGCCAGCTGGCGGGTATGGATGGGGGTTTAAAAAAAATGATGATCATCACATACCCGACGTGGGGAAATACAAGCAAATTCTCGAGGAACACCATGCTTATTATGCTGATGATTCCGGAGAAAAGACAGTTTATCTGACATTTGATAACGGTTATGAGAAAGGCTATACGGATGAAGTTCTCGATGTCCTGAAGAAGCACGAGGTCCCTGCTGCATTTTTTTTGACTGGGCATTATGTGGAAAGTGAACCAAACCTTGTTAAACGGATGGCAGAAGAAGGCCATATCATCGGGAATCATTCGTATCACCATCCTGACTTAACAGTCGTTACGAAAGAAAAAATGGCGAAAGAACTGGAGACCCTGGAACAAGCGGTTGCTGATGTATCAGCACAGAAGGAAATTAAATATTTGCGGCCGCCCAAAGGAATGTTTAGTGAAAAATCATTGAAGTGGGCAAATGAGCTTGGTTATATTCATGTATTCTGGTCGCTGGCTTTTGTCGATTGGGGCGAGCAGCGAGGCTGGCGGCATGCTTATGAAAATATAATGGATCATATGCACCCTGGGGCGATTGTTTTGCTTCATACCGTGTCCTCCGACAACGCGAAAGCACTGGATAAAATGATAGCCGAAATGAAAAAACAAGGTTATCAGTTCAGAACGCTTGATCATCTTGTAATGAAAAATAATCTGCCACAGCCAATTTATGGTTATTAGAAATTTGTTCATGAAAAAGCTGGCTTTTTAAAGGCTAGCTTTATTTATGTATAGGCAATTCATCTTAAATTCATAAGCATATAAACTAATTCAAATTTTAGTTCAATTCTGATATACTAAAATAAATCTGAATTGGAGCTGATATGATGAACAAACAAGATCTCATTGCGCCTGAAGACTATAATATTGTTATGGAAATGGAACACTTTGCCTCTAAAAGTCCTTCAAGGAAGGCACTGGTTTGGATGGATGATAATGGCAATAAAAAAGAAATTACATATGAAGATTTGATTAAAAACGTCAGCAAAATTGGCAACGTTTTCAAAGAAAAAGGCTTGAAGAAGGGCGATAAAGTATTGATCATGATACCGCGCCTGATTGAAGCATATGAAACTTACCTGGCAGCAATCAAGGCAGGACTTGTTGTCATTCCAAGTTCAGAAATGCTGAAAACGAAAGACTTGCAATACCGGATCAGTCATGGGGAAGTAAGTGCAGTCGTCAGCTACTATCCATATGCCGATCAATTTGAGGGCGTTAAGGAATATGACCGGCTCACGCTGTTTTCGATTGGAAAATCTGTGGATGGCTGGCACAACCTTGATGAACTGAAGGGATCTGCTTCAGATCAGCTGGACGTCGCTGATACCACAAAAGATGATACGGCGTTCTTGTCTTATACTTCAGGAACAACGGGCAATCCGAAAGCAGTTGTACATACACATGGCTGGGGATTTGCACATTTAAAAACCGCACCGGGGAATTGGCTTGCAATCAATGAAGGAGACAAAGTGTGGGCAACGGCCGGTCCTGGCTGGCAAAAATGGATCTGGAGTCCTTTCCTGTCAGTCCTGGGTTCAGGAGCTACCGGCTTTGTATACTTAGGAAAATTTGATCCGAAAACATATCTCGGTCTGTTGCAGGATGAAGAAATTAATGTACTGTGCTGCACACCGACGGAATACCGTCTGATGGCGAAAGTTGATAACCTCAATGACTATCAGCTGCCGGCATTGCATAGCGCTGTTTCAGCCGGTGAACCGCTAAACCGTGAAGTCATTGATACATTTCGCAAGCAGTTTGATATAACGGTCCGTGATGGCTATGGTCAAACGGAAAACACTTTATTGCTTGGCTTCCTCAAAGATACGAAAGTAAAACCGGGCGCTATGGGGAAACCGACACCCGGCAATGAAGTGGAGATTATTGACGAAGAAGGAAAACCGCTGCCCGCCAATGAGATTGGCGATATTGCCGTTAAGCTGGACAGTCCGGCACTTTTCCGGGAATATTATAAAGATGCTGAACGCACGCAAATGTCCCGGCGCGGGGACTATTACGTGACAGGTGACCAGGCGTGGAAGGATGAAGAGGGCTATTTCTGGTTTGAGGGTCGCAGTGACGATATAATTATCAGTTCAGGTTATACAATCGGACCGTTTGAAGTGGAAGATGCTTTGGTCAAACATCCATTTGTGAAGGAATGTGCTGTTGTTGCAAGCCCGGATGAAGTCCGCGGAAGTGTGGTTAAAGCATTCATTGTTCTGCAGGACTCGGCACCTGATGATCCTGATTTGGTCAAACAATTGCAGGATCATGTAAAAGACCTGACAGCACCGTATAAATATCCGCGAAAAATTGAATTTATTGATGAGTTGCCAAAAACAACATCGGGTAAGATTAGAAGAGTTGAGCTGAGACAAAAAGAAAAACAGTTATCATGATAAAGGGGCTGTCCTATGTTTAGGACAGTCTTTTTACGTGAATCTTTAGGATAGGGTTTGAATCCGGGTTTGGTCAACGATGCATGGTAAATACAAGCGGCTGAACACCCTTTAACCATACTTATTCCGAAAAAATTGAGCAAAAACACTTGAAAGTCAAAGAAGGTCAAGTTATAATAAAATCAAAGGTCAAAGATAGTCAAAGTCAAACCTTTTAAAATAGATTCTAATTAAAGGGAGGCATCACATATGCAATGTCAAAATTGTGGTACGCGTCCAGCATCGATTAACGTCGCAATGCAAATAAACAATGAGCGTATGAATATGCATCTATGCAACGAATGTTTTCGTGAAATTCAAGGAAGTATGATGAACGGTGGCTTTAATCAAGGCCAGCAAGGCGATTTTGCCAATAAATTTTTCCAGGGAAATGGTCAGCAAGGTCAAGGGTTTACCGGAACCAAAACACAACAAGGATCGGGCAATAACGGCTTACTCGATCAGCTTGGCAAAAACGTGACAAATGCTGCACGTGCCGGGCTTGTTGACCCGATTATCGGCCGTGATAATGAAGTGAAACGGACGATTGAAACGTTGAACCGCCGTAATAAAAATAACCCGGTCTTAATTGGTGAAGCAGGTGTCGGTAAAACGGCGATTGCTGAAGGACTGGCATTAAAAATTACAGAAGGCAAGGTGCCGGCTAAGCTGATGGATAAGGAAATTTATCTTTTGGATGTGGCATCACTTGTTGCCAACACAAGCATGCGCGGACAATTTGAAGAGCGCATGAAGCAGCTTGTACAGGAACTGCAGGAACGTCCGAACGTTATTCTGTTCGTTGATGAAATCCACCTTCTTGTTGGGGCAGGCACCGCCGAAAGTTCTCAAATGGACGCGGGCAATATTTTGAAACCGGCCCTCGCACGCGGTGAACTGCAATTGATTGGTGCAACCACTTTGAAAGAGTACCGTCAAATTGAAAAAGACGCCGCATTGGAACGCCGTTTTCAGCCAATCATGGTCAAAGAACCGTCCGCTGAAGATGCGATTGAAATTTTGAATGGCATTAAAGACCGTTATGAAAAATTCCATGAGGTGCGTTACTCTGATGAAGCGATCCGCTCGTTTGTCACATTGTCACAGCGCTATATTCAGGATCGTTTCCTGCCCGACAAAGCGATTGACCTGATGGATGAAGTCGGCTCACGCTTGAATCTTGATAATGCGGAAAAAGATTCAGACAGTATTCAAAGCCGTCTGGATGAAATTGTCCGGGAAAAAGAAGAAGCAGCTGAAAAAGAGGACTATGAGCGTGCAGCCCACTTGCGCTATCAGGAAATCCAGTTGCAAAAACAACTGGATAAAGCCAAAGATGAAGAACAGGTTGTCGATGTTGATATTTCTGATATCCAATTGATTGTTGAGGAAAAAACCGGTATTCCGGTCACCAAACTTCAAGCTGATGAGCAGGAGAAAATGCGTGATCTCGGTAAGAACCTCAGTGAGAAAGTCATCGGTCAGGACGAAGCAGTGCAAAAGGTTGCCAAAGCTGTCCGCCGGAGCCGTGCAGGACTTAAATCAAAATACCGCCCGATCGGATCATTCCTGTTTGTTGGACCGACCGGGGTTGGTAAAACTGAACTGACAAAAGCACTGGCTGAAGAACTGTTTGGCTCACGTGACAGCCTGATGAGGCTCGACATGAGTGAATATATGGAAAAACATTCGACTTCCAAAATTATTGGTTCACCACCAGGATATGTCGGTCATGAAGAAGCAGGTCAGTTAACCGAAAAAGTGCGCCGAAATCCTTATTCCATCCTGTTGCTGGATGAAATTGAAAAAGCGCATCCTGATGTGCAGAACATGTTCCTGCAAATCATGGAAGACGGCCAATTGACCGATTCACACGGTCGCACTGTAAGTTTTAAAGATACAGTGATTATCATGACCAGTAACGCCGGCACCGGTGATAAACAAATCAATGTTGGATTCAACCGGGACGAGCACGAATCAGTTCAAACGCTTGAAAACTTAAGTGCATATTTTAAACCTGAGTTTCTGAACCGTTTTGACAGTATCATCACATTTAATGAACTGGCTGAAGAAAGCCTGCTGCAAATTGTTGACTTGATGCTGGCAGAACTTGAAGAAACAATTGAAGAAAATAACATCGCTATTTCAGTGACTGACGAGGCAAAAGAAGAACTCGTTAAACTTGGCTACGATCGCCGCTTCGGTGCACGGCCGTTGCGTCGCGTCATCCAGGACAAAGTTGAAGATCAGTTGACTGATCTGATTCTGGAAGAAGAGTCCGTTGAGTCTGTCAATGTAGATGTTAAAGATGACGAGATCGTTGTTGAAAAAACCAAATAATATGTGTGTATAAAAAAGCCGCTGACACTGCTCAGCGGCTTTTTTTAGGTATCTTGTATGGATGGGGGTCGAAAAAATAAGTTCCGGAAATGGGAAATATGTTCCGGAAGCGCAAAATATGTGCGGGAAA
>NZ_FOMR01000012.1:71008-98914 GCF_900112705.1 Lentibacillus persicus
AAAATATGGACGGCAGCAGAATAACATGTGCCGGAGCACACAGTAGGAATTAAAAAACCAATCCAAATCAACCTAAACATAAAAATTGCTATTCTGCATGCAACTGGCAGAAAATGTCCGGTTCTGTGCAACGAACAATCAGCGGGAAAAATCCACTGATTGATGTGTCACTTTATATTTTCATCAATCAAGTCGCATAATAGTAACCTCGATTTGAACAAACTAAGTGGACTCACAGAAAAAGGAATGTTTATCATGCAATGGCAAAACGTTATATGGGTTATATCTGTCATCATGGCCGTAGCTATATTTGCGCCAGACGTTTATCATGCTGAGCAAGCCTCTGAAATGGAGGTTCACTTTATTGATGTGGACCAGGGAGACAGCATACTCATTCAGACACCATCCGGTAAAAATATATTAATCGATGGGGGACCGCCAAAAGCAGGAAAAAAAGTGACCGCTTTTCTGGAAAAGCAGGATGTAAAGAAGCTGGACTTAATGATAGCGACACATCCGGATATTGATCACATAGGCGGGCTGCTGGAAGTTATGAAATCAGTGGATGTGGAACGGATTATGGATACCGGCAAAATTCATTCAACACGAACGTACGCCCGTTATATCAGCCAGATTATGAAACGGCAGATTCCGATTGAAATTGCTGAACGCAATGATTTTTTGCAGGTTGATCCTTTATTGCAAGCACGAATTTTGAATACGGACAACAGCTCCAAATCAAATAACGAATCATCCATTGTGTTGAAACTGACATTTGGAAAAATTGACTTTTTGTTAATGAGTGATGTCAAAAAGAAACAGGAAAAGGAACTGATCGAAAAGCATAATCTGAATTCGGAAATTGTTAAAGTAGCACACCATGGCTCACGCACAAGCACGTCACTCGATTTTTTGAAAAAGGTAAGTCCTAATGCGGCTATTCTTACTTATGGCAAAAAAAACAGGTTTGGCCACCCGGTCGACCGTGTAATGAAGAATCTTCAAAAAGTTGGTACGGCAATATATCCTACAGCTGCATTCGGTGATATCACAGTTCGGACAGACGGAAAGGGCTTTGTTATCTATCATGAAAAGAATCCGCTAAGCAGCTTAAAAGCAAGTTAATAATTTACAAATTTAAACAATAATGATATCATATTAATATGAAATTAAAATAATAATGTGGGGAAGGTGTATATGAACGGTATTCGTGAAAAAGACGCTTGGATGATGAATGGATATGTTGGAATACTTGCGATTGCTGTGCTCGCGGCGGTCACTGTTATGAGTTTTTTAGAAGCCCAGTTTGTTATTGGCGGAATTGCTTTAGTAATTGCGATTGCGCTGGGAAGCGGTATAACGCTTGTTCAGCCAAATCAAGCTGCGGTTGTGATCTTTCTTGGGAAATATATGGGGAGTATTCGTAAAGAGGGGATTGCCATAACAGTACCTTTTTCAGTTAGAAGAATGGTTTCATTACGTGTACGGAATTTTAACAGCAGCCAGCTGAAAGTAAACGATGTGAATGGTAATCCGATTGAAATTGCCGCTGTTATTGTTTTTAAAGTTGTTGATGCTGCGAAAGCTGTATTTGAAGTGGATCGCTATGAACAATATGTGGAAATTCAAAGTGAAACAGCTATTCGTGCAGTCGCAACTCAATACCCATATGACACGTTTACAGAAGATGAAATGACATTAAGGGGAAACGCGGAAGAGGTATCTGCACAGCTTGCGAAAGATTTGCAGGAACGGCTCACTGTAGCAGGTGTCGAAGTACTTGAAACACGTCTGACCCATCTTGCCTACTCAACTGAAGTCGCTCAGGCGATGCTTCAGCGTCAGCAGGCTAGCGCCATTATTGCTGCCCGCAAACAAATTGTAGAAGGTGCTGTTGGAATGGTTGAAGAGGCGATTGCTCAATTGGAAAAAGACGGCACCGTTGAACTGGATGAGGAGCGGCGTGCAACCATGGTTAACAATCTGATGGTATCAATTGTTTCAGAAAATGGTTCACAGCCGGTCATCAATACCGGTTCACTCTACCAGTAAAAAGAGGGTTTTGATGGCTAAAAAAAAGAATTTTCCGTTGAGGATTGACCCCGAGTTGTATGAAATCCTGCAGGTATGGGCCAAAGATGAATTTCGCAGCGTGAACAGTCATGTGGAATTTTTGCTCAGGGAATCAGCCAAAAAAGCAGGCCGTCTTCCTAAGTCACAAGATAAGAAAATCGGAGAAGATTAGACACACTCCGCACTTTAATAAGGTGCGGAGTTTTTTTATATGTGCCTTATGCCGTTGCGTTCAGAACTGAATGTGGCAATTTAAGCGAAAAAATTGTGAACTTGAGCCGATTTTGTAACAACTTGAGCGAATCTGAGTGAACTTAAGCCGGTACTGTAAGATTTTGAGCCAATTTGCAGTTCAAGTAACGTGCAGGCAAAGAGAAGTATTAATTTTTAAAAAATTATTGACAAACGTATAGAATAGTTATATGGTTAATTATATAAGTAACTAACCGAATAACTGAGGAGCTTCATTATGAAATTGCAGTTGGATGAAAACAAACCTATTTTTCAGCAGATCAAAGAGTATCTGGAAGATGCGATTATTAATGGAACAATTAAGCCGGGCGAACGTGTTCCGTCCACAAATGAATTTGCGAAGTATTATCGGATCAATCCGGCGACTGCAGCGAAAGGAACAAATGAATTGGTGGATGAAGGCATTTTAGTAAAGCGGAGAGGTGTGGGGATGTTTGTGACAGAAAATGCCGAACTGATTTTAATTGAAAAGCGCAAGCAGACATTTTATGAGCATTATGTGCTGCCGTTAAAAAATGAAGCGGCAAAGTTAAAAATCAGTAAAAGTGAGTTATTGGAAATGATGAACAGAGAGGAGAACCATCATGAAAATTGAGGTTAATCATGTATCGAAAATGTATAAAAACACGAAAGCGCTGGATGATGTAACATTTACACTCTCGGAACCGAAAATCTATGGCCTGCTAGGACGTAATGGGGCAGGGAAAACGACGTTTATGGAAATTTTGTCAGGTCATATTTTAGCTTCAGAAGGGGAGATTCTGGTTGACGGAGAAAAGCCGTTTGATAATCAGCGGCTGACGGAGTCCATTTGTCTGATTAAAGAAGGCGATAATTTTAAAAAGGATTTAAAAGTGAAAAATGTGCTGCGGATTTATGCTTATTTTTATCC
This sequence comes from Lentibacillus persicus, assembly GCF_900112705.1. Classification (GTDB taxonomy): domain Bacteria; phylum Bacillota; class Bacilli; order Bacillales; family Amphibacillaceae; genus Lentibacillus; species Lentibacillus persicus. Next base: position 74,226 of record NZ_FOMR01000012.1, read on the forward strand.
AACATGGGATCAGGCGTTGGCTGATGAATTGATACGCGAATATAACCTGAGTCTGAATGCTAAAGTTAAAACATTATCGAAAGGTATGGCTTCAGCGCTTGGGATTATCGTCGGGCTGGCAAGTAAGGCGCCGATTACGATTTTTGATGAGCCGTATATCGGACTAGATGCAGCCGCAAGAAAGAAATTTTACGATATTTTACTTGAGGAATATGAAGCGGAGAAGCGCACAATTATCTTCTCGACCCACTTGATTGACGAAGTCAGTCTCATGTTTGAGGAAGTGCTCATATTACAGGATGGAAAACTTGTATTGCAGGAAGAAGCCGACACGCTGCGTGATCATGCCTATGCTGTATCCGGTCCGATACAGGAGGTTGAACAATTTACAAGTGATAAGGAAGTTTTCCAGAGTAAGCAGCTTGCCGGTATGATGACGGCATATGTATTCGGAAATATGGAAAAGACTACGTCGGCTGGATTGTCAATTGAGAGCATACCAATTCAGGAATTGATGATTTATCTTACAGAAAAGAAGGGAGCATGACCGATGGGAAGACAAATAAAAGGACTGCTTTATTTTTACGGATCAGATTTGCGTTACTCACTCACAATTTTCTGGACGATTTTGCTGTCTATATTGGTTGTTTCATTGGCATTTACTTACTTTCTGGCAGGTTTGGATAATGATGTGACACTTTTTACGTTCAGCCTGACAGGGCCAATGTATGTATATTGTGCGATTTTAGGATTCTTGACGGTAAAAGATTCAGTACCATTTTTAATTAAAATGAGTGCAACGCGGAAAAATATCTTTATCGGGTCAGGCGTATTTTTTCTTATGCTCGCACTTGCCATGTCTCTTGCTGCGACAGGTCTGCAGGAGATTGTCATGGCGCTGATGAATGCAACAGGAATCGACTTCTTTTCATTTCTTCATCCTTCCTATTTTCTTAATGATACATGGTATACACGCGTTATTGCTGATACAGCTATTATGTTCTTTTTCCTGGCAGTAATGTTTATGATAGGCCTGTTGTTTTATAAATATGGTATAGCCGGCGGGGGAAGCTTTCTCGGTGTGCTCCTTCTTATCGGTCTGTTAGGCATCGCACAAGGCTGGCTCATTGATTTCTTTATTGATGTATTTACTGGCATTGATCTTGTATTCTTTTATCAGCTGCTCGGTATCGGGTTGGTGATTTATGGTATATCCTTCCTGTTTTTGCGGCGAATTACAACCGTTAAAGTGAAATAGAAAAAGGACTGGTGCTGCCGAACTAAGTAGTTCACTTACAGTGGAGAAAAAATAAAAAAACAATACATTTGGCGTGCTAAATCACATAATATTTAGTGCGCTATTTTTTACTATCATAACAACCTTTTGAAGGAAAGAATTGATGTTTAACATTCGTATTATCACCATAATTAACATAGTGACAATAAATATTGTCATTTTTTTCATCAAATTTAATCTTTTTTAGGGAACAGGAATGACAGGGCCAAAAAGACTAAGCCTATAGTGACACCTAATGGGTCATACCCGTGATAAACCAACTGAGACATTTTTTGGGTCACACCGGTAAAACTTAAAATCAGCTTTGAAATAAGTGTAAGCATTATAATACCGAAACCTATATATTGGAAAAGATCCCGTTTGTTTAATCTGTTTTTTTTCATACGGTCCCACTCCTTTTTCTATGAGATGAATATCGTAAACAATTATGTCATAATTACGTCGTTTATTCAGTGTTTTGTCGGAAAAATGGTATTTTTTAACTAATTTAATTTGTGAGTTTGGTAAATTGGTGCTAATTTCAAAAAATATATTTATTTTGATTTCATCTATTATATTATAAGCAAAAAGAGAATAGAATTTTCCTTATATTTTCTCTTTTTACTGTTTCGGCATTCATCGCCCACCTAAAACACTGATGCGTTTTTGAAAAGGGGGTCTTCTGCCGTCAAAAGATAAAAATAATAAAACCCCCAGAAGTTGTTTTTTTAAAACCCCTTTTTGGAGGCTAACCAGTTTCTGAGTTTTTAGAAGGTGCGGATTCATTATGTTAGAATATTTGTATACAACAAACGGGCGCAATTGTTTAAGAGGAAGTTACAATTAAATCAGGGGGAGGGCGAAGTTTAAATGAAGTTAATACTTGGGATGATGTTAGGATTTTACATCCTTACTTTTTGGATTTTCCCATTTATATACCAATTCTTACTTCCTTGGGGCGGCGTATCGGAAACACATTTACATCCAATTTATATGGGAATGATATTGCTAAGTGGAATTATTGTAGCTTGTACAAAAGTTATTTTGGAAGCTATTAAAGAAAAGAAAAAATAAAACTGGGAAATAATATTTTTCAACTATTGGGAGCAGTTGTTGAATAAACACTGTGCCTGAATAGAGCCATTTAATTGAATAACTCCTTATGAAAACAACAGAGGTTTGAAATTAATTATTAAGCAGCTAAAGGGCAGGTTAGGGACGTAGTTTTGTAGAAATAAATACTTAGATATACAGAGGAGGTGTAAGGCAATGAAAACGAAAAGGTTAAGAAATTGGTTAATTGGGTTAATGGTTTTGGTTGTACTTACTCTCAGCATTGCCTTCAGCTATAGCGGATTTGCAGAAGCTAAAAACACTTGTGTAGAAAACAATGGAACTATTGCCAAACAGAATTTAGATTTATTAGCTTTTAATTGGTCAATCTCTTGTGATAAATAATATCCAATCAGCTAGTATGAGATTATGAAAGAAGGATAATGGATAGTTTTAGCACGATAAAAAAATAAACTTTCTTTCTTCAATCGGGCGCCATTCCGGAATAAGACTTGGTGCTCAATTCTGGAGAAAAGGTCATATTCAAAGTAGCGAACGAGGATATCAAAACAGCCTAGCTGCACATTCCAGCTTATACTTATATTTGCATATCAGTGCTAAAAGGGGTTCATTATGAAAAATAAAACGAGAGTCACCTTAGGAATAGCATTGTATTTTTTACTTTGTATATTTGATTATATTATAAGTAATACAGTTAAATGGACAGAGAACATATTAGAAGCTGTAATATCAATGGTAATTATATGGTTGATTATCGAATTTGTTCCAAATCATATTGAAAAATAACGTTATGCTAGTTTTTCTTATCAATCAATTTCTCTATCGGGGAATAAAAATGGAACAAAAAAGAAAGTGGACGATTGCCGCAATAGGGCGCCTGTTTTGAATAAGAAGCTGACTATCTTGCCTGTTAATTAAAGGAGAGATAAAATGGTTGAAATATTAATGTTAGTTGCTGCAATTACTTCCTGTATAGCAGTTGGTTTTTTATTTAGCGACAAAAAAGAAAAAAATAAATGAAAAAATGTCGCTAAGACAATGCTACAATCGGGAGCTAATCAGGAATAAGTATTAGAGTCAAACTGGGTCAATCGAAAACGCAGAAAGTAGAAAATGCACCCTTGAAATATTAGTTTACGGATTGCCGTATTTAATATTTGGATTAAGAACGATAATAAAGGAGTGTAAAAACATGAATGATCCAATTGATGAACTTACATTGCTGCTATTATATTTAACCTCATTTAAAGATGATTACGGACTTGGAGAGTTTCGAAGAAGTTGGAAAGGCTATCCTTTCGAATCTTTGGACCAACTAACCGATGATCGATACATTTTTGGAAGTAAACGGTCTAAATCTGTATATTTAACGGATGAGGGTATTAAAAAAGCTCGAGAATTGATGGAAAAATATAATGTCGAAGGTGATTAGTAATAAATCTTTACTCGTAGATTGAAACAATATTTTTCGATTGTTGAATAAACGTAATTTAAAAAGGCCATACTAGAATCAAATTAATTGATTCATAGTATGGGAGCGTGAAAATGATGTTATTGTCGGAAGCATGGGTGAAATATCAGTCTGATAAAAGGATTGAGGGTTATTCTCCTCTTACGCTGAAAATGTATGGATTTCAAAGTGTTCTTTTAGAACGTTATTTCGGTGATATCAGAATGGATGAGCTCACAACAGAAAACCTAAAACAATACTTGGGAGAAGCTGGGGCTCATTTAAAGCCATCTAGTTTAGGGCATCGTGTACGATTTATTAAGTCATTGTTCAAATGGACACATGAGGAAGGGTATATCTTAAAAAACCCGGCTGCCAAATTAAAGGAGCCGAAGCTGGGACAGCGAATTCCGAAGTTTCTTTCGGAACGTGAAATTGAACACTTACGAGAAGGCTGTCATACATCGATGGAAAATGCTTTATTTGAATTTTTTTATTCGACCGGCTGTCGCATTGGAGAAGTTGCAAAATTAAATCGAGATGATATTGATTTCACAGGTAACTCGGTAATTGTGCAAGGGAAGGGTGACAAGGAAAGAGAAGTTTATTTTAATATAAGCTGTGGGATTTGGCTAAAAAGATATTTAGACAAGCGTGACGATGATGAACCCTGTTTGTTTGTCACCGAGCGCACTCCTAAAAGGCGTATGAGCATAGATACCTTAAGATATATTGTGAAACGTATTTCAAATCGGGCTGGAATAACAAAAACAATTCACCCTCATCAATTACGGCACAGTTATGCTACACATATGGTAGACAATGGTGCGCCTCTTGAAGTTATTCAAAGCCTTCTCGGCCATGAAAAGAGTGAAACGACAAAGATTTATGCCCATCTCAGTGGGAAATTAAGACATGATTTTTATAGTAAATATTTTTAAAATTAATCCCAATTCCACAATTCAACTTCATCCACTTCCAGCCCTGCTACCGATGATTCATCCTGCAACGTCAATATTTCCTTTGTGGGCCCGGTGATAACTGCACAATAATGGAGTATTCCATTAGTTTCGAGATAGTCAATCCGATCGTCGAGGTGTAAGTCTCCAAAGGACAATCGATCTGCTTTTTTCTCGTGGTCCTGCAGAAAGTGTAATGTCTTCATAAATTGGTCATGGAGCATGTCTTGGTCACCTTCAGTATATGCTGGTGATGAGGCACTTTCCGAAATCGTTTTGCTGCCAAACAATCCATCTTCCTCTTCGCGTGATTGCGTAATCATATTATCTTCATGCCATATAGGAGTACTTGGAAAACCTATAGGGTCAAAAAACATGCCATGATTCCTATCTGATTCGATGCCGGTATCAACAGCAAACCATAAAAGACGAATACCCTTCTCAGAAAAGAGCTGTTCAACTTTTAATCTAAGTTTTTACTTATAATAGTACGAAAACTAGAATTTTACGATAAGGAATGGCAGCCGATAAGTGCTGCCAGTCTATTTCAATCTGCCATTTCCTTTTTCCTGAATATCATAACTGAGGCGATTAAGAGCAACACGATCATTATACCTGCCACGATAGCCGCCCAGGTTAAATCATATGGAACTCTTTCGGTGATAATCATTTGCTGAATATAGGTTGAAATACGGCTGGGGCTCCATGCAAGTACATGAGAAAAAATTGACGTCACTATACTGATCAGTCCGACTGTTGCAATTGTCAAAAATGCGATAAGCCCGGGTATTTTGAATATGGTATTGTAAAAAATCGACAGTGACACAACAAGCAAATACCACAATCCGTAAAAAACTAACACTTGCAACAATGCGCCAAATGACAGTTCTCCAAATAATAGATTGATATAATACCAGCTGGCAAGCATCCCAAGTGCAAAAGAAACAAGGACAAGGAGCGCGTTCGATGCCCATTTAGCTGTAATGTAATTGCCATAGGAAACAGGCTTAACCAGGACCAGCTCCGACACCCCGCTTTTACGTTCACCGGCAATAGTACCCATTGATATAAGCGCTATTACCGCTACGCCGACTGTACTGAACTGGCCGAGGCTCATCATGACGACGTCACTCGGCTGGTATTCCGGGAGTTGAATCTGTGTTCCGTCCGGCAGCCCGCCTGTTGCTTCAATAATCTGTGGCAAATAATAGTTGGTAAGCGGATCGATGACTGCAATCAGTATCATAATCAGCGGAACCCAAACCCATTTCATATTACGACTATTTTCCACTAACTCTTTTTGAAAAAGCACCCACCATTGCATCAGTTATTCACCGCCTTCATAAACATATCTTCAAGGGAAGTGCGGCTGACGCTGAACGATGTAATCGGCCATCTTTCAGTTGAAGCAGCTGCTAAAATAGCATCTCGAGCCGTGTCGATATCATGGACGGTCACATGCAGAACAGAACGATCCAGACAGACGTTCGTTACACTGTCTAAGCTGTTTATCTTTTCCCGGTAAGGGATTAAATCTCCTTCAAAACCAAGTTCGATTTTGGCCGTCTGATATTTTTCACGTAGATCAGACATTGACCCGGATTCGACGATGCTGCCCTCATGCAGCAACAGTAACTCATCACTTACTTCGTCTGCATCACTTAAAATATGTGTCGAAAATAAAACGGTTATCTCTTGTTTCAGCTCTTCCAGCAATGTCAGAATTTCCCGCCTGCCAATCGGATCGAGCGAGGATACAGGTTCATCAAGCATCAGCAGTTTTGGCTGATGAATTAAAGCCTGAGCGATTCCGAGCCGTTGCTTCATGCCACCGGAATATTTGCCGATTTTTTTATTAGCAGCATCTGAAAGGCCTACGCGGTCAAGCAATTGTTCACTACGCTTATGGGCTTCCTCCTTGGATAGGTGGGCAAGACGGCCGGCGTACATCAGAAACTCTTTTCCGCTCATCCATTTAAAAAAGACAGGGTGTTGTGGTAAATACCCAATCAATCCCCGGATATCAGCGTTTTTCTTTTTAGCAGCATAGTGAATGGTGCCGCTCGTTGGTTTAATTAATCCTGAAAGCATTCTCAGGGTGGTGGTCTTTCCGGCGCCATTAGGTCCAATCAGGGCAATACATTTACCAGCCCCGAATTGGAAACTGACGTCATTGACTGCAGTGTGATGGTCGTAAATTTTGGTCAAACCGTTTGCGCTCAACAAGCTCATTTTAGTCGTTTCTCCTCCCGAAAATAAAATATAGCACCGGCCCTAAAATGTTGACAAAAATGACGATTAACACCCACATCCATTTGGGTCCATTCGTTTTGTCTGCACGAATCAGGTCTATAGCGGCAACTGCAAGCAGGATGAATTGAATAGCTATCAACGGTGCTATCACTGCCCAGTTGATCTGGTTTATTAGATCGATCGCTTCCATATGAGCACCCCAATCGAATTGTATAATATGCTATACGGTTGTGTGGTTATAAAGTTTCTGTTATTTATCTTGAAACCGGGTAACTGTGATTGTAAAGAGGGTGTGCAAAACTTTTCCCTGAAACATTATCGATGAATCAAAGGGGAGGGTGTGTCGATTAAAGTGGTCGTCCACAACGTTGTCAACATTATGAACAGCTATAACAAAGTAATTAACAAGTTTATGCACATTTTCCACAAGCAGGTCAAGAATTACCCACAGCATACCTGTGAATAACTGGCCTTTTTGTGGAAGGGGTTCAGAAAGTTATTAACAAGGAGAGTGATTTTTGTGGATAAAAAAGAAAATCGCCGTTTCAACGGCGACTTCTTTTTTGACTAAGCCGGTTATATTCTCTGTCGGCCTGCCTGAATTCTTTCTGATAGAGGACTTCCTGTGTCTTGGATAAAAATTTTTCCTGCTCAAATGGTTTTTTAGGCATTTTCCATCCCTCACTTTGACTGTTAGGATTGCCATTCCATTAAAAAATATACAAATTTCTCATCTATTGTTCTGTTTCAGCAAGTGCTGCTTTTAGACTGGGGTAGGAAAACGCGTAATGCGCGTCGTTTGCCTTTTGCGGTAAAACACACTGCCCGTTCAAAATCAATAAGCTCATCTCACCGAGCACGATACGAACCGGAAACGATGGAACCGGAAGCCAATCCGGACGCCGTAAAACATGAGCCAGTACATTGATGAAGTCCTTGTTCCGTTTTGGATTCGGCGCAGTGACGTTTACCGGCCCGCTTATGGTATTATTAAACAGGCAAAACTGAACAAGACCTGCGGCGTCTTTGACATGAACCCAGGAAATCCATTGCTCCCCGCTGCCGACTTTACCACCGGCAAACAGTTTGACCGGCAGCTTCATTAATGGAAGCGCACCTTCTTTTCCGAGCATGATGCCAAAACGTGTCAAAACGGTTCTTACACCGAGCGATTCAGCTTCTTTAGCAGTTTTTTCCCATTCTGTCACAACTTCTGCCAGAAAATCGTCACCTGGCTCAGCTGTTTTTTCAGTGAAAATACGATCCTCTGATGTCCCGTAAAAGCCGACGGCAGATCCGCTGATGAACACGTCCGGTTTCGTTTTCATTTGTTTCATCATATGAATAACCTGCCGTGTCGTCTCAATCCGGCTTGTACGAATCGCCTCTTTTTTCGTTAGCGTCCAATAGCCGAATAACGATTCGCCGGCCAGATTAACGACTGCATGGATGACGGGGAGCTCTTTAACAGGATAATCATAGCTGATGAAAAACGTATTTCCGGTATCGGTGTGTTTGTCGGGTGAACGTGTCAGTATGTAGGTGTGATGTCCTTTTTCAATAAGTGCATTTGTCAGGTGCGTACCGAGAAACCCGGTTCCGCCGGTTATTAAGATATTCATTTTATTCACTCCAATCGATACTTTTTGAATCCAATTAACTCGTGTTATTTCTTCTATATGCTGATTATCCCGGTTATTTTCATGATATAATGATTGAAATAAGAGGAGGATGATGATGCCAAAAATTAGTCGTATCACAACCCAAAAGAAACACAAAGATCGATATAACATTTTTCTCGATAATGGATCTGGCGAAAAATACGGTTTTAGTGTCGATGAATCCATCCTTGTTGAATATCGGCTCCGTAAAGGTATGGAGTTGGAGGATAGCACCGTTAATGTCCTCATCCAAAAAGATACCCTTCATAAACACTATACCCTCGCGATTAATTTTTTAAGCTATCGGATGCGTACAAAGAAGGAAATTCGCGATTATCTTGTGGAAAAAGAAGTGGATGAAGCGCATATTTCAAAAATAATGGAAAAACTGGCAGCAGAAAGGCTTATCGATGACCATGAATTTGCCCGAAGCTTTGTACGAACGCGAATCAATACGTCGAGCAAAGGCCCGAATATGGTCAAGCAAGAACTTTTGCAAAAAGGCGTTGAAGAAGCGTTTATCATTGAAGCTTTGGAAATGTATTCATTCGATATTCAATTTGAAAAGGCCTTGAAGCTTGCTGAGAAAAAACTTAATGCGAACAGCAAAAAATCATTCCGGCAGCAGATCCAGCAAATGCAGGGAACGCTGATGCAGAAAGGTTATTCAGGCGACTTGGTTAAAGAGGTAACGTCAGAGCTTGCGAATCAAAAAGATGATGATGCAGAATGGGCGTCACTCGTTAAACAAGGTGAAAAACTTTTACAAAAACATCAACAGAAATACAGCGGTTTTCAACTTAGCCAAAAAATAAAAGAAGCCTTATATCGCAAAGGCTTCACAATTGATTTGATCAATACGTTTTTGGATGAATATCTTGAAGAAGGTTAAGTTCATCTACCGGTCAATCATAATTTCATTGCGACCGTCGTCTTCATTGAAAATCTGCTCAGCCACAACTTCCGGTCCTTTCAGTCCAGAGGGATCCTCAACATGGGAAGAGTCGTCCCAAAAAGGCGTGTTCATACCGCCCATGTAAACGGCCGTAATGGCGATGGGTTCATCTTCCCATTCTTTTTGAAGGCTTTCGGTAAAGCCTTTAACCGCAAATTTGCTGGCACAATAAATGGATTCATGCACCTTCCCGCGCAGACCGGCAGTTGAAATAATTGTTAGAATGCGTCCATTATTTTTGCGGATAAGCGGAAGTGCGGACTGTACACTCAGGATAGTGCCTTTAACATTGGTGTTGAGCGTTTTATCGAGGTCTTCGTTTGTATAACTTTCCACTGGGCCAAAAATCCCAACTCCTGCGTTATTTATGAAAACATCAAGTTCGCCGATTTGCTGAAAAGCAATACTTACTGAAGCCGGCTCCTGCACATCACACAGGATAACCTCTGAAAGTCCGCCATCCTGCCGAATTTCTTGTTGGACAAGCTGAAGCTTCGTATCATCGCGTCCAAGTAAAAACACTTTACAGCCATTCTTAGCATATTTCAGTGCTAACGCACGGCCAAGACCGCTTCCTGCACCAGTGATTGCAACTGTAGACATTTTATAACTCCTCCATCTCATAGCCTGATTTGATTTTCAGCAAACCTCCCATTATCCGTGCTCTGCTGAAATACCTTTACCTTTACCATAAGAATATCATTAATTTTTATGTAATTATACTATATGAGATAAAGCATTCAAAAAAGAGCTGGTGTAACTAATGCTCAGAACTTGATGTGATAATCCCGGAATGACAGGCTGTTTGCTGAAAAAACGGAAATATGTGCCGGAGAACGGAAATATGGGCGGGAGAAGGGAAATATGTGCCGGAGAGCGGAAATATGGGCGGGAGAAGGGAAATATGTGCCGGAGAGCGGAAATATGGGCGGGAGAAGGGAAATATGTGCCGGAGAGCGGAAATATGGGCGGGAGAACGGAAATATGGGCGGGAGAAGGGAAATATGTGCCGGAGAGCGGAAATATGGGCGGGAGAAGGGAAATATGTGCCGGAGAGCGGAAATATGGGCGGGAGAGCGGAAATATGTGCCGGAGAGCGGAGACAATCTCTCCGAAAGCAGAGGCTAATACAGAGCCCGAATGCGACTGCCTGGAACAGTGATCAACATAGCGTTCTGGTCCCGCTTTCGATCAGCTGTACCGGGGAACAATTTTAGAAAAGATACAAAATAATATTGACTTTTAGTTGCGTGACCCCCTAAAATTCAAAAAGTGTTTTTCAATATGCATGTAAGACACAGTAACCTGCTATGAGAATGTTGTTGTAAATGGATTGGAGGGTCATGTCATGTATCACGTTTATAGATATGTTGTTTTGTTTGCAGCTTCTGTTTTACTGGGGTTTGCCTTTAATATGTTTTTGCTGCCGCATGAAGTATTATCAGGCGGCGTGACAGGTATGGCTATGATTTTAGGGCTTCTTTCACCAATCAACTCCGGTATTTGGCTCGTGATTTTAAATATTCCTGTTTTTATAATTGGCTTAATGCGGCTAGGGAAAGCATTTATTTGGCATAGTATTTTCTCTGTTTTTGTCACATCAATCGCCATGCAATATATCCCAGTGTTGAAAGTGGCAGAGGATCCGTTATTATCTGCCGTGTTCGGCGGCGTTATAACCGGCGTCGGGATTGGTCTTATCGTAAGGTTCAATGGCTCAACGGGCGGAGCTGATATTATTGGCCTTGTTGTGACGCAAAAACGTGATATTCCTCTCGGCGTATTGATTTTTGGCATCAACAGTACTGTCGTGTTTATTTCAGGTTTTGTATTTTCCTGGAATTTAGCGTTACTGACCATGGCCTCAATTTATATTACCGGGATAGTCATTGATCGGATTCATACCCGCCATATAAAATTAAGTCTGATGGTTGTGACAACGAAAGGTGAAGAGCTTAAAAATGAGCTGATCGCCAATTTGATCAGGGGGATAACGGTCATGAATGGATACGGCGCATACACCAATAATCAAAATAAAATTCTATATACCGTCATCACCCGTTATGAGCTGGCTCTTGTAAAGTATCTTATAAAAAATATTGATCCGAAAGCGTTTGTCAGTATAAGTGAAACGAGTGAAGTATTTGGGAACTTCAGGAAATCATAAAAATGTGTTATTTATAGCGCATGTGCTGCAGCAGCATGTGCGCTTTTGTTGATTGACGCAATCAAGCGGCGGGAGTGTTCATTTTCTTTAACTATTGGTAAAATGTACATTGACAGAGAAAGGGGTATACAATTATGGATTACAGATATAGTGATTACACAGTAGAACAGCTGCGCGAAGAAGTCGGTAGACTGAAAGAAAAAGCACAAAAAGCGGAGCAATTCGGCAATATAAGTGAAGTGGCCATCAATGAACGAAAGATGCAGGTGGCGATTGCTTACATGATGAACCCCGATGAATTCGAAGCGCAAAAAACATATGAGCTGAGAGGCGATCCGGGGTATAAGTTTAAAATCAATTATATAAATGGCGTGTTCGCATGGGGCCATCGTGTCAATCTATTGGATGAAGTGCATGAGAAGGAAGAAGCCTTGCCGATATCCTTGCTCGGTGACAAGATCGAGTCGTAGAAGATTTGACTGGCTGTGTATAAAATGATCAGTGGCAAAAAGCTGCCACTGATTGCTTCATACTAAGCTGTCTCCAATGTCTAATTTATGCTGCAGTTTTTGTTCAGAGAAGATCCAGCCGGTATAAGACGTCAAAATACGCATATTATCATCGATTTGGACGACTGCGACGAATGGATAGCGTTCGTTTGATCTGTATCGTAAATCGATAAAACGGATTTCGGTGAAATCATCGAAGTCGTGCACTTCCCATCGATAGACCGGGGAAAACGATAAAAAGGCCGCAATGTTTTTGTCTTTTTTAGCCAAATCAAAAAGCTTGTTATCGGGCAGCGCCACCTTTTCAAATTGGTCAACGATGTCAATGTGGCCATCGATGACAGATCCCACATAAAAATAATCGGTTGTCGTTATGGCTACGCGCCATTGATTATGCTTGATTGTTGGAGAAGTTGCAATCTGTTCAGTGTTCGGGTAAAACTCTTTGATTGTCCGCACAATTTCGCGTTTATCCATATACCGTTTTATATAGTAGAGTATAATAACGGCATAAATAATTAAAAACGTATAGCCCGCGTTGGCTCCAAAAAGCCAGGCAATGATTCCGCCAATATGAAGCAGGAAAATGTACGGATCAAACGTATTAATAACACCGTGTGCAACCCATTTATTTGTAAACGGTCGATAAGCTTGCGTTCCATAGGCGTTTGGAATATCAACGAGTACATGAAGAATAACTGAAAGCGCGGTCCATGCCCATAAGTGCAAGAAGCTGAGGTTTGGAACAAGTGCATAAATGGCCCCGGCTATTAGCAGTCCCCACATCAGAACAGCGGGGATTGAATGGGTTGCTCCCCGATGATGTCGTATATAAACTGCGTTATTGCGCAGTTTTAATATGGTGTCGAAATCTGGTGCATGAGAACCTATAACTGTTCCGGCTAATACAGCGGTAAACATACCAGGATCATTTTGCACAGCGGGGTCCAGCGTTGCAAGCCCGCCGATTGCAACCCCCATAACAATATGGGTGCCTGTGTCCATAAGTCAGGTTCCTCCTATTAAGTTTAACGTTTTTATAATAACACACGTCATGAATTTATTTAAATTATAACACAGAGGATGTCATACCATGCGTGATGAAATTTTACAGAGTTTTGACATTCAGGGATTCCAAAATAACTTGATTAACTGGTACCTGGATAATAAGCGTGATCTGCCGTGGCGCAAAGATCAGGATCCATATAAAGTATGGGTGTCCGAGATAATGCTCCAGCAGACACAAGTCGATACTGTTATCCCTTATTTTCAGCGGTTCATGTCAAAATATCCAACGGTCTATGATTTAGCTTATGCAGATCCACAGGATGTTTTAAAAACATGGGAAGGTCTCGGCTACTATTCCCGGGCAAGGAACTTACAAAACGCAGTACGTGAAGTCGCTGAAACATATAACGGCAAAGTGCCTGATGATCCCAAACAGCTGGGAAAACTGAAAGGTGTTGGTCCATACACAAAGGGTGCCATTTTATCGATTGCTTTTAATCAAGCTCACCCCGCGGTTGACGGTAATGTGATGCGCGTTTTGGCGCGCGTTCTTGAATTAGAAGACGATATCGCCCAGCCCAAAGTAAAAAAGCAGTTTGAACACTATGCGGGGGCGCTTATTTCTCATAATGATCCTTCATCGTTTAATCAGGGCCTTATGGAGCTTGGTGCACTCATTTGTACACCGAAAGAACCGCTCTGTATGTTCTGTCCGGTTCAGGAACATTGCCGGGCATTTCAGGAAGGGACTGTCCATGACTTACCGGTCAAATCGAAAGCGAAAAAGCAGAAAAAAATACCGTACACCGTTTTGCTGGTCAAAAATAGCCATAATGAATATTTAATCGAAAAAAGGCCTGAAGACGGTCTTTTAGCAAATATGTGGCAATTTCCGATGGTCCCGGCAGGCGAAGTTAATAAAGGTGAAATTGAAAATTGGTTTAAGCTTGAATATGGCATTAACGTTTCCTTATCAGCCAAGCAGACGGACTTAAAGCACGTGTTCTCGCACATCATATGGCAGCTGGAAGTTTTTGCTGCTTTAACAGCAAGCGAAAAGGCTGAAGATGAGCGTCTGCGTTTTGTCAGCCGGGAGGAATTGGAAGATTATCCTTTTCCTGTCTCGCATCAACGAATGATACCGTATCTGCCATGAATAGTATTACCGCACTTTTTCCATTGTCTGTCAAAACCAGATGATTTTTACTGTTAAATAAAACGGATAACTGTCCGTGAGATGGAAAAAGTAATGAGTGCGGAGGTGATATTGATGGCTAAAAAACAACCCAACAAAACTTCTGCTGGTACAAACGTACAAAAAGTAAAACAGCAGAACCAAAAAGCCCAGCAAGGTCAAGGTCAGTACGGTACTGAATTTGCTTCTGAAACAAATGCCCAGGAAGTTAAGAAGCAAAACCAACAGTCTCAGCAAAAAAAGAAATAAGCGAATGACAGCTCTGTCAGAATGATTTTACGCTGATGTGAAAGGGAGACGCGAAAAAAAGCGAGCGTCTATACTGAGATCATTCGCACAGAGCTTTGAGAGCCCCCTTTGCCGGGGGTTCTTTTTACGTTTTAATAATTAATTCTTTGATGTAATTTACTTTCCTTCAAATATCCGGTTTTTCCAATTATAATGAAAAGACACGTGATTTCAGTTTCCCTGTTTTTGCGTTGGGGGATGCGGAAGTTTGTTGAAGGAGAGATTGGATGACTGCACCGGAAGCTGGATCAGCCATAAAAATTCACAGTTATAAACATAATGGTCAACTGCACCGGACATGGGAAAATACGCTTGTGCTTAAAGGAACCGACACGATTGTCATTGGTGCAAATGATAAAACACGCGTAAAAGAGAGCGATGGACGAAGCTGGATTACACGGGAACCGGCGATTTGCTATTTTCATGCGGACTACTGGTTCAACATTATTGGTATGCTGCGTACTGATGGCATTTATTATTATTGTAATATCAGTTCACCATTCATATTTGACGAGGGCTCACTGAAATACATTGATTACGATCTTGATGTAAAAGTTTACCCGGATATGACATTTGACTTGCTGGACGAGGACGAGTATGAGGTACATAAACAGCAAATGAATTACCCTGGCTCATTGGACTATATTCTATATCGTCACATTGATTATCTGCTGGGATGGGTGCGGCAGCGTAAAGGCCCTTTCTCCGGTGAATTTATCGATCAGTGGTATGAGCGTTATTTAACGTACAAGTAATCATATTTCAAATAATTGCTTATCAGCATGACTGCCTTTATAATCAAATAAGTATGGTCTTTTAAGAAACCTTGTTACGCTTGTAGCAAGG
Source organism: Lentibacillus persicus (assembly GCF_900112705.1). Classification (GTDB taxonomy): domain Bacteria; phylum Bacillota; class Bacilli; order Bacillales; family Amphibacillaceae; genus Lentibacillus; species Lentibacillus persicus. The sequence goes on from NZ_FOMR01000012.1 coordinate 89,867, forward strand.
GTTTTATTTTAAGTCATTCAACTAAATATCAGGGTTAATTTTAAAAAGTTCGGCACACGCTATCAGAGATGTGAATGCCGATTTTTCTAATGAAAGAATTACTCGAATAAGGAAGCGAAAAATATGAGCAGTATTAAACAATATATACAGTTTGTTAAACCTTATAAATGGAAAATATTGGTGACCGTTTTGGTGGGAATCCTTAAGTTTGGTATCCCACTCCTTATGCCACTGATTTTAAAGTATGTAATCGACAATATCATTAACGCGGAGGATATGACAGACGCAGCACGGATTGAACATTTGCTGTGGCTGATGGGTGGCGCGTTTGTTATCTTCCTGATTATGCGACCGCCAATTGAATATTTTCGGCAATACCTGGCACAATGGGTCGGTAATACTATTTTGTATGATGTCAGAAATAAGCTGTTTGATCATATACAAAAACTGAGCCTCAGGTTCTATTCTCAGACAAAAACCGGGGAAATTATTTCCCGGGTAATACATGATGTCGAACAAACGAAGAATTTTGTTGTGACAGGGCTGATGAATATTTGGCTGGATATGATTACAATCCTGATAGCGATTGGTATTATGCTGACAATGGATGTCGGTCTAACGATTGTCGCCGTTATTCTGTTCCCGATTTTTGGATTCTGTGTAAAGTTTTTTTACGGCAGATTGAGAGAACTGACGCGGGAGCGTTCGCAATCACTTGCTGAAGTGCAGGGACATCTGCATGAACGGGTTCAAGGAATTCCGGTGACAAGAAGCTTTGCCCTTGAAGGGTATGAGCAGGGACAATTTGACAAACGTAATGCGAACTTTCTGCAAAAAGCGCTAAATCATACAGACTGGAATGCCAAAACGTTTGCTGTTATGAATACCATCACTGATCTGGCACCATTGTTGGTTATTGGCGTAGCCGGCTATCTTGTAATCCAAGGCGATGTAACCGTTGGTACGATGGCAGCCTTTGCAGGTTATATGGAGCGTGTTTATGGCCCGCTCCGGCGTCTTATTAGTTCCTCAACGGTTTTAACCCAATCGATTGCTTCGATTGACCGTGTGTTTGAATTGATGAATGAAAAATATGATATCACGGACAAGGAAAGCGCCAAACAGCTCGGACGCGTTGATGGTAAAATTGATATCGAAAACGTCTCATTCAAATACGAAGACGAAGAGTCGGAAGTGCTGCGCAATGTGTCGCTGAATGTTAAAAGTGGTGAAACAATTGCGTTTGTGGGTATGAGTGGTGGCGGTAAGTCGACGCTCATTAGCCTTATTCCGCGCTTTTACGATGTCACAGGCGGTTCGATTAAAGTTGATGGCACGGATATACGTGACGTGCAGGCCCGATCATTACGGGATAATATCGGCATGGTTTTGCAGGATAATATATTATTCAGCGAGTCCATTGCAATGAATATACGCATGGGCAATCCTGATGCAACGGATGAAGAGGTCGTCAGAGCGGCCAAAGCAGCCAATGCTCACGACTTTATTCAACAATTGAGTGAAGGTTACGATACAACGGTTGGGGAACGTGGCGTAAAACTTTCCGGTGGACAAAAACAACGCATTGCGATTGCAAGAGTATTTCTGAAAAACCCGCCGATTTTGATCTTTGATGAAGCGACCTCAGCACTTGACCTGGAAAGCGAGCATATTATTCAGGAAGCGATGGAACGGCTTGCTTCTGATCGGACAACCTTCATTGTGGCGCATCGTTTGGCCACTATAACGCATGCGGATCGTATCGTCCATATTGAAGATGGTGAAATAAAAGAAGCCGGTTCGCATAATGAGTTGATGAAAAGGAAAGGCCATTATTACGATTTATATCAAGTGCAGAACTTGGATGGTGCGTAAACGTATATGCTTTATGAAAAAGACGAACGATTGAAAGGGTATATTTGTACCGCCGCCCTTCTCTTAATCGTTCGTCTTTTTATATAGCATGAAGCAGAAATGAAATTTATTCTTTCCGGTCTTCTGCCATAATGGCAAATGCTTCTCCTGCTGCTTCAATCGTTTCATCAATATCAGCTTCAGTATGTTCAGTGGTTAAAAACCATGCTTCGAACTTGGATGGTGCCAGGTTAATCCCGCGATTAAGCATCAAGTGGAAAAACGAAGCGAACGCATCCCCGTCACTTGCTTCGGCTTCCTCATAGTTGGTTACGCGTTTGATTCCAAAATAGACAGTAAGCGCACCACACATACGATTAACAGAAATTGAGATATCATGTTCTGACGCTTTAGTCAGTAGGCCATTTTCGAGGCGCTCACCGAGGCGGTTCAATCTTTCATACGTGCCATCATCCTGGAGCACCTCCAGGCAGGCTATACCAGAAGCCATCGAAGCAGGATTTCCGGCCATTGTTCCAGCTTGATAAGCGGGGCCGAGCGGGGCTACTTGTTCCATAATATCCTGCCGGCCGCCATATGCTCCGATTGGCAGCCCGCCGCCAATAATTTTGCCCATGGCGGTCATGTCCGGCTCGACACCATAAATTTGCTGAGCGCTTCCGTATGTGAACCGGAAGGCTGTGATCACTTCATCGTAAATCACCAATGCGCCTGCATTATGCGCCATATCATTTACCTGTTCCAAAAAACCATCATGCGGTTTCACGATGCCAAAATTGCCAACGATTGGCTCGACAAGGACAGCAGCCACATCGTCTCCCCATTGCTCCAAGGCTTTCTGGAAGGTTTCAAGGTCATTAAACGGGACGGTGATGACATCTTCAGCAACAGATTGCGGAATTCCTGCAGAATCGGGCGTGCCTAATGTTGCGGGGCCTGACCCCGCTTCGACGAGTACGGAATCAAAGTGCCCATGATAGCTGCCGGAGAATTTGATAATTTTATTCCGGCCTGTATAAGCTCTTGCCACGCGGACCGTTGTCATGACAGCCTCGGTTCCGGAATTTGTAAATCGCACCTTTTCAAGTGACGGAATAGCTGTTTTTAACATGTCAGCAAATTGATTTTCAAGTTTTGTGGGCGTGCCATACAAAACACCGTTGTTTGCTGCCTTGCTGATTGCTTGAGCAATATGCGGGTGGCCATGGCCGGTGATGATTGGCCCGTAAGCACCGAGGTAATCGATGTATTGATTGCCATCGACATCCCAGAAATAAGCCCCTTTTCCATGATCCATGTAAACTGGTGTGCCCCCGCCAACCCCTTTATACGCGCGGGAGGGAGAGTTAACACCGCCGACAATATGGTTAAGCGCTTCCTCGTATAACACGTTTGATGTTGAGAAATCCATTCAGTAGCCTCCTAGTTTATAAGAAATTCCAACAGTGATTATACCCGATACCATGCAGCAAGGAAAATATATGGCAATTCATTTAATGGCCGAGCATAGAATGGAGATAGACAGGGAGGGCATTATGGATATGATATCACTAATTGTCGCAATAAAGGTTACTGTTGTTGTTGTAGGCAGCCTGGTTGATTTTATCCGTGGTGGAAAAATTCGCAGGCGTATGCAGGAAAGTCAATTTTCTGCTGAAATTTTCTATACGCTGCTCTTAATTTATCTGATCGTTATTCTCGGTTTCGGACTTATTTACTTTATCTTGTCGATGAACCGTATTGTACTGGTAGAAGGCGGTGAGCTCCGTGAAGTCAGTGTGCTTGGTTCAATGATTCACTCGTTTTATTTCAGTGGTGTCACGTTGTTGACGATTGGATACGGTGATATTACGCCAATTGGAATCGGGAGAGCGATTGCGCTTATACAAGCTCTGATCGGCTATGCGCTGCCGGCTGCTTTTGTGTTAAAACTTGTCCAAAATAATCAGGAAAATAGAGAGAGGAATAGTGGTATGCTATAGTAGGACTAACAAGGTGTTGAAGACATTCTTGTTTTCAGAGCATATTACTCAAGCAATAATGGAGGGATTTCAATGCGTGCTGAAGTAGGCAAACAAGCACCAGATTTCACGTTAAAAAATCAGGACGGTGAGCAGGTCAGCCTTTCAGATTACAGAGGTCAGAATGTTGTTCTGTATTTCTACCCAAAAGATATGACACCAGGCTGCACGAACGAAGCGTGTGATTTCCGGGATAACAAGGAAAAATTCAGTGAGCTGAATGCGGTTATTATCGGTGTCAGTCCTGATCCGGTCGAAAGCCACCAGAAGTTTATTGACAAGCATGATTTGCCATTTATGCTGCTGGCTGATGAGGAGCACAAGGCTGCAGAGGATTATGGTGTTTGGAATGATGGCATTGAACGTTCTACATTTATCATTGATAAGGATGGCAATCTTCAGAAAGAATTCCGCAACGTAAAAGTGGACGGGCATGTGGAAGAAGCGCTCGGCTATTTGCGTGAAGCCAGCTAACTGACAGAAAGCAGTTCATCTTTGGATGGGCTGCTTTTTTTAAAACTGCCATATAACACAAAGCGTCTCTCTAATCATCCAATAAAACGATGGAATTTTATGCCGAAAACGGTTACGATAGAAAATAAGATTATAAGGGGGCGTAAAATTGGTTATCCTTTTTTCAGCAAAAATTGCAGACAAACATCGAACAAGACTACGTACGAACTATCCTGACTGTGAATTTATTTTTTGTGAAAATATAGATGAGGCTAAAAAGGATTTAAGCAGGGCAGATATACTCGTAACCTATGGCGAGGATCTGGATTCTGATTTGATTGACGAGGCCTCCCGGCTGAAATGGATTATGGTTATCTCGGCAGGGCTGGACAAGATGCCGTTTAAAGCAATAAGCAAACGGAACATTTTGGTTACAAACGCACGTGGTATTCATAAAACTCCAATGGCAGAGTATGCCTTTGCGATGCTGCTCCAAGTTGTACGTCAGGCAAAACAGGTTATTGCAAATGAAAGCGAAAATAAGTGGGACAAGTCGGTAAGGATGCGTGAAATGAGCGGGAGTACAATGCTTATTGCAGGAACCGGTGCTATCGGGGAAGAAGTGGCACGCCTGGCAAAAGCGTTTGGGATGACTGTATATGGTGTGTCACGAAGCGGCAAGCAGATCGACAATTTTGATAAAACAATTAAACACAGCGAATTCTCAACACTATTGCCGGAAGTGGATTTTGTCGTATCTGTTTTACCGAGCACAACGGAAACGAAGCAATTTTTCACCTATGAGCACTTTATGAAGATGCCGAGTCATGCTGTGTTTTTGAATATGGGACGCGGTGATGTAGTAGAAGAAGAAGTTCTTTTAAAAGCGGTTCGTGACGACCAAATCGCCCACGCCGTACTGGATGTATTTGAGGAGGAACCGCTGCCGGAGGGTCATCCATTCTGGGATGAGGAAAACATTACCATCACACCGCATTTGTCCGGTGTTTCACCGCATTATCATAAGCGGGCGTTGGAGATTTTTGAGCAAAACCTTCAAACATACTTAAACAGCGGGACAGAATACGTTAACAAAATTGACTTAAGCAGGGGGTATTAAGATGCGTATTTATACGCGAAAAGGTGACAAAGGCCAAACTTCTTTAATATCAGGACAGCGTGTGCCTAAAAATGACTTGCGCGTAGAGGCATACGGTACATGCGATGAAGCGAACTCGGTCATTGGTCTGGCACTCAGTTTTCTTGACAATACCGATTGGGCAGAGAAGGAGGCGTTCCTCGAAGCGATGCACCGTGCTCAAACGATTTTGTTCCATGTAGGTGCCGAACTTGCCACGCCAAAAGACAAGGAAGTCACGTGGAAGCTGAATAAAGAGCATATTGATGAACTTGAAGCACAGATGGATGAGTGGGATAAGAGTCTGGAAATGCTTCGTAACTTTATTTTGCCGTCCGGGAATTCAGCATCAAGCTCGCTTCATATGGCCCGCACCGTTGCAAGAAGAGCCGAGCGTACTGCGATTGCACTGAATGAGCAAGAAGAGGTCAATCCGCTTGTCATTACTTATTTGAATCGCCTCTCTGACTTCCTGTTTATCGGAGCCAGGTATGTTAATCAGGCTCTCGGCGGAAAAGAAATACCATTAAAAGCTGATGTTTGATATATTGCATGAGTGGTTATTGTAAACGATAACTGCTCATTTTTGTATATTTAGTTAATAATATAGACAACTTGACAATATACTTATATTGACAGAATAGCGTTAAAGCGAGTAAACTTTAATTATAAGAATTATAATATAAGAATATTATTTCGAATGGATAAATTACTGAAAGCGGGGTGCATGACGGTGTCTGATCATAAATTGCAGGAAGCAATCGATACACTCAGAGACTCGGGCGTACGCATAACACCACAACGTCATGCGGTACTTGAGTATCTACTTAACTCGATGATTCACCCGACAGCCGATGACATATACAAAGCACTCGAAGGCAAATTTCCGAATATGAGTGTTGCCACTGTTTACAATAATCTGCGTGTGCTGCGGCAAATTGGTCTTGTCCGGGAATTAACGTATGGTGATTCATCAAGCCGTTTTGATTATAACTCAAGTGAGCATTACCATATTATTTGTGAAGAATGCGGGAAAATTGAGGATTTTCACTACCCGGTCCTGAATGAAGTTGAAGACCTGGCCGAGCAAGTGACAGGGTTTGATGTTTCGCATCACCGGATGGAAATATATGGTACATGTGAAGATTGTAAAGCGTTGGAAACACAAAAGCATTAAGCGTTTGAGTCGTGTGAAATGATTCTTGTTGGATCAGGCACGGCCAGAATTTCACGCTTTCCATGTAAAAACGCCAACTGATAAAACCAGCTGGCGTTTTTTTATGTTCTTACTCATTTTTGCTGGATTGGGCTTTTGCCTCTTTCCGGTATTTTCGCTTATTGTATTTCTCATCAAATTCCATGCCTTCAAGGTCTTTATCAAGCGTCAATGGCTGTTTGCAATGCATGCAGGCATCGACACGGCCAAGCATCTTAGTCGGTTTTTCACAGCTCGGGCAAATGATCGGCACGGCTTTGGTTGAAAGCATCCCGATCCAAAAATACACCACACAACTTAAAATAATGAACAAAAGTCCAAATAAAAATAGTGTCAGCATCAGCCATTCAATGTTTCTGGACAACAATCCTCCATACATGACGGCAAAACCAACAAAGATCAAAATCAGTGCAAATGAGCGTATCTTATTTATTTTACTGGAATAAACCAATTTATCTGCCATTAAAAGTCCTCCTTGATGTATTACAGAGACAGTATAGCACATTTTACCATGCATGAAAGCAAAAATGCAGCCTCGCTATACGCCGGAAACCCTGACTATTTGAACGTACTATAGTATGATTATTGATTGATATATGGAGTAATTTTCAATCTGAAAAAGGATTTTCTAAATCGACAGCGAATAATACAATAATGATGTAAATGATGGAGGATAAGCAAGATGGAAAATTTACTCAAACCGATTTATCAGGAACGCACGAATCACCCTGGTACATTAGGGACGATTTTAATTGAAAAGCAAAAACCGGACAGTCCGCTAACAGATAATTTTGATGTGATTTTGTTAATCATCGTCACGACTGATTATACACAATGGCAAGAAAAACATTACGAATATAATGGTAAAACAGTTGTTATGCACACGGTTACCGAACAATTGCTGTTGGAATGGGTCGATACAAATGGGTACCGCAAAGCAATTGAGTGGGTTATGCACGGAAAGGTTATTTTTGAAAGGAATCAATATATAAGCCAACTAAAGGAAAAACTGAAAACTTTCCCACTTGAAAAAAGAGATTTGCGAAAAGCGGTCGAATTCGGGAAGCTGCTGAAAAGTTATTTGGAAGTCCGGGACCTCTACAGTACCGGCCAGTATAAAGATGCTTTTACCCGAATGGTCCATTCACTTCATTATTTGGCACGACTGGCTGTGATAGAAAAAGGGTATTATCCTGAAGTGACGTTATGGAACCAAGTTAAAAAGATTGACCCAGAGGTGAACAGACTTTACGAGGAATTGGTTGAAAGCAAAGAAGATTTGTCGAAACGCGTGCAATTGATGATGCTGGCGGCGGATTTCGCCATCAGCCGAAGGGCAAAAAGCTCAGCCAAACATTTATTGGATATTATGAGTGAACGAAATGGTGCCTGGTCATACGAGGAGCTGAAGCACCAGGCAAGTGTAAAACCATATGAATTCGACTTGTCTTCGATGCTTAATTATTTGACGGAAAAAGGTATTGTCGAAACAGAGAAATTTGAAACTGAAGCTGAAAATGTGTATAAGCGCAAGTATCAGTTCCCTTCAGGCAATTAGTTTTGCAGTTGTTCTTACTAAAAGCATAAGTTGAAGGGGCCCGGCGGATTGTTTACATCTATCGGCACGTCACTTTTAAATAAAGGAGCTTTAAGAAGGTTTTATTTAAAAGGACGTGCCATTCGCAGGGATGAAATTCTCATCTAGCGACAAGCTTTGATTTTTTTAAAATGATTATTGACTTTCATTTTCACGCATGGTACATTTATATCCGTCGCAAAAATTCATATCGAATTGAACGACAAAAAATTAAAAATTCCTCTTGAATCGTAAGAGGTTTTCATGTTACTTTATATATCGTTGCTTTTTCAGCGCAACGCATTCTTCAAAAAACAACAAAAAGTTATTGACTTTTAGTTGGGAAGATGATATATTAATAAAGTCGCTTTTTCGAAGGCGGCATTCCGATTGCTCCTTGAAAACTGAACAAAACAACCAGTATGATAAATGATGTCAGAGGTAAGAAGTTGACGAATCAGCTAAGCTGATTTGACGCAAACTTTTTAACCCCTGGAATCAATTTTTGAAGCTAAGTATGAGATTGATCGGTGTCAATCTCACACAAACTTTTTTGGAGAGTTTGATCTTGGCTCAGGACGAACGCTGGCGGCGTGCCTAATACATGCAAGTCGAGCGCGTGAAGCAGCGGGTCGCCCTTCGGGGCGCACCCCTGTGGAACGAGCGGCGGACGGGTGAGTAACACGTGGGCAACCTGCCTGTAAGACTGGGATAACTCGCGGAAACGCGAGCTAATACCGGATAATGCTCGTGGTTGCATAATCACAAG
>NZ_FOMR01000005.1:0-199154 GCF_900112705.1 Lentibacillus persicus
CGGTCAAATATCACCGCTTTATTCACAGTACGAATTCCTTGGAACGTTTGAATCAGGAAGTGAGACGAAGAGAAAGAGTCATACGTATTTTTCCAAATACCCAATCCGCCTTTCGATTGATTGGCGCCGTCTTAATGGATGAGGCTGAAAAACAGAAGCAAAAGAAAAATATTATCGGAGTTCCCAACCATACCAAGAAAAAATGACGATTTGGCAGGGTATGGGGCCGGCCCCATACCCTGCCAAATCAATATTCACATAAGAGCACTAAAGGTTGAAAGCTTGTAACCCAATTTACACATAACTATGGACTTGACTATTCGTTGGCAGCACCGAGGGAAGTCATGGAAACGAGCAGTATAGCGACGCGGCCCAATTCAATGCGTGGGATACGCCGATCATCCAATGGGACAAGCAGCACACAGCGAATTATCCATTTGCGCTTGAAACAAACGCGCCAATTTTTACATTTGCATTCAATAATGGAAAAAGTCCGGGCAAGATGAGGGGCCCCGGCAACAATCCGTGGAATGGGGATCACCCGAGAGATGGGAATGACTGCCCCGGTCCGAATCCCGGGAACGGAAATAAGGATGATAACCCGGGCAACGGCAACAATGGGCACCACCCAGGAAATGGAAATGCAACCCACCCCGGTAAAGGTCACGGTGGCGACCATCCCGGCAAGGGCCACAGTGGCGACCATCCCGGCAAGGGCCATAACGGCGACCACCCGGGTAAAGGCTGCTCGGATGACAATCCCGGCAGAGGGGATGGCGGCAGTGGTGACGACGGTGATGATGGGCCGGTAACCCTCACCCCGGAAGAATTCAACAACACGACCCACTCCACTTCAGTAACAGTCGACATTACGGGTGCAACGACATTGGAAAATGCAACCGTTGAAGGCGACCTGACACTCGTCGGTTCAGCTTCTGACGATATGACTTTTTCAACTATTACGGTTGAAGGGGATTTGGATCTCACAGAACTCGAAGGTAACGTCTTCATGTTAAACGGCATAACGGTGCTGGGTGACACAGAGATTTGAACCGACTCGGGAGACGGCACATAACGCGATTTGAATGGGGGAGGAAATCATGAAGCTGAAAAAGTATCAACGAAGCTCAAGTATCTTTTTGACCATCATTATGGTAGTGAGTCTATTGACACCGGCTTCCGGCGGCATTGCCAAGGCGGCGGACGGCACAATATCGGTCGCTGATGCGATTGAAAATAACAGCGGAGAAGCGAGTGTTGAAGGCTACATTGTCGGCACGTTCCAGAACGGCCCCAAGGTCGTAACAGACCCGGCGGCGTACAGCGGCACCAACTTGGCTTTGGCGGATGACCCGAACGAAACCGATCCGGCCAATGTTCTCCCGGTGCAATTACCGTCCGGCGATGTGCGGGATAACTTAAATTTAGCCGAGCACCCTGAATTGGCTGGTGAAAAAGTTATTCTGACAGGGAATCTTGACGCGTACTTCGGCCAGCCAGGGCTTAAAGACACATTCGACTATCAAATGGCAGCTGAAGCACCGGCAGCTGAGAGCTTGATCATGTCAGAATACGTTGAAGGCAGCGGCTATAATAAAGCGCTCGAGTTTTACAATGGCACAGGTGAGGCGATCGATCTTACTGAATATTCCGTTGAACTTTACAGTAACGGCAATAGTGAAGCGAACGCGACACTTGATCTTTCCGGCACGCTGGAAGAGGGACAGGCCTATGTAGTCTATAACGGGCAGGCGGCTGATGCTTTAATTGAAAAAGGCGACCTGGAAAACAACAGTGTCACAAATTTTAACGGCGATGACGCGATCGTTCTCAAGGAATCCGACACCGTTATCGATTCGTTCGGTCAGGTCGGTGTGCAGGATGCGTGGGGTGAAAATGTCACGCTCATCCGCAAGCCATCTGTGACGTCAGGTGACACCACCACAGACGATGCATTTGATCCCGCAGACGAATGGACCGACCACCCGCAGAATACATTTGAAAATTTAGGCGCGCATGACCTCGGGGACAGTCCCCCGCCGGAAGATGAGCCTGACGTGCTCACAATCGCAGAAGCCCGCGCGCAAGGCACGGGGGATGTGACGGTTGAAGGAACGGTGACAGCCGAGTTGAACAATACCATCCACATCCAGGATGACACGGCCGCGCTGGCTATTTATCCAAAATCGGCCCTCGACGTGCAACGAGGTGACCGCATCACTGTCAGCGGATCACTCAGCGAATATAACGGCCTGCTGCAGCTGCAGAACCCGACACTTACCGAAGCCCCGGTACAGGGAGAGGGGACTGACCCCATCGAACTCACGGGGGCGGAACTGAATGAAGAAAATGAGTCGAAGCTGGCGCGCGTCGATAACGTGACGCTCGAGACCGCGAACGATGGCGGCAATTGGATTAACTACACCGCAACCGATGGCACGGCGGAATTTCTCGTGCGTGATGAAAATGCAGCACTCGGGCTGACTGAAGGTGCGACTTACGATTCAATCACAGGCATCGTGCAGGAATTTAACGGCGATTATCAAATTTTGCCGCGCGACACCGCTGACATTGTGGCGGATGATTCGGTCGTTCAGCCTGTGACCGCAACGCCTGAAGCTGGCACGATCCCTTCAGGCACGGCTGTCGAACTCTCAACGACAACCGAGGGTGCAGCTATTTACTGTACAACGAATGGCGATGATCCGCTCGAAAATGGCACGCTTTATCAGGAGCCGATTACGGTCAATGACGATGTGACCATCCGGGCTGCGGCAACCCACGATGATCGCGACCCGAGTCCGGTCCAAACATTTGACTACTCGGTCTATGACGCGGAAGAAGGCGTGCAAATTCACGATATTCAAGGTGACGGGCACGCGTCGCCAATGGTCGGGCAGCACGTCGAAAATGTGGAAGGCATTGTCACCTACATTTATGACTTAAATGGCGGCAACTACCTGCACATTCAGACGCCCGACGATCAAACAGACGACAACCCCGCGACATCAGAAGGGCTTGTCGTGTACACAGGAAACGAGAAAGCTGACGTCTCGATCGGCGATTTGGTGAGCGTGAACGGAACCGCTGATGAATACCATATCGACGGTTATTCCGATGCGTCCGAAACCGACTTGCCGGTCACCCAGATTAATGCACGCGGTGATCAGGGCGGTGCGGTTGATGTGCTGGAAAAAGACGCCGGCCTGCCTGAACCGGTTGAGATCACCCAGGAAAATTTGCCCGATGAAATTGCGAGCGACGAAGGGTTTGATGAATTTGACCGGGAGCAATACGCGATTGACTTTTGGGAAAGCCTTGAAGGCATGCGTGTGCAAACGGGTGATTTGAAAGCTGTTGCCCCGCAAGAGCACGGTGACTTGATCACAACGCTCGATGAAATGTCGACCGATACGATCAACGGCGGCCTGCTGCACACGGAAGACGATAAAAACCCTGGGCGCATCCAGTTCAAATTGCATGACAATTACGAGGCGCGTGATTTTAAAGTTGCAACCGGCGACACATTTGACGGCCCGATGACAGGTGTTGTCAATTACGGCTATCAAAACTATAAAATTTACGCGGATTTAGCCGATATGGAAAATGCTCATTCGGCCGGACCCGCGGAACCGGAAACGACAACGATTAAAAAGCGCGACGATGAATTAACCGTTGCTTCGTATAATCTGGAAAACTTTTCAAATAACGCATCAAGCGGTGAAACACCTGACGCCAAAGCCGAAAAACTGGCCCGGGCGTTTGCACACGATATGGAAAGTCCCGACATTGTCGGTGTCACCGAAGTCCAGGACAATAACGGCCAGGACGCAGGCCCCGATGATGCCGATGCATCGGAAAGCTACGAGCGGCTGATTGATGAAATTGAAGAAGCAGGCGGTGTCAGCTACGACTATGCCAACATTAATCCGGAATACAACGAGGACGGTGGTGCACCGGATGCCAATATCCGCGTCGGTTTTCTGTATAATCCGGACCGTGTCTCACTTGCTGACGACATGCCAAAAGGTGACGCGACAACGGCGATCGGCTATGAAAACGGAAAATTGACGCACAACCCGGGACGCATCGATCCGACGAATGAGGCGTTTGACGACAGCCGCAAACCGCTGGCGGCACAGTTTGAATTTAACGGCGAAGAAGTTGTTGTCGTCGCCAATCACTGGAATTCCAAATCGGGCGATACGCCATTGTTCGGTTCCACACAGCCGCCTGAACTCGGCAGTGAAGACCAGCGCATGGCAATTGCCAATGTGGTGAACGGTTTTGTTGACGATATTTTGGCTGACAATTCAGAGGCCAACGTGGTGCTGTTGGGCGACTTTAACGACTTCCAGTTTTCCAACCCAATGGAGATGTTAGAAGGCGATGTTTTGACCAACTTGATCGACGATGTGCCTGAAGCGGAGCGCTACACGTACACGTATCAAGGCAACTCACAGGTGCTCGATCACATTCTTGTGTCAAGCAATTTGGCAGATGCTTCTGAGGTCGATGTGCTGCATATCAATGCTGATTTCACCGACATGCACGGGCGTGCAAGCGACCACGATCCGGTGCTGGCGGCGATTGATTTAGCCGCTGATGAACCCGAGCCAAACGTTCCGGAAAAATCGTTCACGCTAAAAGATTTCACGACCAATGATTTGGTTGTAACATCACCAAGCGTTGCGATCAGCTTGGCTGCGTCATCTGAAATTGCAGGCGATCTGACGCTCACCGGTGATTATGCCAAATTGACCGGTGAAGGACTCGCGGCCACAAGCATCGAAATCAATCCGGAAAATGAAGGCGCAATTGTCGACTTTGCCGGCTATGAAATTGAAGAAGTCGAAGTGAACGGCGAAAATCTCAGTGAAATACGCGGAGCGGAGGGCATTCAGGAAATAGACTATAAAAACGGCGCTGATCCGGAGACTATCACATTTACCGATTCAAATGGCGAATCACTCGGCACACCGACTTTTCCGATCGTGAACAGTGCACCGGTTCTTGAGCAGCCAATCGATGATGTGACGATGGCAGCGGGGAGTGAAACGGTGATTGAATTAACCGATCATTTCAGCGACCCCGATGGTGATGCGCTCAGCTTCACGTCAACGCACGGCACAATCGATGGTTCAACGTTTACGTTCAGCCCGGATGAGGGTACACATGACGTAACGGTGACAGCTGATGACGGCGAAGCAACCGTTTCGGCTGAATTTACCGTAACCGCTGAGGCGCAGGAAGGCGATCCGTATTATGACGATGCATACGGAAAAGAAGGCGATGCGTTAAAAGATTCATTGCATGAGATCATTTCCGATCATGACCAGCTGTCGTATGATGAGGTGTGGTCGGCTTTGAGGGAAACCGATGAAGACCCGGACAATCCGGAAAACGTACGGCTTTTCTATTCCGGCGAGTCACGCTCAAAAGATAAAAACGGCGGTATGGTCGGTGATTGGAACCGCGAGCACGTCTGGGCGAAGTCGCACGGGGACTTCGGCACGCGCACCGGCCCCGGCACCGACATCCATCATTTGCGCCCGACCGACGTGCAGGTGAACAGCTCGCGCGGCAATCTGGATTTCGATAACGGCGGCGAGGCAGATGTGACCAATTGCGACGAATGCAAGCGCGACGGCGACTCGTGGGAACCGCCGAACGATGTGAAAGGTGACGTTGCCCGCATGCTGTTTTACATGGCGGTGCGCTATGAAGGCAACAACTATGTGGATCTCGAATTGAACGAGCAAACCGGAAACGGCAGCGCACCGTACCACGGCAAACTTTCCGTCCTGCTCGACTGGCACGAGCAGGACCCAGTCGACACCTACGAAATGAACCGCAACGATGCCATACATGACGAACAAGGCAACCGCAACCCATTCATCGACCACCCACAATGGGCAGAAGCGATCTGGGACAGGGGGACGTGATCACTGTCCCCATCTCCCCCGACGAGCATTGAATGAGAATGGGACAGGGGGACAGAGGGACGCCGTTCACGTCCCCTTGTCCCACCTTGTCCCCCCATAGAATGTTTAGGAGGTTTGGTATTTTGACAACACGATGGATGAAGATGTTATCAACGGGATTTCTTGCATTTTTGCTCGTGCTGACAATGCAGGGTGCCGTTTCAGCGGCAAACATCAATTTCAATGATGTTGACGAAGGTGATGCGCACCACGAGGGCATTATGCAACTGGCACAAGAAGGAATAATAAACGGGTACGAAGATGGGTCGTTTGGAACGTTTGATAATGTAACACGGCAGCAAGTTGCTGTGATGCTTTCATTGGCAATGAATTTGGAGGCGCCGTCCAATATTGATCAAACGTTAGAGATTTACAATGATGTTAATCAAAACAGTCTGTATGCCGAAGAGATAGCTGCTGTAACACAAGCCGGCATTTTTAAAGGAAGCAATGGTAAATTTAAACCGACTAATGAAATAACCCGGCAACAGATGGCTACCGTTCTAGTACTTGGACTGAATCTCAAAGACTATGAAACCAATCGTGATGTTGATATATATTTGGAAAATGTCGATCCATCACATGCTGAAAGAGTGCAAACATTGGCAAACCTTGGTATCACAACACAACTTAATGATTTTCGGCCGGCTGAAATGCTTGTCAGAGGCCAGTTTGCCACCTTCTTATATGAATCAATGAAGATTACAGGTATGCTGACTGACGAAAATATAAGCACTTCCACATCTGAGGAGGAAGTTGTGGAACTTGTTAATGAAGAGCGTGTTAAGAGGGACCTGGAACCGCTGGAAATGCACAGTCGATTGAGTGACCTTGCGCGCAGGAAATCACGTGACATGGCACTCAATAATTACTTCAGCCACACATCACCGACATACGGATCGCCTTTTGATATGATGCGACAGTTTGATTTCAGTTTCCGTACTGCCGGGGAAAATATTGCGGCAGGTCAGCGAAGTCCTGAACAAGTAGTGGAAAGCTGGATGAACAGTGAGGGGCATCGTGAAAATATATTGAATGAAGGATTTACTCACATAGGCGTCGGTTACGTGGAAGATACTGAGAGCCCTTACCGCACCTACTGGACACAACTGTTCATGACACCATAGCGGGACGAGGGGACGGGATCACTGTCCCCCAAAAGAGCATTGAATAAAGGGACAAGGGGACAGAGGGACGGCGTTCGCGTCCCCCTGTCCCCCTAAATTTAGTTATATCTGCTCTTTAATTTGATAGAGTTTTAGATTATTATGGATAATAGAATGTTTAGGAGGTGCGATATTTTGACAACACGATTTATGAAGACGCTATCAGCAGGTTTTCTTGCTGGTGTGCTCGTATTGACGATGCCAGGGGCTGTGTTTGCTGAAGATCCGTCTTTTAGTGACATAGAAAAAGGCGATTCTCACTACGAGGGCGTTATGTCACTGGCAAAGGAAGGCATCATAAATGGTTATGAAGATGGATCATTTGGGACGTTCGACAATGTCACAAGGCAGCAAGTTGCTGTTATGTTAACACTGGCACTGGAGTTGGATATCCCATCTGATATTGAACAAACACTGGGAATCTACGATGATGTAAACCGTGACAGCTTGTATGCTGAACAGATCGCTGCTGTAACAAAGGCTGGCGTTTTCAAAGGAAGTAATGGTCAGTTTAATCCGGCTGCTGAGATAACACGGGAGCAGATGGCGACAGTACTTGTACTGGGGCTTGAACTTACAGAACTTGAAAGTGAAGAGGACGTGGAAGTCAATCTCGATAATGTAAGCGAATCTCACGTTGACCGGGTACAAACATTTGCAAACCTTGGTATTACCAACCAACTGGAAGACTTTCGTCCGGCCGAGTCGCTTGCAAGAGGCCAATTTGCCACATTTTTATATAAATCTATGAAAGTAACGGGTGAGTTGAGTCATGAGTACATAGAAACGCAGTTTGATATAGATTTTTCTGATGCCGTAAATGATCAAACAAGTGCAAAGGTGGATGGCGCCGGTGACTTTAAAGCAACTAAAGAACTCGTAGCGCATTATGCCAATCCGAGCAATTTTAATAAAAACGATGATGAATTTTTTCAGTTCCTCAAATTATCTTATGAACCAGGGCTGGAAGCTGATGAATTGAATCGCGATGTTCTGAGGGGTAAAGGCACGCTTGAAGGACAGGGAGACGCATTTATCGATGCCGGCCAGGAGCTCGGTGCGAATGTTCTTTATCTCATTGCCCATGCTTTGCATGAGACGGGGAATGGAACGTCCGCGCTCTCAACTGGCATCGAGGTCGGGCTTAATGAAAAAGGCAAACCGAATTTGGTTACCGAAAAGAATGAAGATAACCTGACAGATATCAAAACAACTTATAATATGTTTGGTGTCAATGCATTCGACGATAGTGCCAATGAATCCGGGGCCAAAAAAGCTTATAACGAGGGTTGGTTCTCACCTGAAGAAGCTATCTTAGGTGGTGCTGAGTTTATTGTTGATGACTATATCAGTGAAGGCCGGGACACCCTTTATAAAATGCGGTGGAATCCGCAAAAATCATGGAAGCAATATGCCACACACGTTCAATGGGCAACAATTCAGGCCCGAAAAATAAAAGATTTATATGAAGAGACCGGGTTGCTCGATAAATATACATTTACATTCGAAGTACCGAAATATCAAAATCAGCCGGCTAATTCACCTCGACCATACGGGGAAGATCAGTATGCGATTGACGAAACTAACGCAGGCACAATCTATGAAGTTGATACGAAAGGCGATGGCGATACGCTTAACGTACGAGAATGGCCTTGGGGAACCAAAACAGGGCAATACGAAAATGGCATAGAAGTTGAAGTCATCGGCGAAAACGGCAATTGGTATAAAGTAAAAGCTGACGGTACCACCGGCTGGGTATCCGGCGACTACCTCGTCGAACCAACAGAAGACGAACCAGAAGAAGAATAGAGGGACAAGGGGACGTGATCGTTGTCCCCCGGGGTTAACACCGGGGCAACGGGAACGTCCTCTTTTTAAGAGGGACAGGGGGACGGGATCGCTGTCCCGCCTTGTATGGTTATCAAGCTAAAGGAACGCTGTATCGAGCGAAGGCAATGTCAAACCGATCGGCATACCGACCGAAGCGAGCGAGAACCCCACAACGCCCAGCTCAACCCCATTTAAAACCCGTCCGCCTCCTACACCCACCAAACAAACCTGAACCTTAAGATTCCGAAACCCAACACCATTAAATACAAAAAAACTTTCGGCCCAAAGCCGGAAGCTTCCCTAAACCTTATAAATTGATGGGCGGTCGGGGGACAGTGATCCCGTCCCTCCGTCCCGCTCGTCCCACTTTAATAGAATCGTTTGTAGCCGTCGAAGTGTTTTTCCCAGTAAGGGTTGTTCACGTTCGAGACGGTTACGCCGCTTGATCCTGCGTGAATAAAGTCACCGCCGCCGAGGTAGATTCCCATGTGCGAAATCCCGTTCGCGCCGGAATACGTATTTTCAAAGAATACAAGATCACCTGGCTGTGGGTTGTTCACGTATTGCGCACGGTTGTAATAACCTGCACTTGAGCGGCGCGGCATGTCTTTACCTGCTTTTTTAAATGTATATTGGATAAAGCCACTACAGTCAAAGCCGCTCGGTGATGAACCAGCCCAAACATAAGGTGTGCCGGTCAGCCCGTGTGCTGTACTGATCAATTTATTGACGTTATATTCTGCATCAATAGAAGAACTGCTGTTTGAACTTGAGCTTGTCTCTTTTTTGGTGGACTCTGACTCAGGCGACCCCTTAGAACCGATGCTCAACTTTTGGCCAACCAAAATTAAATCCGATGATAGATTGTTCCAGCTCTTCAATTGACTGACGGAAACGCCCTGACTTCTGCTGATGGCTGATAGCGTATCCCCCGATTTAACGGTGTAGACATCGCCTGACTGAGCGCTCGATCCGCTGCTCGCCCCGCTGCCGGAGCCACCATCAGAGCCATCGGACCCACTATCAGATCCAACACTGGCACGCTCATCCGACGCGCTTGAATCTGCGCTGCTGTCAGAAATACCGCTGGAACCACCTTTTGAAACGATAAATTTATCGCCAGGATAAATCAGTGAAGAATCAAGGTTGTTCCATTTCATTAAGTCGGAAAGTGAAATATTATGTCGTGCAGCAATCTTGCTTAAGGTATCCCCGCTTTTGACTGTGTATGTAGACTTCCCGCTTCCACTGCTCCCGTTGGAACTGCTGGACCCATCCGAACTGGCGTCACCCTTGCTCGATGAATCGGCTAACTGCTTAGCCTCGGACGTTTCCAGGACTTGATTCGGAAAAATAATATTGTTCGATAAGCCATTCAGTGACTTTAACTCGCCGACGCTTGTGTTATGCTGCTGAGCAATCTTCCATAATGAATCACCGCTCTTAACTTTATATGAAGCTGCTTCTGCATCCTCGGCAGCGAATAATGCCGAAGCGATAAAGGCACTTGCAGTTACGGACATAAAGATTCGTTTATTTGTCAATGGAAATTACCCCCATGTAATAGCGTAAGATAATTATAGCATGAGCGTTGTCGAAAATAATAGACTCCAAGGTGTTTTGTAATCTATTTGTAATATAGTGCTGCCGGGGCTCCGCGCTTTCATACACGTCAAGGGGGACAGCGATCACGTCCCCCTGTCCCAGTTCCTATTTTAGCAGATTTTGAGATTTGATATTGGAATATGTTGGCTTTTGATATATTATATTAATATAAGAAAAGTATCTAAAAGGGGCGAGTATATAGATTATGAGAAGGTCAGTCATCATTGCATTTATAGCTGTTTTAAGTTTTTTGTCAGTTCCGCTTCAGTTCTCAGCACACGAATCCGGTTCTGACGATCATTCTGAGGAACCGAACAAACAGGAGATTGAAGAAGGTACCGAAGTCCACGGCATCGATATAAGTGAATTAACTGAAGAGGAATTGAAATATGTGCCTGAATCGTGGCGCGACGGGAAAATAGAAGAGGACGAGACAGAACACCCGGAAGCAGAGGAACATTACGACCCGGAAGAAGATAATGAAAAAGAAGAACGCAACATCAGCCTGCAGGAGAGTTCATATATTAATAATTACATATTGAACAACGGTCTGTCCGCAGCTCAAACAGAATACAATCACCTCCATCATTTGCCGAAATTCGGCTACCGGTTCACCGGACCCGAGGGGATTGTCGCCCACGAAACGGCGAATGATTACTCTACCATCGATGGTGAAATCTCTTACATGTCACGAAACTATCAAAATGCGTTTGTCCATGCATTTGTCGATCATGAGCGTGTCATTGAGGTCCACCCGACAAACTACGCTGCGTGGGGCGCCGGGCCTGTAGCCAACGAACGCTTCATTCACGTGGAGCTTGTCCGTGTTGATAATAAAAACCAATTCATCCGTTCGATTAATAACTATGCTACATATATCGCCGGCCTTTTGTACAAATACAACCTTGGCTATGATAATGCAGAGTGGGATGGTGAAGGCACGCTTTGGTCGCATGAAGCAGTGTCAAGGTATCTCGGTGGCACCAACCACGTTGATCCGCATGGATATTTTGAACGCTACGGCTATGACTGGGCTGCGTTTGCCCGTCTGGTTTATGCAAAATTGAATGATATGGGTATGCAGACCGAAAATACGAGCAAGCTTGGTAAAATTAAATCAGAAGAAGATCCAATCTATGGCGATCCGGAAGACAATCAAAACTACAAAAAAGCCGGCGAGACGTACTCAGACCATGTTTATTTTATTAAACAACAAGGCAAACTGCGCGGCCAGACATATTATTTGATCAGTGACCATCATAAACGCGGTGAGGGTGTCATCGGCTGGGTGAACAGCAGAGATATTAATGTTAAATCTCACACTGGTATCGACAGCAAAGATAAAATCAAAGCTGTAAAAGGTTCCGGATCGGCTTATTCCCTGGCCTGGGGCGGTGAAAAAGATAAAGTTTATCCTGATTTGTCGACGATGGAAGGGGAAAAATTCGAAGTTGACTTGACAGAAGAGGTCGGCAGCACGACGTGGTACCGTGGTATGTTGAACGGTAAACGCGTCTGGATTCAGGAGAGACACGTTGAACAGTTTGCAAACACCATGTTTAATGACGTGCCACCGGGATCGAGTCATTTTGACACTATCTATGAATTGGTGGACATGGGTGTGATTAACGGTTATCCGACTGAAGACGGTGCGGAATTCCGCCCGGGCGAGTCACTTTCGCGTTCGCATGCGGCAGTCATTTTCACAAACACATTGGACCTGCCAATTCCGGATGATGTTGACGGCGTTTTAAGAAACTTTGATGATATTGATGGCTCGCACATGTATGCAGATCAAATTGCAGCAACCTATAAAGCAGGCATTTTCAGAGGAAGCAATGGGAAGTTTATGGATCAGCCGTTGACACGTGAACAGATGGCAACGGTCATTGCAGAAGCATTTGATCTTGAGGATGCAGAAGGCTATACTGACATAAAGCTGAGCAGCGTATCACCTGATCACAAACGAAATGTGCAGCTGCTCGCTCATCACGGCATCACATCAGTGCCTGAAAACTTCCGCTCATACGAAAACGTCACACGCGGCCAATTCGCAACCTTTGTCTTCAAAGCCATGAAAAACTAGGGACAAGGGGACGGGCTCACTGTCCCAGGGGGACAAAGATCCCGTCCCCTTGTCCCACCCAATTTGAGAAGGCTCTTTCTAGATATACTTGCTGTGATAAACATGCATTTATGTTAGAGGGCCTTCTCGTTTTTTGTCAGCATTCGCCTCGATAATTTTTTGAGAAAAAAATTTTCACATATACGAATGTAGGATTGGGGCGTTGTTTCATGGTATAATGTATTATCGTATACCGAAACGGTCGCTGTAATAATTCTTCAATTATAGGCGTCAATTAATCGTTTTACAGAATACTGGAACGGGCTGACGATTTAATAAATCCCATTGCATTGTTTTGGTTAATTCGACGCAGGAGAGATCATTTTAACGTTTGTTATAAGCTTGGAAGGAATGAAATAGTAATGACGATTGGGATTGTAGGTAACTACGGCAATGATAATCAAGGTGATGATGCCATTCTTGAGGGTATTTTAGTTCAGCTGGACGAAACCTATAAGATTAACAGGGAAGAGATTATTGTATTTTCCAATAAACCGGATCAAATTGAGCAAAAACATGGTGTTCAATCTTTTCCGCTTTTCCAAAAGCGAAAAAGCGATCCAATGAAACTGATTGCAACAGTGATAAAGAATAAACCTATTATTAAGAAACTTGACCTTCTCATCATTGGAGGCGGCGGCATCTTAATGGACCTTTATAAAAATGGTCCAATTATTATCGGCATGTACGGTTGGCTTGCAAGACTGACTAAAACACCTGTAGTGATATATGGTGCCGGGGCCGGCCCGATTTCATCTTTTGCCGGCAAGCAGATTCTAAAATCGCTTGGAAATATGGCAAAACTTGTTACGGTACGTGACCCGAAATCAAAAGACTTATTACAGTCCATTGGCGTTAAAGAGCCGATATATGTGATTTCAGATCCGGCGTTTTATGTTAAACCGCCAAATGAAACCGAGGAAAAAAAAGAAGGATTCCAAATTGGTGTAACAGCAGTACCCTTTTACAATAAAAGCTACTGGCCAGTGGAAGACAGGAAAAAGTACACTGATTATATCAATGGGATGGCGCATAATCTAGATTCCCTATTACACGCCAACCCTTCTGCAGGGGTTAACTTTTTTTCCACCAAGCATCCATTTGACACAGAAGTAACAAAAGACATTAAAGAACTGATGGTCTACAAGGACAGATGCACATTAGTTGATCAAGGTATCAATTACCGCGAAATCTTGAACTTGGTTAACAAGCAGGATTTGGTAATCGGTACAAGGTTGCATTCATTAATTTTATCCCTGGTGGCACATACCCCGATTATTGCTGTCGCATACCATCATAAAGTTCAGGATTTTATGGATATGATTGATTGCAGCGAATTTGTATTGCCGATTGACCGTCTCAATCAGCGGGATGACTTATTTTTAAATCTTTACCACAAGCTGGATAAAGATTGGAACGTTGCATTGCAGCGGTTTACAGCGATTGCAGATAGGATGAGAGGCAAGCAGTCGAATGGTGCGGAATTGCTTAAGCGCATTTATAAGCGTCGCGATAAAAAGGCTGTGTGATAATAAAGGACGGAGAAACTGAGCTAAACCAGTGATACATACAAAGCTCTTATATTTGTAATAGCACTCGCAGGAATGGCAGAAAGTGTGTTCATATGTTTAATTCGCGGTTTTTAAAACTATTAGGGGCCGTTACGATCATTAATATCTTTGCTCGGCTGTTTGGGTTTGCCCGAGAATTAACGATTGGCTACCAATATGGAACAAGCTATCAAGCTGATGGTATAATAACAGCCTTTACCATTCCAAACTTTCTATATGTCGTCCTTGGGGGCGCGATTACCACAGCCTTTATTTCTGTCTACAGCAAGCTGGACAGAACTGTAAAACATGACTTTGTTCAAACTCTAAT
Organism: Lentibacillus persicus; assembly: GCF_900112705.1. Classification (GTDB taxonomy): domain Bacteria; phylum Bacillota; class Bacilli; order Bacillales; family Amphibacillaceae; genus Lentibacillus; species Lentibacillus persicus. Next base: position 14,592 of record NZ_FOMR01000005.1, read on the forward strand.
GACATTTCTCTGTTTAACAGTGGGAACCACGACCATTTTGTTTATGATTTTCCCCGGATTTTGGATGAAACTCTTTTTTTCCGGTATGTCGGAGGATGCCCTGACACTAACAACGCATTTATTCCTGGTGACAGCGCCCGCCACTTTGTTTTTAGTAGTGTCGATGGTCCTCAGCGGTCTTCATAATGTTCATGAGAACTACAGATACAGTTCGTTTGCTGCGTTAATATTTAACGGTGTCTATCTGTTTATAGGGGTTAGTTTGACCCCAATATTGAAGGAATATTCGTATGCACTTGGTGCGACACTTGGTGCGTTGTTCATGTTCCTTCTCCTTATTTATCAAATAAAAAAGCAGCAGATAGTGCCCCTTCGTTTTAAAATCGTTAAACACCCCGAACTGAAGCGACTTGTTAAATTGGCCATGCCGCTAATATTGGGCGGGGCTACTCTTCAGTTCTACTTGATAATTCAGCGCATTTTTGCTGCTGGTCTCGATGATGGCGCAATTGCAGCGATTAATTATGCATCAAAAATGACCCAGTTCCCTCAGGGCGTATTGATGACTAGTGTCACAACTATTGTCTATCCCATGCTGGCAAAATCCGCCGCTGATGGTGATTTTCAACAAATAAACCAGGCATATAAAAAAGGGTTTCGGATGTTGACCTTACTTTTGATACCTGCAAGTATATTTATCTTTTTTTATGCTGAAGATGTCATTACGTTTATCTTTCAGTATGGTAACTTTAGTCAGGAGTCGACCAATGTAACGTATCCGCTGCTGCAGGTTTTTTCGTTATCAATTTTCAGTCTTGCCTTAAATACATATGTAACGCGCTTTTTTTATGCGTTGGAACGTACGCTTTTGCCAAATATTTTAAGCATTATTTCCGTATTTGGAATCAATATAGCGGTCATTTCATTATTCATCGATCAATGGGGCGCATTTGCTATCGCAATTGGTACCGTGGTAAGTACCATCATCAACATGCTGTTACTCATTCTGTTTGCAAAGATTAAGCTTCAATTAATTGTCTGTTCAAGGGCATATCTGGTTCGGTTATTATCATTTGTCAGTTTGGTGCTGGTGATTTTCTGGCTGGTGTCATTCATAGATATAGCGGCAGTATGGCTTTCCTTGCTTTTGGGCGGTATGATAACGCTCATAACGATTGCCACCGGATTAAAACTTGTTAAATAAATAGTGAATTAACGCGTGACAGGCAGACTAGTATACTAATTTAAAGTTGGATTTATACCGAGAAAGACCGGTGGGTGCCGGATATACTCCTTTTAGTGTTATAATAATATTTATGATTTATAGAACGGGGAAATGTAAATTGAAGATTTGTTTTTTGGCAGAAGTGGAGTCGAGTCATGCAGTTCGCTGGATTAACGCCATGGTCAATCGCGGGCACGATATTCATCTTGTCACCATGCACGATACCACATTGCACGATATCGATTACAGAGTCAGTGTCCATAAGTTAAAAGTCCCTGCACCTGTTGGTTACTATGCAAATTGGTTAGAAGCGGCAATTCTGGTAAAAAAGATTAAACCGGATTTGCTTCACGTGCATTATGCCACTGGATATGGAACACTTGCAAGGTTGGTTAATTATAAACCCGCTTTGCTTTCCGTGTGGGGAAGTGATGTGTATCTGTTCCCGGAACAAAGCAGGCGCAATGAATCGATAATACGCAAAAATCTAGCCTTCGTAGACCGAATCACTTCGACGAGTTACGCGATGAAAACCCAAACGGAAAAATTCGTCAAACCGGCATCTTCAATAGATGTTATTCCGTTTGGGATTGACCTGAATTTATTTAAACCCGGAGAGCCAAAAACCAATGATTCAATTGTAATAGGGACGATCAAACGTCTGAAACATGTCTATGGAATTGATACATTAATTAAAGCGACAGCTGAACTAATCGCATACCTGCGATCAAATCACTTTGATGATATCGCAGGAAAAATAAGATTAATGATTGTCGGGGAAGGACCGGACCTCAAAGAACTTCAGCAATTGGCAGAAAAACTGCAAATAGGCCATATAACTGAGTTTGTCGGGGCTGTCCCCAATAACCAGGTACCGCAATACCTCAATCAATTGGATGTTTATTGTGCATTCAGCAGAAGTGAAAGTTTCGGTGTTGCCGTGCTTGAGGCTTCAGCATGTGAAGTGCCTGTGGTGGTTAGTCGTGTAGGGGGGCTTCCAGAGGTGGTTAAAGACGAAGAAACCGGCTTTATGGTTGAACCGGACAATGTAGATGACAGTGTAAACAAACTTGCCCGATTGGTAATGGATCAGGAAAAAAGAAGGCTGATGGGCAGTAAAGGCCGCGAATTTGTCCGGAATGACTACGCGTGGTCCCGCAACGTTGTACAAATGGAGAAGGTTTATTTTGACATGATTTATAATAAAACAAATTGATTTATAAGCCCGCATCCTGAAAGCGCGAATGAAGGTGAGGAAGTATCACATGGAATTATACGAAAAGATAATCAATAAAGAAGAGAGTGTCGCTGTTATCGGTCTGGGCTATGTTGGCATGCCACTGGCTGTTGCCCTTGCTGAAAAGGTAAATGTTATTGGTTACGATGTAAATGAGAAGAAAATAGATTTATATAAATCAGGTATCGATCCTGCTGGTGAGGTAGACCATCATGTTTTGAATCAATCTCAAGTCGAATTTACGTCAGAAGAAGCGAAACTTAGGTGTGCAAAGTTTCATATTATTACTGTTCCAACCCCGATTAATTCGGATAAAACACCAGACCTTGCATCTGTTAAAGAAGCAAGTATAACGGTAGGACGCAACTTGACTGCAGGATCAATCGTTGTCTATGAATCAACGGTTTATCCAGGGGTTACGGAAGATATTTGTATTCCCATTCTAGAAAGCGTGTCGGGGCTTACGAGCGGCATCGATTTTAAAGTTGGCTATTCCCCCGAACGAATTAACCCGGGTGACAAAATAAACACATTGGAAACAATAACCAAAATCGTTTCGGGCATGGACGATAACAGTTTGGAGCAAATCGCCAAGTTATACGAATTAGTGATTGAAGCGGGTGTGCATCGAGCGACTTCCATAAAAGTAGCAGAAGCGGCCAAAGTGGCTGAGAACAGTCAGCGTGATATCAATATAGCATTTATGAACGAGCTTGCTATGGTGTTTGATCGCATGGGAATTGATACAAAAGATGTTTTGGATGCAATGAATACGAAGTGGAACGCGTTGAAGTTCGCACCTGGTCTTGTTGGTGGACATTGTATAGGCGTTGATCCCTATTACTTTGTGTATGAAGCAGAAAGATTGGGTTATCACAGCCAGATTATTTTGTCGGGAAGAAAGATTAATGACGGTATGGGTAAATTTATTGCTGACGCTATTATTAAGCAATTAATTTTGGCTAATATGGTAGTAAAACAAGCAAAGGTCGTTATTTTTGGGGTAACGTTCAAAGAGAATTCACCTGATATTCGAAATTCAAAGGTGATTGACATTATAGCCTCGCTTAAAGAATATGGGGTTGAGCCATTGGTCGTTGATCCTGAGGCTGATAAAGAAGAGGCAAACCGCGAATACGGTGTCGAGCTGACTGAGTTGGAGACTATAAGAAATGCTGACTGCCTGGTTTTTGCGGTGGCGCATGAGGTGTTCGCCGGTCTGGATTGGGAGGAGATCGATAAGTTTTTTGGTGATTCTTCCGATAATCAGAAAGTGATGATTGACGTTAAAAGTATTTTTGATAAATCAGCCGCAGAGCACATGGGATACAGTTACTGGCGTCTTTAATAACGTTAGCGAATTCACAACGCCGCAGAAGGGCTTCTGCTGACTACAGCACAAACAATGGAATGGTGGTTTTATGTTAATCTTAATCATTGAAGTGTTTTTTTGGCTTTTTTTCTGTCTCTTAGTCTATACGTATGTTGGATATCCCTTCTTACTTTTCATGTTGAGCAAGGTTAAAAAAAATGCGGTGAGAAGAAATGAATACTATCCAAATATCAGTGTTTTAGTTTCGGCTTATAACGAAGAAAAACATATTGAAGAAAAGATAAACAACCTCTTAGGTTTAGTTTATCCGAAAGAGAAATTACAAGTGATTATTGGCTCAGACGGCTCAACAGACAGGACAAGCGCCATTGTGAAAAAATATCACAAGAATGGTATACAGTTATACGATCAAAAGCATAACACCGGCAAAATCACTTTACAGAAAAACATGGTTGAACAAAGCACCGGGGATATCATTGTTTTTTCGGATGCGACTTCGTTATTTTCGGCTGACGCGCTTAAACATCTTGCAAAGAATTTTTATGATGAAAAGGTCGGGGCAGTCGTTGGTGAATTAAGATATGCTGCGCGGGATACTGAAACATCAGAAGGACAGGGCTTCTATTGGAATTACGAAACGTTTATCCGAAAAATGGAAAGCAATGTTAACTCTGTCATGGGCGCTTCAGGGTCTATGTATGCTATGAGGAAAAAGTTATATACCCAGCCAAAAGATGAGGCGATTAATGAAGACTTTGTACAGCCGATAAGTGTCATCAACAGTGGCTATCGAGCTGTATATGAAACAGATGCAGTGGCATATGAGGAGCCTACCGATAATACAGGAGATGAGTTCAGCATGCGTGTACGGGTGGTGACGCGTGGTTTTCGGGGCATTTCATACATGCTTAAAGAATTTGTGAACGTAAGAAAGAAACCCTTCACCATCATGCAGTTGTTCTCCCATAAACTCTTGAGGTGGCTTTCAGTCGTGCTGTTGATCGGATTGCTGGCGACAAATATAATCTTGCTTCCCGAAAATGGCTTATATGCCTTATCGCTTTTCCTGCAGCTTTTATTTTATGTGTTAGTTATCATGGGGTATGTAACCATTAAAATGGGAACGAATATCAAATTGCTGACAATTCCTTTTTATTTTTTTGTCACCATATTTGCCAGCTTTATCGGAATGATAAAATATTTAAAAGGCGAAAAAAAATCCACCTGGACCCCATTAAGGTGAAAAGGGACAAGGGGACGGGCTCACTGTCCCAGGGGGACAAAGATCCCGTCCCCTTGTCCCATCTTATTGTCAAAGGTTTTGTGGTAGTCGTAGCCTTTGAGTGATTTTCGCTGTAAATAGGCCCCCGCGGCACTGTTCGGGGTGATGCGCTCGCGGAAGTCATCAATGGATTCGGGTTCGGCGAAATACGGCCGGAAGTGTACTTTCACAAATTGAATGTCCATGCGCAAATACCGTGCATGGACATTTTCAAATGCAACGATACTCGCCTCAGGAATCGCACGATAAGTTTCTTCAACTTCTGCGATCGTTTCCTTATAAGTCGGCTCGTCTGATGTGATGGCCATATAAACAGGCTGACCGACATTAACAATAAAAGTCACACCGAAAATAACGACGAGCGCCCGCTTCCACGCTGTCCATGTCTTTCCTTCAACGCCCGCCGCCCAGCTGACGAAAAATAACGCAAACATGAACGTCGCAGGTCCGAGAAGCCTGAAATTAAATGCATCAAAATATGCTGTCCAGCGCATTGCAACAATCGCAATAAAATACACCGATCCAACAAACAAAAATAGCCCCGGAACGAGAAAATTGCCCCTGAGCACTTGCAGAAACGCCCGCAAATGTTTAATCCTGGTAAAGAACATCAACGCAGCCAAAATCAGCCCAAACGTCCAGTAAAGACTCGCCTCGCCCAACTCAATCGTAAATAAATCCCACTCAGTCGAAACAGCCTCGCGCAGCATTTCATAAAACTCAGCGCCAGTTTCGGCCTTCGGAACGCGCTCAACACCTGTCATCTTGCCGGTCTGTACCCAGTTGATCAACAGATAAACGCCTGCCATCATAATCACGGCGCTCCCGCTGAACCAGCATAACAGCGTCGGCCGCCACTTTTTCCGGAATAAATAATAAAAACCGAGCAGCCCGACAATGCCCGCGCCGATCAATCCGATATAACGCATTAGAAATAAAAATAACGATGCGAAAAATAAATGGACGATATACCGGGGTTTCTCCGTTTCAATATAGCGTGCCAGACCATAAACAAGCCAGAGAAGCCCGAATAAAAACGGCACTTCCGACCATGTATGGACAAATAAGTAGCTGACCGTGCTAATCGAAAACAATAACGCCACGATAGCTGAGCGCTCTTTAAAAAGCCGCTGCAGCACGACAAAACAGAGCGCAAGAAAAATGATATTCACCACTTTAGCTGCCCAAAACACACCAAGCCCCGTCACAAACGACACAATCGCTATCAAGACGGGGTAGCCCACAGGCCACGTAGCAAAATAGGTGCTCATACCTTCAACATAATTCGCGGTCGATAAGCCATCACCGTTCAATAAATTTTGAGCAAGCTGCATGTAGTGGGCGGAGTCAGAAGTGACATATCCTTCAGGGTCAAACGCGGCACGAACCAAAAGTGCCCCGCTATATAAAATAAACAACACGGCGAGCCAAAACACATCAGGTGTCATCAAGCGTTTCACACCTGCCACCCCCATAAGCCAAACAGCCCGTACAGAACAGCAGCAACCGCAAGCCCGAGCACCAGCCCGCCAAAAATTTCAATCAGCGAATGCCCCATGCGCTCACGCAACGGCTCATAATCCTTTTCACCGTTATTCATGCGGTTGACAATGGCTGCCTGCTTGCCGACATTAATTCGCAGCCCAGTTGCATCAATAATCACAATCGCAAGAAGCCCCGAGGCAACGCCAAACGCCGATGACAGCCACCCTTCACCAAAACCGATGAGAAAAGCGACCGACGAAACCGTTGCCGTATGGGTGCTTGGAAAACCGCCGTTCCCCATATGGCCGGCAGCGTCTTTTCCATATTTGAAAAAATGAATGGCAAACTTCAACACGCCGGACGCCACCCAGCCAATTAATGGTGCGAGAAAATAAGGCAACGAAAAAAACACTCCTTTCTTAAGGGGGGGCAGCCCCCCCTCACGGGAACGCGCCCTTCACCGGGGTCAGTCCCCCCTCAACCGGGAAAATAGGTCTTACGTTTAACAAAGAATACAATAATACCAAGAATGACGCCGAACCAGAGGGTGACAAACCGGATAATGAGCGAAACGGTAATCGCCATGCTGCCCGCGACGCCAAAATACATCAGCAGACCGGTGATGCTTCCTTCAGCGACACCAAGCCCACCGGGGATCATCGACAAGGCACCGGCGAGTGTGCCGAGACTGAACGTGAGAATGCTTGCGATAAACGACACGTCGAGACCGAGCGCGTGAATAATCACATACAGGCTCACGCATTCCAAAAACCAGGCCACAACACTGAGGCCAAACGAAAAGCTTAAAATACGGAACTGCATAAAAAACAGCATCTGCCGGTAAAAATCATTTAGTGACACGCGGAATCGTCTCAACCGCCGCGGACCGGTCACCCAATCAATCACACGTGCAACAAGCCGCTGGCGTCCAAGCATCAAAAAGAACACAACGACGCCTGCGACGACAACAATAACCGACGGCACACCAGCCGGATACGCGAGCAGTCCAACACCAATCAGCGCCAGCATTGCGAGCAAATCACTCAGCCGGTCATAAACAACGACCGGCGCCGACTTGGCAAACGGGACACCGCTTTTTCGCCGCAGCAAGTAGGACTTGATCAGCTCGCCCGCTTTTCCCGGTGTAATCGACATCATTAAACCGATAAAAAAGATCGACGCATTTTCTTTCAAATCGACAGGAAAGGCCGCCCATCTGGAAAATGCATGCCATTTCCACAGCCGCATCAGATAACTGAGAAACGTAAAAAGAAATGCCAGGCCTAAAAAGGAAAGTGGCATTTCAGTCATCACGCCGGATACGTTTTGCAAATCGCCCAACAAGAGAAACACAGCAACGACAATGATGCCAAATATGAGTCCGATCATTAGCCGGGGAATCAGCCGGCTTGATGACAGATTTTCATCATGTGCCATTACAGATCCGTCCGTTTAAAGAGCCATTCAGGAATCAATTTAACAACGAGCATAATCACAAGCCAGAACCACGGTGTATACAGCACGCTCCGGCGCCGCGTGATGGCCCGGTCAATATCGCGTGCCACCTTGTCCGGTTCAGCGAGGAGCGGTGAGTCATCGACCGTACCGTACGTCATTTTCGTATTAACAATCCCCGGCTTAATCGTCAGTACCTGCACGCCTGACTTATGCAGCCGATTGCGCAGCCCTTGCAAATACGCGCTCAAGCCGGCTTTCGTTGAACCATAAATATAGTTGCTCTGCCGCCCGCGGTCGCCCGCAACCGATGATACCGCGCCGATAAAGCCGCTCTTTTTCGCTTCAAAATAATTCGCCGCGATATTCAAAATCGACACAGCAGACGTGTAGTTGACATCAATCATCTGACGGGTTTCGACAAATGACGTTTCAGCTTCAAGTTGATCACCCATCGCGCCGTACATGAGCAATACACCGTCAATGCCGCCGTGCGCATCAACGACGTCGTTAAAAAATGCGTCGTGCCCGTCAAAATCGAGTGCATCAAACGCTCTGACCGACACCTTAATTTGATGGCGGATTTCCAAATCGCTTTTCATCGTTTCCATCTGATCCGTCCGTCTGCCGGCAAGAATCAGGTTCATTTTTTTGGCCGCAAGCCGCTTTACTGTTTCCTGTGCAATCGAAGAGGTTGCGCCAAGGACAAGCACTGTCTGCATACATAACACCCCGTCACTTCATAAATTTTTTAACCGAGTCCAAGTCTTCGTGACATGGAGGAGGAAAAACGCCCCTCAGGGTCGAGTCGCTGTTTGACCGCCATAAATTCCTCCCAGTTCGGATACATCTTATGGAACGTTTCGATATCAAGCGTGGAATCTTTCGCCAAGTAAACGCGGCCGCCAAACGACACAACGATGTCATCAAGCTCTTTCAGGAACGAAAAGAGCCCTCGCTTAATCGGAATATCCAACGCGAGCGTATACCCTTCCATTGGAAACGACAAGAGTCCGTCGTTTGCTTTTCCTGAGCTTTTCAACACAGCAAGAAACGATGAACGTTTTTCGCTGCTTAATTTCTGCAAAAGCTGTCGAATGCCTTCTTTCGGCGCATTATCTTTCGGAAACACCGCCTGGTACTGCACGAAGCCGTTCTTCCCGTACAGTTTGTTCCAGTCACCGATCGCATCAAGTGGATGGAAGAACGACGTCAAATCGACAAGCTTCGATTCATTTTTATACGATTTATAGTAGAGCTGATTAAACGCCGAAATACTCCAGTAATTCAACGCGAACGACGGCGCGTTCATCGGCACTTTCAGCCCGGGTTTTTTCGGAAGTGCGAGCGGGTCGCGCACCCCTTTGTCCAAATCGCTTCGCTCAGCGTGATCACCGCGCATCAGGACCGAGCGGCCGAGCGCGTCACCCGTGCTCAGGCAGTCGATCCAGGCGACCGAGTATTTGTAGTTTGCATCATTTTCCTGAAATCGGTTAAATGCCTCATCAAGATTGTCTGCTTTCTCATACGTTGCTTTAATCTGGGACGTCTCAACACGCATCAGCTGAATCGTTGCCCTGACAATGATCCCGGTCAGTCCGATCCCGCCGACCGTCGCCCAGAAAACATCCGCGTTTTCGTCCCGGCTGCACGTCATAACTTGCCCCGATGCAAGTAGTAGATCAAAGCTGCTTACAAACTCGGAAAACGTACCGTCTGTATGGTGATTTTTCCCGTGCACGTCATTCGCAATCGCGCCGCCGACGGTCACAAGCTTCGTTCCCGGTGTTACCGGCGGAAAAAAACCGCGTGGCAAAAAGACGTCAATAATCTCACTGAGCGAGACGCCCGCTTCGCACGTCAACAGTCCCGTATCAGCATCAAATGCAAGCATATGGTTCAAATGATCGAGCACGAGCATGCCGTTATTTTCGTTCAGGGCATTATCCCCATAGCTTCGCCCGAGGCCGTACGCGATCTGACTCGAATCATTGTCGTCAAGAATCGCTTGAATATCCTGTACCGTTTCCGGCTGATACACAAAACCGGTGTGCTTCGGAAAGTTGCCCCAGCCGGCCATTTGTTTCTTAACTGGCTTTATCATCGCTTTCACATCCTGTTAATCGAATAAAGTTAATATAGTCATCACGCTGATAACGTACAGTCCGACGGTGACTAATATATGCCTGTCTTCAAGCAACACCTTCTCCGGCGCGCCGCCTTTCTGTTTCACATGAACTAAGTATAAGTAACGGAACAGACCGTATATGACAAACGGGATCGTCCACATCAAATGCGTCGTGGCACCCGCGGTAAATGTAAATACCGCATAGCTCACAATCGTGGCTGAAGTGACAATGCCAATCAGCTGGTCAAGAAAGGGAAGCGAATAATCATCAAGCACTTTTCGGTGTTCACTGCCCGACTCCATTGCAAGCACCATCTCATGGCGCCGCTTGCCGATTGCCAGAAAAAGCGACAAAAGCATCGCACACAGCAAAAACCAAGGCGTAAACGGCACATGAATAATGACCGCACCACCGATTGCCCTAAGGACAAACCCTGAGGCGATAAGCATAATGTCGATAATCACCACATGTTTCAGTGTGAAACTGTAAAGCACATTAAGCATGAAATAAATTACTAAAATTAACGTGAACAAAGGACTAAAGAAATACGCGCTCCCGACCGAAATCACGAACAAAATAACACCAACGGTCAGCGCAAGCGTCGGATTCAGTGCACCTGAAGCCATCGGACGCATCTTTTTGAGCGGGTGGTGCCGGTCTGCCTCGATATCTTTATAGTCGTTCAAAATGTAAATGCTGCTGGCCGTGAAACTGAAGGCGACAAAGCCAAAAAAAGCGAGCCAAACCGCCTCGAATTCAGGCAGCGGAAACGAAAATAAAAGCGCCGCAAAGACGAGCAGATTTTTCGTCCACTGCTTTGGCCGCAGCTGCTTCCATAGTAATGGAATGGTATGTCTGTCGATCAAGGTAATCGCTCCGATTGCAAAAATAAAATTGGAAGTGGTTTCACAACACTTATTATTCCGCATTGATTATAACATAAGCCCACACAACGAAACTACTAAGATCCCAAGCTGTCATGAAATAGACTTCTAGTGCATGAGTCTGAGGTTTAGGGAATTTATTACCATAATTTTTACGAAAAAATTACAAAAGTCCTTGCATTTATTTCCAAAATATGAATACAATAACAATTGTGGTTTATTTGAAAATGTAATGAATGTTTGCAAAAAATGAGTAAAAAGGACCTGGAAAGGCTTGCAAACTAGAAAAATAAACCATATAATGAAATATAACCTAGTACATTGCAGAAAAACCTCTGGAATCATACTTAGACGTGTCGAATATTGTCAAAAAAAGGCAGTATTGACATTATATTACTCTGGCAATATACTGTAATGGACTTACATAGTCACTAGGTTAATAGTCTTTCTTCGGGACTTATTTCTTACTACATAGTCCGTAAAGAAAGCGTAATATAATTGCAAAGGGAGGATCATTTAAATTATGCAGAAAAAAACATTCCGCAGAGCAGCCATTTCAACAATGGCAGCATCCGCAACAGTAGCAGCAGTGGCTCCGGCAGTTGCTGCAGAAGAAGTAAGTTTTACTGATGTTACACCGGATCATACCCATTATGACAATATCCTGGCTATGGCTGAGCAAGGTGTTATCCAAGGTTATCAGGACGGCACTTTCAAACCATATGAATCAATCACACGCGGACAGGTTGCTGCGATGCTGACAAACGCATTGAATCTTGATGTGCCTGAAGACCTGGACAGTGCACTGGAAGGTTACAGTGATGTTGATTCAAGCAACGACTATGCTGAAGCAATCGCGGCTGTAACAGAAGCAGGCATTTTCAAAGGTAACGATGGCGAGTTCGGTGAGTATGACAACATTAGCCGTGAACAAATGGCAACTGTCCTTGTAGAAGGATTCGGACTTAACGACTACGACAAAGGTGATGATGTTGAGCTTAACAAAGATCACATCAGTAAATCCCACGTAGACAATGTTCAAACATTGGCTAATCTTGGAATCACTAAAGCGTTGAATGAATACCATGCATATCAAGACATCCAGCGTGACCAGTTCACAACAATGGTTAAACTGACTAAAGATGTACTTGAAAATGAAACACCAATTTCTGAAGTTGTGCCTGAAGATATTAGTATCTCAACTAACTCTGTACAGGCTGTTGTTGGTGAAGAAGTAACAGTACGTGCGCAAGTAGCAGTTGAAGATGGTGAATCTGCAGCAGGAATTCCAGTCACATTCAACATTGACGCTAACGAAAGTGACTATGACAACCAAGATCAAACTGTTGAAGTTTACACTGATGAAGACGGCGTGGCTTCATACTCTTACACTCAATACTCCGGCGGTGAAGATCGCGTAGTGGCATATGCTACTAATGATACGACTGTGCGTGCGAATGACGGAATGGTTTATTGGGGTGTAAAAGATCGTCTAACTATTGAAGAAATAACGGAAGACAACACATTGGCTAATGGAGCTAAAAAAGTTTATAAAGTTAAGCAAACAACAACTGATGGTGATCCGGCTAGCGGTTGGGTGAATGTTGCTTTTGCTGAAAATGTTGAGGTTGATGCTGACGAGCTTGTTCGTGGAGTTGAAATTACCGATGCGTCTGGAGAATTTCTAGTAGAGGACGAGGTTGTAGTTGATGAAGCTGACTACCCTTACCAATTAAAAAATGGCGGCGAAAAATGGGTTAGAGTGCTACTCGATGAAGACGGCGAAGCTACATTTACGTTAACTGGTGAAGATGCTTCTGTTACTCCAATAGTCTTTGACGATGGCCATCTTAAAGATGGGGACGAAGATGAGAGCGCACAATGGAGTGGTGACGACCGACTAAACACAACAGAACTTCAAGCTCAAGCTTCAACTGTATCTTTTGAATATCAACAGAACAGAGAAGTAGAAGTTGAAGCAGAAGGAACGCAATATGCAGCAGCTATCTCTGCAGGTGGCGAAGGTGGCCGTGACTACAAAGCTACTATTAGAAAAGAGAATGGAGATCTAGCCCCTGAAGGCACTGAGGTTAAAGTAGCTTTGGATGACTCTAATGGGGATGTTACATTGGTAGATTCTGCCGGTGATGAAACCCCATTCGCTTCGAATGATTATGCAGAGTTAACTACAAATGAAGACGGTGTGATTGAATTTACTTTAATTGGCGAATCAACTACTGGTGATTACGATGCATACGCAGTACCAACAGTATTTATTGAGAACGGGAGCGAAGATGGATTAGACGATAGAGATGCGCAGGCTACTGGTGAAATTGTCTACTTCGTTGAGCCTGTTCTTGAAGAAGCAACTCTTAAAGTTTACGAAGCTGGAACAGATAATCAAGTAGAAGCCCTTGAACACGACGAAGCTAATGCAGAATTTGTTTACCAAGTAGTTGACCAAAATAACAAACCACATAATGCTACTTCTCACACTGCAACGTTTGAAGTGAAGAATACTGGCTTTAACAATATTGTAGTAAAAGGACAAACGATTACTCCAGGTAACACTGAATCATTTGATGTTACTGCAAATGATGATGGTAGTGCTGAACTAGAAGTTGATGGTTTGGGCGTAACGTCTGCTGAGGTGAACGTATCTAGCTCGCAGTATACTTTAGACAACAGTACTGCATCTGTTGACTTCACTGCAGATACTGGTAATTTAATTCCTTCAACTTATACTGGCACATTTGGTGATGACGAAACAGTAGAATCAAATGTGAATACAGGAAGCAATCAGATTAAGTTTGATGAATTTGACACAGCTAATTACGATCCAAGTGAACTATACTTTAACGGCGATCTTCTGGATGTAAATGGTAATGTCGATGAAGATAAATTCTTTGGAGAAATTGAAGATATTGTTGAGGCAGGTGGAACTGTAGAAATTACTGCCAACAAACAATCTGATGGCACTTATTCATTGACTGTGGTGGGTGTTGATGAAGGTGAAGCACCTGAAGGTCCTGCCGCTGTTGAAGTAAATAGCCCTAACGATGAGGAAGTAACATCCGAAGATACAATTGACATCGAGGGTATATCTGAAGCGAATACTACTGTATATGTATTTGATGATGAAAATGGTAATGGGGAGTATGACGAGGATGAAGAAGTTGGCACCCCTAAAGCGGTTAATGCGTCAGGTGTCTTTAATATAACAGCTACTCTTAATGAGAACACACAAAATGATTTCTTAGTAGTGGCTGAGAATACTGAAGGTGGTTTCAGCACTGCAGTAGAGGTTCCAACAATTACGCATGATACACTTGCTCCATTAGTAACAGGTGCAACATTAAGTGCTGGCGATGATACGTTTGGTGAAGTAGTTATTGATCCAGAAAATAATGAGATAACTATTGCACTAGACTCATCCGATAGCTCAGATGAAACTGTGACTGGTGTATTAAATTTTAATGAAGAAGGTAACGTGACTAACGAGAATGCTTTCCCGGGTGCTACTGATTTTGATTTCGGTGAAAATAGCTCGTTTGAGTATGACTTTGCAGGAAATCCAAGTCTTGACGATCTAAAGAATTATATTGCAAATAATGGTAGCGTGTCTTCTGATATAGAAGTAGAAGATGAACAAGGAAACTCTACAACCTATAATGTTAGAATTACGTACACTATTAATCAGTAAGCTAAGAATTAGGTGAAGTGCCTGTCACTTTCCGAATAATGTCGAAGGCTTGTTCTTGACAAAAGTCCTGTAGAGAGAGATCTCCGCAGGGCTTTTCTTTTAGATTTAACTAACCACCACACCAAATGAAAATTATGTCAATTAATCCAACATTTACCGTGTATTCCCCTGACTTTTAAGGTAAAATACAGATAAATAAGAATTTTAATAAATTAGGCAAATTTGCGCGTAATCACCGTTTTGGAAAGGAGGCAATTATGACAATCAACGCACCAACGGAAACGCTTGGACGTTTGCAAAATAATGAGATGTACGTTCGTTCTAATAATGGTAAGCAGGACGCTGAAAATACATGGAAAAAGGTCATGGGTGATGAAGCGCGAAAAGTCAATCCGCTTTTCGATGTTCATATGAAACAAAATAATTTAATTCAGCAATCGATCAGCGCTAATGACTGGTCAGACTACAACGAGTTCCAGGCAAAGCAGGAACCGGCGTGGTATGAAAAGGTAGGCAATCAATATGTGCCCAACAAAATATATTATGGCAACCTGATTGAATCAAAGATCGATGCAATGGAAGAAGCGGAGATGGCCGGCGATAAAGAAGGCGCTGTCAGGTGGAAGGAAAGTGTCCATGAAGCCGTAACTGACTTTAAAAATGCACCCGGTATTGTTCCGTATATTGTTGGATTGAATCATAACGCTGAAGTTGCTGCGCAATATGGTGTTGACGAACCGAGTGATGAATTTTTCGATAGTCCTTATAATTCAGCAAAGGTCCTGAATGAAGGCAAGTTTGAGGATAACATGTGGTATGAAGACCCCATTTTCCAGGAAGACAGTGAATTGAAGGCGCATGTTGAAGGGTTGGTTGCAGGGACATTTCCAGTTTCAGCTAATGAAGCGGAAACAAGTGAGCGGGATGAACAAGATCGTTCAAGCAGAACTGCCGTCACTGCTGCACTTGGGACAAGCTCGAATATAAATCGTTCAAATAAAAGCAACGATGTTGATACATCCTCTCTTAATAGCCACCAGGTTTTAACCAATAGTTTACAAAGTTTGCAGGAATCTATCAAACCGAGTATAAATCAAGTGATTAACAAGTATACATAATCGAATGAAATTCTGTGCGTCTTGTGGAGATATTTCCGCAAGACTTTTTTATGCTTAACGGTTCGTACATAAGTCGAAAGAAGTGCAGGTGGGGGTCGTATTTAAAAATGAATCTTTGGAACTAATTTTAATAGAAATATGGAGATTTCATGAGTCTTTCGGCTCGATTTTAATTTTATAAAAGTATTTTAATGTCAATTTAAAGAGATTAAAGTCCCCTGAAAAAACCCTAGAGTGTAAGGCTTTTTGCCCGAAATGAATGGTTCCCTTAAATTACCAGTATAGGAAACCGTGATTTATAGTGACAAAGTTTGACAGTGTTGGAAAACGTTATTACAATAAATGAGAACGTTACTAAGAAAGATTTCCTTCATACTTGGACTGTTTTCTTAGATACATAGTCCAAGAGAATAGGAAAAAAATTCAACTAAAGGATGGGGTTATACTCTATGAGTAACAACAAATTCCGTAAGATTGCTGTACCTGCAATGGCAGCATCAGCTTCAGTATTGGCGGTTGCACCTGCAGTATCTGCACAGGATGTAAGCTTTACTGACATTGACGAAAGTTATACACATTATGACAATATTATGACACTTGCTGAGCAAGGCGTTATTTCGGGTTATCCGGATGGCGAATTCAAGCCATATGAATCTATTACACGCGGACAAGTTGCTGTAATGCTGGCAAACGCGCTTGAGCTGGAAACACCTGAAGACGTCGGCGAAGTTCTTGAAGCATACAACGACGTAGATGAAAATAGTGACTATGCAGAAGCAATTGCTGCCGTTACAGAAGCTGGCGTATTCCAGGGCAGTGATGGTGAATTTGACGAGTGGGGCAACATTACCCGCGAACAAATGGCAACTGTTCTGGTTGAAGGGTTCAATCTGAATGATATCGAGCCTGAGCAAGAAGCTGAGCTTAACCGCGACCATATCAGTGACTCTCACGTAGAGAATGTTCAAACATTGGCTAACCTGGGAATCACGAACCAGTTGAATGATTTCCAAGCGTATAACGACATCCGCCGTGATCAATTCTCAACATTCGTTGTTCTGACTCAAAATGTTGTAGCTGAAAACGAAGCGCCAGCAGTTGAAAGTGCAACCGCGGTTGACGCTGACACTGTTGAAGTACAGTTTGAAGGTCAAGAAGAAGCTGTAGAAGTTGAACTTGACGAAGAGCTTGAAGACGGCGCAACAACCGTTTCATTCGAATATGACGGTCATACTTATGAAGAAGTTGAACTTTCTGAAGAGTTCGTTCTGCAACCAGCAGTAGAATCTGTAAGCGCGGTTACACCTAGTGAAGTTAAAGTTAACTTTAACAAACCTATCGAAGACGTTACTGAAGACGACCTAGAAGTAGTAGACACGGAGTCTGGTGCTAAACAGTATGTAAGCTCAGTGTCTTCATCAGATGACAATGAATCAGTAACAGTAGAATTTTATGATAACCTTGAAAGTGAAAGCACTTATGAGTTCACATTTGACCTAGGTGAAGAACAAACAGTTTCTTATCAGTATGATTTTGAATTAGGAACTGTACAAAATGTTGAATTTGAAGATCAAGCAGTATTAGCCGGTCAAGCTGAAGGTGACACCCCAACTCAACTTGATTATAAGTTATATGATGCTAACGGCGTTGATATAACAGAAGAAAATTCAGAAGATGTTACGTTTGAATCACCATATTCTGATATCACTGAAAACGGTGAAGTCTTAAATATGGATGCTGGAACAACGACGACAGTAACAGCAGTATATACTGGTGAAAATGGACAAAAAGTAGAAAGTGATGAAATAACAGTAACAGCTGAAGCGGCTGAACCAGTAGAACTATCAAACTGGACTGTAGCTGAATCACAATCAGTAGATTTCACTGATGAGGATTATGAACAAGACACAGAAGCGTATTCTGATGACACACCAGATTACTTGAATGTAGAACTGAAAGATCAATTTGGTGATGTATATTCTTCTGATAACGTCACATTTGAATCACTTGATGATAGTGTAGCTGTTGTTGATAAAAACTCCGGTGAGATTCAAGCATTCGAAACTGGTTCATTGCCAGTGAAAGTTTCAGTTAATGAAGACGACGAAGAAGTCTTCTCTCAAACTGTAGAGGTTGATGTTAAAGCTGAAAAAGTAGCAAGTGACATTGAATTAGAACAAAATTCAGTTACCCTTTCTACACAGGATGATGTTGGGGTTGACGTTGATGCAACAGTCTTAGACCAATATGGTAATGAATTTGAGTCAGCAATTACTGCTGATGTAGGCGACTCCGAGTTAACTGCGAATTATAATTCAGGTAATTTGAACGTACAAGCTGGTGACGCTGAAGAAGGCACATACACTGTTGAGTTATCAACTGGAGAAGATGTTGTTGAAGAACTTACAGTGACAGTAGAACAACCAGGTGAGTTTGCTGAATATGAAGTTAGAGGTCTTGAAGATACAATTGACTTGAACTCCGATGACCTGACTGCTAATCTCTCAGTAGTAGCTGTTGACGAAAATGGTCTATATATCGAAGAAGAGACTGAAAATCTAAATGTAACTGTTAAGAACGAAGATGGCGAAGAAGTATCTGACGAAGTTGTAGAAGGTACTACGATTAATGCGGGTGAATTGTCAACAGGGGACTATACTGTTGAAGTAACCTTGGATAATAAAGTTATTAAAACATCCGAATTCTCTGTAGTAGATACAACTGAACTACCAGAAGTATCATTTACAAGCAGTAATCTCGAAGTTGCTGCCGATGGTGATTTGCTGGATGAAATCACGGAAAACGTTGATATCTCAGATGAAGATGCTTCTATCGAAGGTGTTTCATTCGTTTCAGCTAATGATGATGTAGTTAATGATGAAGACTACACACTCTCAGCTGGAGAAACATCAATCTATGTTGAATCATTTGAAGTTGACGTAGATGGAGACCCAAGCACCACAGATGATGTTGAAACAATTGAGTTCGATAATCCAGAAAAAATCAATGTAAATGTAACTGAATAAAAGGGACAGAGGGACGTGATCACCGTCCCCCGCCCATAACACAAAAAACCCTGCACGCTTTAATGCGTTGCAGGTTTTTTTGTGTTTGATTTGTTGTCCCGGACACTTCTAGCGGGACAGCGATCCCGTCCCCTTGTCCCACTTTTGTCGGGACGGTGATCCCGTCCCCGTGTCCCTTGTCCCTCGTCCCCGTGTCCCTTAGAATTCATAGTCTTTTGTGACGGATTTTTCTTCGCCTTTTGCGTTGGTGTATGTGATGGTTAGTTGTTCATAGAATTGAAAGTCTTCAATGTAGCTGCCGCCTGAGAAGGGATACTGCGATAATGAACCTGCAAACATGCCGTATTCATTTACATAAATGGTCCGCGTTTCTCTATCACCAGTTTCTTCAGATTGTTTATGCGAAAACGTTACGGTCGCTTCTTTAACTTCTTCAATATCTTCAAAAGCAACGGTTCCTCTGAAAGATACGTTATGATAAGTCCCAATCATTCCAGGAGGCTGCTCAATTTTAGCCTCCAGGGAATTGATTTTTAAATCATCACTTGGCACAGGGGTTGGCATCTCTCTTGGACCTAACATGCCATTTGCCACATGCAGATTTCCGGTCAAATTGAACTGATCGTTTTCATCAGACTTCGAATTGTAGAAAACATAAGTGGAAGCATGCATTGATTCTTCTTCAAATGTGTCAATGGAAACTTGCTTGCGTTTAAAATACAAATCGGCTTCGTCATATGGCAATTCGTGTCTGTGATCATTAATGTACAGGGTAAGTTTTTTGGCCTCGCGATCATCTTCGTTTAAATTACCCGTACCAGTGTAGTACATACCTTCTTTCAATTCAGCTCCTGCTTTGAATTGAAGCTTTGCTTCCTTATCCGGGATCGAAGTTTCAGGCGTGGATGCTTGCACAGATATATGTGCCGGGCCCTGTGCGGTCAGATTCATAATGGCTTTTCCATTTTCAGAGTCAATCTGCATCGTTTCGGACCCGTACTGTGGGAGGGTCTGACCCTCAATTTCCACCGGATTCAATCCGAGATTTTTCACTTCAAAAGTCGGTGTATGTTCCAATGAGGTGCTCATTTTGCCGTTTTGATCCAGTAATTGATAAACAAACGATGCTTCGTCACCCGCTTGTACATCTTCAACTTTTTCCTCATTCTGATCCAGCGCTTTAAAGGTAGAATTTTTAAAAACAGCCTCGCTGAATGAAGTCATCTCACCTGTCGCTTGAGTGTCTTCAGCGTCCAGCTCGCCTTTTTCATCACCATTATCAATAAAAATAGTTGGTTGAGCATAAGCATCCATTTCACCGGTTAGTGTGAAATTTATCGTGCCGTCCTTGTCGGTTTCTAAAGCATAGATATTTTCCGGATTTCCGTTAAAACGGGCCTCACCATCTTCTGCTGTTACAGTTTGACCGTCTGAATTTTTGAGCTGAACGTGGCCTTGTAACTTATCATCAGGGATCGTTACATATACGTCGGTCCCTTCAGGTGCCAATGCATCATTCCACCCGCGGATGGTTGCTTCGAAATCACGACCGCCGTCTGTGTTCTCAGTTAAAGCAGCGGCTTCACTTGTGCCTATGGAATTCACCTCGATGTCTTCTGTTACTGTCACACCGGACGCTTCCATTGATTTAACCACCATTGTTGCGAACTGTTGACGCAGGATATTGTCATACGCTTGGAAGTCATCTGTCTGGTTCGTAATGTTGAGATTAGCAAGCACCTGGACATTGGCTCTGTGTGAATCACTTATATTTTTGTCAGTTAATGGTACCTCGTCCGCATCAATTTTATCCAGATTAAACGCTTTGACGAGCACAGTCGCCATCTGTTCACGGGTAATGTTGGTATACGTATGAAATTTGCCGTTATCCCCGTGGAAAATACCTGCCTCTGTGACGGCCGCAATCTGATAGGCATAGTCACTACCGAGAGGAGAGACATCTGAGTACTGCGTTAAATTTGCCCCAACTTCTGGAGCTTTCAACTCCAAATCCAGAGCCTTCATTAAAATAGCTGCGACCTGCCCGCGTGTAATTGGCTCATACGGCTTAAACATGCCATTATCCCCTATGACAATTCCGTCATTTTTTAGCTTAAGGATACTATCATAATGATCATTATCTGGCTCTACATCAGGGAAAACGGTGTCATCTGCGGCAGCTGCTACAGGTGTCACTGCTACTACAGCAGAAGCTGCGGCCATCGTAGCCGCCGCAAGTTTATGATAGTTCTTCGTTTCAAACATTATAATCCTCCCCCTATGTAACTAGTAATTAAATCAAAACCCAATTCCTGTCACCATAGACCCATCTTAACATAAACCGCGGGACAGGGGGACGTGATCGGTGTCCCTCGCTCGGATGTTATCCGGGGGGACATAGGGACGGGATCGGTGTCCCGCTGGTCCCCCGCTCGGATGCTATCCATTTTTCGGTGCGTAATACGAAAAAAAGCCCTGCATGCTTTCATCAGCAGCAGGGTCGTTAAATTTTATCTAAATGGTGGATTGTTGTTATTCCAAACGCTTTTGGTGGGACAGTGATCCCGTCCCCGCGTCCCGCTCAGCGGGTGAGTTTGCGGTAGTTGGTGGAGATGCTGCCGGCTGAGCAGTTGTATTCGTTAGCGAGTTGACCTTGAGTAACGTTTTTATTATTCAGCAGATCTTTATGTACGAGATATTCTAGTGCTGCAGCGTAAGGGGCAGTGTTCCGGAATGATGGACTCGCCTTCTTACAGTAGTCCTGCCAAATTGTGACGGCTTTAAACAGAACATCGTCGCTAACATTTTTATCAATGACATGGTCAGCGAATAGCTGGGCAACGTCTTCATGAAGCGGATCATCCCATTTGCTGTCTTCTTTTCCGAGAATCAGTGCATCAGCAAAGAAATCCGGGAAGTTGTCGCGCAGTCCGCCATCTTTTTCTTTATATTTTTCAAGTAGCTTTTCAACTTTTTGAGTGTCATGGCGGTACAGTTTGATAATCGTGTAAAAGAAGCCGTATTGATCAGCATATGGCACAAGTGTCCCAACAACCAGACTTCCTTCGATAAAGGCTTCACCTTCCTGATAGGGAATGACATACGTATCCTCGTAGAAGTCCTGAATTGTTAGCTGACTGCTGTTTTCGTCAACTTTTTTCACTTTATAAACTGACGGGAGACTTTCGCCCCATCTTGCAAATAAATCTCTGGCTTGTTTGCTCATTTTCTTGTGATGCTTTTTGAAAAAGTCACCAAAAACTGTGTCGCCGTGTGGGAGCATCGCAACATGAAAAAGGATCCAGAGTGTCAGACCGGTATGGTAAATATCAGCTGTGTCGGCGTCTTCATTAATAGATGATTTATCATAGCGTGTTTTTATGTTATCAAGATTGGTTGCGTAGGTCGACATGACCAATGAAATAAACTTCCTATGCAGTTGATAGAGTTCATTGTTGATCATCTGGATGCTTGAGTTCGGAGGGTTGGCTGCTCCATGGCAGTGTTTGTACTTTTTCCCGCTCCCGCAAGGACAAAGTTCATTTCGCTTAATCTTGCTCATATTATTGGGCACCTCTCGTTTGTTTAATGACAATTTTATTATGACGGAAAAGGTGTACAAATTCAAGCATATCCTTACACGAAAGCCCTCTCAGCAATAATTGGGTATTTAGTCCCGGGTGGGACAGGGGGACGTGATCGGCGTCCCGCTCCACTTTATCGGGGGGGGACAGCGATCCCGTCCCTTCGTCCCGCTCTACCGTACCGTGGGACAGTGATCCCGTCCCCCTGTCCCTGAGGTGGGTGTTGGTGTATAATAGTAATAGAGTTAAAGTTTGCTAGAGTGAGGATGTGTTTGATGAGGTGGAGAGGTTATTACATATTATTTATTTTAAGTGTTGTGCTGTTTGGGATGGCGATGTCGACGGGGTCTGTTCTGGCTGAGGATAGCTCGCGGATTCAGTCTGAGTACCGCAAAGCTAAAGCATCTGCTGAATTGGCAGAGTCGGAAAACGCGCAGGACGGCGCAGCGGTTCATGACCGGCGCATTATAATTAAAGTGAAAAAGGATGCAACTTTTAAACCAATGAACCTCGGCTTGAAAAAAGTTGAGCAGCGCGCCCAAACCCAATACATAACGGTCCGTGTACCGGAAAACGCTGATTATCACAAAAAGCTGACCATTGTTAGGGAACATCCTGCTGTTGAAATGGCAGAGCCCGATTACCAGCGCGAGCTTTCTTACATACCTGATGCGCCTGGTTACGGGGAGCAATGGTATTTGGATAGAATCCGAATGCCTGAAGCATGGGAGTTGGAACGAGGCTCAGACGAGATAACGGTAGCTGTACTCGATAGCGGCGTTGACCGCGACCACCCTGATTTAGAGGGCCGCGTTTTGCCCGGCTATGACGTGGTGAATGACAAGCCTGATCCGACTGATAATCTCGGACACGGGACAAGGGTAGCCGGTATCATTGCAGCAAACCCTGATTCGCCAGGCATCACAGGGATGGATTTCAACGTAAATATTTTGCCGATCAAAGTGGTAAATGCCGATGGTGAAATAGCGTCTCAGGATGTTCAGAAAGGAATTTATTATGCTATTGAACACGGCGCAGATATTATTAATATGAGTCTCGGCGCAAATCAGTACAGCGAGCTTGAAGAAGAAGCGATTGCCGCTGCAGAGGAAGCCGGCATCACATTAGTTGCGGCCGCGGGTAATGATGGACTGAATCGGCCGTTTTACCCGGCTTCCTACCCCGGCGTCATCAGTGTTTCAGCTACTGATAAAAATGACGAGCGACCGTGGTTTTCCAATTACGGCCGCTACGTTGATATTGCAGCGCCCGGCTTATCAATTTATAGTACGGCGCTTAACGGCGAACATACCATAGACGACGGCACATCGTTTTCCGCGCCAATGATTAGCGGCATGTCGGCACTGTTAAAAGCGGCGCATCCGGACGCCGAGCGCGATCAAATCGAATGGATGATGGAAAAATCAGCCGATCAAGTCAGCGGAAAAAGGTGGACAGAGTCGCTCGGTTACGGGCGGCTGAACGCTTATTCAGCGCTTCAAACCGATATGCCTGAATGGTCGAACGATGTTTCCGATGAAAAAGATGGCGCAACAAACGTGCAGCTGGATGAGCCGATGGAAGCAACATTAGCATCCCCTATGGATACGGACTGGTTTCAGGTCGATGTCGATTTTGAGGGGTTGCTTCATGTGTCTATTCCGGACGATTCAAGCATGCTTGATTTAGTGTCAGCGACGGAAGGGCCCGATGGCGAGCGGCAATTTTTTGATAATGCTGGTAAAGGCAGCGGGGAAGATTTTGTTCTCCCTGTTGAAAAAGGAACCTATCATATTGCGGTGTTTGATGCTTATGATCACTGGTCCGAAAAAGGGTACCAGATTGAGGTTTCGAAAACTTATTTTGAAGATGCGGGCATGTACAGGGAACAAATCGATGCCCTCGTTGAAGACGGCGTCATCCGCGGCTTTCCCGATGGCGAGTTTAAACCGGAGCGAAATATTACACGGTTGCAGGCGGTGAAAATGCTGTTGAAAGATATGGAAGTTGATTGGCACGAATATGATGCCGCCGATCCGGGATTTTCAGACATGCATCCGAAAATGGACGGGTTTCATGCGGTCGCAGCAGCAGCGGATATTGGTTTTATTAAGGGAAAAAATGATAACACCTTTGATCCTAACGGCCAGTTGACCCGCGGCCAAATGGCAGCCATCCTGGTCAAAGCGTATAGGCTGGAAGGAGGCAGCAGCCTGGAATTTGCCGATGTCCCGGATGACCACTGGGCACACGACGTGATTAGCACACTCGTCCATAACAACATCGCCAAAGGCTACCCGGACAACACCTACCGCCCAGCCGAAAAAATAACACGCCAACACTTCACCACCCTCCTGTACAACACGAGGGACAGGGGGACGTGATCACTGTCCCCCCCATGAGAGAGGGACAAGGGGACGGGAACTGTGTCCCCCGAGTCGAGTCGAATAACCCTCGGATTCTATCAACCGATTAATGATAGAACCCGAGGGTTTTCGTGTTTCGGCATGCCACTGGATCCCGCCCCCTGCCGAGACTTCGTTACTTTCGAGGGGGCGGGGAACGACGAGGGGACGCCGATCACGTCCCCCCGTCCCCCTTGTCCGTTACTCAAGGGTGCGGTATAATGTTCTTAAGTCTGTGTGAAAGGGGTTTCACAAGAAATCTTTACATTCTATTAATCTTTTATTAATAAAGGATTGGTAGAATGAGGGACAGAGGGACGTGATCACTGTCCCACGGGGGAAAGGGGGACGGCGATCCCGTCCCCTTGTCCCACTATAAGGAGGGGTTTTATGTCAACTAGTAAGGGTTTGAGGAAGTTAGCGGGGGGTTCTTTGGCTGCGGCAGCAGCGAGTTTGGCGTTTGTGCCGGTTGTTTCTGCGGCGGAGAATTACTCGGATGTTGAAGAGGGGGAGAGCCATTACGAGGCGATCATGGCGTTGACGGAAGCGGGCGTCGTTCGCGGCTATGAAGACAATACGTTTGGCCAATGGCAGTCCATTACGCGCCAGCAAGTTGCTGCGATTTTTTACAACGCGTTTGATATGGCCGAGCCTTCAGAAGACGAGCTAGCAGCTATTTTAGAAAAATATGACGACGTCGATGCGGATCACTATTACGCGAAGCAGATAGCAGCGGTTACTGAGGCAGGTATTTTTACCGGGTCCGACGGCTCGTTCAATCCGGGCAAAAATATTACGCGTGAACAGGTTGCCTCCGTTATTTTACTGGCTCAAAATCTGGCAAACTATCAGGTGATTGATGAAGAAACGATCAACCTTGATAATGTCGCAGAATCCCATAAAAAGCGCGTACAAATTCTTGCTGACCTGGGTGTGACGAACCAGACGGATGATTACAGACCTGCTGAAGACATTTCCAGAGGCGCGTTTGCGACGCTATTCCACAAGCTATCGGGCATTGCTAATGAGCTTGGGGAAAATTACGAGCTTGACCTCATGCACACGAGCGACACCCATGCGCATGTCGATAATGGGGCAAAACGTGTGACAGCGGTTAAAAATTTCCGTGAAGAAAACCCGAACGCACTTCTTCTCGATTCCGGCGACGTCTTTTCCGGCACGCTTTATTTTAACGAATTTAGCGGTCAGGCGGATTTGGCAATGATGAATCTGATGGAATATGATGCCATGACATTCGGCAACCACGAGTTCGATCTTGGCGGTCAGGACGGCAGTCACGAAGGTCTTGCCGAGTTTATTAAAGCAGCGGAATTTCCGATAGTCAGTTCGAACGTAGACGTTTCAGCCGATGAACATCTGAGCCCGCTGGATGTTGGTGGTGTGACGGCTGAACCTGAGGATGGTTCGATTTATGATGGTATTGTTAAAACGGTTGACGGCGAGCAGGTAGGTATTTTTGGCCTGACAACGGAAGAAACGGCAGATATTTCAAGTCCGCTCGATGTCACATTTGAGGATTATGTTGACAGCGCTGAAAAAATGGTTGATGAATTTGAAGCGCAGGGCATCGATAAAATCGTTGCACTAACACATATCGGCTATAATGATAACCCGGAAATAAATGACATTAACCTTGCAAAAGCGGTTGACGGCATTGACGTGATTCTCGGCGGGCACAGTCACACCGAACTGACAACGCCTGATACGATTACGGTTGACGCCAGCGGTGAAGAAAAAGCACCGACGCTTATCAATCATACATTCCAATACAGTAATTTTCTCGGGACAATGGATGTCAAATTTGATGAAAACGGACGGATTATCGGACATGCCTCTGAACTGGTAGACATAAACGAACAAGAAGCTGATCCTGAAGCTGCAGAGGTACTTAAGCCGTATAAAGATAAAATTGACGAAACGATGACTCGGGAAACCGGCGCTGAGGCGATGCATCCATTCCCGAATCCACGTGTGTCGGATGATTCGGATGTGAGCGTGCGCAACAGCGAAACGGCACTTGGTAATCTGATTACGGACGGCATGCTTGAAAAAGCGAAAGAATATAACGAAGACACGGTGATTGCGCTCCAAAACGGCGGCGGTATCCGGACGAATATTGATGAAGGCCCGATCACATATGGGGAAATCATGGAAGTTCTTCCGTTCGGTAATACACTCGCCACAATGGAAATCACCGGTGCCGAGCTTGAGCAGGCATTTGAGCACAGTGTTGCACAAGCGCCGCGTGAATTTGGCGGATTCCTGCACGTCTCGGGTATGAATCTCGAATATGACAGTTCCCAGCCGGCAGGCGAACGCGTCGTCAGCATGAAACTTGAAGACGGCACCGAAATTGAAGCAGACACGACGTACACTGTTGCCACCAACATGTTCACCGCAACTGGCGGCGACGGGTATGACGTCTTCAATAAAGTATACGAAGACGGCCGCGTACAAGACCTCGGCCTCTCCGACTGGGAAAACCTGAAAGAACACGTCGTAAACATGGGTGAAGTCGACACCCAAACAGAAGACCGCATCACCGACATTCAGTAAAGCGGGACGAGGGGACGGGATCACTGTCCCCCGGGAGAGCGGGACAGAGGGACGTGATCGCTGTCCCGCCCGTCCCTGCGTCCCACATAAATGTCAATGTAGATGCCCTCTGGTTCTATCAGTGAATGGTAGAATCAATCAGAGGGCATTTTTTTTGGTGAAATTGTTACACTTGGAGTTGCAATCAGGGGGACGCCGATCCCGTCCCCCTGTCCCTTCTAAAGCCTCCCAATCACGCTCCTTGAAATTCCGGTCAAGCGGGAAAGTTGTCTGACCGACACGCCCTCCATCTCCTTCAATTCAAGTAAAATGGCGTTTCGCTCTTTGATTTCCAGACGCTGCAATGCGCTTGTATTTGTGACACCTTTCAATTTTAAAAAGCTGCGGATTTCCTCGTCTTCCAACCGTACTTTATCCGAATACGTCAGGCATGTATCATCATTTTTTTCCTGCATATACGCGGTGAACAGCGGTATAGATTTCTTGCGATCGGGTGAGAAAAGGCGAAGACCCAAATCCACATCGACGAGATCATCGGATGAGGTGTAATAGGCGGCGATGCTTGTCCAGCGCGATGTCAAAACATCGTTGCTCAAGCCTGCTTTAAGAGGATTTTGATGAATGTAGCGAAGCACGGTTAAGAAGTAAGCCGAATCCAGAACGTTTTCGCTCCGGTAACGGCCCTGAAACAGCGGTCCGACACGGTCGTATTTGGCATTATACCAGTGGACGTAACTTGAACTGATGCGCTGGATAGCTTTGGCGAGCGGCTCCTTTTCTTCGCGAATCAGCAGGTGAATGTGATTATTCATTAAGCAGTAGGCGTAAAGCTTGAACTCGCTGACCGGTTTATAGCGTTTCAACGTTTCAAGCAGTTTGTATCTGTCACTGTCGTCTTCGAAAATTGCCTGCTTATTGACGCCGCGCATCATCACATGATAGACACCGCTCGGGCTTTTCAGACGCGGTCCTCTCGGCATTATGAACTCACCTCCTTTCAAACGTAGATTTGGTTTTATGAAATGAAAAAATGTTGGGAAAAATTACGGAAAAGCTGTTCGTGAAAATAGTTGACAAGGCGTGGCGGGGAAGGTTTGAAATGGGTGAGGGGGACGCCGATCCCGTCCCCCCGTCCCACACCCCCGAGGGGGACGCCGATCACGTCCCCTTGTCCCCCTGGATGGGGTAGGTGGTCCATTTGGTGAGGTTGATTTGGTTTTTGGTTAGCATGCTGGCGGGGAAGATGAATGTCCATGGTTTGCTTGTGTTGGCTTTGACGGTGAAGTCGTCCATTTTAAAGCTGCCGCGGGCAATCTCATCTCCGCTTGCGTCTTTTAGGCCGAGCGGGATTTGTTCGAGCTGGATGTTTTTCTCGGCGCCGTTTCGGACGAGTACCGTGACAGCCAAGTCACCATTTTCCTGTTTTTTTGCCTGAATGCCCATGAAATTCACTTCGCCCGGTTTCAATGCCGGTGCGTCTTTCACAATTTTTTCGAGTGAGGCGCGGGTTTGCTCGGCGATGCTTTTCTCCCACGATTTTTCCAAATCCAATTGATGCGATTTTTTCAGCTCAAATGCGAGCGACCAGTCATTTCCCAAATTATCGATATCGCCGAAAATATCGTCATGCAAAAATTTAAACGTCCACGGCCGCGCGCTATTGGCCGGGATCGACTCAAGCTTGCTGAGGTCGAACGTTCTTCGTGCGACCGGTTCACGGTTGCCATCCAGCAGCAATACGGCGGTCTCGCCAAATTTAATCGATTTCGTCACGGTGCTGCGGATGAGCCCGGTGACGTCCAGAGCTTTTTTCGTTTTCAACAGTTCCATCCCGTAAATCGATATTTGATTGGCCTGGAGATTTGGACTTTGCGTATTGTGAAACGCGTAAACGTAGCGTTCTTCCTCGGTTAATTTCCAGTTTTCCGGAATCGACAGCACTGTTTCGAGTGTCGTATCGTCAGCTGCTTCCAGGTCTTCGTTTTCCTGCAAAATGTCCTCCGCCTGCGCGGCTTTTTCTTCCGTTTTCTTTTTGCCTTTTGTAAAATTAAACATAGCGTTTCCCCCTTTATCGCGTGCCGTTATGCCTGTTTCCGCGCAACTTCCCGGGCAGCGATTTTCCGCTTAATAAACCGAATCGAGCGTGAAGCCATTTCGAACGTCAGCCTGCTGAACATCGATTCAAACAGGGCATAGCCTTCTTTTTCATACAGCTGGATCGGGTCTTCCTGCTGATACTGGCGCATGCCGATTCCTTCTTTCAGCTGATTCATCGTGTCGATGTGCGACTTCCACACGTCATCGACGACGGCAAGCGAAAGCCCTCTGATCGATTTCACGATTTCAGTATCGTTTTCAAAGGCGAAAAACGCGTCGGTATGCTTTTTCCGGTACGGTTCAACAAAATCCTTCACCTCGTCAACGGTCTCAAACGTTTTATCATCAAGCGTCATTTCAGCAAGCAAAATGCGGTTCAATTCATCCTCGAGCGGCTTTAAGTCCATCTCTTCCGGCGACGCATCCACGTTGAAAAAGGAATCGATAATCTGATGCGTCAAGTCACCCGTCTGCTTATGGAAAAATGCCAAAATATCATCGGTTTCCAAAATAGTATTGCGCAGCTCGTAAACGATCTCGCGCTGCTTGTTGAGTACGCCTTCCAGCTTGAGGTTGAACTCACGCATCTGGTAATGCATGCCTTCAGCGATCTGCTGCGCTGTCGTGACCAATTTATGGACGTTTGATGACGTCACAAGCCCGTCACTGTCAATTTTCAGTTTCGGCCGCGCGCGCTCCAGTTCATCCGGCGCATACCGGATAAACAAATAATCTTCCAGCGAAATGACAAATTGTGTGGAACCCGGGTCACCCTGTCGTCCGGAGCGCCCTTTCAGCTGGTTGTCAATCCGCTTCGCTTCGTTCCGCTCGGTGCCGAGCACATGCAACCCGCCGAGTTCGTCGGCTCCTTCGCCGAGAATGATATCGGTCCCGCGGCCGGCCATGTTTGTCGCAATCGTAATTTTGCCTTTTTGGCCTGCCATCGCGATCATCTGCGCTTCTTTCTCAACGCTTTTGGCGTTCAGCAATTGATAATCCAAGCCGGCTTCATCAAGAATTTCGGCCATTTCTTCGGATTTGAGAATCGATGTCGTGCCGATCAAAATCGGCTGGCCTTTTTTATGACGGCGGCGGATTTCGTCGCGTAAAAAGTCATTTTTCGCCTCTTTCGTCTCAAAAACCATGTCAGGAAAATCTTCGCGCTGGTTCGGTTTGTTCGTCGGAATTTGCACAACACCCATGCCATACACTTTGTTCAGTTCTTTTTCCTCGGATTTCGCCGTGCCGGTCATGCCTGAGAGCGTCGGATACATGCGGTAATAGTCCTGAATGGTGACCGAGGCAAACGTTTTATTTTCATCGGTATTCACAAGGCCTTCTTTCGCCTCGATCGCCTGATGCAACCCGTCACTCAGGCTGCGGCCTTCCATGATGCGTCCGGTGTTCATATCAACGAGCTTCACTTGACCCTCGTCCACGATATAATCGATGTCCCGGTCAAACAGCACGCGTGCCCTGAGTGCCTGCAGCAGCGAATGAAAAAGTGAGCTGTGTTCAAGGTCGAACAGGTTGTCCACGCCGAAAACTTTTTCACATTTGCTGATGCCTTTTTCGGTAAAATTGACAACTTTTAATTCAAGATCAAATGTAAAATCCTCATCAGCCCTCAGCATCTTAATCGCGCTGGCGCACACTTTATACAGCCGGTCGCTCGGCTGATCCTTTCCCGCGATAATAAGCGGAGTACGCGCTTCATCAATCAGGACGCTGTCAACTTCATCTACGATCGCGAAATGGTAGTCGCGCTGCACTTTCTGGTCGGGCGACTGCACCATATTATCACGCAAATAATCAAAGCCGAATTCATTGCCGACCCCGTATGTAATGTCAGACAAGTACGCTTCTTTTTTCTCAAAATTGCTCAAGCCGGGGATGTTGAGACCGACCGACAGCCCGAGAAATTCATGGATCTGGCCGATCAGCTCCTTGTCACGCTGGGCGAGGTAATCATTGACGGTGATGATATGTACACCTTTTTCCTCCAGCGCGAAAAGGTATGCGGGAAGGGAGGCGACGAGCGTTTTGCCTTCACCGGTGCGCATCTCGGCGATGTTGCCTTTCGTAAGGGCGAGGCCGCCGAGCAATTGCACATCAAAATGGCGCATGCCCAGTACCCGGCTTGAAACTTCGCGAACGGTTGCAAACGTCTCAACCGTCAAATCGTGAATCGATTCCCCGTTGGCGAGGCGCTCCTTAAACTCCGCCGTCTTCGCTTGCAATTCCGCATCCGTCAGCTGTTTATATGTATCTTCCAATCTATTAATCTTCTTAACCAAATTTAAATAAGGTCTTAACTCACGTATGTTCTTAGGCTTCCGCGCCAGCAAATCATTGCTCATACCACTGAAAACTCCTTAAAATAATCTCACACACTAGTATACCACGAAACACCATGTTAAGATAAGATATCAGAGGAAAAAAGAGGGACAGGGGGACGGGATCGCTGGCCCACCTCTCTCTAAATGCGCGGCGGGGGACGGTGATGACGTCCCTTAGTCCCCGAAGGAGTATGAAGATGGAAGATTTACATCAAAACGAGAAAGATAGTTTTAAACTTCCGGCGGCGTTCTTTTTTCTGCTGCTGCTCTTTAATATGTTTACGTTGACGGAGGAGCCGGTCAAGGAGCTGGCACTTCTGACGGTGGATGCGACTTATATGCTGGCGATTTTTGCGCTAGGATTTTTAGCCGCCGGCAGGATGCATTTTCCGCGGCAATTTAAACTGTTTTATCTCGGCATGCTGTCCTTAGCTGTCCTGTATGTGCTGATGTTTATCTTCAGCCCGGCGGCGCACGACCGGGAAATCCTGAGCACGATCTTGCTTGTGCTCAGCTTTTTGCTGGCGGTGGTTCAGATGCCGTGGAAAAACACCCAGCTCGATATATTCGCGTATATGAGTGCCGGGTTAATTCTTTTAATACTCGTTCACTGGTTAATTGACGGCTTGCAAATGGTTCAATTTCAGGGTCTGATCCGCAACCCAACCATTATGGGGTCCATGCTCGCTGCGCTAATGATTTTTCCGATTGCCCGGTTCAAAGCAGCCCATTTAAGCGGCAAAATCATGCTCGGTGCAGCGATTGGAAGCGGAGTTCTGCTGATTTACGCCAGTTCGACGCGTGCGGTGCTGCTATTGTTAATAATTATGGCAGGTTCCAGAGTCGTTCTGCATTTATCCAAAAATCTCTTTTCAAAATTATTTTATCTGGTCCTGGCATTCAATTTGATTTTCACATTGATTTACGGATCGCTCTCGCGCGTCAGTTTTCTTGAAAAGTTCAACGAATGGTCGCTCAACACGTTTAATAAAAGCCTGTTTTCCGGCCGGCAAAATATTTGGGATAAAGCAATTGCTCACGGGGCGGACAACCCGCTTTTCGGCCATGAGATTGGTATTTTGCCGAAAGATTTCATTGAGGGGACTCACTACGTCCATTCCCATAACCAGTACCTGCAAATTTTTCTGGAAAGCGGGCTCGTCGGCCTGGCGAGCTTTATCGTGCTGCTTTTCGGAATATGGACGGTGCTCATGAAGGGGCTGGACTTGCCAATTGCGCGCTGGGCGGCATGTTATTTTCTCGGACTGCTGTTTTATGAAACCGTTGATATGTCGCTGTTTCATTACCAGTTTTCCGTCGGCCTATTGCAATGGCTAATTATCGGCGCTGCGTTGAGCACGGTCATGTACACCACCTACCTCCGCAAAAACGACCAGGAAACACCCAAAAATTTGTAACTGAAAAATAATATGGTTAAACTACCATTTAATGTTATAATAATTGGGTGTACAAAGGGGACACAGGGACGGGATCATTGTCCCCCGATGAACGTGTGCGCCTCATCGCCGACATCTGGCCGGATTAGGCGGTGTCTGCAGGGATGTTAAAAAATGGCGGATTGTTATATAATGTGACAAAAGGCATCGGAAAATTGATCTACAAACGGTCAGCATATATTATGAGCGTGTCAGCATCTATGAAACAAATAAATTTATGATAAATCCAGTCACAAACATATCCATATATTGTATAATGGAGTTTCACCCGTAAGTATCGAGCAGGCAAATAACAGCAGCATGCTAAAAGTCGCATATGCCGGCAGTATCGGCATTGTGCAAAATTTGCAGGTATTGCTCGAAACCGCCCGGCGAGAATTTGTAATGATCGGCGACGCACCAAGTATGACGAAAACGCCCGTCAAAACCGCCGCTATGTGATCGAAAACTATAACCGTGAAGAAATGTTCGAAACGTTTATCGCGTCACAATTAGCCAACCGAAAAACTGTGTACAAGGATGAGCCATATGGGAGTCACTGAACAATTGAACGAAGAACTAAAATTTCTAAATGGCTGCCGCTATTCAGCCATTACCATCAATAGCACGGCGAGGTATGGGAATGATTTTCTGACACTCCCGAGAAGACGTATGGCTGATGCCGCTGTATCCGGTTTTCTGATTGATGATTACGATCTGTTGCTGGAGACGCTTCAGTTCTTTGACGGAAAAGTCGATACAATCTTTGTCGATATCGAACAGAAGAAAAAACTCAACCTGTATGAAACGGCCAAAGCCCATGTCTATAAGTCCGAGCTCGTCACTCTGAAACCGAATGATATGGCGGTCGAAGCGTGTGATACGCTTGTCCGTCATGAGTTCCAGGATAATCTGGCCGGAAAAAATATCATCATTCTCGGAACAGGGAATCTCGCCGGCAAAATCACCCTTAAGCTGAGCGAGCGACAGGCAAATATCTACATACTTGGCCGTTCCAAAGATAAGGAAACCGCCATTATTGAAGGGCTGAACACGTTTACGCCGGCATTTGCACCCGAAATCCGATCGGTTGATGCACTGAACGGGCAGTACATCAAAGCTGATGCGGTCATTTCGTTTATTTCCGGAACGTTTGAGGAAGAGGCGAAAATTCGCCCGTATATTGATGCGGAAACGTTTTTTGTCGATGGCGGCATCAACAATTTTAACGGCGATTTCATTAAGCAGTTGACCGGGCAAGGCAATACGGTGACACGGCTTGACGTGCGCATCGGCTTGCCGTATCAGTTTATCGCGACCGACGCGTATACGACGGACTTTTTCCAAAATGTGTACGGAAAATCGGTGATCGATAACGTCTGCATCGTCTCAGGCGGCTTCATCGGGGAAGAAGGGTCCGTCATCGTGGATAATAAAAATGAACCCGGCCAAATTGTCGGCATAGCAGATGGTATGGGAGGCGTGAAACGGCGTGAAAACCTCACTGAATCTGACAGAGAAGCAATCCAGACAATCCAGGAATCCTTTTCAGTCGGCCTTTAAACGGCTCTTCGACATCGCCGGCAGCGCCGCATGTCTCGTGCTGCTCACACCGGTCTATGCGGGGGTTGCAGCAAGCATTCTGGCCGAAGATGGCCGGCCTGTTTTATTCAAACAAAAGCGGACCGGCAAAGACGGCGTCACGTTCGATATTTATAAATTCCGTTCAATGAAAGTGCAGCAGGCGTCCGGAACGGGGAAAACGGCTGACGACAAGTATAACTGGCCGGACCGCGTGCCGGATGACTTCGTATTCAAACCGGCGTCACTCGATAATCCAAACATCACAAAAGCCGGCAAATTCATCCGAAAATATAGCCTGGATGAACTGCCGCAACTTTATAATGTCTTAAAAGGCGATATGAGCCTCATCGGCCCGCGCCCGGAAATCATCGAAATCACCCGATGCTACGACGCCCAGCAACGCGAGCGCCTCACCGTCAAACCTGGCATTACCGGCTGGGCGCAAGTCAACGGCCGCAGCAGCATGAACCACGGCGAAAAAATCAAACACGACCTCTACTACGTCAACAACACCAGCCTCACACTCGACATCAAAATCATCATCAAAACAGCCACCCAAGTCCTCCTCGGCAAAAACGCCAGCTAGAGGTGGGTGGGACAAGGGGACGTGATCGCTGTCCCCCGCCAAAATCGACGGGGCAGGACGGCGATCACGTCCCCCTGTTTCTTCTGATCGTGCGGCAGCAGTCCGGAAACGTGCGAGAAGTCGACAAAATCGTGCGACAGCAGTTTGGAAACGTGCGAGAAGTCGACAAAACCGCGCGACACCATGTCCGGAAACGTGCGAGAAGCCGGCAAAACCGCGCGACACCATGTCCGGAAACGTGCGGGAAGCCGGCAAAATCGTGCGATACCGACCACAAATGGTGTGTGGAATCCATCAACTCGTACGGAAAACCGCATCCGACCAACGAGACAACCTCGTTAAAGTCTCCAGACCTTAATAAAAGCCGATTTTCAGCATCAGCCGAAAATCCGCCATTTATCAAATACAAAAAGAAGCTCCCGGCGAACAGCCGGGAGCTACCTTAACCTTATTGAAGATAACCCATGAGCCGGTCCCGCGCCGTCCCTCTAAATATGGTAAATGAGATGGGACGCCGATCCCGTCCCTCTGTCCCCAGCGGAGCGGGACAGCGATCCCGTCCCCTTGTCCCTTTTTATTCCGGATAGAGTGGCATTCTGATGGCGCGGTAGGCTTGTCTTCCGCTGTATTCTTCAAATCCTGCCACGGTGATTTCAAAGAGAACGTCGGCTTCGGCCTGGTCGTTCGTCTCGACAATTTTACTGATCCGTGGCGGTTCGTCTTCATCGGGTGCGATATAGCCGGACGTAATCAGTCGGTTGCCGGTCTGAGGCAGGTACTGAGTATTACCGACGATCGTGGAATAAAACGCCTTTCCGCGCTCTTCGCCGTACGACCACACCTCGTCAACGCTCCCGTCCGACTCATCGATACGGTATTGCACCGCACGGCTGTACTGCCCACTTTCATCACGGTCGCCCCGTGTAATCACTTTATTATTATCAAAAAGCAACACATCAAGCGTATCGTCATTTCCATCCATATCCGGAAGTGTCTTCATGGCGTGCTGTGCTGCCGGGAATTTCACATCGTCACTTTCCGCCTCAAGTAAATAATTATCATATTTATCCGGCCAGCCTTCTGGTGATGCCAAAATCCACTCGATCTCAGCTTCAGGATACGAAAGCTTCATCACTGCATCCTGATGCCGTCCGGAAATCAAAATAGATTGATCGTTCTCGTCAAACCAGACCGCATTCAAATGGAACCAGTCATTATCTTCAGCGTATTCACCGTCATAGTCCTCATAAGCAGCTTTCGGAAAAAGCTCTTTCAAATCAATTTCCTGTATCGTCTCACCGGTCTCACGGTCGATCGTATGCATGTAATCCTCCACATACTTTGAATCCGGCTCGTGTGTCGTCGCCAGCAAATTGCCATTCGGCAGCTCAATCACATCATGGTGAAGCAAAAAATCTTTCTCATAACCGTCAATCGTAATCTCATATGCATTCGCCACGTTTCCGAGCATATCCATCTCCAGCAGCTGGTTATACTTTTCCTGTCCGCTTTCTTTTGTATTAAACACCACATTGCCATTTTCCAACCGGTTAAAAATGTGCCGGAATGGCATGTCGGCATACCAGCGAACATCCGCGTTATGATCAACCGCGTACAAATAGTTCTTGCTCGGAATGACAAACGTCAGACCATCTTCCATTTGTCTCGGATTCGCTTTTTCGAGGTCTGTTTCAGGCAAATCCTCCGGCAGCGGTTCAGTCGTTATGGAAAATTCAGTCGTCTGCGTATCGCCTTCCTCATCTTCTGCTTTTAAAACAACGGTATTTTCCGTGTCAGGATAAAGGCCAAGGACAGGAATTTCATGACTCGTCGAATAGCCATCCCATTTTTTTTGAATCGGCACCTGGCCGTCCCCATTTCCAACAGCAACCTCAATTTCCACCGGCTCTTCCGTTTCAAACTTAACAAGCGCCGCAAGCGGTGTGACGCCATAAGGGTTAAGTTTGATAAACGGGTCCTCAAACGAATAAGAACCGTCCTCATATTCAGCCGACAGCTCGTCATCCATCTCAGCCTGTTCAGCCATTCGTTCGTCATCGTAAGCCGATATTTGCTCAGCATCCGGGTTCGGTGCCGGATCAAACGTCTCCTCTTCATCATCTCCACCGGGCAAACAACCGGCAAGCATTATAAAAATCAAAGCAAAAATACCAACTAAAACTATCCGTCGCACACACTGCATATGTATCTATCCCCCCAAAAATAGTCCAATAGAATTATACAACAAACTAATAAAGAGGGACAGAGGGACGGGATCACCGTCCCACGTTAAAGAGGGACAAGGGGACGGGATCACTGTCCCCCGTTGGTGCGGGGACACCCCTTGATTAGTGAAAGGGAAAGTTTATCCAAAAAATCTATTATAAATGTTAATCCACTCTGAGAGGGCACCTAAATTCTGTCCCTGATACTTGGCGAACGATAGCGGTGCCAACTCGTGCGGGAAGATCACAAACTTGTGCGATAACAGTCCCAACTCGTGCGACAACCCCTCAAACTCGAGCAATAGCAACGTCACTCCGTCGCGCCCAAACCTCCAAATAAAGCCGATTAGAGGCGCCAGCCGAAAATCCACCATCTAATCCATAGGAATCAGGGGGACACCGTTCACGTCCCCCTGTCCCAAAATCAAAGTAGGTTTATAAAATATAAATCGCTTTTTTCAAAAAAGTCTGCTATTCTATGATTAGTTAAAAACACCAACGACCCCCTCTATCAGCCCACAATAGGATGTGATCAGATATGGAAAAAGGTGACACACCTCTTATTCTTGAACCACCAGCACCGTACCTTGACCAGGATGGGCTTTGGAAAAAGGTCATTACGGAATTGTTCGAACCATTCGTCCTTTTCTTTGCCCCGGATCTTCACCCGGAATTGGATTGGAGCAAACAGCCCGATTCGCTGGAACAGGAATTTCATCGTGTTTTCCCTAAGAAAAAAGGCACCAAGCATACCGACAAACTGATGAAAGCCCACCTGAAAAACGGCGAAGAGCAATGGATGCTCATTCACATTGAAGTTCAGGGATATAAGGAAGATGACTTTGCCGAGCGCATGTTTCAGTATTTTTACCGCATTTTTGATAAGTACCACAAGAAGATTTACGCCATCGCTCTCTTCGCTGATCCGCTGAAACATTTAAACCCTCCCAATATACGTATCAATTTCACGGAACAGAACTAAACTACACGTACAACACATATAAAATAATGGATCAGGATGAAGAAAAATTATTGCTGTCCGATAATCCGTTTGCCTACGCTGTTTTAGCCGGTTTGTATATGATAAAAAGCAGGAAAAATGCCAGTAAGCGATATCAGTATAAACGCCGATTGATGGAATTGTTAGTAAAGGATCAAAAGGTAGATGCCCGTGGGTACGCGGGGGTATTGTTATACTTCATTGATTATTTGTTGGAGGTGCCCACTGATATGAAAGAGGCGTTGCAGGAGGAAATCGAACCAATGATAGAAGAGGAGGGGATACCTATGGGTGAAACGGAATTTCCTGATTCACCAACTTTGAAACCGATATATGATAAGATCAGGAAGGAAGGGAAGAAGGAAACTACAAAAGAAATAGCATTAGCCATGCTTCGGAAAAATTTTGCGGATGAAGATATCCTGGATGTAACGGGAATTACTGAAAAGGAATTGAACGATATAAAATCGGAACTGTAACGCTTAAGGGACAGGGGGACGGGATCACTGTCCCTCCTTTAGCGTAAGTATGCTCCCGGTTCGCTGAAGCGCGTAGGGAATTAACCTAATCTAATAAGATCCGCTTAGCCCTGTCTAGCTTTCATATCGCCCAACTCTTTTTTGACAGTAAGATCATGGTAAATCGTTAACAGAATAATAATTAAACCAAAGACACCAGATAGATTTTTTAACATCTTTTATCACCTCTGGGATTAGTATGTAATCCTGTTAAGAATTTCATGCAGATTATTTTAATGTTTTGCTCGTTGGTTTCTCATATAAACTGCCGCTATTCAACCAAAGACGCCCCACCCAACCCCTCCTAATAAGCCGATTTTCGGCCCTCAGCCGAAAATCTACCATGAACTCGTGCGATGGCAGCCCTAACTCGTGCGAAATTGGTCCTAGATCGTGCGAGAATCTCTCGAGGCCGTCCGGCGGCATCCCGGAAACGTGCGGGGAGCTGGCAAAAACGAGCGGCAGGAGCTCCAGAACGTGCGAGGAGTCGTCAAACTCGAGCGAGAGCAGCCCCGAAACGTGCGGGGAGCCGTCAAAAACGAGCGGCAGCAGCTCCAGAACGTGCGGGAACCCGGTAAAATCGTGCGGCAGGAGCTCCAGAACGTGCGAGGAGCCGTCAAAATCGAGCGGCAGCCTCCCAGAAACGTGCGGGAAGCCGTCAAAAACGAGCGGCAGCAGCCCCAAAACGTGCGGGAATCCGTCAAAATCGTGCGACAGCACCTCCCACTCGAGCAACAGCCACCGCATCTCGTGCGACAACCACCCCTCGTTCGACCAACACAATCACCCCCCCTCAGGCACAACCATCCCAATTAAAGCCGATTTTCGGCGCCAGCCGAAAGTCCACCACCTACCAAACCAAACAAGAGGGAATCAATGGTAAATCAGGGGGGACACCGTTCACGTCCCCCCGTCCCGCCTGATATCAGACCTTCTTCCTATCCTTTGAAAATTATCCTCACAATCCATTAATCTATGTTATAATGCCGATTGTAGTGTCGAATCGTGTAACATCGATAGAGGGACAATGGGACGGGATCACTGTCCCCCGGCGGGACAGCATACACATACCCGCCGGCACCCGGTTAATCAGTGGGACACCAAAGGGGCAGGGTACACGCCCCACAGCCCCGCCATACAACGCGACGGGGAAGGGGAGGCACCTGGGGATATCAGTGGGACACGGATCCCGTCCCTCCGTCCCCCGACGGCAGCGGAACGCCCGGCGCCCAAGCCATCACAGTCCAACCACCGGGACGCCGATCCCGTCCCCCTGTCCCATCACCGGCCCAACCACCGGGACGCCGATCACGTCCCCCTGTCCCACCGGAAAATAGTATAATGCGCCATTGGAGGTACTAGAATGGAAGAGACGATTTCCCTCAAGGAGATTTTTGAGGTTCTAAAAAAACGCTTGCTTCTGATCATTACATTTATTGTCGGGGCGGCTTTAGTCAGCGCACTCATCACATATTATTTGCTCACCCCGCAGTATGAATCGAAATCACAGTTCATTGTCAACCAGAGCCAGGAGCAAACGCAGGAGTCGCAATTCACACGAAATGACGTTCAGACAAGTGTCGAACTGATCAATACGTATAATGTCATCATCACAAGCCCGGTCATCCTGGAAGACGTCGCAGGTGAACTGAACGCAGATTACTCAGTCACCCAGCTGTCGGAAAAACTGTCGGTCCAATCGGCTGAAAATTCACAGGTCGTCACCGTGACAGCAACCGACCCTGACCCGGCAACCGCCCGCGACATCGCCAACACGACGGTCGCAACATTCCAGGAAAAAATTCCGGACATCATGAACGTCGATAACGTCAGCGTCCTGTCCGAAGCGGAACTCTCAGCCAATCCATCACCGGTGAGCCCGCAACCGATGCTCAACATCGCGATCGCCATCGTACTCGGCGGCATGCTTGGTGTCGGGCTGGCGTTCCTGCTTGAATATCTCGACAATACCGTAACAACCGAGTCCGATATCACAGACAAACTGGGCGTTCCGGTCCTTGGTGTCATCAGCCATGTGGATGATTCAGACATTCGCTCAGGCGACATGCAGCAACAAATGACCAGACGAAAGCGGGGTGGTTACAGTGGCACGCAAACGCAAAAAGAATCAATCTAAAATGCGGCATCTCGTCTCAAAAATGAACCCGCGTTCACCGATCGCCGAGCAATACCGGACCGTCCGGACGAATCTGCAGTTTTCATCGGCCGATCATGAGCTGAAAAGTCTGATCGTTACGTCATCCGGCCCTGAAGAAGGGAAATCATCCTCTGCGGCGAACTTGGCTGTCGTCTATGCCCAGCAAGGCAAAAAAGTGCTGCTCGTCGATGCCGATATGCGCAAACCGACCGTGCATTACACATTCCGGCTCGACAACCTGAACGGCTTGAGCAATATTCTTGTCGGTGACGCCACACTTCAGGATACCGTCACTTTCACTGATGTCGACAATCTTGATGTCATTTCATGCGGCCCGATTCCGCCAAATCCGTCCGAGCTGCTCGGTTCCCGGAAAATGGAACAGTTCATCAAAGAAGCGAAAATGGCGTATGATATCATCTTGTTCGATACACCGCCGGTCCTTGCCGTCACCGACGCGCAAATTCTGGCCAACATTTGTGACGGCTCGATGCTCGTCATCCGCAGCAAGCAAACCAATTACGAATCCGCGGAAAAATCAGTCGAAGTACTCACCTCCGCAACGGCTAAATTCCTCGGCACCGTGCTCAACGATGTCGAAAAAAAGAAAGCCAATTACTATTACTATTACGGCACCTAATTTTCAAAAACTCCTTGTCAAACGGCAGGGAGTTTTGTTATTGTAAAAAATAGTAAATTAGTAAAAAAGTCCTATGACGTGATTAACACTATCATGAAGCGGGCATTGTTAATTAAGGAGTGATCCACAATGATTGATATCCATTGTCATATTTTACCCGGGCTCGATAACGGTCCGAAATTATTGAAAGAAACGGTCAAAATGGTCGAAACGGCTGCGAATCAGGGCGTTGACACCATCATTGCAACACCGTCCCACAACAACGGCACGTATATTAATGAGCGGATGGACGTGGTCGGCGCAACCGATTTCGTCAACGCACAGCTGCAACAGTACGGCATCCCCGTAAACATCGTCCCTGGTCAGCAAATCTATCTTTATGAAGATATTGTCAGCGACTTGAAAAATGACCGCTTGCTGCCGCTCAATCAATCGACAAAATATGTTCTGGTAGAATTGCCGCAAACGCACGTGCCGCCATACACCTCCCGTATCATCTACGACCTGCAAATGAGCGGTTATATCCCCGTTATTGCGCATCCCGAACGAAATGCTGCCATTATCGAGAAACCGCCCATCCTATATGACTTGGTAAAAAACGGTGCCGCCGTACAGGCAGACGCCGACAGCATCACGGGCAAAAATAGGAAAAAAGTGCGGAAATTAACGACGCAATTAATCGATGCCAACAAGGTTCACTTTATCGCTTCAAACGCCCACCATTCAAAACAATACAACTTAGCCGAAGCATACAACACACTCGACCCGGACACAGCAGCAATGTTAAAGCAAAACAGCGAACATCTCCTGGCTGATGAATCAATCGTAAAAGAAGAACCCGAACGCATTACAAAAAAAGGCATTCGCAAATTCTTCAGCTAACCTGTGAAAGCTTGACATCTTTGTTATAATAATGATTAGTTAATGCTTAATTTGACAGGACGTGACGCGATTGATCGATATACATTGTCATATATTGCCAGGAATTGATGACGGCGCACAAGCAATCACCGACAGCCTAGCGATGGCCCAAACCGCATCTGAACAGGGCATTCACACGATTGTCGCCACACCGCATCATCGCAACGGCGCATACGATAACGAAAAAAACGACATCCTACACTATACGACCCAGCTAAACGACCAACTCAAAGAAGAAGACATCCCGGTAACCATTCTGCCCGGTCAGGAAACGCGAATTAACGGGGATATGATCGATGAAATCAACAACGGCCAGATTCAGCCACTCAACGGCACGAAGTATGTCTTCGTCGAGTTTTCATCGAATCACGTGCCGCGCTATGCCAAGCAAATGTTGTTTGACATTCAGGTGGCAGGCCATATCCCGGTTATCGTCCATCCCGAGCGGAACTCAGCCATCTATCAGCACCCATCGATTTTGCATGAATTCGTGCAGAAGGGCGCACTCACGCAGGTTACTGCCGCAAGCCTTGCCGGCAAATTCGGGAAAAATATCCGCAAATTTTCGCACCAGCTCATCGACGCAAACATGACCCACTTTATCGCATCCGACGCACATAACACCACCACCCGTGGCTTTGTCATGGACGAAGCCTACCAGGAACTGAGTGATGAACACGGCCAGGACATGACCTACCTCTTTATGGAAAACGCACAGCTGTTAATCAACGGCCAGAACGTCAACAAAGATGAACCACAGCCAATCAAGAAAAAGAAGTTTCTTGGCATATTCTAGTTGACGCGCCGGATATACCCTTATCCGGTTTTTCCAATTTTTGAGGGTGTACATCACATTCTACAGGTACTAAGATTTAGGATAGCTATTAAATTAGGAAACGCGAACCGTGTCGAAAGCATCATTTTTCGCCGCAACCCGTCATTTTTATGAACGTGTAACAATCACTTAACATTCCCATGTTATAGTGACTAAAAGAAAGAAAAGAAAGGGGTGGTACATGTGACATATCGAACACGTTTGACACTGCTCGTACTGCTCGACTCGCTCATTGTCAGCACGGCGATTTTCATCGCAGCATGGGTCGTCTATCCATACACGGAAGTACTCAGCCTTGACGCGATCACGATCAGCGCAATTGCACTATTAATCTTTCATCATATCTTCGCTGCCGTCTACAAGCTTTATAACAAAGTATGGGCGTACGCCAGTGTCGGTGAGCTGCTCGCCATTGTACAGGCCGTCACCCTGTCCATTATAGCGGCAGCAATTGTCCAATATCTGACCAACGATTTTTCCGTCTACAGTCGGGCGCTCCTTGTCACATGGTTATTACATATAATTCTGATTGGCGGATCGCGCTTTGCCTGGCGCATTTATCGTGACCGCTATATCGCGAATTCAGATAAGAAAAAGCGCACGCTCATTGTCGGTGCGGGTGCAGCAGGGGCGATGATTGCCCGCCAGCTGAAGAATGAACAGGACCAGGCGGAATTAAATCCGGTTGCGTTTGTCGATGACGACTTCTCCAAGCAAAAGATGCAGATTTATAATATCCCGGTGCTTGGCATGGTCAAAAGGATCCCTGAAATCGTCGAACAGGAAGCGATCGACCATATCGTCATCGCCATCCCGTCAATGGCGAACGGCGAACTGACGAAAATTGTGGATTATTGTAACCAAACCGATGCCAGAGTGCAGATGATCCCGAAAATTGAAGATCTCATGACCGGCAAAGTCTCAGTCAACAGCCTGAAAAACGTCGAGGTGGAAGACCTGCTCGGACGCGAACCGGTTGAACTTGACATCGATTCGATATCGGAATACGTCACCGGCAATACGGTGATGGTGACAGGTGCCGGCGGTTCGATCGGCTCGGAGTTATGCCGCCAGCTGATGAAATTCGCACCAAGCCGGATTTTGCTCGTCGGCCACGGTGAATTCAGCATTTATAACATTGATATG
The DNA here is from genome assembly GCF_900112705.1 of Lentibacillus persicus. Lineage (GTDB taxonomy): Bacteria > Bacillota > Bacilli > Bacillales > Amphibacillaceae > Lentibacillus > Lentibacillus persicus. The sequence continues at coordinate 59,520 of NZ_FOMR01000005.1, forward strand.
GAACTGAAAGAGCAATACGGTGACAGCACTATCGAGATTGTTCCCGTCATCGGTGATGTGCAGGACCGCGAGCGCATGTTTGAGATTGTCGAAACGAATAAGCCGGCGATCATTTACCATGCCGCTGCGCACAAGCACGTCCCGCTTATGGAGTACAATCCGCATGAAGCGGTCAAAAATAATGTCATCGGCACGAAAAATGTCGCAGAAGCCGCTGATACATTCGGCGCGCAAAAATTTGTGCTCGTCTCATCGGACAAAGCCGTCCGACCGACGAATGTGATGGGCGCCACCAAGCGCATCGCCGAAATGGTCGTTCAGGACCTAGCCAAACGCAGCACGACCAAGTTCGTTGCAGTACGATTCGGCAACGTCCTCGGCAGCCGCGGCAGCGTCATTCCATTATTCAAAAAACAAATTGCCAAAGGCGGTCCGATAACCGTGACCGATCCGGAAATGACACGCTATTTCATGACGATTCCGGAAGCCTCCCGCCTCGTCATCCAGGCAGGTACCTTAGCCAAAGGCGGTGAAATCTTCGTCCTCGATATGGGCGAACCGGTCAAAATTGTCGACCTTGCCCGGAACTTGATTAAACTATCCGGGTACAGTGAAGACGAAATCGGCATCGAATTCAGCGGCAAACGACCGGGCGAGAAAATGTATGAAGAACTGCTCGGTGAGGATGAGGTATTGCCCGGTGAAGTTTATGAGAAGATTTATGTGGGCAGGACGGTTGAGGTGGATGCAGGCTTGATCAAACGTTTGATTGAGGATCTACCGGAAACAGATACGGAGCAGTTGAAAGATAATGTTATGGCGGTTGTTTATGCGGAACGGACATTGTTGACGGCGGAAGGTTCCTAGTCCATTCTTTTAATATTTTTTGAAGAGAGCAGTACCATGATAGGAATGATTTTAGTAATGAATCCAACTATGAATTCGCCAAAAATCAACTATTGGAATATATTAGCGTGTTTAGTTTTTTTAGCACCTTTTATATTTCTAATTCTGGCTAAACCGAATGATTGGTTCGGTATAATATTAATTCTGCTGACAATAATTTTTATTTTTACACAGAGAGTATTTATTCAAAAGAAAGCCACTATAATTGCTATTTTAATGGTTTTCTTTATAAAAGTATTAATTTCCCTAGTGAACTCGAATTATTTCACAATTTATGGTGCTGGTGCAGATTCTAAGGGTTTTTTTAATAATGCAACTCTGATCTCACAAAGTGGATTTGATATCAACTTATTGAATACAGGCGGAACTCTTTATGAGAATATTCTTGCACTTATGTTCAATATTGTTGGTGTTTCGCAATTCAATGGTGAAATGTTATCCATTTTTGTATTTATCGTTGCTGTTAGCTTTTTACTCAAAATAACTGAACGATTATATGGTTCAAATAATAACTATAATACGTTGCTTGTCTATCTGTTTGGCTTATTACCGAGCATGCTTATCTATACATCCATTATCATGCGAGAACCTTTCCAGGTATTGTTCTTCTTGATGTCTGTTTATTATTATATGGAATCTCAAAATAATGGAACCTTTTCTCTTAAAGTGTCTATTAAATTTTTAACTGCGGTCTTTTTATTGGGACTTTTTCATAATGGATTATTGTTATTCACATTTGTTTTGATAGGCATTTACGTCTTTAAACTATTTAGAAATCAATTAAGAATAAAAAGTGTTGTAATTAGGCTTGCAATCAGCGCTTTGATCCTATTCTTATTTATAGGTTTATTGGACGCCTTGGGTATATCCACTCAAGCAAGTGAAGCACTCCTTAGTGGGGATATGACTTCATATGTTGATAACTATCGAGATGGAGGTATTGCCTTAGATGCTCGAGCGCAATATGGGGTGGAGTTAGATACCAGTAATATTTTTATGGTGCTTGGCACGCTTCCACTAGTTTTCACCAATTATATGGTTGCACCCTTTCCCTGGCAGGTATCATCAGTGATTGATATTTATGCATTCATGGAAAACATTTTCAGAGCGATTCTTCTGTATTGCTCATTCAGGTGTTTAAAAAGGCTAGAAAATAGTAAAAGGAAAACGTTAATTGGAATAATGGTTTTGTTTATTATTGTGGAAGTTTTATGGTCATTAGGAACGGTCAACTGGGGAACCGCAGTTAGACACCATCTAATTGGATATGCTTTAGTATTAGTTATGGGAACACCGTTCTTAAAGGCAAAATTGATGAACTTAGGAAATAGTTTTAGATAGCTAAGAATTACTATATAAAAAGTAAAAAATGAAGTTTAGAATTTAAATTATTTATTGATATCGCAAATTTCCAATCACCTATAATCTTATTTAACAGTGACTCTCTATTACCAACTTTTATTACTTTTGATATCAATGATAAGCACACTAGGGATTACAATGATAAGAGGCTTATAAATGATAAAATACTTAATACATTATGCCCCAGCCAAAATGATACCTGGGCTAGTTAACTTTTTAGGCTTGTTAGTTTACGCTCGTGTTTTTACTCAAGAAGAATATGGTCGGTATTCTTATGTTCTAGCCGTCCTCGGACTAATTCAATCTGTATTATTTCCTTGGATTAGAATGAGTTGCACGAGATTCTACCAACAATATAAAAAGGAAAATCGAGCAATAGAGTTTGAAAACTTTACATTTTTTATATTTTTAGTTGTAAGTACTATCCTATCTGTAGCCTGGGTACCTTTTATAATCTTATATAACGGTGAAGGCCAAATTGAAAGGTTATTTATTCTTGGTCTTTTTGTAGTCATCTCTCAGGCTTTATTTGAACAGTTAATGGCCTTATTGAGGGCTAAACTTTTATCAAAAGCTTTTGCCTACAATATGGTTTTGAAGGCCATATTGAGAATTTCAACAGCTTTATTGCTTGTGTTTTTATTCAAGGTTAATGAAGAAGCATTATTTATAGCCTTAATAGTTGCACACAGTGTTCCTATTATTATTTATACAAAAAAGTATTTTACCTTTAGATGGGAATATTTCAAATTTAGCAAGTCCTTTGCAAAAAAAGTGTTTAATTATGGTTTTCCGTTAACTTTTACATTTTTACTAGTATATATCATAAACTCATCTGATCGTATACTAATCCAGCATTTTCTGAATGAATCAGCTGTTGGTTTATATTCAATACCATATGAATTTACCACCTTCACATTAACTAATATATTTATGGTGGGTAGTATGGCCTTCTTTCCTGTTATTGTAAAAGAGCTTGAGCATGATGGCATCCTAAAATCAAGAGAAAGGATAAGTCAATATTCAATCTTATTATTATCTATTACTTTACCAAGTGCTATCTTTATGATTATGACAGCACGATTTATGGCTGGATTGTTATTAGGTGAAAATTATAGCAGTGAAAATGTTGTTTTTATCATACAACTAATGTCCATTGCAACTCTTTTACAAGGTTTTAAAGCTTATTTTTTTGATTATGCATTTCAACTAGGGCAAAACACTTATAAACAAATAATCCCTGTAATTTTCTCAGCTATTGTAAATGTTATCGCGAATTTGATACTGATTCCTGTTTATGGGGTTGTCGGAGCCGTTATAGCGACACTATTTTCATATAGTATAGGGATTATTTTGAGTATAATAATAGGATATAAAATTTTCCCTTTGGCTTTTCCCATAAAACAAGTAGTTAAGGTATTGACTTCAAATTTTATTTTATTACTTATAATGACGCTCATACCATTTAATAATATAAATTGGTTAAATCTCATTTTGATATTTATTATTAGTGTTACCAGTTATTTAATACTATTATTAATATTTAATGTAAAAGGTTATAGAAACACTCTGCATAAAATTTTGAGGAAAAAGGTGTATTAAATGAAAAAGAAAATATTCTTTGTTATACCTACCCTGGCCGGCGGAGGAGCTGAAAGAGTATTTGTGAATTTAGTTAAAGAAATCGATAAATCACTTTACGAAGTAACGCTTATTTATCTTTCTAGTATAAATAAAGTTTATGAAGTACCTTCAAACGTGCATGAAGTTGATTTAAAAGTGAAGCGTGTAGGACGTGCACCTATGAGACTTTTGAAACTTATTAGAAGGGAAAAACCGGATGTAGTCATATCAACATTAGGGCATATGAACCTTCTAATGTTGCTATTAAAAAATTTTTTCCCAAAGAAAACCAAATTGGTCACTAGATTAACAAATATTCCTTCTAAGAATTTAAGCGCCAATCCAATAAATAAATTTATCCAAAAAAAAATGTATATACTTTATAAACTTTCTGATAAAACAATATGTCAATCTGAATTGATGAAAAATGATTTTGTAAAATACTCACATATTTCTCAAAAGAAAGTTATAAAGATATTTAATCCAGTAGACTTTAATGAAATTTTGTATAAATCAAAAGAAGATCCCCAATATAATTTTAGTAAAGAGGAAAAAAGCATTTTTTTTGTCGGACGTTTAAATGAAGTGAAAAGGATTCCTCTAATCATCGATGCTTTTCAGGAATATTTATTTAAAAATCCAAGTTCAAAGTTATATATTTTAGGAGATGGACCTAAAAAGAGCGAATTAATAGAATATGCAGATGATCAGAATTTAAGTGATCATATTATATTTTTAGGATTTCAAAAAAATATATATAAATGGCTTAAACATGCTGATCTATTTATCTTGGCTTCAAGAAGCGAAGGAATGCCAAACGTTCTTATCGAGGCAATTGCTTTAGAAGTGCCCGTTCTCGTTCTTAAGCATCCAGGTGGAACTGAAGATATTATCAAATGCCTAGGGCTTCATGATAAATTTGTGGGTGACTTAGTAATTAAAGAAAAGAGCTTTCAAAATTATAAGAAAGATATTCATGATAAATTGGTCAGTAATTTCAGCATAGAAAATATCACAAAACAGTATGAAAATGTAGTCCAATCTGTATTAAATAAGGGGTAAGTGAACATGACAAATTGGCCAAGTTGGCTAACAACACAAGCGCATATTGGTAGTCAATATCCTTATTATTCAATAGAAGAAAACCTTCCGAATTTCAGTTTGAATTTTAATGACGTTTTCTTGTCAGTTTCCAATACGGATCTTGATGTACAAGCTGTCATTGAGATATTGATGCGGAGTTATATCATAGGCGATAGATCATTAATAAAATCCATAAAACGAACTCCATGGATGGCTGAATTTAATGAAGATAAAAACAACTGGGAATATTTTGATATACCACCACATGGTAATAATAAAATAAATCCTAAAGAAGCTGCAATTAAAATGAAAGACATTCTCTATGAAGAAGTTTTGAATTATGTTGGTGAAACTAAAAAAGTAGGTATTCTTTTATCAGGTGGTATGGATAGTAGAATTCTGGCTGGTGTTCTAAAAGAAACACAAATAAACAAAGACTTTAATGGTCAAGTGATAGCTTATAACTGGGGCATGGTTGATAGCAGAGATGTTTGGTATGCAAAAAAAATTGCCGAGGATTACGATTGGGGTTATAAACATTTTTCCTTAAACCCTGATGTTTTAAAAGAAAGCTTTTATCTAGTGCAAAAATTGGGCGCGGAAACACCGCCCTATAATCTTCACGCCATGAACGCGATAGCTCAGGACACAGATAGTGATATTATTTTAGCGGGGAGCTATGGGGACACGATGGGAAGGGCTGAATATAATGGAATTCCTCTTCAAAATGTCCCGCCAGTTGTTCCTAACAAAGCAAATAAGTTAGGTTTACTAAAAGACAGTTTAGTGCAGCATTGTTATGAAAATATTGAGAATGAATCAAAATGTTATCGAAATACAATTGACAAACATAAAAGAGAAGAATTCCAGTACCGTGAAACGGAATATCAAAGACATCACGCCAGAAGATATTTAACAACTGCAATGAGCATTATTGCAATGGAAAAGCCTTTATACCAACTATTCACTTCGCCTAAAGTTGCAAGATTTTTATGGAGTTTGGATTTATCAATCAGATCGGATGTATTGTATGAAAAATTATTGCCTTTGCTTCCAGGTCATTTATGGAAAATACCATGGGCTCGAACAGGTAAATTGTTTGGATTGAAAGATGATGAAACACCAGATTCTGGCAACCCTGCTTCTCATCAATATGGTAAATGGTTAAGAAATGATCTGCGCGGATTTATAGACGAAGAATTAGATTTGAACAAGTTAAGTTCGTTGGGAATATTCAATGAAAAGTCTCTGGAAACAATATATAAAAATTGGTCAGTGTCAAGTGTTCAAACTGATAGTATTGATAAAATCGATACAACTATCAGCTGGTTAACAGCATTTTCTATGTTCATTAAAAAATATGATGTAAAATGTAATAATTCATATAGTAAAAATTATAAAGATATATTAAACGATATTACGATATCTCCTAAAATAAAAGCATACCAGTACTTAAGAAATAAAAGACGTAACTAGAAAAGTGATGTGGTATAATGAGAAGATTAAAAGTGACCCATATTATAATTGGATTAAATATGGGTGGAGCGGAAACCATGCTTTATAAATTGCTTAAGTATATTGACCATGAGAAATTTGATATTCAAGTAATATCAATGATGGGTCAAGGTGTATATGGACCAAAAATTGAAAAACTGGGTGTAAAAGTCCATTGCTTGAATATGAACAAGGGAATGTCAACATTAACTGGTTTTTTTCGAGCAAAAAAACTTATAAAAGACACTGATGTTATCCAAACCTGGATGTACCATGCGGATTTATTTGGATATTTACTAACTAGTTTTTCTAAACAAAAGAAATTAATCTGGGGAATTAGGAGAAATAATCTAGATCCCAAATTAAACAAGAAATCTACAATGATTATTGCAAAGATTAATTCCAAGCTGTCAGCAAAAGTTGATAAGGTTGTCAGCTGTTCTATTAAAGCAAGAGGTACTCACGAAAAATTTGGTTATAACGCGGAGAATATAATTGTTATCCCCAATGGATTCGAGGTAGACAATTTTAATCGAATTGATAACGCTAAATATACAGTAAGCAATATGCCTAGTAAAGATAAAGGTGTTCCGTATCTAACTCATGTAGGTCGATGGAATAACTTAAAAGACTATAACAATTTTATTCAAGCTCTTTCAATTATAAATCAAATAGATTCTAACTTTCATGTGTTAATGGCGGGAACAAATATCGATGAAAGTAATGAAGAACTTATGCAACTTATAGACAAATTTAATCTTAATGATAAGATTAGTTTGCTCGGGCGGAGAGACGATATCCCAACTGTTATGTCTGCTTCAGATTTATTTGTATTATCCTCGATAGATGAGGGCTTCCCAAATGTTGTAGGAGAAGCAATGGCATGTGAGACCCCCTGCGTAGTAACAGACGCTGGGGACTCAGCTTATGTTGTGGGTGATACAGGTGAGATAGTTCCAATTAAAAATTCACAGGCATTAGCTAGTGGAATTATGGCAATGTTAAAATTATCACAGCATGAACGACAAAAATTAGGTCAATCTGCAAGAAAAAGAGTTCTCGATAAATTTGATATAAAAAATGTAGCAAAGCAATTTGAAGGATTATATGAATTAGGCGGTGAGTAAAATGAAAAAAATACTAGTAACCGGTACAGCAGGCTTTATAGGATCTCATCTATCAAAACGTTTATTAATTGAAAACCATCAAGTCATTGGTATTGATAACGTAAATGATTATTATGATCCACAATTAAAAGAAAATCGATTGAAACAACTGAATAATGAAAACTTCAAGTTTGTTAGAACAGACTTGGAAGACCTTAATACAATCAATCAAACATTTGAACAACACCAACCTGATATCGTCATTAATCTAGCAGCACAAGCCGGAGTAAGATATAGCCTTGAAAATCCACATGCCTACATTAACTCTAATATAGTAGGGTTCACCAATATATTAGAGGCTTGTCGGCATTTTAAAGTAGAGCATCTAATCTATGCATCATCCAGTTCAGTGTACGGTGCCAATACGACAAAGCCCTTTACGACAAGTGATAATATTGATCATCCGGTTAGCTTGTATGCAGCAACGAAAAAATCAAATGAGTTGATGGCTCATACATATAGTCATTTGTATGACTTGCCGACAACTGGGTTAAGGTTTTTTACAGTATATGGGCCATGGGGCCGTCCGGATATGGCGTTATTCCTGTTCACAAAAGCAATTGTCAATAATGAGCCAATTAATGTGTTCAATCATGGCAACATGATGCGTGATTTTACTTATATTGATGACATTGTAGAAAGCATTAATAGATTAGTAGATAACCCAGCTAAATCGAACCCTGATTGGTCAGGAGCAAATCCTGATCCCAGCTCAAGTTATGCACCATACAAAGTGTACAATATCGGAAACAATAACCCAGTACGGTTGATGGATTTTATTGAAGCAATTGAAAACAAACTCGGAAAGACAGCTGAGAAAAATTATATGCCGTTGCAACCAGGGGATGTCCCTGAAACGTATGCGGATGTCGAGGATCTATTCAGGGATATTGATTTTAGGCCGCAAACCTCGATTCAGGATGGCGTGAACAAATTTATCGATTGGTATATTGATTATTATGGAGTGAAGTTATAATGGAAGGAAATATAGCAGTTGTAGGACTTGGTTATGTAGGGCTACCAGTAGCAGTAGCTTTTGGCAAACAAAAGAACATTATTGGTTTTGATATAAAAGAAGAGCGAATTGCAGACTTGCAGCAGGGATATGACATGACGAATGAGGTAGATCCTGATGACTTGCAGCAAGCTTCAATCGAGTTCACATCAAAACCGGCTGATTTAAATAAAGCAGAATTTATTATAGTATCAGTTCCAACGCCAATAACTGAGAATAGGCAACCGGATTTAACACCATTGCTAAAAGCATCTGAAACAATTGGTCAAAATTTGGCAAAAGGGACAACCGTTGTTTACGAATCAACTGTGTATCCTGGAGCAACTGAGGAAGATTGTGTGCCGGTTTTGGAAAAAGCTTCAGGCCTAAAATATGGTGAAGATTTCTTTGTTGGCTATTCACCTGAACGGATTAACCCTGGTGATAAACAACATACGTTCACATCAATAACAAAAGTGGTATCAGGACAGAATAATGAAGTGTTGGATACCATAGCTGAAGTCTATGGATCTGTTGTGAAAGCCGGTATTCATAAAGCAAGTTCCATAAAAGTAGCAGAAGCAGCCAAAGTAATTGAAAATACCCAACGTGACTTGAATATTTCACTTATGAATGAATTAGCAGTCATTTTCGAGAAACTTGATATTGATACATCTGAAGTCTTAGCTGCTGCAGGTACGAAATGGAACTTCTTGAATTTTTCACCAGGATTAGTAGGCGGACATTGTATTGGTGTGGATCCATACTACTTAACGCACAAGGCACAGAAGGTTGGTCATCATCCAGAGGTCATATTGGCTGGGCGTAAAACAAATGATAACGTCGGGAAGCATATTGCTACATCGTTAATCAAACAAATGATTAAGAAAAACATGCCTATACAGGGATCAACAGTGACAGTGCTTGGTTTTACGTTTAAAGAAAATGTACCTGACTTACGCAATACCAGAGTAATCGATATTGTTAAAGAGCTGGAAGATTATGATATAAATGTGCAAATTACAGATGCTTATGCAGATCCGCATGAGGCGTATGAGGAATATGAAATAGATTTGGTTTCTTATAACGAACTTAAACCAGCGGAAGCGGTAGTATTTGCTGTTCCTCATGAAGCATATTTAGAAAAAGGATGGGGAATGTTTGATTACTTGCTGAAGCATGGAAAGGGTATTGTGTTTGATGCGAAGAGCAAACTCGATAAAGAAGATTGTCCAGAAAATATTTGTTTGCAAAGATTGTAGATGAAAAGATAGGAGTATCTTCATAACTAGTTGGCTCCTTATCCTTTGGAAATCTTTACAGAGGTGGAAAATATATGTATTTAAAGCTTAAAAGGGTTATAGATCTTCTTCTTTCTTCAGTCGGTTTAATTATTTTATCTCCTGTATTTTTAATACTAATTATTTCTATTAAACTCGATTCAAAAGGACCTGTTTTATTTAAACAAAAAAGAGTTGGGATAAATAAAACCTATTTTAATATATTAAAGTTTCGGACTATGCGAATTGACACCCCAAAAGATACACCCACTCATTTGTTAAAAAACCCTGAGGGGTATATCACTAAGGTTGGAAGATTCTTAAGGAAAACGTCCTTGGATGAATTACCTCAAATTCTTAATATTTTTGTGGGACATATGAGTATCATTGGTCCCCGACCTGCTCTATGGAACCAGTATGATCTTATAGAAGAGCGGGATAAATATGGAGTGAATAATGTACCTCCAGGGTTAACAGGATGGGCACAAATTAAAGGAAGAGATGAAATTCCAATAGGGGAAAAAGCAAAATTAGATGGTTTTTATGTGCAGGAAATGGGTGCTTGGATGGATATCAAATGTTTTTTCGGTACGATCTTAAGTGTATTGAAAAGTGACGGCGTAATAGAAGGTGGCACGGGTAATACCAAAAGTGACCATGAGAATAAAAAGGAGAATATCCTAAGTGAAGAAAGTTTTAATTACAGGCGTTAACAGCTATATTGGGAATAACCTTAGGAACTGGCTACTCAATAGGGAAAAGCATGGTGTATATTCTGTAGACTTAATCAGCTTAAAAGATAATTCTTGGAAAGAAAAGAACTTTTCAAATTACGATACAGTTGTTCATGTTGCCGGTATTGCGCATGTATCTAAAGATAACAATATGAAAAATAAATACTACCAAATTAATCGAGATTTAACAATTGAAACAGCCAGAAAGGCGAAGAACGAAGGGGTTAACCAATTCATTTTTCTAAGTAGCATTATTGTTTATGGAGAGAGTGTAAGAAAAAGTGGTATTGTAAATAGAGAAACCACTCCTGCTCCTCATGACTTTTATGGTGATAGTAAATTGCAAGCAGAACAAGGGATTTCACCATTAGGCGACGAAGATTTCAAAGTAGCCATTATTAGACCGCCTATGATATACGGTAAGGATTCAAAAGGTAATTATCCCAAATTAGCTGTTGCAGCTCAAAAGCTACCGATATTTCCTGACTTTGATAATAAACGGAGCATGCTGCATATTGATAATCTTTGCGAGTTTATCCGACTTATAATAGTTCATGAGGATCGTGGATTATTTTTTCCTCAAAATCAGGAATATGTTAAAACCAGCGAAATGGTTAAATTAATTGCTGAGGCACATGGTAAAAACATAAAGCTTGTAAGTTGGTTTAACCCTATATTGCAGCTATTACGTAATAAAATTAATATTTTTAATAAAGTCTTCGGGGATCTTGTTTATGATAAAGAAATGAGCAGTTATATTTCTGATTACCAAGTAAGAAATATGAGAGAATCGATTCAACTGACTGAAGGCGGGAACAAGTAATGGGAAAACAAAAGATTCTTTTTCTAGTTAATCATGATGTAGTTATATACAATTTTAGACGCGAATTGGTTGAGCGGTTACTTGAGGAGGGTTATGAGGTATATATATCTTCCCCTTATGGCGAAAGAATCGATGACTTGATAGAACTGGGGTGCAACTATTTAAATGTTGACCTTAATCGGCATGGCCTAAATGTTGTTCAGGAATGGAAACTACTTCGTTATTATAAACAAATTATAAGAGATATCAAACCAACTGTTGTATTAACTTATACAATTAAGCCTAATATATATGGAGGATTAGCATGTAAAGCGCTTGGTGTTCCTTATATTGCTAATATCACGGGACTAGGCAGCTCTGTTGTTAACGGTGGCATAATGCAAGCTGTTTCAAAAGTACTTTATAAATGGGCTTTCAAAGATGTTAGACGTATTTTTTTTCAAAACAGTTCAAATCAACAATTCTTTGTAGATAACAATATCGCAATGGGCAAGCATGAATTGTTGCCTGGATCAGGCGTTAACCTGAATCAGTTTTCATCTTTAGAGTATCCCGATGATAATGTTACTGAATTTGTCTTTATTTCAAGGATTATGAGAGAAAAAGGTATTGGCGAGTATTTAGAAGCCGCCAAATATATAAAAGAAAAATACCCAAATACAGTATTTCATGTTTTAGGGTTTTCAGAAGAAGATTATGAGGAACAGCTACGGTTACTTCATCAACAAGAAGTGATTCAATATCATGGTATGCAAAGAGATATTAGAAAATACTTGGCAGTTTCTCATTGTACTGTCCATCCTTCCTACCATGAAGGGATGTCAAATGTATTACTGGAAAGCGCAGCTAGTGCACGGCCTATCATTACGTCTAATATAAATGGATGTAAAGAAATAGTGGATGAGAACACTAGCGGTTATCTGGTTGAAAAAGGAAACAGTCAGGATTTAATTGAGAAAATCGAGAAATTCTTAAGGTTACCCAAAAAGCAGAAAGAGAGTATGGGTTTAGCCGGTAGAACAAAGATGGAAGAAGAGTTTGATAGAAATATTGTAGTGGACGCATACGTTGAGGAAATTAGGAGAATGGAACTGTAGATTATTCGTATACTTGATTGATGAACCGAACGAAATTTGTGTGGGTTCAATTTCCCAGGCCCTCTAGAATCAATTCGAAGCACATTAAGGAATCAGAAGTGGGGTAACCATAGAGATGTTAATAACTATTCATTAAATGTAACAAGAGCGAAAAAGACTTTTATAAAAAAATGTACCCTATAGAGAAGACACTATAAAAAGACTCTCTATAGGGTCTTTTTATACCTTTGATTAACTGGTACGAACATTAGAACCATGTTGCTTTTTATGCATAACAATCTTTAATATAAGTATATGAGAAATAAAGAGAAAGCTGTCGACTTGTATTATTAGTAGTCGGCTGTAGAAGGAGAGATTGTTATCACTTTCATGATAGCTTTTGGTTTAGCAAGTATAATGCTCTGTATAGGATTAATTATACGAACGAAAGTACCGTTTATTAGCAAGATGTTGGTTCCAGCAAGTGTGGTGGGCGGTGTTATCGGTCTCGTTGTTATGAATACCGGTCTGATTACCGCTGTTGACTCACAGATGTACGTGGATATTGTCACCTTGCTTTTTACTGTTACATTTATTTCGATTGGATTAACAAGTAATCCGAAGTCTCAGTCATCAGAATCAGTTGGGAAAAGCATAGCCAAAGGTTCAATCGGCTTAGGCTTTCTTTGGAATTTGGTCTACGCTCTTACACCAGCCGTGGGGGCTCTGATTATTATCGGAATCGGCGGATTCTTCAAAATGGCCCCGATATATGGCTTGTTAATTCCTTTTGCATTCACCCAAGGTCCCGGACAATCGGCAACTTTTGGTGGCATTATGGAACAGCAATATGGAATTGCGAATGCTGCGACAGTGGGTGTCACCTTCGCAGCGCTGGGGTTTCTGCTTTGTTTCCTCGTTGGTGTACCATTGGCCAGGTACGGAATTAAAAAAGGATTGGCGAAGAACATGGGAACCAACAAAATTGAAGGTTTCGTTAAACGCGGCTATTACGTAAAGAACGACAAACGAGAATCATTGGGAAATGAAACGATGTTCAGCGGCAATATCGACACCATGACTTTCCATTTTGCCATTATCGGTGTCTGTTTCCTTATAGCGCTTGGCATGGCTGAAATTGTTTCATTCATACCCGCAATTGGATCAACGTTCAGTGGCATGTTGTTTATTTATGGTATGTTGGCAGGTTATCTGGTTAAGTTCGTTATGAAAAAGTTACGTATCGAAAACATGCTGGATAATACCTTTCAATCTAAAATTACCGGTTGGTCAACGGATTATTTGATTGTTGCGTCATTTATGGCCGTTCCATTCAGTGTTATCGGAAACTGGATGATACCAATTCTTATTGTGTCAATTGTTGTGATGATCCTCAGTGTTATGATCAGCATCTACTTTGGGCAACGAATGGGAGGAGACAATGATTTCGAACGAACCGTTGGACTCTATGGGACAGTCACAGGAACCGTCCCGAGCGGTATCGCGCTTGTGAGAATTATTGATCCTTCTCTAAGAACTTCAACAGCCGTTGAATTAGGTTTAATGAACTTGCCGATGATGGCTTCCTTTGTAACTGTGTCGACGATAATGGCTATTGCATCTGGCGCGTTGTCGATGAGCTTGGGAATTCTTTTACTGCTGGCACCAATTCCAATTTATTTAATCATATTAAAGCTATTCAAAGTATGGGGTACTAAAACGTATGATTTTAAGTCAGCGTCTGGATCAGAAGTAGAGAGATTAAAAAGAGCTACGGCAGAATAGAGAGGGGAGTATTCCGAGATGAAGAGAATATATTACGGCGGCGATATTGTAACAATGGAGAACGAAGTAGAAACTGCAGAAGCAGTGTTAATTGAAGACGGCTTAATTAGAGAAGTCGGAAGTCTAGACGCATTTGAATCATACATGAATGATCCGGCCATTGAAAAAGTCGACTTAAAAGGGAAGACATTGCTGCCGGGGTTCGTTGATCCACATGGTCATTTGTCCATGATGGGACCACTGGCAACAATGGCTGATTTAAAAGAATGCGAAAGCTTCAATGATATTCAGGACACCCTTACCAGCTACATAAGCAATAAAGGGTTAAATGAAGGAGATTTGGTTGTTGGCTTTGGATACGATCATAATTTCCTAAAAGAAGCGACCCATCCGTTAAAACACATCCTAAATGATGTATCGGAAGAACATCCGATTCTCATTTTTCATGCATCAGGACATATGGGGGCTGCGAATGATGCCGCACTAAAAATGGCTGGAATTGACGAAAACACACGCGATGAAGAAGGTGGCCGTATTGGTCGGGTTGAAGGCACAACCGAGCCCAATGGTTATTTAGAAGAAGGCCCTCTGATGGCGCTGCAGAGCACCATCTTTGCTGATATCGATATGGATCAAGTTCAGTTAGCCAACCTCGGACAGCAAATTTATATCCGAAATGGCATCACAACTGTACAAGACGGCGCAACTTCAAGCGAAACCCTGAAGCTTTTTAAAACGTTATCTGACGAGGGTAATTTGAAAGTGGATGTGGTTACGTATCCGCTTGTAGCTGAAAATCCCGATGACATGAAAAATAACGAGGCGTATGCCAAAAACTATTACAACCGTTTAAAGATCGGTGGTTACAAAATGTTCTTGGACGGCTCCCCACAGGGCAAAACGGCATGGATGACGGAGCCTTATGAAGGGGAAGAGAGCTATCGTGGCTATCCATGGTACGAGGATGAACAAGTAAAGCAGTATGTAACGAAAGCCGTTAATGACAATGTGCAGTTGCTTACCCACTGTAATGGTGACGCTGCATCTGATCAGTTGTTAAAAAGCTACGAGGCTGCATTGCAGGAATCGGACAATCCGAATAAAGATAATTTACGTCCGGTGATGATTCACTGTCAAACGGTCCGTTATGATCAACTGGACAAAATGGCTGAGTTAGCGATGATACCTTCAATATTCGTCCCTCACACATATTTTTGGGGTGATGTCCATTTGAAAAACTTGGGACCAGAACGCGGGAATCGTATAAGTCCTGCTCGGTCAGCTTTTGATCGGGGGCTTGTGGTGAACTTCCATCAGGATCCGCCCGTCGTAAAACCTGATATGCTTCATACAATATGGTGTGCCGTTAACCGAATCACACGAAAAGGCGTTAACATAGGACCTGAAGAATGCGTTTCTGTTTATGAAGCCTTGAAGGCTGTGACAATCAATGCAGCTTATTCGTACTTTGAAGAAGACCGAAAAGGCAGTATTAAGCCCGGAAAACTTGCTGATTTTGTTATTTTGGATCAAAACCCGCTTGAAGTGGATAAAATGAATATAAAAAATATACAAGTTTTACAAACTATTAAAGAAGGCGTGACTATTTATAGTTCAGAAGTACTTGCTAAATAAGTAGTTGATTTGGCCCTGCAGGAGAAATGCTGTGGGGTTTTTTTGTGGCTTCTGTTAACTAGCGATCTATGTTTGGTAGGAAGTGTAGCATCAAAGTTGTTGGCAATTACAACAAACTGGTACGAACATTCCTACCTTATTGAAACCGCTTCATTTGCTATTTATACTAAAGAGGGAATTAACATGAGGAGGAATATTTTATGCAGCGATTGATGTGTAAAGGGAAACTTCATAGAGTGCGTGTCACAGAAGCCGATCTTGATTATGTTGGCAGTGTGACAATAGATGAGAAGTTTATGAAAGAAGCGGATATTAAGCCATATGAAATGGTACAGATAACAAGTTTGAAAAACGCGACCAGATGGAAAACCTACGCGTTGCCTGCACCTGAGGGGTCCAAGAAAATTTGTCTCAATGGTCCGCCGGCACACCTATTTTCACCTGGAGACATTGTCATCATTTTAAGCATGGCGCAAATGAACGAAGAAGAAATTGAAAATCTAAGACCTAAAGTCGTTTTCTTTGATGAGAATAACGATATTACAAATATTGAAGAACATGACCTTCTTTTACCTGGTGATATTAAGGTATAATTCCAACTGATTTTTGATCGGTTGGAATTGCCGGTTGATACCTCAAAAGATTGGAGGAGAAGTATGAAAAATAAAATCCTTTTTTTAATCAGTATAATTTCTGCTTTAATACTCCTAACTTCATGTGGAGAAAATGCCGACGGATCTGGAAATGCAGATAACTATCCGTCAGATTCGATTACATACAGTATCCCTTTTGACCCGGGGGGCAGTCAGATGTTGAGGCCAGACGCCAACAACCCTATCTGGAGGAAACTTTAGGCGAGGATGTTGTTATTCAATACAAAGCTGGCGGCGGCGGTTCGGTAGGCTGGAGTGAACTGGTCAATAAAAATCCAGATGGGTATTTCATCTCCGGGATTAATATACCGCACATCATCTTGCAACCATTGGCAAATGATGATACAGGTTACAAGACCGAAGATATCGTGCCAGCAGCTATTTTTCAAGCAACACCAATCGGCGTAGCTGTTTCCAAGGATAGTGATATTGAATCATTTGAAGACCTTGTGAAAAAGGCCAAAGAATCTCCTGGTTAGATAACGGCAGCCGGTTCAGGAACGTATTCAGGTCACCATATTACGTTGCTGCAGTTGCAGGATTTAGCAGGTGTTGATTTACAATACGTGCCGTTTGATGGGGCCGCATCGTCCATCCAGGCATTTCTTGGGGGGAATGCCGAAGTAATTTTTGGCAACTCCAGTGATTTGATTAAGCACAAAGATGATATGAAAATACTTGCGATTGGGTCAGAAGAGACGTTTAAGCCACTGCCGGATGTGCCGACATTTAAGGAACTGTTTTACGATATGACAGCCGGTATTGATCGTGGCGTCGCTGTACCGCCTGAAACAAATCCTGAAACCATCAAGAAGCTGGAAAAGGCATTTTTAGACATCCTTGATGAAGAAGGCGTTGAAGATGAAATGTATGAAGAAGGTTTTGAGCTCCATCTTCTTTGGTGTATTTAACATCTATGACTGTATTATTCTGATCCTTGCAAAAAAATATTATCAATTGCCTTCAACATTTTCGAGAATTCGGCTGGACTCCTCGTTTTTCTTATCAATATATTCGAGGACGGAAAAGTCCTTTCCATTCCGGCACCATATCTGGCACCGTCGATTGTCTTTCTTACGATTATAGGGTCGTATGCGATCCGTAATAATTTCCTGGATGTAGCACTGCTGATTGGCTTTGGTCTTTTGGCATATGTGATGAAAAATGCCGGCTTCAATCCGGCTCCAATTGTGCTGGGACTGATTCTCGGACCGATAGCTGAACGGGGACTTGCCCAATCCATGCTGTTGGGATAAGTATCCGGCAATGTGTTTGCACTATTTTTCTTCGTAATGCGTGCTGATATTTTTGAAGAAATGGATACATTCAAAAAGAGAATGGATTGCATGGCAGCAGAAATTAAACAGATACCGGTAGCCAAAGGTTTCGATAGAATTTATTTACCGGGAGAAATAGAAACAGAACGAGAAAGAGAGCGGCTGGCAAGCGGTATCCCTTTGACAAAAGAAACAGCTGATGAACTTCAGGCTGTTGGAGAAGCTTATGGTGTAACACCTCGATTGATGGATTTAGTGCAAAAATAAATGAACAGGCCTATTAAACTTATTTTCGTTTAATAGGCCTGTTCATTATTTTTTCCTCAATAGTTTAATATTAAATGAATACATATCTGATCGATAGGATGCCAATTCGTATTCGATAAAATTACCATTTACATCCTTAAGGTTTCTTTCGGCAACAAGCATGCTGGTGCTTACAGTCGTTCCTAACAGTTTTGCATCCTCTTTGGAAATTCGTTCTGATCTAATATTCTGATCAGCTTCGATTGAAAGCACACCCAATTCCTGTTCAAGCAGATCGTATAATGACACCTTATTTAAGTCATATTTCATAATGTTTTTGCCGATACCAACTGGGTAATAGTTGTTTTCGACCCCGATAGGTATGTGGTCAGCGTAGCGTACCCGCTTAATATGAACAGCTTTAGCCAGGCTGGTCTTCTTCTGCAGTTGCTTTGGTAATTGAATACTCTCTGCTCTAATGAGCTTTGCGCCCGGTTCCATTCCCATGCGCTCGATGGTTTCTGACGTACTACTAAGGCTGCCCAGCCAGTCATTTATCGGCTTTAATGCGACAAATGTGCCTCTGCCGGGCTTTTTTTCAAGTGTCCCGTCGCGGGTGAGTGCGTCAATTGCTTGTCTGACAGTACTGCGACTGACATAATATTCATCAATAAGCTCGCGCTCGCTGGGGATTTTGCCGGTATAAACCCCATCCATTATTTTTTCTTCAATTTGTTCTTTCAGCTGCAAATAAAGTGGAATTGAATTCGTATAGTCCAGTGCCATGAGAACCCCTCGTTAGTATGAATTTTACATATCTAAATCTAATAAATACAGTTTAACATAAAATAGAGTGGGGAGTTATAAAGAGCTGGATGTCTGTCATGTGTTGACCTCTGTCATTCTTTAAAAGTGATAGACAATAAAGTTTACTTTTTTATTGTCACTTCCTGATTTTGTTTATTGCAGACTAATAATGTTAGGATTGGCAGTCAATCATAACTCATTATATTTTAAGTATTAAAAAAAGTTTATATTTAAAATATTATTGTAAATTCAAAATAATTTTGCTATTATAAAATGTAAGCGGTTTATAAAGCGCGATTAACTAATTGATAAAGGTGGATGGGAGCGTTATTTATGGATCGTCAAGATGAAATAATTTTTAGTCAGGCGATACGAACTGCTGATATTTTGGTAGAAATGTTAGGGCCCAAATGTGAAGTGGCGATACATGATTTCAGTAATTTGGAAAGGTCACTTATTTATTTAGCAGGAACGTTAACTAATAGGAGAATTGGTTCACCTATTACCGATCTTGTACTGAAGGAGTTGCAAAGAGAGCAAGATGGAGCTCAGGATTTTGCAAATTATAAAACCGTTTCCAAAGAGGGGTTAGTTATGAAGTCATCCACTGTTTTTTTAAGGAATGATAGTAATAAAGTGATTGGAGCCCTATGCATGAACATAGATATCAGTTTAATGATACAAATTGGGGGGGAAATACAAGATTTCATTACTTTTGACAGTGGGATAGAAGACAATAAAGAAAGCTTTCACACCACAGTCCACGAAGTTATTGGTGACATGACTACAGAAGCCTTGAGAAAATTCCATAAAGCAGCAACCTTGCTTGAGAGAGATGAAAAAATTGATGTGATAAGAGAACTTGAGAAAAAAGGAGCATTTTTGATAAAAGGTTCTACTGAATACGTAGCAAGTGTAATGGGGGTGTCAAAATATACAATCTATAATTACTTGCAAAAAGTGCGTACGGAAGTAAATTTGAACAAAACTTAGGAGATGATAAAAATGGATAAAAAAATTCAAACAGAAAAGGCCCCAGCAGCAATTGGAGCATATTCCCAAGCAATTGAAAAAGATAATTTACTTTTTGTTTCCGGTCAATTGCCGATTAATCCCGAAACAAATCAAATGAGTGAAGATATTAAAATACAAGTGGAACAATCACTGAGAAATATAGAATCTATTTTAAAAGCTTCTAATATGACGCTAGAAAACGTCGTTAAAAATACAATCTTTGTTACTTCATTGGAACAAGCACTAGAAATTAACGAAGTATATAGTGAGTTTTTTGAAAGTTCACAACCAGCACGTGCCATGGTAGGAGTAAAGGAGCTTCCAAAAAATGCGCTAGTAGAGATTGAGTCCATTGCAATGCGTTAAATTATTCGGAATAAAATGTAAATTAAAATGGAAGCACTATAGAATATAGGAGGTTTTTAATTATGGCATTCAGTTATGTATCCCATTTATACTGCCCGAAATGTGAAAATACTTATAATGTAGAAGAACTAAATCAATTATGTGAATGCGGCTCCCCACTTCTTGTAGCGTATAAAATGAATAAATTAAAAGAGAATTTTAAAGCGTCCGACCTACTTCAAAGACCAACAGACTTGTGGCGTTATCATGAGCTTTTACCAGTTCAGGCCAAAGATAATGTTGTGACATTAGGTGAAGGATTCACTCCTATTGTGGGGATGAGTAAAACTGGGAAAAATATGGATATTCCTAACCTTTATATGAAAGATGAAGGGATGATTCCCTCCGGTTCCTTTAAATCACGTGGTGCGGCCGTGGGCGTCTCCAAAGCAAAAGAGTTAAGTGTAAAAGAACTTGCCATGCCGACAAACGGAAATGCAGGTGCAGCTTGGTCGTTATACAGTTCTCAAGCTGATATTGCTGCAACAATTGTCATGCCGGTAGATGCACCAGAAATCACAAGAAAAGAATGTATTGCAGCAGGAGCTTCTTTATATTTAGTGAATGGTCTCATTGGTGATGCAGGAAAAATTGTTGGGCAAGCAGTAAAAGATTATGAGTTGTTTGATGCTTCTACGCTAAAAGAACCATACCGTATTGAGGGTAAGAAAACAATGGGGTTGGAAATTGCGGAACAATTTAATTGGGAAGTCCCTGATGTGATTCTTTATCCCACAGGTGGAGGTGTTGGTCTGATCGGAATCTACAAAGCATTGCAGGAACTGCAAGAGCTTGGGTGGGTCAGTAAAGATAAAATGCCGCGCCTAGTTGCGGTGCAAGCAGAAGGGTGTGCTCCAATTGTGAAAGCTTGGGAAGAAGGAAAATCTTATGCTGAACCATGGGAAGATGCGGAAACCATTGCATTTGGTATAAATGTGGCAAAAGCACTTGGAGACTTTTTGATTCTGGATGCAATCCGGAAAACAGAAGGCTGTGCGATTTCCGTAAGTGACGACACCTTACTGAAAGAATTAAAGACTGTGGCTTCAGAAGATGGCGCGTTTGTTTGTCCGGAAGGCGCAGCTGCATTTGCAGCAGCACGGAAGCTGCGTGAAAATGGGTGGATTAAACATGATGATAATGTTCTTGTCTTAAATACAGGGGCAGGGATTAAATATCCGGAAACAGTCGGGGAAGAAGCCCCTGTACTAGAAATTGGTGAGAGGATTTTAAGAAACTCAGCATTTCACTATAAGACATAATATTAAATAAAATTAGCTGATTTATCCGTGGTCTATTCACCCCCTTGAAGCTAGCCAGAAAAAGTTTAGTAACTTATTACCAAAAGTAGGGGCTTGTGCTTTTCTTGTTTGCTCTTGCTTCTCAACTCTAGAAATTACTCAATAGTATTAAATAAAATAGTACTTTATGGCATTGGAGATGATAGTTTGGAGACAAATGAAATTATACAAAAGCTAAATGTGATAGTTGAGGAAAAAAAAGATCAAATTTTATCGGATTTAATTACCTTTATTCAGTATAACACTGAAAATCCACCAGGTAATGAAAAACATCTGGCCAATTTTATTGCACATAAAATGCATAGAATTGGGGCACATGTGGAATTTGAAGAAGTTTTTAAAGAGCGTCCTAACGTACTGTGTAGTCTTAAATTTTCAGATAATGGACCCTCTTTTCTGTGGAACAGCCATATGGATACTGTGCCAGTAGGAAATATTCCATGGAACTTTGACCCCCTAGAGGGGAAAAAGGATAGCAATTTCATCTATGGTCGTGGAGCAAGTGATGCTAAAGGAAGCCTTGCAGCAATGATGGCTGCAGTAGAAATCCTTAAAGAATTAGATCTTCCACTGCGTGGTGAGCTTTTATTTACTCCTGTAGTTTCAGAAGAAAGGGGAGGTGAAGGGACGGATTACTTCGTTAAGAAGGGAATGGCTGGAAGGGCCCCAATAGCAGCAGTGGTAGGTGAGCCAACAAAATGTCAAATTGCCTTAGGTAATAGAGGGAGCAATCGACGCAAAATAATTGTTAAAGGGGTCGCAACACATTCTTCTAATCCAGATAAAGGCAAGAATGCAATCTATCGTGCTTCCAAATTAACACTTGCCATTGAAGAATTGCATGAATCTCTAAAAAATAAAGAGAAAAATCCTTATTTGGGTAGCCCAGTTGTGAGCGTCAATATGATTAAGGGGGGTGTCGAGCATAATGTAGTGCCAGATCAAGCAGAAATAGTGGTAGATCGCAGAAGAATTCCTGGTGAGGGTGAAAATCAGCTAGACGAAGAGATAGAACAAATTGTAGAACGAATTAGGCAAACAGATCCCACTTTTGAATACGAGATTGTTAATTTGAATATGGATAAAAATCCTGCTATGACCAATGATTCACATTTTATTGTTGAGAAATCCGCGAATACTATTTATGAACTTACCGGAAGAAAAGCATCTTTAACTGGTATTAAGGCTGGAACGGATATGACAAATCTAAAGAATGATGGAAATGTGCCAAGTATTATTTATGGACCAGGAGATATGGGTGTTGCTCATACTGTGGATGAATTTGTACCAATAAATGAGGTTTTGGAAGCAGTTAAGTTTTACGTACTACTTGCAACGAAGGTCTTAAAATAGTTATATGAAAGCTGTTAACCGTAAAGTAGCTAGGGTTTGATTAGTTACTTTAATTGTAACAGAAATTAGATTCTTTATTCTTGAGCTTCTATGCTGGTTCTTATTTTTGAAAACAGATACAAAGCAGTTTGTGCAGTTAGTTAAAAATACCTTTTAAAAGACGAGTCTCAATTTAAGCTTATTTAATCACAGCCTATAATTTATTTAAGTTAAACAATAAGGTGAATACTGGAACTCAAACAAGGCATTTATTATATAGAGGGAGGAACTTAAGTATGAAGAAATTACTACTTATAAATTTGGCAGCATTTTTGGCAATTTTTTTAGCAGCTTGTGGAAATGAAAGTAGCGGAGCAGAAAGTTATCCTAATAAACCGATTGAGCTGATTGTACCATATGCACCCGGAGGAGGAACAGATTTAGGAGCTCGTGAGCTGGAGCCTTATATAGAAGACGAATTGGGAGTTAGTATTGAAATTATAAATAAAGAAGGTGCAGGAGGCTGGGCAGGTTGGACAGATTTAATTAATGCTAATCCTGATGGATATACACTTGGTTATTTAAATACCCCGAACCTTACAACTGGATATTTAAACCCAGAATTAGAAAGAGGTGAAGATTTAGACAGTTTTTCTTATATATCTAATCATGTTAGCGATCCATTGGTGCTTGCAGTAAATAAGGATGACGATAGGTTCGAAACAGTAGAGGACTTTATTGAATATGCTAAGGAAAATGAAGTAACTACAAGCTCACAAAAAGTCGGGAGTTCTGAACATGTTGTGAGCCTTAAAATGAATGAAGAGCTAGGAACAAATATTGGTATAGTTCAATATGAAGGTGTACCTGAAATTAGGTCAGATCTTATGAGCGGAGACATAGACTCTTCCATAATAGCACTAAATGCTGTATATAATGCTGATAAAGAAGCCATAAAACCTCTGGCAATTTTTAGTGAAGAAAGATCCGAATTTCTACCGGATGTTCCAACTATGGAGGAATCAGGATATGAAGGTTTAAATGCAAAAATATATAGAGGAATTGGCGCACCTGCAGGAGTCGATTCAGAAAAAATTAGTATTTTAGAAGAAGCATTTAAGAATGCTATTCAAAATGAAGAACATCAAGAGTCGATGAAGAAAAATGCTGGTATAAAACCTGAATATCAGGATAGCGAGGAATTTCGTCAAACATTAGAAGGAGAAGAAGAAAAATACAAAGAGGTATCAGATCTTTTAGGATGGTAAATTTTCATCAAGATAGACAGACATGATTTATGAAACAATCGATTGGTGTTTTAGGGTGTTAGTAATTCAGGAGTTTTTTGGTATAGAAATATGTAAATTTAGAAATATTGGGTGTGGGGCATGTCTGATACACTCTATTAACTTCAGTATATCATGACATGTCCTTTTTTAGGTGGCTTACAATCTAGAAACCTTAAATGAGAAAACATTAATCTATTGAGGGAGATCGATATATTATGACGATTAAGTCGCAGACTAATCTTCTAGTTAGTGCTATAGTTTTAATAATTTCCATCTTTGTTTTCATTTCAACATTTAATATAAACGGAGGAGCAGCCTATTTTCCTTTTGGGCTTAGCATTCTTTTAGGTCTTTTATCCATAATATTGATGGTAAATTCACTTGAATTTGTGAAAATAAATAAGCATTACTTAAAAGACAACGTTACGAAGAGAGATAATCCTTTTTATGGCCCATCTTTTAAAAGGGCTCTGGTTGCTGGATTGATGAGTACTGTATATGTAGTCTTGTTTAATTATGTTGGGTTTATTATATCCACTCTCCTTTTTATTCCTTCATTTTTCTTATTTATGCAAATAAAAGGTTATTTAAAATATATATTTATTACGCTTGGGTTCATTATATTTATATATATAATTTTTGTGACAATATTAAGAGTCTTTTTACCTGCTGGAATTATATTTGATTAAGAATAAAATAAAAAATAATTTTATTTTCTATTTATCAAGTAGTTTAAGTAATATCATTATCAGCGGAATAACCAGAAATAAATAAAATCCACCACCTAATATTTAACATACAATTTCAAATACTATAAAAGGGGAGAGCTTGATTTTTATGGATATTATAAGTCAAGTAATTAATAACTTTACAAGTATAGATACAATATCTGTATTGCTCATAGGGGTTGTTGCTGGACTGGTCATAGGAAGTATTCCAGGAATGACATCTACGATGGCAATTGCTTTATTGATTCCTATAACTTTTAATATGGATAGCACAAATGGTCTAATAATGCTAGTGTCGGTGTACACGGCTGGAGTGTATGCTGGAAGTTTGCCTGGTATATTACTTAACACGCCTGGAACACCTTCTTCTGCAGCTACAGTATTAGATGGATATCCTTTAATGATGCAAGGTGAAGGAACTAAAGCTATAGGAATAGCGACTATTGGTTCGGTCGTTGGTGGATTATTCAGTGGCGTTGTCCTTTTATTTCTAGCGCCAATTCTTGCAAATATTTCGTTATTATTTAGTGCACCGGAATATTTTTTAATTGCTGTTTTTGGTCTTACCATCATAGCAAGCTTATCTGAAGGATCAGTTATTAAAGGGCTTATGGCAGGCACTTTTGGATTGCTTTTAGGAACAGTCGGTATTGATCTTATGACCGGCGTCCCAAGGTTTACATTTGGAAGCGTAGCTTTGGAAGGAGGTATATCACTTATCCCTGCTTTGATTGGATTTTTTTCAATTTCGCAAGTTATGATGTTGTCAGAAGAAAAAGGAGGAAACAAAAAATTATCCGAAAAAGGAGTAAAAGGAAATGTGCTGCCAACTAAAAATGAATTTTCTGAAATGGTCCCCTCATTAATACGCTCTCCTATAATTGGTGTACTTGTAGGTATGTTGCCAGGAACTGGAGGAGATATAGGTTCTTGGATGAGCTATAATGAAGCTAAACGTTTTTCTAAGAATAAAGAAAAATTCGGGAAAGGATCTATTGAAGGACTTACTGCCTCTGAAACAGGCAATAACGCAACAACTGGAGGTTCCATTGTTCCTATGGTAACTTTAGGCATCCCCGGCAGTGCTGCTACTGCCGTATTATTAGGAGGGATAATTTCTGCTGGATTAACACCTGGCCATGAATTATTTACTAAGCATGGGGATGTTGTATATTCTATGATTGTCGGCTTCTTTATTGCAACTATACTTATGGGTGTTATTGGTTTGTTAAGTGCAAAACATATTTCTAAAGTAATTAATGTGCCAACAGGAATTGTAGCCCCATTAATTGTTTGTTTTGCAGTTGTCGGTTCTTATGCTATAAACAATAGTATTTCTGATGTTTGGATAATGTTAGTGGTTGGTATTATGGGCTATTTTATGAGAAAAACTGGTTTTCCAGTAGCTCCTATAGTTTTGGGTTTAATTCTTGGTCCGATAGCAGAAGAAGGATTCAGACAGTCGTTAAGCATGACTTCTGATTCTATAATTATATATTATCTAAGTCGTCCTATTTCTGTAACATTAATAATTTTAACTGTATTTTCTGTGATAGTACCTGTCTATAGAAACTTCAAAAATAAGAAAGATACAAATTGAGTATTGTAGTAGGTTTTACCAGGTTTCCAAGTAGTTTTTACCACTTAGTACGCAAGAGTTTATCAATATTTGAAGATTGGCTTATCATCAATAAAGGGCAATGGACGCGACTTATATATCATCAGTTCATGCCCTTTTTAGTAAAACTTCTTAAGTGCATGGTAGCTATTGATTGCTACAATCCCAAGACAAAAACCGGAATTTTTTACGCATTGAGACAGCTATCAATAATATTATATTATGGATAATCTACTCAATATAGCTTCCGTCAGTCCCCTTTTCTAGATTTTCATACCAACCTTCTATCAATTTCTCCTGTTAAGGCGGGTGCCTTCCAGTTCCCGTTTTTTTCGTTTTATCTCGAATGAAAATATTATATAGAAGCCCCTATTCTTTTTGCAAGATATAAGTCATTCAGCAGCCTTCACATGAATCGTTTGTAAAAAGACCCGACCCTAAAAAGCAGTATAATGATTAATTTAGATTTCATACTATTCATGAATCGATCCTTGTGGTAAAGTTATAACAATCTATTAATAAAGAGGGTGCTGAAATGGAGTGGAAAATGCCGCCTAGAAAAGGAAGGTATAAACTTGTTGCCACTGTGAAATTGCCAGACGATATTGGCCTGATTGTGCTTTGCCCTGAAACGAAACATTACTACTGGAGCGATGTCAAACGTATGCCGGATTGTGAGATCAAGGACTATTTCATGTCAATGCGGGAGGATATAGAAGCCGGTGCATTTGATGATCGATTGCTGGACAAACACCTATTGAATCCAGAAGCACCGGCCTTGGATAAAGAAGGCGAAGACCTGTAATTAGGACACATGCGGTTACATATCCCCCTCGCGAGTATAATATCCTTGCGAAGGGGATTAGCGTTAAAAAGGAAAATGTCTATAGTATTTTGATCGGCTAGAAACAGGATCTATTCACAGCCAATGCCATCACCGTCTCGATCAAGGTGGGAAGCATAACCTGGATCGCCGGCATAGACAGGTGCTGCACCGGCATTCCTGGCTTCGGTACAGTTCTCGTAATACGTATTGCTCGTGCTATTGCTGCTTGTGCTGGCGGAAGACGTATTTGATGATGCAGGCTCTGCAGAAGCAATCGTAGCCTCCAAGTCTTCAACATTAGCTTGTAATGAAGCATTTTCGTCCTGGAGCTCTTCAATTTCGCCAGTTTTGTCTTCCAGTTCAGCATTCAGATCATCAATTTTGCTTTCCGATTCACTAAGTTCGCTTTCCTTGCTTTCCAGCTTATCGTCAACTGCTTTTTTATTTGAAGTGAGTTCTTCTAATTCTGATTTTAGCGAATCATTCGTTTCCTCAAGCGACTGAATTTGACGTGTCAGTTCTTCGTTTTTTTCGATTTCCTGATTGAGTTTAGCGGTGGTGCCGCCATCTGTAAACGCGTCGCCCATTACCATCAGAATAAGCCCGCCGATGAGAAGAGGATAAAACAGCTTTTTTGATAGGATTTTATCTTTAAATTTAATTTTTCGTATTAGGTGATAGGTAAGATAGATTAAAGCAGCTGCGAAAGCGATGAAACCAATGGCAACTAGCATCATAACCAAAACCCCCTGTTAATAATGTTTGAAAAACAAATCGCTGTGAAGTCAGTACCGGACATCTTCCACTCTACCACCCCCCAAACTTCCACATACACATGCCCGTACGCGCCAGTTGTTTTTCGAGTACATAAAGGGACACATCTACCTGCAGCTGCCGGCCATTTTTAAAGACAATGATCGATTGGCCGTGTGTGTTTTTAGTTGAACCGGATGCAGGCAAGACGTTCTGAACATGGCTGTAGAAGATCCAGCTGCACACAAAATCCGCCGGCGCGTGAGTTGGGAAGACGAAGCAATTTTGAGCAGGGCTAATCGGGACAGGGACTTTACGTTTGAACCCAAAATGATGCATAACCGCTTCTCGCCTTCCTTCATAGGTGGAGCAATCATTCAGACAGGCATCACGAATAAGTTGATGGGGTGTTTTTCGGATACATAGTTCCTGATTTGTTTCAATGGCAATCGTGTCATAGTCAATATGTGCTGCGGGGAGCAGTGCCATGGTATCTTCATTAATCACGTAGTTGTTGAGAAGGGTTGTCATGAGGGACTGCTCCTTTTGTGCGGTGGGTATAGGGGGCGTATGATGGGTACGTGATGAATCCGGGAAGGCCGGGGTTGGGTTAGTCAGCCCGGTGCTGTTTTAGCTCGTCCATGATCTCGAGTAAGACATGAGAATCCAGGCCTAAGTAATCGCATAGTTTGGCAAATGTATAGGCGGTTGGCTGTCTCTCACCACGCTCAATTCTACCGAGATGATCAGCCCCTGTATCAACATGTCCTGCTACGTCTTCAATTGACAGTCCGTACTGCTGTCTCGTTTTTCGTAGCTGTCTCCCCAGTAATTGTCTAAATCGCTTTATTTCCTCCAACACGATCGCCCCTCAACACCCATTATCTTGGTAGCAATGGAATATTGACACGCCTTAAAAGGCTGATTGGCGAAAAAGTTAAAATTTTTTTGCTGGCTGAAAAGGAGCATGCACCAACTAAAAAAGAGCGTGCTCCTACTTTTTTTAGTTAACTTCAGCAGGGAACGTCGAAAAATCGGTTTTGCCGGGGGATTTCTCATTTTTCGGGTGAATGTGTCCGGAAAAATCGATTTTTTTAATGGAAATTGGAAGTTATGCCGGATGCCGAATGGTGTTCTTTCGCCTATGCTAAACAAAATAGCAAAGGAGGAGAACAACATGTACGACAAAGAAAACGCATCATTCGAGACGATTTTCCGGCAGAACGAACGGCGAATTCACTATCATATGCATCGGCTCGGCATTCACGACCGGCAGCAAGAATTTTATGTGGAAGGTATTTACGCCATGTGGATGGCCTATAAGAAACACGATCCGAACAAAGGCCCGCTCGCAACCTACTTCAACTACACCATCCGTAACCGCCTCATCGACATGCTCCGCAAGAAAACAAACGACAATCGCCGCGAGCAGCTGGCAGTCCAAGCCATTACCGAAGCTACAGGCAGACCCAGTGAGCTTGGCGAGTCAGCAACGACCGACATGGATGAAGCATTCTGGGAACGCATTCGCGCCACGCTGTCGCCGAACCAATGGAAATGGGTGCAATTCTATATCATTGATGGCATGACCCAGAAAGAAATTGCCGAGCGTGAAGGCGTCACGACTGAAGCGGTCAAAAGCTGGGCACGGGAAGCCAGGAAGAAATTACGACAGGATAAAGAAGCCTTAATTAAGCTGTATAACGAGGGGGACAAGGGGACGTGATCACTGTCCCTACCCGGAGGATGGGCCGGTGCCGGCGAAACATGTGCCGGTGCGGGTTAGGTATGGGCGGGTGCGGGTGCAATATGTGCCGGTACGGTTGAAATATGGGCGGGTGCGAGGAGGATATGGGCGGGAACACATGCAATATGTGCCGGTGGGAGCAGATATGTTCCGGTGCAGGCAAGATATGTTCCGGAAAATAAAAAAATGTGCCGGTGCGGGTGAGATATGTTCCGGAAGATAAAAAAATGGGCGGGAAAAAGAAAGTATGTGCCGGAGAGCGATCAACATGCGGGATAAAAAAACCGCTTGATGAAATCCTGGCCAGCCGGCAGCCGATTGGAATGCGATCGACAGGAGTTCATGCAGCGGGCATATATTTGAAGGGATGATTATGATGAATTATATAAAAGAAATTAATGCATTTTATGACTCAGTGGACCGAAATCAATTATCCGGATCGGCGGTTGCCCTTTGGCACGCGCTGATACATATCAACAATAAAGCAAGGTGGATTGACACCTTTACGGTCGCAGCCCCTGTATTGCGGCTGAAATCAGGCCTTCCGAGCAGTTCATTCAAACGCGCCAGAAAAGAATTGCAGGACAAAGGCTATATTCGTTGCACATCCCGCGGAAACGGCCTGGCACCAGAGTATCGGATGGTGAAGTTGGATAGCGGGATTGGAGTCGAGCGTGTGGAGCAGGACGGGCCTCGTTTGCCGGATCAGGATGATGGACACGCAGCTGATCTTCCTGATAGCCATGATGCGGGCCGGGGTGTGGACCATCCGCAGAGCCATCTGACGGACCAGGATGCGGACCATGTGACGGCCCCATTAGTTAAACAAAAGAAAAACAATACAAAACCAAAAAACAGTGATCATACAGCAAATCAGAAAGCACACGACGATGTTTTCGTCTTTTATCAAAACAACTTCGGACGGGTCAGTCCCTATGTGACCGATGCATTGCTGAATTGGGTGCGAGATGTCGGGGAAGCGCTCGTTTTGGACGCTATGAAACGCGCCATTGAACGCGGCAAAACCAATTGGGGCTATGTCAAAGCAATTCTGCAAGACTGGGCAGCTAAAGGCATCACTACCGTGGAAGCAGCAAAGGCCGAAGAAGAAGCCTTTCGCCAGAGCCGGCAGCAAAGGCGAGGGTGGCAGCGGCCGAGTGGAGAGGGCGCTAGTGGGAGTGGCGCCAGTGGGCATGGTGCCGGGTCCCGGGAAGTCATACCCGAATGGTTCAAAGAGCAAAAACGAAAAGAAAAGCAAACGCGTGAGAAGAAAAAGGCCCAATCACGGACGCGAGACCCGGAAGCCGAGCAGGAGCTCCAGCAATTGCTGGCAAGTTTCAGGAGCGGGTGATGGGGTGTGCCCCCATAGGGCGGGGGTGAGCGGGAACAGTCCCCGTACTTTTTTAACATTTGCCGGATGTTTCATTTGGGTCGACTCCTCTCAGGTGGAGGCTTGTTACCCTGCGAGTTTTTGTAGAATTTTTAAGACTTGAAGATTTTTGAAGTGAAACGGTATGATTCGTACTTTGTCAGATTAGGTGCTCAGATAAGGATGTATAAGTTAGGACCCCTGAAGGGGTACCACTTACTATATTCATAGTTGATTTCATGATTAAAGGTGCCTGTGATCTATTAAATGTCAGAGTTTAAATAAGGAAGAAATATCTAATTGGATCTTCATCAAACTGGTTTTATGATAGTTTAGATGTGCTACTATAAAAGCAATTCATCTTATGTGAGAATAGTACTATAAGTAGCTAGGCGCTTATTAAGTAGAAAAGAGAGGGAATGAAATGTTTTCTGACCAGCATCATATAGAAAAGATTAGAGAGGGACTTTATAAAGGGAACGTGTCAGTTATGGTCGGCTCTGGGTTTAGCTTGAACGCTACTCAGTTATCAAAATCAAAGGGTACATTTTTAACATGGCAAAACCTTGTTCAAGGGCTTAAAAATAAACTTTATTTAGATAAGGAAGGTGATGGATTCCAGGAGGCTGACCCTTTAAAATTAGCAGTGGAATATGAATTCGAGTTTGGAAGACAAGCCTTGGATGAATTTTTAAAAGAATCACTCCCAGATGAAAACTATGTACCAGGTGAATTACATAAAATGCTTTTGTTGATTCCTTGGGCGGATATTTTTACTACAAATTACGATACTTTAATTGAACGGACTAGAGAATTCACTTATGAAAAACATTATAGTCTAGTTCAAACAGTTGCGGACATTCCCAATTCTATAAAACCAAGAATTGTTAAATTACATGGTAGTTTTCCTTCTCAAAGACCTTTTATATTTACAGAGGAGGACTATCGAACATATCCGAAAAGATTTACTCCATTTGTTAATTTGGTACAGCAAAGTATAGTGGAGAACACTTTGTGTCTTATAGGGTTTTCAGGTGATGATGCAAATTTTAAAAATTGGATTGGATGGGTTAAGGATAACTTAGGAAGTTATGCTTCATCTATTTATTTTTGTGGTTATTTACGAGAATCTCAGAAAAGGAATCTTGAAAGCAACAACATAAAGGTCATTGATTTCTCAGAATTATTTAGTTATTCAAGGGTCCGAAATAATCATGAATATTCCCTGAAATGGTTTTTTCTTGAATTACTAAAACCCCAAAGTCAGATCCCATACTACTGGCCTGAAGTGAATCAGGAAAACCCACTGGATGACTGGGAAGTTCCTGTAGAAGTGAAAGAAAAATTAAGTTACCGGGATAATAACCAGAATGGCTATAGATATTCAAATATTCGTGACTTATTTAGCGAAAGAAAGTTAAATTCCGAATCAACAGAACTCTTGGTGAAAAAATGGCAGGAAGAAAGGAGTTGGTATCCTCAATGGGTAATTGCTCCAAGAAATGCAAGAAATCATATTTGGCATGAAACTGAATTGGGAATTGTCCCTTACTTAACTAAATTAAAAGAAAAAATTCCTGTTAGAGAATACATAACAGTCCTGTACGAATTTATTTGGAGATTGGAGACTGGATTGTTATCTCTTTCCATCCCACGATTTAAACCGCTCATTTCAACAATCGAAGGGATGGTAAACTCTTTTATTGAATCAATCGATAATGACGCGCACATTAAAATAAAATTTGGTTTACAAGTAGATGAAGTTCACATGATGAAGCAAAGGCTCGTTCAAATTGGCTTCACTTTACTTAATTACTATAGGGAGAATTTTAAGGTTGAAGAAATAGATCATATTTTATCACATTACAGTAAAATTGGTTTTGAAGATGCAGAACAATTAGCAGAATACTATTATCAACAATGTTTATTTACTCTTAGTCGGTTTAATTATTCCAAAACAAATAAGTTATTAGATGAATGGACTGAAAATTATAACATACCTTATTGGGAGGTCAGAAGGGCATCTATATTTATAGAACTTAGAAAATACAATGAAGCAGAAAAAGTACTTTTAAATGCTTTAAATGACATCCGAAAAAGAAATGTAGAAGGTAATGATATTGAGTTGCTTTCACAAGAGAGTTGGATATTAAAAATTTTAAATGTATTGAAAAATCGCCCTGGCCACACCAATTTATTTAATAGTATTGAAAGGGAAGAATTTGTTAAGGTACTTAATTGTGATGCCAACCGTATATATGAAGAGGTAGTTACAGGCGTTGATAATAATCTGATAAAGCAACAAGATAAGCAAAATGTATCTTTTGACCCCGGGATTGAAATTAAAAATATGACATTTGGAAATAGGTCCGATAGAAATTTCAGAAATGTTATTCAAATATTTAAGATGATTGAGAAGACTGGACTACGTCACAGAATAAGAAATACAGTTTTTGATAAGGATCGGGTTCTCATAGCAAGTGAGCATATCTCACATGAGAATAATTTAAGACTTGCAATAAATAATTTAATAGAGTTGGGCAACAAAAAATATCTACAGGGACTGTTGGTTAGAGAAACCATTGCTATTGCAGATGAAGAAACAGTGAATAGTCTGTTTATGGATATTTGGGAGTCAGTAAAGCAATTACACAGCCTGAAGCAAAACAATCAACTAGATTTACCGGAAGATCCACGTTTTAAGTTATTAATTGAAGTTTTATCACGGTTAACTATAAGACTCAATAAAGACCAGTTACAGGATTGTTTTCAGTTGGCTGTAGAAATATATTTATCGTCAAACGAAGAGAAATATATTCATCTTTTTGGTAAAGAACTTAGCAACTTATTTAAAAGGATATTATTCGCTTTTGAGAAAGAAAGTGTTAGGAAAAACTTAAAGTGCATTTTAGAACTTCCTTTATCAAAAGGAGACTTTGTTACGGATCCAATTCATTTTGTTGATTTAAAATATGTAGAGACTGAGATGGTAACAATAAGCGACAGTGTTATTGATTCGTTTATTAATCAGTTAGACCATTTAAATGGAAATTTAAAAACTGACGTTCTGATGCGAATCAGCGTGGTGAGCGAATTGGGATTGTTATCAGTAGAGCAAAAGAATAAAGTCGGAGAAATTTTAGAGGAGGATGATTTTGGAGATACGGATTTTTATTTTGAGTTTATTGCTTCAAATTTCCTTCTTGATAGTAAATTTAAAAGTAGCGTTATAAAGAAAATAAAACAGTTCCTGGAGCAGAATTTTGTACAGATTTTTGGTAAACCAAATGTGAGGTCTTTACCTTCTCCGGAAGAAAGACAATTTAATGAATTAAGAAATCTGTTAAAGCAAGAAAATAGCTGTATAAACTTTAGCTTTTTTAAGGATAGCATATGTGTATTAGTTGAAAATTTAAACAAATGGTGGAACCAAAACAAAAGTAGTTTGATCAAAAATATAGGAATGATGGAAGATTTATCACCGTTTCCTTGGATTCAATATAAAAGGTTTTTATCAACTTTGTTATATACCGTTTCCTATGATAATTCATTAAAGGCAAAGGTATATGATATTGCTAAAGATATTTTAGAAGTAGATGAGATTCCATCATCCAGTATATTACCAATGGCGGTTTATACTGGATTTAAGTCGTCCGAAGCTGCAGAGAAATTAATCAAGTATAATTTAAATTCAGGTGAAGAAAATAAGGTATTTGATTCTTTGGAAGGTATTTTAAATTGGATCGATCTTATTGAACAGAAATTAATCGACAGTATCCCAAGCCAAGCTATAGATGACCTTATCCAAAAAGTTTTTTTGCGTCAATCGCCATATTTAGATCAATCCCTAAACGCTTTAATACATTTAATTCGTGCAGGAAGCTTGTCTTTAACAGCTGACAAAACAGAAAAATTAATTGATTCATTGTCAAATTTATATATTGAAACGGATTTATTTAAGCACGCGGCTGACAGCAACTACGGCACACTAATTAAGGAAGAATTTTTACCTATCAGGGCACTTACTTGTGAGTTAGCACATGAATTATATATCCGTTTTAAAAATGAAAAATTAGAAATTCCCCAGTCATTAATAATATGGAAGGAAGAAAGTGAAAAGGGTATTGTACCTGAAATCAGAAAGGCTTGGAGAGATGCTAATTGATTGACAGATTGTGCCAAAGAGTCTAGGTGCCTGTCACTTCCCGAATTTTGTCGAATAATATCGAATGAAATTATTTTATTGAAGCTGCTGGTTCGGATAGAGCTGGTGGCTTTTTTTGTGGCCATGAAATTCAAAATAGCATTTTCTCCCGCCCGTTTTCAATAATTTTTGAAATTTCCTTGCGAAGGTTTTCTGAAATTGAAACTTTCATCTAACGAGTTCAAAGGCCAAAAGGGAACTAGTGTTCTTGACTTCTGACTTAATATAGTGTATCTTATACCTAATCCATAATAGATAAAAAGTGAGAGAGAGGGCTGGCACTGCATCGAGTACAGTTTGAGTGTTATTATAGTTAAGATTCAGTAGTAGGGAGGAACTTTTTTATGAGCGATTATTCATCACCTGTGGTCCATTCAGTAGCGAAAATTCTTGAACTGAGCAGGGATATTGAAGATAAACTTCAAGGATATTTAATAGATAAGCATGAGCGACCGGACATATCCTATGAATTACTAAAAATATTGACAATAGCAGATGATTTAACTCAACTTGCAGATCCTGAAAAAACATCCGGGGAGTTTTTTGGTCTTCCAAAGGATGTGGTTGCAGGGTCTAAGGAGCCAGTTTCTTTTTCTAATAACCTTGGATGGGATTTTGGCCCTTGGTTTAGTGAGAAAAGCACCAGTTTAAAACAGGGTATTCAAAGAGTAATAAAAAATTGGGATTGTGACCCTGATACAGTTAATTTAGTAAGTGATGCTCCGATGACCGAGAACGAATATCTGAGGGATGGAATAGATAGCGGGCTTCATGAAGTTAAGACATATGCTAAAGTTATATTTGATCAATTATTTTCTGACCAGGTAAAGGTAGATAAATAAAACAAAATACATTTTAATCTGTGACATTAGGGGCTGGGTTTGGTTCCTGCCACTTTCTCGGTTTTATTATTTTTATGCCGCATAATGTTATTATATAGGGGCTGCTGGTTCGGATAGAGCTGGTGGCTTTTTTGTGGAAAAAAAATTATTCGTTTTCTTAAAATGGCATTTTCGCCCACTCTTTTTTGTTAATTTTGGAAATTTATTTACAAACTTTTTCAAAGAAAGAAATTTTCATATTTCTTAATAGTAATAAGACTATTTTGAGGGTTAAATATACGAACTTATGTTCTTGACTTTTAATTAAATATCGCGTATCTTATATCTAATCAATGACTGATAAAGGTGTGAGCGTGAATGGCTGTGATTGTGTCGAGTATTGGTCTGAAAGGGATTGAAGGGTATCGTGTTGATGTGGAGGTCCAGCTGCTGCCGGGGGTGGAAGGGGTCAATATTGTCGGTTTGCCGGATGCTTCGGTTAAAGAATCAAAAGATCGTGTGGTGGCCGCTTTGTATGTGAACGATTGTGAAAAGGTCAGGTTCCTGTCACTCATTGTGCCAGTTGAATTTAATGCCCCTTTAATTATTCAAATATTTGTCCCTATCTATATTTTTTGAGTTTTGCAAAATAATGCAATTTATTGTATAATAAAGCCATTATATTGTCGACAATTGGATGTCGACAATAATTCTTTAGTAGTTTTATATTCTCATAGATGGCTCCTCATAAAAATGATAGCGCTATCATAATATTTGAATTAACTATTTAATAAAGGGGGTTTAATTAATGGGCACAGACAAAATTAAAGACATATTTGAAAATATTGACCAAGAAGAGGTGGTTGTTTTAACAGAGAAATTAATAGAAATAGAGTCTCATAAAGAATCTGTTCAAAGAGAAAGTGCAGTCGCTTACTATATTCAGAGTTTTTTTAGATCTCATGATATTGAAGCATGGACAGAAGAAATATATCCAAACAGGCCAAATATCTACGCAAAAGTCGGAAAATCTGATAAGTCCTATAAAAGAATTATTCTAAATGGCCATATCGATACTGTGCCGGCTTATACGATGGAGAATGCTTTTCAACCCAAAAGGAAGGAGAACGATTTATATGGGAGGGGCGCAGTTGACATGAAAGGCGCCATCGCGGCTATGATGGTCGCAATGGTTACATTAAAGAGATATTATCCTAACTTGGCAGGAGAAGTTATTTTTGCTGGTGTTATTGATGAAGAGGAAAGGGCAGAGGGAGCAAGGCATATTGCGGATTCCGGAAATTTGACAGCGGATATTGCGATAATTGGTGAGCCAACAGAATTGAAAATAATGCCTGCGCATAAAGGTATGGAATGGACTGAAGTTGCCTTTCATGGAAAATCCTCACATGGAAGTACACCAAATGCAGGGATTAATGCAGTCTACCATGCTTCTGAATTTATTAGAATAATGCAAGAGAATCTTTTGCCAGAACTGGAAAGAAGAGAACACCCTGTATTAGGCAAGCCTACTCTTAATTTAGGGAAAATCATCGGTGGATCTGATCCAAATGTGGTGCCAGACAAATGCTTTTTGCAATTTGATCGTAGGTGGCTTCCTGGAGAATCAACGGAATCAATGATTGAAGAGTTTAACAATCTGGTTCGAATACAGAAGAAAACAAATCCATCTATTGAAGTCTCAGTCCGTCGAATGTCAGAAACAACTGGTTATCACCCTCCGCTAGATACTCCTTTTGACCATTGGGGTGTAAAAGCTCTCGAAAAAGGAGTAAGAACTTTATTTGGCCGGGACCCTGAGGTGGTAATGTTTCCAGGCTGGAGTGATGGTGCTCAGTTGGCAAACGGCGGCATTCCATCAGTTGTTTGTGGACCAGGTAGACTGGAAGATGCTCATTCAGGAAAAGAAAAAATAAACATGAATGAGTTATATCAGGCCGCTGTTCTGTATACTTATTTTGCTCTTGATATAACAGGGAGGGGAAAAAATGAATCAGGCAAATAAGAGTGACGAAAAAAAGTTCAGATTTAAGATGCCTCATACGTATGTTTTATTATTTGGTGTTATTGTTTTTGCCGGGCTTTTAACATATATATTGCCTTCCGGGCAATTTGACAGGTATGAGGATCCAGATACAGGAAGGGAATTAGTTGATGCGACTTCTTACACTGCGGTGGATGCAAACCCTCAAAATTTATTTGATATGTTGATGGCAATCCCCAAAGGAATGGAAAACGGCGCATATATTATATTTTTTGTTTTTATTGTTGGTGGCGCCTTTGGGATAATTCAATCTACCGGAGTCATAGATAGAGGTATTAACGTTATAATAGAAAAAATGAACGGAAAAGAAATATGGGCGGTGCCTTTATTTATTATTTTATTTTCTTTTACAGGGTCTGTAATGGGACTGGCGGAGGAATTACTTCCATTCTATCCAATTATGGTTGTTCTCGCTATACGAATGGGTTTTGATTCGATTACAGGAATATCGCTCGTGTTATTGGGGGCAGGTGCAGGTTTTGCAGGTGCGTTTTTGAATCCCTTTACAGTTGGTATAGCCCAAGGGGTCGCTGAGCTCCCATTATTTTCGGGAATGGGCTTCCGGGTCATAATGTTTTCAACGATGGTTCTGGTAACAGCTATCTACATTATGATATATGCAAAAAGAGTTAAAGCAGATCC
Source organism: Lentibacillus persicus (assembly GCF_900112705.1). GTDB lineage: Bacteria > Bacillota > Bacilli > Bacillales > Amphibacillaceae > Lentibacillus > Lentibacillus persicus. Next base: position 98,578 of record NZ_FOMR01000005.1, read on the forward strand.
TACAATAAGTCCAATGTATGAGTTAGACAGAGAACGTGACCTTGTTCTTGAAAATGTTAGTGAAAACGCAGGATTTTCATTGCGGCATAAAATTGTATTAGCTATATTTTTTATTGGTCTCTTGTTTATAGCTTTTGGTGTGATCCAGCTTGGCTGGTATATTCACGAATTATCAGCGGCTTTCTTGACTATAGGTATAGTAGCAGGTGTAGTCGGCGGACTTGGTATAAATAAAACTGCAGAGGAATTCATAAAAGGCGCTGCTGGGATAACCTTTGGAGCACTTGTCATTGGGATAGCCAGCGGAATTATTGTTGTACTTGAAGAAGGAGTGGTGTTGGATACAATCGTCTATTATTTGGCAGAGTCAGTATCAGCATTACCATCATTCTTGTCGGCAATAGGAATGTTCTTTGTGCAAATGATACTTAATTTCTTTATACCGTCCGGCAGTGGACAAGCTGCTGCTTCTATGCCAGTAATGGTTCCTGTTGCTGATTTAATAGGAATGACCAGACAAACCGCTGTTGTCGCCTTTCAATTTGGAGATGGTATAACAAACGTATTTAATCCGACCAGTGCGTACTTCATGGCAGGACTGGCACTCGCAGGTATTCCTTGGGAAAAATGGGCAAAGTGGGTATGGCCCCTTATCCTTATTTGGATTGGGATTGCTTGTATTTTTTTAATCATAGCAAGTTCCATTGAATTTGGTCCATTCTAATCTAATGGGTATCTTAAAGAGAGGATGACGAAGAGAGTGCTTACATTTTGTTTTCTTTAATTGGTTTAGGTGGGTGCCCGTCACTTCTCGACGTTCGTCATTTTAAGTGAGTGAAATTATTGTATGGGAGCTGCTGACTTTTTGCAGTGAAATTTTTTTACCCGCATCAATGATAAAGTCGAACAATTTATCCATCACTTCCTTGTACTTGATGTGAAAGTGGAAGTTGCCTCCAACCTGGAATTTTTAGCAAAAGACTCTGCAGGCCATGACAACCTTCATGCAGCGCGTATCATCATCGGAACGGAAAGCAAATGAGCAGAGAAACTTTTTTAACGGAGATTTGTGAACCATTCAAGTTACCGCTTGTCTCAGTTAACCGACGCTCAGCTGAAATGTGATTAAATACGCATCCAACGACTTCCTAGCTTTGAAGATTTCCTATATGAATGTAAACAAAGATCAAAAGACAACCCTATACAATAAAGCAAGCAAACACCTTATCACATTTAATGGTTTGAAGGTAGCCGTATTAGGCCTGACTTTCAAACCAGGTACGGACGACTTACGCGAAGAGTAAAGGTATCTTCATAACAACAACCTTACAGTTTGGCCAGTGGGATCATTTTTTGGGGAGATCCTTTTAACAGAGGCAGTCATCGCATCGATCGTTTAATTCTTCACTACTGCCCACGGGGCTAAAGAGAATCTTATTACATGAATAATCAGAGGTGGCAAGTGGCATATCATTTCATACATTTTTTTACTTGCCAAATACTGTCTAGTAATCAAATCTTATCATATTGGGGATATTCTTTAAATCAAGTTGTTTTTTAAAAAATTTACTTGCAATAAAGGTCACATGCAATGATTTATCCCCCCCCCCTCCTCAGAAGTTCATTCAACTTCTGAGGAGGTTGTTAGATGAAAACGTTACATCAAAATTTCAACTTGCAAAAGAAATTGCTCTATTACATGATTCCTATATAAGAAGATCCTCGTGGAGAGAATAAAGCTATTTTAACTTAAATCTAGCTTTGCTCTTCCTCTCTTAATCCTTTCTCTACATGCCTCTCTATCTTAAAATTATACTTTAGCTCAGAGGTGTTGTTGGAATCTCCCCCAAGAGGTGGAGGGGTCATTTTTTCATTTATTGTTTCACACATATCAGCTAACGCTTCATTATAACTTTGTACTAGTAGTATTCCTTGGGAAGGATTAATATTATTTAGAACCAGTCCGTCCCAATACATCTTAAGCTGATATAAATGAATTGGTTCACCCGATCCTGCTTTTAGTTCGTATATAATAACTTCATTAGAAGGGTGAACTTTTCTATAGACGTCAATTTTTGTACCCGTTCCCCAAACCACCATATCATCGACTACGTCATCCGAAGGGTTTGTCGCTCTAATCATTTCAATCCACTTTTTCCGTAAGGAAGCTTCTGTATATTCCTTCACACGTTTTTGTGGTTTATGTTTATTAAGTTCATCAAAGATTTTTTGCCAGTCCTCATCATTTAAGTTGAAGTCCGTTTTATTGTTAATAGTAGTTAATACCCCTCTTGGTAACTCCGGAATTACCAATTCTCCTACAAAATCATTGTAACTGTTATGTCTTACAAGTGGAACCTTAGCTCCGTTATCTTCGTCATAACTATACCAGACATTTTCTAATTGTCTTGTTGCAATCACTCTACTGCCTAGTCTTATATCTATACCCTGTGACTGCTGATTACCTTGATAATAGTATTTCACTTTACTTGACCCGTCCAGCAATGTTTCTGCTCTAACCTTATCTAAAGTACCGTATTCATACCTGAGGTTATAGGTGGTCCCACCAAGTTCAATGTCATTCAAATAAACCGTGGTAGAATTTGCAATAGGAACTTTAATCGGTAATACCGGTTTGATATCATCCTTAATAGAAACATCTATGTTACCATCTACATTTCTTGTTTGATGATTCCACTCTAAATAACCTCTATATGTGACCCCCAAATGTTCTATCAGCCATAACCTTAATTTCGATAAGTTTTGGCTCCGTGCACCTCTACCCTGAACTGTCTGTATAAAAGATAATTTGACATTCAGTTTTATTAAAGTAGAAATATTGGAGGGTAAAAACTTTGACTCTGGAAACTCTACACCACTAATAACTTCCATTTCCTGTTTAAAAGGACCGGTAACTCTGTGTACTGTCCCGTCCTCGGCAGACTTAGTCCATATTTGAAAGTCACCAGAACCACTTGTTAAAGTAGCCAATGCATTTTTCAATCCAAAACCATGTTCATTAAGTCTTGATTCAGTTGTTGCTGATTCACCTAACTGTAAAGCTCTACTTAAAACGTCAAAGTCCATTCCTTTTCCCCGATCTGCAACATACACTTCAACGGTCCCATCATTTATTTTGTTAAAAATAACGTTTACATAAAAAGGCTCATCTTTTATTGCGGCACCAATGGCATTGTCAATTAGTTCTATTATACATTGATGAAATAATAGATTTGACTTGGATAGTCCCTGAAAAGTTCCTTCACTCATTTCTAATGCTACTGACCTAGTGATTGTACCCATGGTATTGGACACAAGCTTCTCCCCCTCAAAAATAGTTTTTGCGACTTGTTAATCATCTTTTCTTTCACATAATTAATTGTATAAGAAATAATCAAATAAAGCTATATACAGGGTGAAATAAAATTAGCTGTAGTAATTATCCCATTTGAGCATGGCCACGCCCCTTGCCAGGGAATTTCCTGGCCCATCAATAAAGACTAGCTGGTTAGGTGTATTTGGCAAATAAAAAATGTATGAAATGGCATTTAAAATTGTATGCCACTTGCCACCTCTGATTTATTCATGTAATAAAGATTCTTTGTAACGGAAGCTTTCTCCTGTAAAAAGCAGTAAACGCGAATGATGAATTAAACGATTGATGACTGCCTCTGTTAAGACGGGGTCCCCAAAAACATGATTCTACTGGCAAACTGTAAGTTTGTTGTTATGACGATGTTTTTATTTTCATAATACATTGATATGACCTGAAAAAAAGCTCCGCGCCTTCTTTGTGAAGTGGAATATAACCCAACTCATCTAACACCAGTAAATCGAGCTTCTCTATCTGTTTTATCAGTTTATGAAGCGTTCCTTGCTGATTCGCTTCTATCAGTTTGTTAACTATAAAGATGCCACGGTGTAAAACTTAACCCGATTGCCAAACCTGTGTATGGCATTTAAGGTGATTTGTGAGTAACCTGCCGGAAATTAATCTATATCCCCTCCTCTAAACATCCCTCACTGAAAATACAGCCTCACGCCGATGATGATCAGAAGAAAGGACAGCATTTGAACTATTAGTTTACCTGGCAACTTTTGGGATAATATCACGCCGATTTGTGAGCCGAGAATAACACCGGCCCCTCCCCATAAGACGGTCAGCCAATCAATATTATTGTAGAACAATTGAGCGGCAACACCGATAGAGGTATAGATGGCTAATGAGAAAATAGACGTTGCTGCAGATTGATGCGGCGACAACCTGAACACATATATTAAGACGGGGACAAGCAGCCATCCGCCGCCGATGCCCATATAGCTTGACAACACACCTAAAAAAACGCCAAATAAAGGAAGCCATTTAATAGATGGGAAACTTTCTCGTTTACCGGGTTGGTTTTGGACATATTTATCTGAACATGGTAATACATTTTTAAAGAATAAATAAATACCCAGTAAGGTTAATATCGTTGCGAAAATAAGATAAAACACCTGAGATGAAAAGCGTTGAAGGATCCAGACACCTATTAATGAACCGGGAATGGCACCCGATGCCGTTAACAGGCCAATTTTATAATTAATTTTTCGTTTGATAGCATAACCCGTCACACCGGAGAGTGCGTTAATTAACACGATGAATAATCCTGAACTTGCTGCCACCACAGGGTCCATATTAAGTATGATTAATAAAGCCGGAACAAAAATAAACCCACCGCCGGCACCGACGATTGTGCCGTACCCTCCAGCCACTATGCCTAACACTAGGATAATCAATCCCGTCGTAAAGGCCAACAACATCCCCTCCCTCTTCATTAAAGCTACAAAATTTCTGTGAAACTGTAAACGTTAATTTTCTTATAGGTTATAACCGGGAGTAATGTATAAAATTAGTTAATAACGTATAAATACTTTTTATGTTAAAAATAGTGAAAATAGTTGAAACGCTTTCATTAATTGTTATAATAATAATACAAATCATAATACATATTTCTTAAAATAATTCAGAAAGCGGCGATGATTAAATGTTAAAAAATAAACCCTCATCCAGCCACGAAATAAACTTTTATAACGGGGTTCCTCTTCAACTGCAAGTCAGAGATGTTATTCGAAAGGAGGTTTTATCCCGGAAGTTAGTTGATGAGACTGGAAAGATTGCAACTGAATATGAATTAATGGATCGCTTCGGCGTCAGCAGGGTTACAGTTAGGAACGCGCTGCAAATGCTTGTAGATGAAGGCGTCATTACAAGGGAAAGGGGCAGAGGCACTTTCGTCAGGACAAATCATCCTGAAAATTGGACCGGTCGTTTGATGGGCTTTACCGAGATCATAAAGGAATCCGGTTTTGTGCCAAATGCTGAAGTTCTGAATAGCGGGCTTTTGAATAGAAATGATGACGACTTTGACATCTGTAAAGAAAAGCTGAACACCGATAATGTCTGGAACTTAACACGTTTGCGCTTTGCTGATGAGCATCCAATAGCGGTTGAATATGCGTTTTTTCCTTCAAGTTATGGGGCGATGCTGGAAAACGAGGATCTAAAATCCATCGCCATCTATCAATTTTTCGAAAAGGAATTAGACATTTATTTCAAAGAAGCTAACCAGATTATTAGTGCTGTTAATGCAGATGAACAAATAGCTGAAATGCTTAATACTAAAATTGGTGAAGCCTTGTTGTATATCGAGAGATCCACAAAAACGTCGCAAGGAGATCCTGTCGAGTTTTTAAAAGCTGTTTACAGGCCGGATTATTTTCAGTATTTAATCACACTATCCAGAAATGGAATTTAAAAAGAGGCATGGAGGTAACGTTTATGAATCAAAAACCAAATGTATTACTAATTTTAAATGATGACATGGGGTACTCGGATATTGGCAGTTATGGCGGGGAAATTGATACGCCGAACTTGGATAAGCTTGCATCCGATGGCATACGATTTACTCAATTTTATAACACAGCCCGCTGCAGTCCTTCCCGAGCATCTTTACTGACGGGGCTCCATCCGCATCAAACCGGGATCGGCATTTTAACCTATAACAGTGGCCCGGAAGGCTATGCGGGCGATTTAAATGACCAATGTGTCACGATAGCTGAAGTATTAAAGCACAGTGGTTATAAGACATATATGAGCGGCAAGTGGCATGTTGCCAAAGACTTGGAAACGCCTTCAAATAACTGGCCTTTACAACGCGGGTTTGATGAATTTTTCGGGACGATTATTGGTGCAGGAAGCTACTATGATCCAAACACGTTAACGCGTGGCAACGACAATATAGAACATGAAGTAAAAGATGATGAGGACTTTTACTATACCGATGCCATTAGTGACCAGGCTGTTCAGTATATTAAAGATCATGCAAAAAATTCACCAGATGAACCATTTTTTGAATATGTCGCTTATACAGCACCACATTGGCCGCTGCATGCTAAAGAAGAAGATATCAAGAAATATAAAGGCAGATTCTCAGAAGGCTGGGATAATTTGCGGGAAGAACGCCTGCAGAAATTAATCGATATGGGCATTATCGATGAAAAGTGGGCGCTGACAGACCGTGATCCAAGTCAGCCTGCATGGGAAAATGCGCAGGAAAAAGAATGGCTTGAAAGATGTATGGAAGTCTATGCGGCACAAATCGATAATATGGACCAGGGGATTGGCAGAATAATTGATGCCTTGGATCAAACAGGCCAATTGGATAATACACTGATATTTTTCTTATCAGACAATGGTGCCTGCGAAGAAGATATTCCATTAAATGTCTCTAAAGAAGAACTGGTTAACCAGTTATTGATTGCAAAGTCCCAGACCAGAGCCGGTGAAGACGTGCTTTTTGGAAACGATCCGACAATCATGCCCGGACCTGAAAATACGTACCAGAGTTATGGAACGGCTTGGGCCAACCTGTCGAATTCGCCATTCCGGCTGTATAAACATTGGGTTCACGAAGGTGGTATTGCAACACCGTTGATCGTTCATTGGCCAAAAGGCTTGGAAGATAAAGGAACTTTGAGACATACACCAGGCCAGTTAACAGATATTATGGCGACAATTGTGGATATAACGGATGCATCCTATCCAAATTCCTTTAATGGCCACGACATTCTTCCAATGGAAGGCAGAAGCTTGAAACCTATGTTTGAGGCCGATCAGGAAAAAAATACACCGCTTTTTTGGGAACATGAAGGAAACGCAGCAATTCGAATAGGAAAGTGGAAACTTGTTAAAGAATATCCGCAAAAATGGGAATTATTTGATATGCATCAGGATCGTACTGAAATGCACGACTTGGCTGATGAATATCCTGAATTTGTACAAGAAATGGCAGCGAAGTATGAACGGTGGGCTGAAAGATGTGGCGTTGTGCCACGGGATAAAATTCTGCGCCTGATGGAAGAAAGCGGTGCGAACAAGCCATTCTGGGAGAAGGACAATTAATGGTGTGAATGGGGGAAACACTTTGAACCAACACGTAAAAAGCTGCTGTACACCGCAAAGAGCCGTATCACAAATGGAAACCGCGCATGTTGCCGCCAATCTGACTGAAAAGGATGGCAGTACGGCGGGTATGGTGCTTTTAGAAGGTGGTACCTACCTAATGGGCACCGACAGTGAAGAAGGATTCCCGGCAGATGGGGAAGGCCCGGTAAGAGAAGTGACGGTGGATTCATTTTATATCGACCGCTGTGCGGTCACGAATAGCGATTTTGCACAATTTATTGATGCTACAGGCTACACAACAGATGCTGAAAAATATGGATGGTCATTTGTTTTCTACTTATTTGTAAGTAAGCAGACTGAAAAAGAGGTTCTCAATGTTGTAAGAGAGACGCCTTGGTGGTGGGCGGTGAAACATGCGAATTGGAAAAAGCCTGAAGGACCGGATTCCACGATTCATGACCGTATGGACCACCCGGCTGTTCATATCTCATGGAACGATGCCGTGCGTTATTGTGAGTGGGCCGGAAAACGCTTGCCCACCGAAGCGGAGTGGGAGTATGCCGCAAGGGGAGGTTTAAAACAGAAGCGTTTTCCGTGGGGTGATGCATTATATCCTGATGGTGAGCATGCTTGTAATATCTGGCAAGGGTCGTTTCCAACCCAAAATGAAGGGTCAGATGGTTTTTTGGCCACAGCCCCTTCTGACGCTTATCATCCGAACCCATATGGTTTATACAATATGGCCGGCAATATTTGGGAGTGGTGTATGGATTGGTTTGCCGTCAGTGATGAAAGCACAAACGGCATCATAAACCCAAAAGGTCCCGAATCAGGCGAGTCAAAAATTATTAAAGGAGGGTCTTACCTATGTCATGATTCCTATTGTAACCGATATCGCGTAGCCGCCCGAAGTTCAAATACACCAGATAGTTCTACTGGCAATATGGGGTTCCGTTGTGTCCGAGATGTTTAAAACTACTTTATAGGGGAGAGGTTTCTTATGATCAAAAGGTCCGTGCTAGTTTTGTTTAGCCTGGCATTCTTCATGCTGTTATTGGGATGTGTTGGTGGAAATGGGGAAAGTGATGGCGATGCTGCCTCCAAAGATAATAATTCATCCTCTGAAAGCAGTGATTCAGGCGATGCGGAATACGAATTTCAAGTCGCCAACGTCTTAGCTGAATCAGACGTATCGAGTTATGGTTTAGACAAATTTGAAGAGTTAGTTGAGGAAAAATCGGACGGTAATATTCAAATCGAAGTGTTGCATGGCGGACAGCTAGGATCCGGGGTGGAAACATTTGAAGCGGTGAAGAACGGGAATCTGGATTTTGCTGCTGATTCGTTTGCAAACTTGGCAAGTATCACGCCGGCTTTTGAAATGTTTCACTTGCCTTTCTTATTTGAATCAAGAGATCAGCTATTAAATGCTTTTAACAGTGACGTCATTAAGGAACAAATAAACGGCGAACTCGAGAGTGATAGTCTTAAATGGTTTACGACATTTGAAATTGGCGGTCCGAGAGTTATTGGAACATCGGATACAAAGGTTACGTCGCTGGATGATTTAGAGGGAATGACATTCAGAGCCTCACGATCACCATTGGAGATAGCGAGTCAGGAGGCTTGGGGCGCCAAAGGGCAGACAGTTGATTGGCCGGAGACACCTGAATCGGTTCGGCTCGGGATGGTTGATGGCTTAACTGTTCCATATGCAAGTTTTCATTCTGCTCAATTTCATGAAGGTGATTTGATTAATTACATTGCTGATGTTTCCTTCCAGAATTATGCTTCAGTGACAGCTGTGAACACTGAAATGTGGGCTGAGCTTCCGGATGATGTTAAGACGATTTTAGAAGAATCTCAACAGGAGGCCAGGGAGTGGCATATTGATTTCGTCGGTGACTATGTGACTGAAAATATAAATGAGATGAAAGACGCCGGCGTTGAAATATACTCCGTTTCTGATGAGAATTATGAAGAAATTAAAGAAGCCACAAAAGACACGGTATGGGATGAATTTATTGGAAATGAAGGCATGTCACAGGAAAAACTTGATCTTATTCAGGAGGAGATCGGCCCTGTTGGTGACGGGGGATGGGGTTATGACATCTCCGAATAAAATCAGCACACTTTAGTTTTATAGCGAGGTTGGGACAAAAAAGACTAAAGCAAAAGAAAAGACGAACTAATAATAGATAGGGAGAATGGGATGACCCGCTCCGGAAATATACTCCGCTTTCCGCGGGCGGCTGGTGAGCCTCTTCGTGCTGAGGCACTTCAGTGTCACCTAGTCCTCTCTCCCCGCAGGAGCATTCCTATAGTTCCTTCGCTAAACTTTGTTATCGTTCGTCTTTCATGCTTTGAAGCAAAGTTATGTCCCGGCCTCCTTCATATTACTTATTAGGAGAAGGTATATGGACAGACAAAGAACAATAAACGTATTGACGAAGGCAGATCAAATGGTTTCAAAGTTTATTGAAATCGTATGTGTCATATTAATGGCGTCGATTGTTGTGACGATTTCAACATCAGTTATTAGCCGTTTTGTTGTTTTTAATCCGCTGAATTTTGCTAACCCGTTGTCTAAATACCTTTTGATATGGGTGGCATTTTTAGGAGCCGGTCTGGCTTTCAGATATGGAGAACATATTGCTGTTGACATGATAAGTGACCGTGTGAAGCAACAAACCAGGAAAAAATTGTTAATTGCGATTAATGTTTTGACCTCAGTGTTTTTGATCGCAATGATTTACTATGGGTTTATTTTTGCCATGAGCGGTATCAATTCGAACGATCCGCTGGTTTTCAATATCAGTATGGCGATTCCTTATCTATCAGTGCCTGTAAGTTTCATTTATATGCTGTTCCAACTCAATTTATCAACTGTTTTGAAAGTGTTGAAGGCAAAAGATGCAGCCTCGGAACTTTAATATGAAGGTCGATGATTTAATTCTAAAGGGGGGAAATGATGCATGGGTACATTGATTATCTATGGTTTATTGTTTTTGGTTTTCATTGCTATTAGTATGCCAATAGCCTTCTCGCTGGGGTTGTCGACATTGGCGGCATTTTTTATGACAGACCAGCCACTTGACTTATTTGCACAGCGGTTATGGACGGGGCTGGACAAATTTACACTGGTTGCTATCCCCCTTTTTATACTTGCCGGAGAATTGATGGGCGGGTCTGGGATTCTGCAGCGTTTGCTTGACTTTGCCAGACTGATAGTCGGCCGTATTAAAGGCGGACTGCTTTATATAAACGTCCTTGTCAGTATGCTGTTTGGCGGCATCAATGGGTCCGCCGTAGCCGATACGAGTGCAGTCGGTTCGATGCTTATACCGGCTACAAAGAAAGAATACAAGGATGCTGAATTAGCCGCAGCCGTAACAAGTATCAGTTCTGTTGTTGGCCCGGTAATCCCGCCCAGTCTGCCGATGCTGATTTATGTGTTTGCTGCCGGCAATGTGTCGGTTGCTGCTATATTTCTAGCGGGTGTTATCCCAGGGATTCTGCTGGGATTGAGCATGATGATAATCACGTATGTTATCGCTAGAAAAAAAGATTTTCCTAAAGATATGACGACGTATACAGGTAAAGATGTCTTTCGGATATTAAGACGTTTTCTGGTAGCTGCCATTCTGCCGTTTATTATGGTGGCAGGTATTGTCGGAGGCGTTGTGACCCCGACCGAAGCTGGGTGTCTGGGGGTAGTCTATGCGTTAGTTGTCGGTTTCTTTATTACGAAAGAATTATCACTGAAAGAAACCTATCGGGCCCTGTCACGGACAGTCATTGTCACAGCAATCGTCATGATTATGATATCAGTTGGAAATGTGGCGATATGGTGGCTTTCCATCCAAGGCATACCTGCTGAAATTAGTACTATTTTTCAATCATTAACGCAAAATCCAGCGATGTTTATGTTGTTAATGGTGATATTATATCTTTTCATAGGTTTATTTATTGAACAGGCTGCGGCCATGATTATGTTAGTGCCTATTTTTGCGCCTTTGGCAACGACCTATGGGATAGACCCAATTCACTTTGGTCTCATCACTGTTTTGACATTAGGTATTGGATTGGTTACACCGCCTGTAGGAATATGTTTATTTGTCGCGAGCAGCATTGCGGATGTAAAGCTGCAAAATGTATTTAAAACAGCGGTTCCTTACCTGGTGGGGATGGCAATTGTTTTAGTGCTGGTAGCTTTTGTTCCCGGCATCTATTTATGGTTTCCTAAAATGTTCGGTTTTTAAGCAATGAGGATTGAAAAAGCTTAAGACAAAGGTGGCTTTGAAGATTGAGAATCAGTAACCTTGAAATTTACTGTCAAGTAATCGAAGAAGAAAGTATCAGCAAAGTTGCCAGAAAGAACTTTATAACACAGCCTGCTGTAACCAAACAAATTCGTCAGTTGGAAAATGTGTACGGCACGACATTATTTAAACGCGATAAAGGAAGCTTAGTGCCAACAAAGGGAGGCAGACAGTTATATAAGATTTTTAAACGAATCGTTTTCGAATACAATCAATCGTTCACTGTCATTGATGAACTAATTGGAGAGGAAGACAGCAGTCTTAAGCTGGGGTCTTCTTTCACAATCGGAGAATATTTGCTGCCGGCCATTTTAGGGGACTTTAAAAAAATCTATCCCGATGTTGATATTAATCTGGAAGTTGGCAGCACCCCAAGGGTATTGCAAAGCCTGCAGGAAAATGAAATTGGTATAGCTCTGGTTGAAGGCGCTGTTGAAGAAGGCGATTACTTTAAAGTCAAAAAGTTTGCCGAAGATGAGCTCATATTAGTTTGTTCACCAGATCATGCCTTAGCCAATACAAAGCACGCCATTAACGTAGAAGATTTGATTGGTCGAAAGTTAATTGGAAGAGAGAAGAACTCAGGTACACGCATGTTCATTGAACAGATTTTCAAGACGCATGGCGTTCCGGAAGATATTACGGTTTATATGGAATTTGGCAGCACTCAAGCCATAAAAGGTGCGGTAGAGGCGAATTTAGGCATTGCTATATTATCAGAAATCGTTGTTAGAACCGAATTAAAAAATGGATCTTTAGTTAAGGTGCCCATAAAAGATTTGACCTTTAACCGGGATTTATGGATTGTCCAGCGCAAAGATCGTTTTATTCATGCGATTGAGAAAAAGTTTATCGACTTTTTGTTCAGCAAACAATTGTAGGAGGCTGCCAACCTTATGGAAAATTATATTCTTGCCCTCGACCAAGGCACCACAAGTTCACGCGCGATATTGTTTAACCGTAATGGTGAAATTGTGGAAACAGCCCAGCGGGAATTCGAACAGTTCTTCCAGCATCCCGGCTGGGTCGAACATGATGCAAACGAGATATGGACGTCTGTCCTATCATGTATATCGGAAGTGCTGCGCAAAGCAGACGCGGATCCATCACAAATTGCCGGCATCGGTATTACTAATCAGCGGGAAACGACCGTTGTGTGGGACAAACATACAGGCAAGCCGATTTATAAAGCCATCGTGTGGCAGTCACGGCAGACGGATGGCATCTGTAAAGCATTAATTGACCAGGGATATCAGGATATTATCCGCGAAAAAACCGGATTGTTGATTGATGCCTATTTTTCAGGAACTAAAGTCAAATGGATGCTTGATAACGTTGATGATGCCCGTGAAAAGGCAGACAATGGTGACTTGTTGTTCGGGACAATTGATACATGGATTGTGTATAAACTTTCAGGCGGTAAGGCCCATGTTACCGATTATTCGAATGCTTCCCGGACTCTGATGTTTAATATATATGATCTTCAGTGGGATTACGAGCTGCTAGACATATTGGGTGTGCCGAAAAGCATGCTGCCGGAAGTCAAAGAATCCTCGGAGATTTATGCAAATACCGTTGATTATCATTTTTTCGGCCATGAAGTGCCGATTGCCGGGATTGCCGGTGATCAGCAGGCTGCATTGTTCGGACAGGCTTGCTTTGAAAAAGGTATGGCAAAAAATACATACGGCACCGGTAATTTTATGCTGATGAATACAGGGGAAGAAGGCGTTAAATCGGATCATGGCCTTTTGACAACATTGGCATGGGGCATCAACGGCAAGGTGGAATACGCGCTTGAAGGCAGTATTTTTGTCTCCGGATCGGCCCTCCAATGGCTGCGTGACGGCCTGAAAATAATAGATGATTCCCCGCAAAGCGAACACTATGCCGAGCAGGTTGACTCAACAGATGGTGTTTATATGGTGCCGGCGTTTGTCGGACTCGGAACACCATATTGGGACAGCGCTGTGCGTGGTGCTATTTTTGGACTCACACGCGGGATTACACGCGCCCATATGGTCAGGGCCACACTGGAGTCACTGGCTTATCAGTCAAAGGATGTCCTGGACGCCATGGTTGAGGACGCTGGGATTGATTTAAAAACCATGCGGGTCGACGGCGGGGCCGTGAAAAACGATTTTCTCATGCAATTCCAAAGCGACATCATTAATGTATCTGTCGAACGGCCTGTTGTTCAGGAAACGACTGCCCTGGGCGCCGCTTATCTGGCAGGCCTTGCGGTTGGTTATTGGAAAGATAAAAGCGAGATTGCCGATCAGTGGCAAAGTGACCGGATATTCGACCCTCAAATGGAACACGAAAAACGGGATACGCTTTATACCGGCTGGGAAAAGGCTGTAGCGGCAGCACGCGCGTTTAAATAAGTTGATTGGCACAAGGTTTTTAGAAAAATTCAGGAAATCCAACCGAGCTTGTATGACAGTGAGCCGGTTTTTGACAGTAATCGGGAGAGTGAATGGATATGTCAGTATTTTCAAGTCATCAGCGGGAAAATCTATTTCGGGAAATCGGCGACGAACAGCTTGATGTCCTTGTGATTGGTGGTGGAATCACCGGCGCCGGCATCGCATTGGATGCTTCCAGCCGGGGAATGAACACGGCTGTGGTGGAAATGCAGGATTTCGCTGCCGGCACATCAAGCCGCTCAACTAAACTGGTGCATGGCGGCTTGCGCTACTTAAAACAATTTGAAGTGAAGATGGTCTCTGAAGTAGGCAGAGAACGTGCCATCGTCTATGAAAATGGGCCGCACGTGACGACGCCTGAATGGATGATGCTGCCGTTTTATAAAGGCGGCACATTCGGCCCATTCACGAGTCGAATCGGTCTGCGCTTGTATGACTTTCTGGCGCGAGTCAAAAAGGGTGAGCGCCGAAAAATGCTCGGTGCCAAAGATGCAGTCAAAAAGGAACCGCTCATAAAAACAAAAGGAATGAGAGGTGCCGGCTATTATGTTGAATACAAAACAGACGACGCCCGCCTTACCATTGAAGTCATGAAAAAAGCGGTCGAACATGGCGCGTATGCGATCAACTATGCGAAAGTCGTGGATTTCCTTTATGAGTCCGGTAAAATGACAGGAGCCGTTGTAGAGAACGAGGTCACGGGAGAGCAACAAAAAGTTTATGCGAAAAAGATTGTCAATGCAGGCGGGCCGTGGGTTGACGAACTTCGTGAAATGGATGGTTGCAGATACGGGAAATCACTTCATCTGACAAAAGGTGTCCATTTGGTGTTTGACCAGGAACGCTTTCCCTTGAAGCAGGCGATATATTTCGATGCGCCGGATGGCCGGATGATTTTCGCCATTCCGCGAAATAAAAAAACGTATGCAGGCACGACGGATACTAATTATCCCGGGGCCAACACGCGCCCACAGATGACCAAAGAAGACCGGGATTATTTATTAGCTGCCGTCAATGGCCAATTCCCTTCGCTGAATTTAACAGCAGCTGATGTGGACTCCAGCTATGCAGGCTTGCGGCCGTTAATCGCAGGCAATGACGAAGCTAATCCGGATGAAATATCCCGTAAAGATGAAATGTTCATCTCGGAATCAGGTCTGATTTCAATGGCGGGCGGAAAACTGACAGGCTACCGAAAGATGGCTGAAGACACGGTGGACGTGCTTGCAAACAAGCTTAAAGAAGAAGAGCATATTTTATATTCTGAATCGCAAACGACCCAATTGCCGATATCGGGCGGTGAAGTTGGCGGGTCAAAAGGCTTCCAGGCATTTAAAGAAAAAAAAGTTGCAGAAGCAGTTGAACTGGGTATCAACGAAGATACAGCCGGTTTCCTCATTCAGAAATACGGTGCTAACGTTAATAAGATCTTTGCATTGCTTCAGGAAGAAAAGATGCAAGCTTCTAAATTTGATATTGAACCGGTTGTGTTTGCCGAGTTGAGATATGCTATCGAACACGAAATGGTATATAAGCCAACAGATTTTTTTGTGCGACGAACCGGGGCTCTTTTTTTTGATATTGATTTTGTTCGCGCGCATAAAGTTAATATTATTTATTATATGGCGAGTGTGCTGCAATGGAGCACCGAACAAAGGCAGGAATATACTGATGAATTAAATCAATTGCTCCATGAAGCCGTGAATCCGATTTGATAGCTATGAGGGTGGACCCCGCTTGTTCGGATGCATCAAGCGGAACAGAAATTTAAGGTGCCTGTCACTTCCCGATATTTGTCATTTTATGTCGATTGAAATTGTTATATAGAAGCTGCTGGTTCGGATAGAGCTAGTGGCTTTTTTGTTTCCCATTACTAAATCGTTTAGGTTTATTTGCTATGTCACTTAATACTTCCCAATGTTATTTGTCATACCAGAAAGGTTAATTGGTTATTGATTACTTTATATAGCGTGCTGCCTGAGCATGAAAATGATTCCTGTAACCTCTATTTATTAGATAATAACTAACCTTAGTAAGAAAACAAAGCTCCATTTGTTGCGTATAGAAGAATTTAAAGGTTTCCTTATTTATGGAAAGTATTTAGAATCTAATATAGACAGATTGAGTCAATATAATAACTGATAACAAAACTTTTACAATACTTATTCATATGTTTAGAGGAACTAAAAAGGAGAATGGAAATGAAAAATATAACTATACTTGGAGCAGGTGTTATGGGGCATGGCGCCGCTCAATTATTTGCCCAGGCAGGTAAGAATGTACATATAAGAGCCAGACGTGAATCATCACTGGAAAAAGCACGGGAACTCATTACGGACAGCTTGAAGATTATGGTTGAAAAAGAAATCCTGACCGAAAATGAAATGGAACAAACGTTAGGTCGTATTACTTATACAACTGATTTGCATGAAGCCATTCAGGATGCTGACTTTATTCTCGAATCGATCCCTGAAGATCTTGAGAAAAAACTGGATACATATGACATAATCGAAAGTGTTGTTTCGGACAAAACGATTATTTCA
The DNA here is from genome assembly GCF_900112705.1 of Lentibacillus persicus. GTDB lineage: Bacteria > Bacillota > Bacilli > Bacillales > Amphibacillaceae > Lentibacillus > Lentibacillus persicus. Next base: position 115,316 of record NZ_FOMR01000005.1, read on the forward strand.
TCTAACACGTCCACTTTTCCAATCAAAGAATTAACGCAAAGAGCAAAACATCCGGAAAGATTTATCATTACACACTTCTTTAACCCACCGCAACTTGTGCCGATTGTGGAGATTGTCAAAGTGGACGACACAAGCGAGGATGTTGTAAACACAACTTACGACATTATGAAAGAAATCGGAAAATCGCCTGTGGTTCTGAAAAAAGAAATTACAGGCTTTATCGTCAACCGCGTCCAGGTAGCCATGCTTCGTGAGGCATTCAATTTGATGGAAAAGGGAGTAGCAACCGCAGAAGATATCGATGTTGCCATGAAAGGCAGCCTGGGTTTCAAATGGGCTTTTTGCGGCCCGATGGAAAGTCAGGATTTAGCCGGCCTGCAAACAACACAAGCGATGGTAGGAAATATCCTGCAAGACCTTTCAAATACAAGGGAAGTGCCTTCATTTTTATCAGAAATGGTGGAAAACGATCAGCTTGGTATACGAACGAATGAAGGATTTTATAACTATGATGATAATGGGGAAAATGCAATTCATACACGCGACGATAACTTTCTGGAACTTCAAAAGTTATCACAGGAAAAGTAAATGACAGAGCGCGAGATTTTCGGGTCCTGTAAGAGGCTCATAAGGTGATTTCATAGGTCGCTATGTAAGGACGCTGTCTGTTACTGACCGAATTTCATTATTGTAATTATTATATAGAAGCTGCTGGTTCTGATAGAGCTGGCGGCTTTTTTGTGGTAGAGAAAGATTTAATTCGTTTTTCAAATTTTTTAGGTTTATTCTTCGTATATGAAAGATTTCTAACTAAAAAAGGCACTCCACACACCAGGAATACCTTTCATCGGGCTGTCTTATTAGTTCAATGTATATCAGATTTTTCCTTTCCATCCTTATGCAAAGCTTCTTTTAAAACACGGTTATTCTCATCAAATTGGTTCGCTCGTTTTCGTGCGTATCCTTTACTTCAGCCTTATGATTCCGCCTGATTGTACTTTGCCCGGAAACGAAACATTACTATTGAAACGATGTCAAACGTATGCCGGACTGTGAGATCAAGGACTCCTTTATCAATGCAGGAGGATATTGAAGCCAGTGCATTTGATGATCAATTGTTGGAGGAATCCCGTTGGAGGTCGGAAGCACTGTTTTCGGATGAAGGGGATGAGTACGTTTAATTAAAAACAAATATGCTTTATTAAGATCCCCTTCGCAAGGATAATATTCCTTGAGAAGGGGGATTGGCGTGGCCGACGAATAATTTTTAAAGCGCTTTGATCGGAAAATGCAGTGTTAGATACAGGAATTATTCACAGCCAACGCCATCACCGTCACGATCAAAATAAGAAGCATAGCCTTGATCGCCGGTATCCGATAGCACGATTTCTGCAGAAGCAATCGCTTCAAGTAAATAGTAGTAACACGAAATAATAGAAAGGGAGATTTCCAACTTTTAAGGATACATTTTCTGTTCAGTATTGCTGCTCTATTTTGTTAGATAAGATTGATCCCAAAGAGGGAGTTTTGCTCCTATATTGTTTTCCAGTGCATTTTGATAAACTTGATAACCCCACGCCACATCTTCAGTTGGAAGGCCGCCGGTCATGCAAATAATAACATCATCATCAGACGTTCTCCCGGCTTTCTTTCCAGCGATAATGTCCCCAAGATCATCAACTTGACTGCTGTCATAATCACCGTTATGGATTTTTTCCAACAGTTCACCGGACATCGTCCAGCTCGTAATGCTTGAGAGGCCGTCAGGGTGACTCAAACCATCTTCCAGCCATTTCTCATGCATTGACCATAGATCCGCCACCACCCGGTGGTTTTGATAAGACGCATCTGAAAAACTCGCTGCTCCGGTCAAAATGATAAGTGCTCCTGGTTTAATGCTTTCTTCTTTTATCGTGGGTTTTGTTTTGCCGGATGTCGCTACCGTTACAATATCCGACTGCTCAACACACGCATCGATATCATCAACCACTTCAACCGGAAGTCTAATCTGCTCATGCAATTTTTCGGCAATTTGTTTTCCTTTTTCGAGATTAATATCAAACAGAACTACTTTTTCAAGTGTATTGACAGAAGTCCTTATAGCGTCGATGCACGATTGGTTAATCGCGCCTCCCCCGACTGCGCCCAGCACCTTTGATTCTTTTTTGGCAAGGTGCTTTGAGAAGACACCGGGGACTGCACCGGTTCGGGCCGAACTGATCAAGTTGCCTGCCATGATCGCAAGCGGCGCTCCGGTTTCTTTATCATTCAGCGTGAATGTATGGACGGAACGAGGCAACCCGTTGTTCAAGTTCTCAATGTTCGAGCCGTACCATTTGTTGCCTACAACATTATAATCCCCTCCGAGGTAGGCAATCAGCGACATAAATCGTCTATCCGGCCCGGCTTTCGGCATATTTTCAAACGGTTCATTTTCGTTGAACCATAGCATCAGGCCATGATCATTCCTGTTTGGGCCCCCCATAATGTAATCACCTTTACCAATCAGTCTGAACATATCTTCAATCGTGGTGATACATTGTGCCATATTTAACACACCGGCTTCGATAACGTCTTCTTCTTGTAAATATAATAGATCTAGGTTTTCGGACATTTGTACTCTCCTTACAAATAGTTTTCTTATAGTAAAATAAAATGAATCATGCAAAGCTTTTAATTTGGAATGAGTCAATGTTTTAAATGAGGATGGAAAATGAGATGAACAAAATTCTCATCTAAAAATATGTTATGCAACCCCTTTCATTTCAAAATTATATCATTGTAAAAGGAAAAAATAAACCATTTTACTGAAAAATAGGAATATTTTTTCCTGAAAGCTTATCCAAACTTATCCCTTAAAGGGAGACCTTCATCTATATAGGCCTCTATATTACTTTTTTCCGCATCGGTTAAATCTACAATTGAACGCTTGTTAATGTTAGTATGGGTTTAAGCTACTGATTCGTAATGTGTTTGAGAAAAAATTTGATAAGCACGGTTGGGAAAGGAATGATATTGAAGATGGAAGAACTATCAAACGATTTCAATGATACTGTTATAGGAAAATTGATACGTGTGAAAGAAGAATTACCTCGTAAGCAAAAAATGCTAGCCAATTACATAATTGAAAATTCTGAACAAATTGGCATTATGACTGCAAAAGAATTGGCTGATAAAGCTAATGTAGGAACTACAACAGTTATGCGTTTAACTAATAGACTGAATTATAATAGTTTTAACGTTTTAAAAAAAGACTTATATAATGCATCTCTTAATTATGGGTTAACAACTTGGTGGCATTTGAAAAAATCTTTTGAGAACGATCAACCAACTAACAATACAGTTGGACACGTGTGGGAAGAGGTTATAACTTTATTAGAAAAAACTCTTAGCGAAGCTTTTTATTTTAATTTTAACAAAACAATAAATCTTATGCTCGAATCGAGCAGAATTAATATATTAGGGCTTCGGTCTTCAAAAATAGCTGCTAATTATCTTGGATTTTTACTAGAAGAGTTTTCGCCGAAAATAAACCAAATTAGTAATGATGCTGAGTTTTTGTATGATCGATTATTACAAATAAATAAAGGCGAGATATTAATAATTTTTGGGCATTCCCCTTTTGCTGTTCAAAGTGTTGAAGCAGCAAAATATTGTTATGAGAATGGAATTCAAGTAATACTTATTACAGATTTAATGTCTTCCCCGATTACTCAATATTCATCTATCTTATTGAATGTAAAAGCAAGTAGCAAGCAATATTCTATTGTGCCAACTATTACTCTAATTGAAGCGCTTGTTATTGAATATGGTAGACGAACTTCAGATCATTCCATAGAACATCTGGATAAATTAGGAAGGCTATTAAACGAAAAAAATATTACTACATCGCAAAATCTGAAATTTAAATTATGAATCTCTCGATTAAAACTTTTGTGAACAATTAAGGATGGTTACCGGACTACAAACATGATCGTAGTCGCCCCTGAAATAAAACATCCGCCCCCTGTTGATTCCCATTTGTATTCGTCCGCTGAACCCGGGTGCGTCAGTGGAAATAAAGAGAGCCATCATAATCACATTTTTATGCCAATCAAAATAGAGAAACAAAACGGTTTCTTTAATGCCGTCATTGAACGGACTAGGGATTAAGGGCAGGGCCTGGATCGGATTAAAATGTTCCTCTATCGCTTTTCAGCAGGAACAAAAGCATTCTTCACAAGGACAATCATGGCATCACGCACTTCAAATGGATCGAAAAACCAAAAATTCCACAGCAACTTGGACTTAAACCTTGACCTTGAATACAGGAAGTGAATAATTTTTAAAAGCGTGCGTTATGGACGTTTATTTGTGCTGGGTTAACTCAAGGAATGTATGTATTCCTTGAATACAGTTTTAATATGGTATAGTTGATAATAATTTCTCTCTTATAATTAAGGTTTTGGCAGAACTCCTGCATTGCACCTATTTATAAGAATTTTCTATATCTTTTATTATTGAAAATCACTATTATTAAAGATCTTTGCACAATGTTCTGTTCATTCTTGACTTTTACTTAATAATTTATGTAACGTTAGTAAAACCCCTGCTGTTACAGAGGGCTGAGCTTCGGACATCCCCCAAATGATTTTGTAATATCTCATGGAGCTGAATAAGAAGTTTGCTGAGGGGCTGTTTTCCAGCAATCACTCTTTTTGGAATATTTGAAGAACATTTTAGGAATAATTATTCTTTTTCAGTGAAAAGGCGGTTTACAAAATTCCTTCTGTGTGATAGCTTATTAAATAACAAAAAAATTTTGAAAAATACAGGTGAGGTGGTTAAATAGAATGCTTTTAAAGGGTTAGTAAGCGCTAAGTATCGATAGTGTTTTTCAGAAAAAATACAAAAATATTATCTTTAGTACCAAAAATATGAAGATATTTTGGGCAATAATGTAAGCGTTGTCGTAAATGGAGAAAATAGTTATCTTGCAGTGGTGCCGGCCCAGCTAGGTTTACAATTTAGATTTAATGCGTGACTTTAATTGGAGAAAGAAAGAGGTTTGAAATGAGCAAATTTGATCTTATCATGATTAACGGGAATATTTTGACGCTTGATGACCACGATACGATAGCGGGGTCGGTAGCTGTGAAAAATGGCTGTATAACAGAAATTTGGCCCCAAAGAAACCCCCCTATCGACATAGCGAAGTTATCGGATGAAACAGAAGTTATCGATTTAAAAGGCGATACACTGATTCCTGGTTTTATTGATACCCATAACCATATTTTACAATTTTCACAACTCCAAGGGAAAGTAAATTGTAGTAGCCCATTGAATAAAAATATTAATGATATCTTGAGTAATTTGGCAAGTAAAGTTGCTGAGACACCTAAAGGGGAATGGGTAACAGGGTTTGGTTATGATGACACATTATTAGAAGATTACCGTCATCCTGAAAGGAAAGATTTAGATAAGGTATCGCCAGAACACCCAGTTATGATTCAACATATTAGCGGGCACATAGAAGTCGTAAATTCAAAGGCAATAGAGCTAGCTGGTATTTCAGAAAGTACGCCGGTTAGTAAAGGTGGGAGTTTTGGGTTTGACAATAAAGGCATTTTAAACGGTGTGTTATATGAAAGACCTGCAATTGATTATATCTATGCTATTCTTCCGAAAGATACAGAGGAAACATTGATAAAAAAAATGGAAAAAGCATCTAAACATTATTTATCACAAGGAATTACTACTAATACAGATGCAGGTGTAGGGACCACCCTAGGTGAAATCGAGTTTGATATTCATGTCAAAGCCGCTCAACAAGGTGTTAATCCAATAAGAACTCGTCTCATGATATTCCATACATTGTTGAGGGAAAATGCTAAATTTGGAAATTATACTGCGGAAGAACTAGATGTCTATATAAAGGAACAGACAAATGAATTAATAGAGTTAGATAGTGCAAAATTATTTCAGGACGGCTCTATTCAAGGATTAACAGGGGCTTTACGAAAACCTTATCATTGCGATTCGTCTATTTTTGGTGAATTAATGTTCGATCAGGAGCAATTCAATGAGGAGGTACTAGCACTCCATAAAAGAGGTTTTCGAATTGCTGTACATGGAAATGGGGACAGAGCAATTGGCTCCATACTGGAGGCTTATGATAAAGCGTTACAAAGATATCCTAAAAAAGATCATAGACATAGAATTGAACACGCTCAAACTGCGACAAATGAAGATTTAGATAAAATACAAGAGCTAGGTGTTGCTGCTTCATTCTTTATTAACCATGTGTATTATTGGGGAGACAGACATAAAAATATTTTTTTGGGTGAGGACCGTGCGAATAGGATGAATCCGTTATCCGAAGCGGTGGGAAGAAATCTTCTTTTTACATTACACTCGGATTGTCCTATTACACCGATTTCTCCCCTGTTTTCCATATGGACAGCTGTAAATCGGGTGACAAGAGAAGGACGATTGTTAGGAGCAAATCAACGTTGCGATGTAAAAACAGCTTTGAAAGCAATGACGATATACGGTGCGAAACTTAACTTCTCTCAAGAACGGACAGGTAGTATAGAAGTAGGAAAATATGCAGATTTTGCAGTGTTAGACAGAGATCCCATTCAAGTGGATCCGATGGAAATTAAAAATATTAACGTGTTAAAAACCATTATTGGTGGAAAAATGGTTTTCGAAAAATTTTAAAAACAATCAGTTTAAAGGAGGCTTTTAAATGTTTGGCGCCTACAAAAGAATTATCGTAGTATTATCGTTAATTTTGCTCATTTTATTGGCAGCCTGTAATGGTTCAAATGAGAGTTCAGGAAGCACATCAAATGAACCAGGTGCGGCGGGGGATGGTGCTGAAGATGCTACGTCTGCATTAAATATAGCAATGGGGGCTCAGCCACCTAATCTCGATCCTCATATGTCCGCTACAATTGCAACACGTGACGTGGGTAAACAAATCTATGAAACACTTATAACTGTTGATGAGGAATATAATCAAGTGCCTATGCTTGCTGAGTCAGTTCAACAAAGTGAAGATGGCAAAACATATACATTTAATTTAAGGGAAGGAATAATGTTTCATAATGGGAAAGAAATGACTTCGGAAGATGTTGTAGCGTCCATGGAACGTTGGTTAGAATACAATGATTCGGCACAAATGTTTCTAGATGAAGCAGAATTTAAAGCTGAAGACACGTATAAGGTAACATTAGAGGTTGCTACCCCATCCATTTTTATACTAGCAACACTAGGGACTACAACTCAGATACCTGCAATCATGCCTAAGGAAGTTGTTGATTCGACTCCCGAAAGTGGTGTTACGGAGCATATTGGCACAGGCCCCTTTAAATTTGAAGAGTGGAAACAAGATCAATATATCCATCTAAGTAAATATGAAGACTATCAATCGTTGGATAGTGAACCAAACGGCCTTTCAGGAAAAAAAGAGGTTTTTATTAAAGATGTTTATTTTCAAATAGTACCTGATACTTCAACACAAGTGTCTGGCTTGCAAACAGGGCAATATAATTTGTTGCTCGAAGCTCCAAACGATAATTATCAAATGATGTTAGACGACCCTAGTATTGAAACAACGATTAATGATTATGGTCCCTACAGCTTAATTTTCAATAAAAATGCTGGTGTTTTTCAAGATGTAGATATGAGACAGGCTGTTAATGCTGGCATTGATTTTACTGAGATTCTTGAAACATCTTTTGTGCATGAACACATTTATGAGGTAGATTCTAGTTATGTCTCAACAAAGAATGAAAAATGGTATAGCGATGAAGGTAAGGAATATTATAACCAAAATGATCCTGAAAAAGCCAAAAAAATGTTAGCAGAAGCAGGCTACGATGGAGAAGAAGTTAAAATTCTAACAACACGTGATTACCCGCACATTTATAATACCGGAGTGGTACTTGAACAACAATTAGATAATCTTGGGATAAATGTGAGTCTGGAAGTCTATGATTGGGCGACTGCAATTAGTACTCGAAATAATGAGCCAGAAGAATGGGATTTCTTCATTACAGGAGACCAATTTTTTATCACTCCCATTGAGAATTATGTTTATACTCATGATCAATACAGGGATCTAAACAATAGTAAATTAGATGGGTTAATAAGTGACATAAAAAATGCCGAGTCAGAAGAAGATGCTAAAGTTATGTGGGATAAATTACAACAGTACTCATGGGAAAATCTTCCTTTAATTAAAGTTGGTAATTTCAATAAAGTCAGTGCTCTTAACAGCAATGTTATAGGTTACAGATATTTGGACGGTCCAATCTTATGGGGTACAAAAATTGAAAAATAGGTAATAACTTCCGCTCATTTAATTGAGCGGGAAGATAACTATCTATAAATCTATCCTTTTTTCGAAAGGAGAATTTCTTTGAAGGAGTATGTACTAAAACGTATTTTATCATTAATACCTATCTTATTCATTGTATCCCTTGTTGTTTTTTTTATAATTCATATAACCCCAGGGGATCCAGCTTACGTAATGCTAGGAGATACGGCAACAGAAGAGCAAGTTGAAGAATTAAGAGGTCAATTAGGATTGGATAGGCCTATTTATGAGCAATATTTTATATGGATAGGTGGTATCGTTACAGGCAATTTAGGTTATTCCTATTTTATGGATATGTCTGTCACTACGGCATTATTAGAACATCTCAGTCCAACCGCTGCATTAGCTTTATTAGCGGAAATCCTGGCTATTTGTATTGGTATACCTTTTGGCATCCTTGCAGCTAAGAAAAAAGGTTCTTATTTAGATCAGTCACTTATGGGATTTTCTTTATTAGGAATTTCAATCCCTAGTTTCTTATTAGCACTACTTTTAATTTTACTGATTAGTGTGCAATTGCAATGGCTCCCTGTCGCAGGATACGCGCCCATTAGTGAAGGAATTGGAATGCATCTTAAATATTTGATATTACCCGCTATTTCTTTAGGCGTTATGCAAGCTGCTCTAATTGCTCGTATGACACGTTCCTCAATGCTTGATGTTTTAAATGAAAATTATATAAAAACAGCTCTTTCCAAAGGAGCCAAAAATAGAAGTATTGTTTACAAGCATGCTTTACGAAATGCATTCCTTCCAATACTAACTGTTATTGGCCAAACGTTCGGTGTTTTAGTTACGGGTGCAGCAGTGGTTGAGACAGTGTTTAATATACCTGGCCTTGGACAATTAATAATCAATTCGATTGAACGTAGAGATTATTCAACTATACAGGGAGTAATTTTATTTATTACCTTTTCCTATGTAATTATTAATCTACTTATTGATTTGATTTATGGAATAATTGACCCAAGGGTTAGATTATCACAAAAATAAGTGGGGATGTTTTATGGACACAGTTCGTCAGAATGTTAATTTGACAGAGACTAAAAATAATTTAAAAAAGCAGCAAAGACGCTTGTTAATGCGGAAATTTCTTTCAAATAAGCCTGCAGTTACAGGTTTAAGTATAATGTTGTTTTTAATAATTCTATCAACCGTTGGTGCGTGGCTAGTTCAGTACTCTCCGCTGGAAATGGATCCTACTAGTCGTTTAGAGGGTCCTAGTGCTGAACATGTGTTGGGCACAGATAACTTTGGGAGAGATTTGTTATCAAGAGTCATATATGGTTCACAAGTATCGTTAATAGTGGGCTTTTCGGTAGCTCTTATTACATCCGTTTGTGGAATGATTATAGGGTTGTATGCAAGTTACTATAAAAGGTTAGATAATATTTTAATGAGGATATGTGATGGATTAATGTCCTTTCCTGCAATATTGTTGGCAATAGCGATCATGGCAGCATTAGGACCTAGTATAAATAATGTTATTCTAGCGTTAAGTATTGTATATACACCACATATTGCTCGTGTTGTCAGATCCAGTGGAATAGTCGTTAGAAAGCAAACTTATATAGAAGCCATTGAATCTCAAGGTGCTTCTTCAACAAGGGTTATTTGGAAGCGTATGGCGCCAAATACATTATCACCTCTTATCGTACAGTCAACCTTTATATTTGCAAATGCAATTATTATCGAAGCAGCATTAAGTTTCCTTGGTGCGGGTGTTCCCGCGCCTCAACCCAGCTGGGGAAATATTTTGTATGACGGAAAACTGGTAATATTTAATGCATGGTGGATGACAGTATTTCCCGGAATTTGCATTATATTGTCAACTCTTGGATTGAACCTTGCTGGTGATGGATTGAGAGATATTATAGATCCAAATTCTTAACTAAAAAAGGATTGGAATTGAGGAGGATTTCAAATGGGTGATCATAATTTTCTGAAAGTGGAAAATTTAAGTACTCACTTTAAGACTGAGCGTGGAAAAGTAACAGCGGTAGAAGGTATAACATTTGATTTACGTGAGGGCGAAATACTTGGAATTGTGGGAGAATCGGGGTGTGGCAAAAGTGTAACGTCTCAATCCATTCTTAGATTGTTTGATGAAAAACATTTAGCTTCCCATGGGGGAAGGATTCTATTTAAAGGGAAAAATCTATTGGAGTTGTCAAATTCCGAGATGGAAGACATACGAGGAAATGAAATATCAATGATTTTTCAAGATCCTTTGAGTTCATTAAACCCTGTATTTACAGTGGGCCAACAAATAACAGAAGCAATCCTTCTACATCAAAAGCTATCAAGGAAGGAAGCCTTTAATCAAGCTATAGAGATGCTTAAGTTAACTGGTATACCTGCACCTGAAAAGAGAATTAATGAGTATCCTCATGAACTTTCGGGAGGGATGAGGCAACGTGTAATGATTGCTATGGCTCTAGCATGTAAGCCAAGCCTTTTAATTGCAGATGAGCCTACTACTGCTTTAGATGTAACAATTCAAGCGCAAATTTTGGAATTAATGCTTGACTTGAAGAAAGAATCAAATATGGGGATTATTTTTATCACCCATGATCTAGGTGTAGTTGCTGAAACATGTACACGAGTAGCGGTAATGTACTTGGGGCAGGTGGTTGAAGAAACGGATATTGACAGTCTTTTTGAAAAACCCTTGCATCCTTATACGAAAGGGTTATTAAAGTCTATACCTAAAATTGATGGTGATCGAAATCGAAAATTGAATGAAGTAGAAGGGACAGTTCCATCATTAAATAATATTCCTAAGGGATGCCGATTTTCTACAAGATGCAAATTTGCTGATGAGAAGTGCAGACAACAGATGCCAGAGTTAGAAAGTCATAATGACACACATAAAGTAAGGTGTTGGCATTATAAAGAAATTCTAGAAAGAGGTGATCAATTTGCAACCACAAGTAACTGAAAAAAAACCCCTTCTTAATGTAAAAGGTCTCAAAAAATATTTTCCTGTTAAAACGCCCCTTGGAAGAACTGTAGAGCATGTAAAAGCAGTAAATGATGTATCATTTAAATTATTTGAAGGAGAGACATACGGATTAGTTGGCGAATCAGGATGTGGTAAAAGTACAACAGGAAGGACAATCCTCGGGTTGGATAATCCTACAGAAGGAGAATTGCTTTATAAAGACCAAAATATTCTTGATGACCCAAAAAAATCCTTTGTCAAACTCAAAAAAGATTTTCAAATGGTCTTTCAAGATCCTTTTTCATCTCTCAATCCACGCCAAAGAATTGGCAGTATCTTAGAAGAACCGTTGATTATACACAATATAGCATCTAAACAAAAGAGAATGGATATGGTGATGGAAATTCTTCATAAGGTAGGACTTTCTAGTGATAATTACTACCATTATCCACATGAATTCTCTGGAGGACAGCGTCAAAGAATTGGTATTGCGCGAGCTTTAATTATAAATCCAAAAATAATTATTTGTGATGAACCTGTTTCTGCATTAGACGTCTCCACCCAATCTCAAATTATTAATTTAATGCAGGAGCTTCAAAAAGAGTATAAATTAACATATTTATTCATTGCTCATGATATTAGTGTTGTTCGTCATATTTCGGATCGGATTGGAGTAATGTACTTAGGGAAAATTGTTGAAGAAGCAGAAACTGAAGATTTAATTTCTAATCCTTCCCACCCTTATTCGCAGGCATTGTTATCAGCAGTACCATTACCTGAACCAAGTATAAAAAAAGAGCGCATTATATTAAAAGGGGACATCCCATCCCCCTTGAACCCTCCCTCAGGATGTTTTTTTCATACTAGATGTCCTATAGCAGAAGACATTTGTTCCGAAAAGGTACCGGTTCGTAAAGAAATTAGGCCAAACCATTTTGTTTCTTGTCATTTAGTAGATTAAATTAAATTATAGAGGTGCCTGTCACGTCACGATTTTTTCATTTTATATCGAACGAAATTAGTGTGTAGGAGCCACTGGTTCGGATAGAGCTGGTGGCTCTTTTTATATTTGGTCAAAAACGGCATCATTTTCCCCAACCCCAATCTGATAAAAAATATTTTTAAAATTCTACTATTCCCCTTTACTTTATCGAACAATTGTTCTATATTAAAGATACGATAATTATTGTCACAAACTCCCAGAAGGTTGCAGAAATTCTTTTACTTTTTATGCCACCAAATCAGCTTTCGAAACGATAGTAATTATAAGAGATGTTCTATTAATCGATGCTAAATGAGGGGAGATTTTTAAATGGGGGAAGATAGCGTTACGTTTGAAGAGATTTTTAAGCAGAATGAAAGAAGGATTCATTACCATATTCACAAGCTGAACATAAGAGACCCGCATCAGGAGTTTTACTCAGAAGGTTTGGTTGCCATGTGGAATGCCTATGAGAAATATCAGCCGGACAAAGGCCCGATGGCGACCTATTTTAACTTTATCATCCGTAACCGTATGATCGACATGATTCGCAAGCGTCAAAAAGAACAGGAAACTGTAACGAAATACAAAGCGGAACATAAAACGGTTGCGGAAGACGGCAATTATTATCGCTACAACGACCGTGCCGCGTTGGTTTTGAATGTGGCCGAATCTGCCAGCACCCTGGAGAATGAAGCGTTTTGGCAAGACGTGCGCAGCCAGCTCTCGGAAAACCAATGGAAATGGGTGAGATTTTTCATAATAGAGGATATGTCTGTAAAAGATATCGCAGCACAGGAAGGCGTCTCGGCCGAGGCAGTAAAAAGCTGGGGAAAAGAAGTCAGACGCAAACTGCGGGGGACAGAGGGACGTGATCGCCGTCCCCCTTTGCCAGGAGGGTAAGGGGATCTCTCAATAGCATTGTTGGGGTCTGTCCCCGGGCCTCCCGTATTTTATCGAACACCATATACGCATCAGCTGTCGGTTCAGTACCGGCGGCTCTTTTTTTAATGAAAAACTTTTTTCATAAATTTTTTCCCATTTTCACACCCCCTAATCGTTATCGATTTCGATAATAGCTATGAGGGGGGTCTATTAATGATTTCTCTTGATTTGTATACATAAAATGGGAGGATGAACTGAGTGAATTACATAAAAGAGATCAATGCGTTTTATGATGCCCTTGAATGCAACCCGTTGTCCGCATCGGCCGTTACGCTGTGGCACGCGCTGATGCACATTAATAATAAAGCGATGTGGAAAGCGTCATTTACCGTTGCGGGACCGGTTTTGCGGTTAAAGTCGGGGCTGACTGAGAGTTCATTTAAGCGCGCCAGAACAGAATTGAAAGAAAAAGGCTACATTGACTACGAATCCCGGGGGAACGGCCAGGCACCAACGTATCGAATGGTTGGCCTGTCGCAGGGCAGGATGTATGATGCAAATTTTCATGCGGACGAAGCGGAAAGCCACTGTGACGATTTGCATGCGGACCAACAGGTGAATCAGGGCGTGGACCAAGCGGTGAGCGGCGGTGCGACCCAACACATGAACCGGGAAGTGGACCACAATGTGGACCGGAGCGCGGCCCCATTAGTTAAACAAAAGAAAGACAAAACAAAACGAAACGATACAAAACAATTAATGGCTACAGCAGACAACGAGACTTCAGCGGATATTTTTGCGTTTTATCAAAATAACTTTGGTCCTGTCAGTCCCTATGTGACCGATGCATTGCTGAATTGGGTGCGTGACGTCGGTGAGGCGCTTGTGCTCGACGCGATGAAGCGGGCGCTGGATCGGGATAAGCGAAACTGGGGCTATGTCAGAGCAATTCTGCAGGACTGGGCAGCCAAAGGCATCACCAGCGTGGAAGCCGTACAGGCCGAAGAAGCAGCCTTTCGCCGAAACAGGCAGCATCGGCCGAGTAGGGAGGGGACTGTCCCCCGGGAAGTAGTACCCGAATGGTTTAAAGAACAGAAACGGGAAGAAAAGCTAAAGCGGGAAGCGAAAAAAACCGAAGTACCGACGCGAAGTCCAGAGTCCGATCAGGAATTCGACCGGTTGTTGGCGAGTTTTCGGAGCGGATGATGGGGCTTCCTGGTTTTTAGTATTTTCCGGATGTGTCATATAAGGTTTGTGAGCTTTTCAGGTGGTTATACAAAAATTTTAAATTTGTCATATTCAGAAGGGAAACAGCCTTTTCTGTCGAATATATATTAAAGAGGGCACTAACTCAGGTTGTTATAAAACTATATTACATACGCAAACAGAGCACAGAGAGTGTTTAAGCCCTCATGAATTACAGGGAAGGACAGAAAAGAAGTTATATGACACAACCAATAAAATCGTTCTCGCTTTATCGTTAGTTCCCATCGTTGCCAAGTGATTGTAGGAATCTTTTAACATAGATTTCGTCAATAACTGATGATATACTACAATAGGAAATAAACTAGAATTCGGAGGGTTTACGTATGGTCAATCAACCACATGGCGGCAGATTAATCAGCCGTGAGTTAACGGGGAAGGAACGTGACGAGGCAATCAGGAATGCTGAACAGCTTCAGTCGCTGACGGTCAATTCCTGGGTTGTTTCGGATATTGAACTGATTGGGATTGGCGGTTTCAGCCCACTGACAGGCTTTATGGGACAGGCAGACTATGAAAGTGTTGTCGAAAACACACGTCTGGCCGATGGCACAATCTGGAGTATTCCGATTACACTGCCGGTTACTGAAGCCCAGGCAGAGACGTTTAATATCGGTGAACAGATTGCGCTTAAAGGCGAAGACGGCATTATTTATGGAACGATCGCGCTCGAGGAAAAATATACATATGATCAGGAAAAGGAAGCGCAGAATGTTTATGGCACAACGGATGACGGGCATCCCGGCGTGAAGAAAGTCTATGAGAAAGGCAATGTCTATCTTGGCGGAGCGATAACGCTCTTGAACCGTCCGGACCACAGCCAGTTTGAAGCTTACTACATGGATCCGGCTGAGACGCGTCAAATGTTTGACGATGCTGGTTGGAAAACGATCGTTGGTTTTCAGACACGTAATCCGGTTCACCGGGCGCATGAACATATCCAGAAAACGGCGCTGGAAGCAGTTGATGGTTTGCTGTTGAACCCGCTTGTCGGGGAAACGAAGTCTGATGACATCCCTGCCGATGTCCGGATGGAAAGCTATGAAACGATCCTGAAAAACTATTACGTAAAAGATCGTGTCCGACTGGTCATCTATCCAGCCGCGATGCGTTATGCCGGCCCGAAAGAAGCGATTTTGCATGCGATTGTGCGGAAGAACTATGGCTGCACGCATTTTATTGTCGGGCGCGACCATGCCGGTGTTGGTGATTACTACGGTACGTATGATGCCCAACAGCTGATTGCCCAGTACGAAGAGGAGCTTGGCATTCAGATTTTCAAATTTGAACATGCCTTCTACTGCACGGTTTGTGAGAACATGGCGTCGGCCAAAACGTGCCCGCATGACAAGGAAAATCATGTCCATTTGAGTGGTACTAAGGTACGTGAACTGTTGCGCAACGGCGAACGGCCGCCAAAGGAATTTTCCCGTCCGGAAGTAGCGGATGTGCTGATTAAAGGGATGAAGGAAAACTAACGATTGTAATTTGTGTAACAGGTTTGTCCGTATATAGACTAAAAGGGGATCTGATATCCCATGTCGTTTGAAATGTTGTTTGTGCTGCTGTTGATACTAACCATGCTTGCCGGGCTGATCTTTGAAGTCGCCCGGCCAGACATGGTTATATTTTCAGCTTTGGTCGTACTGCTTCTGAGCGGTATACTGAGCGTTGATGAAGCCCTGAGCGGATTTTCCAATGAAGGTATGATGACGGTGGCGCTGCTCTTCATTGTGGCAGGTGCTGTGCAGAAAAGCGGTCTGATCGATCAGATGATGGGGAAATGGCTCGAGAACAGCCGTAGTCAGACAGGCTCCATGCTGCGTTTTTTTCTGCCGACATCCGCGTTTTCAGCTTTTTTGAACAATACACCGATCGTGGTGACGTTTACGCCGATTATTAAGAAATGGTGTGAAGACCGTGGCATAGCCCCGTCCAAGTTTCTGATCCCGTTATCTTATGCCACTATTTTGGGCGGTACGATTACATTAATGGGAACGTCCACGAATTTGGTTGTCCACGGCTTATTGCTTGATTTCGGCATGGAGGGCTTTTCCTTATTCACGCTCGCTGTCGTCGGGATTCCGGCAGCTCTCATTGGCCTTATCTATTTATTTACGGTTGGTTACCATCTTTTACCGGATAATAAAGGTTTCAGCCAGCAGATTAAGGAAGACTCGAAGGAATATATTGCGGAGATGCAGGTAACGCCAGCGTTTGAACACCTTGATAAAAGCGTTAAAGACGCCGGGTTGCGTGACTTGAAGGGACTTTATCTGATCGAGATTATCCGCGGTGATGACCGCGTATCACCGGTTCGGTCAACGACAGTGATTCAGAACGGTGACCGGCTGATTTTCACCGGGCTGATTTCAACGATTGCCGATCTGCAGAAAATAAAAGGTCTCAAACTGGAAACCGGGACGAATATTGATCTCGATGATTTAAAAAATGGGACGACAAATCTGGTCGAAGCCGTTGTTTCAGACCAGTCATCGCTCCTGACACAGTCGATCAAACAGGCGCAGTTCCGTTCCCAGTATGATGCAGGCGTTATTGCGGTGCATCGGAACAATGAACGGATTCAGAGCAAGGTCGGGGATATTGTGCTGAAGCCCGGGGACTCCCTGCTGCTTCTGGCTGGTGCGGATTTTGTTGATAAATATCAGCAGTCGAATGATTTCTTCGTTGTGTCCTCATTGGATACACCGGCGACCCTGAATCAGAGTCCGGCAAAAGGCTGGTTTTCCATTTTGGTATTGCTTGCCATGATTATAACGGTGACGTTCGGCTGGCTGAGTATGTTTAAGGCGATGGCGCTTACCGTTCTCATCTTTATGGCGGGGAAAATTATTTCACCGCAGGAAGCCAAGAAGTATGTGCATTTCAATGTGCTGCTTTTGATTGCCAGTGCCCTGGGGATTGGTGTCGCGATGCGGAAGACGGGATTAGCTGAATGGATGGCATCCGGCTTGTTGGAAATTGGCGAACCGTTGGGACTCATGGCAATTTTATTTATCATCTATATCCTGACCAATGTGTTCACCGAACTGATCACCAACAGTGCAGCCGCTGTCCTGATGCTGCCAATCGGCCTTGAGATGGCAGAAACACTTGGTTATGCACCAATGGGTTTTGCGGTTGTGATCGCAATTGCTGCTTCGGCAAGCTTCATTACACCGATTGGGTATCAGACGAACCTGATTGTCTATGGCCCCGGCGGTTATAAATTCACCGATTACGTGAAAGTGGGTCTCCCGCTTAGCATCATCGTAATGATCACATCAGTCCTGATTATTTATAATGTATGGTTTTAGCGAGGCAGGATTTAAACGCGCTGTCCCGCATGTTGATAGGAGGAATGAAACATGGCACAATCCAAAAATATTGTATGGCATGACTCAAAAGTGACAAAAGAACATCGCCACGAGCTGAATAACCATAAGAGTGCCGTTATCTGGTTCACCGGTTTGTCCGGTTCCGGCAAGTCAACAATCTCAGTCGAATTGGAGAAAGAATTGTATAACCAGGGCGTACGCACCTATCGTCTGGATGGTGACAATATTCGTCACGGCTTGAATAAAAACCTTGGCTTCAGCCCGGAAGACCGTAAAGAAAACATCCGCCGCATCGGTGAAGTGTCCAAGCTGATGGTAGAGGCCGGCTTGTTTACATTGTCTGCCTTTATTTCCCCGTATCGCGAAGACCGGAATGAGGTGCGCGAGCTGATGGAAGACGGCGAGTTTATCGAGGTATTTGTCGATGCCAGTGTGGCAACATGTGAATCCCGCGATCCAAAAGGGCTATACAAAAAAGCACGCGCCGGTGAAATAAAAGGCTTCACAGGCATTGACGCCCCGTACGAAGCACCGATCAACCCGGAAGTGACGGTGGATACGGACCAGCAAAGCCTTGAAGAGTCAGTCGAGACGATTGTTAAGTATTTAAAAGCGAAAGGATACCTGGCATAATGGCTGACGTGAGCTTGAAGACACTGTTGGATATATCACTGGACGCCGGACGTGAGATTCTGGATGTGTATGAAAAAGATTTTGACGTGGAAACGAAGGCGGATGACTCACCCCTGACAGAAGCTGATCAGCGTGCACATCAGACAATTGTGCGCGGACTGCAGGAAGCGTATCCCGATGTGCCTGTTTTGAGTGAGGAAGGCAGCGATGTGCCATATGAAGATCGAAAGGACTGGCAGCAATTTTTCCTGGTGGATCCGCTTGATGGCACGAAAGAGTTTATTAAAAAAAACGGCGAATTCACGGTTAATATTGCCCTGATCGAGGACGGTTATCCGGTCCTGGGTGTCATTTATGCGCCAGCATTGGATACGTTCTACTTCGGCCGTGCCGAATTGGGTGCGTTTAAGCTTGAAAGTGCCTCCGCGATAGATGTGGCTGATGATGATGCCCTGATGGAGGCCAGTCTACAGTTGCCACTAGTCGAACCGGGCGATGTCGTTAACGTGGTGGCAAGCCGGTCACATATGTCAGAGGAGACCGAGGCATTTATTGAAGGACTGCGTGACGGTGAGCGTGACGTTGATGTGGTATCAGCAGGGAGCTCCCTGAAATTTTGCTTAGTTGCAGAAGGGAACGCCGACTATTATCCGCGCTACGCCCCAACAATGGAATGGGACACTGGTGCCGGCCAGGCGGTCGTCGAGGCATCCGGCGGCCAAGTATTGCGCTATGAGGATAATAAGCGTTTTTATTACAACCGGGAGAATTTGACGAATGGCTGGTTTTTGGTGAAAAGGTAGGTGTCTGAGGGGGACAAGGGGACGTGATCACTGTCCCCCGGGGGGACAAGGGGGACAGTGATCACGTCCCCCGGGGGATGGGCTGGCGCAACGAAACATGTGCCGGTGCAAGCAAGATATGGGCCGGAAGATCAAAGCGAAACTGAGGCTGTGTTAAAGCAATTCTGCTGGACTGGGCAGCCAAAGGCATCACCACCGTGGATTCTGCACAGGCCGAAGAAGCAGCCCTTCGCCGGAACAGGCAGCAGCAGACGGAATGGCGGAGGTCGAGTGGAGAGGTCGCTAGTGGGAGCGGCGATGGTGTGGGTGGCGCCAGTTGGCATGGCGCCGAATCCCGGGGAGTCACACCCGAATGTTTTAAAAAGCGCGATATTGAAAAGAGGCAGAAGCGTGAAGCTAAGAAAGCCGAAGCACCGACGCGAAGTCCAGAAGCCGAGCAGGAGTTCCAGCGTTTGCTGGCGAGTTTTCGGAGCGGGTGATGGGGTGTGTGATGGGGAGCGCCCCCATGGACGTTAACAGGAGCGGGAAGAAGCGTGATATGGGTGCGAACCCGGCAACATGGGCCGGAAACTGTTTATCATGGGCGCAGCCAAACAATATGGGCTTCAGAGCATGAACCCGAAAAAGGCAATATGAAGGTTATATTGATGAGATACTCAATGCAAACGCCCCGAATGAAACCATTTTAAGAAACAGTTACCTTCGTCTTTGAAGAGAACATCACAGCAATTGCCGCGGCAGATGACATGATAGAATGAATTGGGCGCCTTAATTCGCTTTTTTGCGTCCCATCCCTTTCGCCTGTCGAAGAAGATATGGAAGGGGTGGAGACTGTCACTTATGTCAACAGTATCAAATGGATTTAGTGACAGATGTTATATTGTTTTAATTTCAGAAAGCAAAGGGAGTGTATTGCGAAGCGATAGTGCCCGCCGCACGCTTATACACTCCCTAAACAGTAGGTAAAACTTATAGCTGAGAATATTTAGTTTTAATATAATTCAGAAGCGGTCTTGAATACAATATTTCTAGATAACAAAACAGTTTTACTTGAATATTTTTTCACGATATCTTTCATCTTCTCAGTATACCCTATACAATCCAGAATAATTGTATTGATGTTATACTCTTCAAGTTCTTTTGCAGCCTTAATGAACGATAGCTCATCGAATACGTATGGCGAGCTTTCAACACAAATAGCATCAAAGCCTGCAGAATCCCACTTTTTTTCTATTACTTCAAATTGCTTTGCCAATGGCACGATGACGCCAATTTGCCCTTTCTCTCTAAAAATACCTTGCGTAACATGATTTAATAA
The DNA here is from genome assembly GCF_900112705.1 of Lentibacillus persicus. Lineage (GTDB taxonomy): Bacteria > Bacillota > Bacilli > Bacillales > Amphibacillaceae > Lentibacillus > Lentibacillus persicus. The sequence goes on from NZ_FOMR01000005.1 coordinate 135,847, forward strand.
ATAGTCAGGATATATGATAGGAATATGTGATTGAAACAGTTTAAATTCTCCTGTACATGCGAGAATAATTAATTTAACTTGCTTTAGATTAAAGTCATCGATTATTTGTTGAATAATCGGGAGTGTTTTTTCTTTTGCCAGGGTAACTGATGTCCCATCTTTGAGTCTAGAAACAAGTGTACTTTGTCCGGTCTTGGGTTTTATTTGTTCTAAGTCGTTTCTATCAAAATTATCTAATACACCTCTTTGAATAAATTCAACATCAGGTGGAAAAAACGTTTCAATTTCGGGTATTAAATCTGTCCTTGGAGCTTGCCCGATTGTAATAACGCCAATTTGTTTGTTCATTAAAATAACTCCTTTAAAGAAAGAGAAGTAGGTTCAACCCCTACTTCTCTTACCAAATTATTCTTCAAGTGAGATATTTACACCATTCGAGCTTACGATATAAATTGTTCCGTCAGCAGACAGGTTGAATCCTTGAACTTTCGAATTGATACCTGTTGCAATGTCTAAGTTATCAAATTCTATTGTTGCATAATCGTTCATGATCTCCGTAACAGCTTCTTGATATAATTCAGACCGTTCTTCTTGATCAGTTGTTTCTGATATTGCACGGTCTAGTAATTCATCAACTTTTTCGCTATCATATTCTTTACCGTTACCATTAGATCCATGTTGATTAGAGTGGAAACGCGGGTTAAGAAAGAAATATGGATCTGGGTACCAGGACCAGCCGCCAATGTTCATAGGTGCTTTGTTACCCGAAATCGTATCGGTTAAAGTCCCCCATTCAGAAACTTGAATGTTAACATCGATATTTAAATTTTCTTTCATTTGGTTTTGGAAGATTGTTGCATAATCAACACGCGTCTCTAGTACGTAAAGGTCAATTTCAAATCCACCTGCATATTTAGTTTCATCTAAAATGCTTTTCGCTTCTTCAGGGTCATATTCAGCTTTTAAAGATTCAAAAGATTCATCATAACCCCATGAACTTTCAGGTAGAGGTCCATTTGCGACAGTTCCTCCACCCCACTGATGCACGCCTTCAACAATCTCTTCAACATTAGTAGCTTTAGTAATAGCCTCTCTTACTTTAGGGTCAGCAGTAGGGCCTTGCTGATAGTTCATATCAAGGTAGGTGATGGAAAGACCAGGAGTTGATAATAATTCCAGGTTTTCATCTTGTTCGATAATTTCTCTGTTTTGCCCCTTAATGTCAGTAGCAATATCAATATCACCAGACCGTAAAGCATTTGTCATCATGGATTGATCAGAAATAAATTTAAAAGTTACACCATCAAGGTTAGGTTCCTCTCCCCAATAGTCTTCATGCTTAACTAAGTCTACTTGTTGGTCAGTTTGCCAGTCCTCAAGTTTAAATGGCCCTGTTCCGACAAGATGAGCCCCAAATTGGTCGCCCCAGCCCTCAACTTCTTCTTTCGGTACAATAATGTTACCGGGATCAGTCAACATTGCTAGTAATGCCGAATTCGGCTCTTCCAAGTGAATAATTACTTCATGATCACCGGAAACTTCTACACTTTCGACACCATCTAAACGATTTTGTGCCGAGTTCTCTGCTGAACGCTCTAAACTGAATTTAACATCTTCAGCTGTCATTTTTTTCCCGTCTTGATATTCCCCTGCTTGAAAGTAGACATCGTCTCTTAATTTGAATGTATAGGACATCATATCATCTGCAGGTTCCCATTCCGTTGCCAGTGAGGGAACAAAATTTTGCAATTCTTTGTCGTATACAATTAACGTGTCAGCGATGGAACGCATAATTTGAGATTCATATTTTCCTGTGTAAAGGGTAGGATCCAGGGTTGCCGCATTTGATGATAAACCGATGTTCAATACGCCACCACTAGAACCATTGCTTTCTCCTGATGCTTCTCCGCTACTATCAGTCTCTGCGTCAGAATCGGCTCCTGACGAACAGGCGACTAATACCATGGATATAAAACCAAAGACAATAACAAAAAGCACTAACTTCCAATTATTTTTCTTCATTGAATACCCCTTTCAAATAATTTGATTCATATAATGACACAACAATTCAAATAATGAATATATATTAAAATACCACAAAAGTTAATAAAGTGTAAATGTTTTTTTGGCAAAGTAGAAAAAAATATAAATTTTTTCATTTTTAATTATATTTATATTTACATAGATAATAAATCATGGTACCATTCATTTTAATTCATATAGTAAAACAGCGATTCAAATAATGGGTCAAGGAGGGAGTTTTTTGCAAGCGTTTCTTATAAGAAGAATTTTACAATTAATACCGACATTATTTATTGTTTCGGTGATTGTTTTCTTGATAACTCGGATTCTGCCTGGGAACCCAGCAGCGGTTATGCTCGGGCCACAAGCTAGTGCTGAAGACATAGCGGCATACTCTGAGAAACTAGGGCTCAATGATCCAATGTACCAACAATTTTTCGATTATTTAGTCAGCTTAATCACATTAGATTTTGGCAACTCGCTTTCCTATAATCAACCAATTATTGATTTAATTTTGGAACGTTTTCCTAATACGATTGTCTTGGCAATTAGTGCATTAATTATCGCAACGATTATTGGTGTGCCGGCTGGTATTATTGCAGCTAAGAAACAGAACACTATTGTAGATTATTCAGTTACCACACTGTCTTTGATAGGGGTTTCGATGCCAATTTTTTGGCTAGGGGTAATGTTAGTATTATATTTCAGTGTTAATTTGGGCTGGCTTCCGGCAACCGGTATGGGGTCACTTGAGAACGGCTTTTGGGATTTTCTGAGTCATCTTATTTTACCGAGTTTAGCGTTAGCGACAATACCTACAGCTCAATTTGCAAGAATAATACGGTCCAGCATGTTAGAAACTATTTCTCAAGATTACATTAAAACTGCTCGTTCAAAAGGTTTAAAAGAATCTATAGTTACTTATAAACATGCATTTAAAAATGCTTTAACACCTTTAATAACGGTAATGGGGTTGCAATTTTCCATGTTGTTAGGTGGAGCTGTATTAACCGAAACGATTTTTAGTTGGCCTGGTATGGGTTTATTAATTATAGATGCGATTGAAAAACGGGACTTTGTTGTTGTTCAAAGCACAGTTATTTTTATTGCGGTTATTTATGTCGTTATCAACTTAATTGTAGATATTCTATATAAAGTTGTTAACCCGAAGGTAAACTTAGACTCCAATAATGGAGGTGCATAGTGAGATGGATACTGCTGAATCGATTGAACAGGCAAAAGAACTTCAATATCAAAAAGCTAAAAAAGAACAATCCTTTCTGCGTAAGTTGTTAAGAAATAGATTTGCAGCGTTAGGTTTATTGGTTATATTTCTATTAATCTTAACAGCTATTTTTGCCCCCTTTATTGCCACACATGACCCTTACGCTATGAACACGGCAAAAAGTTTGTTAAACGCAGGTGAATCTGGACATCTTTTAGGTACCGATAGTTATGGACGTGATATATTCAGTCGTATCATATACGGATCACGTATATCGTTAATCGTTGGAATATCAGCTGTGTTATTTGGCGCCATATTCGGTTCGTTTTTAGGTTTGATTTCAGGTTACTTTGGCGGAAAAACTGATACGGTTATCATGCGATTTATGGACGGTATGATGGCGTTTCCTTTCATCTTATTGGCTATCGTCTTAATGACTGTTTTAGGCCAGGGTTTAGTTAACGTTATTATCGCGATCGGCATTTCAAATATTCCAGGATTTGCAAGAGTGGTTAGAGGTCAAGTATTAACTGTAAAGGAAATGGAGTATATTGAAGTGACCAGGTCATTAGGGGCGAAGCATGGAAGAATTATACTTAGGCATATCGTTCCCAATAGTATTGCCCCATTGATAGTTTATGCAACCATGGGTATTGCCGGAGCCATTATATCAGAAGCATCCTTAAGTTTCTTAGGTTTAGGTGTTCAACCTCCCACTGCTTCATGGGGGAGTATGTTGCAGGAAGGAAAAGATTATCTTGTACTGAGCCCGGAATTAGCAACTTTCTCAGGGTTAGCAATACTAATTATTGTGCTTGGTATTAACCTGTTCGGCGATGGATTAAGGGACGCGCTTGATCCTAAGATGAAGTTATAGTTAGGTGGTGAAGGTATGTCTGAACAATTATTAAGTGTACAAGGTGTACAAGTCGAATTTAAATCAGGATCAATTATTACGAAAGCTGTAAATGGGGTCAGTTTTAACCTGGGGGAGAATGAAAGTTTAGGAATTGTGGGTGAATCCGGCTCCGGTAAAAGTGTTACAGCAACTTCCCTGCTTCGTCTAATTCCTAACCCTCCAGGTAAAATCACCAATGGAAAGGTTATTTTTAAAGATAAAAATTTATTAGAGCTTTCGAATGAACAAATAAGAAAGATTCGCGGAAATGAAATTTCGATGATTTTTCAAGATCCGTCTACAAGCTTAAACCCTGTGTTTAAAGTAGGGGATCAAATAATTGAATCAATTCGAACGCATAAAAATATCTCAAAAAAAGAAGCAAGAAAAAAAGCAATAGAAATGCTTGATTTAGTGGGTATTCCAGCGCCGGAGAAAAGGATTAATATGTATCCGCATGAATTTTCCGGGGGGATGCGCCAAAGGGTCATGATTGCAATAGCATTATCATGTGATCCTAAACTATTAATTGCGGATGAACCTACTACTGCATTAGATGTAACAGTCCAAGCTCAAATTCTTAACTTAATGAAAGATTTACAAGAACAACTCAACATGTCGATTATTATGATTACTCATGATTTAGGGGTTGTTTGGGAAACGTGTGATAAAGTTCTTGTCATGTATGCAGGTAAAGTTGTCGAGTCCGGAAGTGTGAAAGAAGTATATGAAAATCCGTTGCATCCCTATACGTGGGGTCTATTGGATTCTCAAATTACGGAATCACATGATAGTTTATCACCGCTGGCAACTATACCCGGCAGTCCCCCGGACTTGAGCCATGAAATTAAAGGCTGTCCCTTTGCGGACCGTTGCCCATTTGCTCAAGAACTCTGTTACGAGAAAGCCCCCGAGTTAAAGGAACCTATCGAGGGACATGCAGTCGCCTGTCATTTCCAAACTGAGGAGCATAAATTAGAGCGAAGGGAGGATGTATACTTCAATGGAACCACTGCTAGAAGTTAAAGACTTAAAAAAGTACTTTCCAGTAGCTAATAATGCCCCATTTAAAAAGTCTACTCAAAGTGTAAAAGCTGTAGATGGTGTGAATTTCAATGTCTATCCGGGAGAAACTTTGGGAGTTGTTGGAGAATCAGGATGTGGCAAATCAACGATGGCCCGTCTTGTTAATCAGTTGATTAAACCAACTGATGGGGTTGTCAATTTTAAAAAAGAAAATTTAATTGGCATGGATTCAAATACTTTGAGAAGTACGCGAAAAAAAATTCAAATGATTTTTCAGGACCCATACGCGTCTCTTGATCCCCGAATTAAGGTGGAGGAATTAATAGCAGAGCCCTTAGCTATTCATAAAGTGGGTAACAAAGAAAGTAGAAGAGCCCGTGTCGAAGAGTTGCTTGAAATTGTCGGACTTAATAAGCGCTTTGCTGACCGTTATCCTCATGAATTTTCCGGGGGACAACGACAACGTATAAATATTGCAAGAGCCTTAACTTTAAATCCCGAACTCATCATATGTGATGAGCCTGTTTCAGCTTTAGATGTGTCGGTACAAGCACAAGTCATTAATCTTTTAAAGAAACTGCAAGATGAGTTTAACTTAACTTATATTTTTATTTCACATGATTTAAATGTTGTCCGTTACATGTGCGACCGTATCGCGGTTATGTATTTAGGAAAAATTGTAGAAGTTGGGACCTATGAGGAAATATACTCGAACCCTCAACATCCATATACGAAAGCATTGTTCTCTGCGGTGCCTAAAGAGAGTCCATTTGAAGATAAAGAACGGGTTATTTTAAAAGGGACCGTACCCAGCCCGTTGAATCCGCCTTCAGGGTGCAGCTTTCACGAACGGTGCCCGGTGGCGATTGATATGTGCCAATCTCAAGAGCCTGAAGTAGTGACCGCAAGTAATAAACATCAAGCTTCTTGCCATTTAGTTAACTAACTTAGGAGGAATTGAAATGTCGTTAAAGCACGTTCTAGAAATGTTTGAATTAATGGATGATATAACAGTTACGGGAGAAACAGTTAAAGAATACCTATCACAGATTAGTAATAATGGGGAAATTGACGTTCGTACCATTGAAGGTGAAAAAGGAAAAACAGATTTTGTTAAGGTACATATTCCAGGAAAAAATGGCAAATCTAACGGCGGCAATGCGTCGACACTTGGAATAATTGGGCGTTTAGGTGGGATAGGAGCTCGTCCGGAAATGGTAGGTTTCGTTTCAGATGGTGATGGGGCACTGTCGAGTATGGCAGCGGCTGCCAAGTTACTGGATATGACTAATAAGGGTGACCAATTAGAAGGTGATGTGATATTGACGACCCATATTTGTCCCGTCGCCCCTACGCAACCACATGAACCTGTACCTTTTATGGACTCTCCAGTGGACATTTTAACGATGAATCAATATGAAGTGGATAACGAAATGGATGCAATCCTCTCAATTGATACAACAAAAGGTAATCAAATTATAAATCACCGGGGTTTTGCAATCACGCCGACAGTTAAAGAAGGTTATATCTTAAAAGTAAGCGATGATCTGCTTCATATTTATACACAATCAGTTGGTCAGCTTCCCGTAACAATGCCAATTACAATGCAGGATATCACTCCATACGGAAATGATATTTATCATGTTAATAGTATTCTTCAACCTTCAGTAGCAACAGATAAGCCGGTTGTAGGTATAGCAATTACGACTGAAACAGCTGTTGCAGGGTGTGGTACAGGTGCCAGCCGCCCGACAGATATCGAGGAAGTCGTCCGTTACTGTATTGAAACAGCAAAATTTTATGGCGAATCAAAATGTGAATTTTACAATGAAAAAGAATTTAATCATTTAGAAGCATTATATGGTAAGATGACACATTTGCAACAATCAGTAAAGCCAGTTAATTAAGGAGTTGTTTTTAATATGTCCACAAAAAATGAACTAAAAGATCGTTTAATCAAAGAAGTAGAAAATGATAAAGATGAATTAATAGAATTATGCAGTCGATTGATCAAGATTCCGAGTGAAAACCCGCCAGGTGATTCAACAGAAATAACCACATTTATTGACCAATATTTGAAAAATGCAGGAGCCGAAACAACTTGGCATGAATCTGCTGAAAAAATGTATAATTTAGTTTCGACAATTGGTGATGAAGGAGGAGATGGGAAACACTTAATTTATTGCGGTCATTCAGACGTAGTGCCAACAGGCGATCCCGCAAAGTGGGATTTCAATCCTATTTCAGGTGAAATTGTAGATGGTTGGTTGCTTGGAAGAGGTGCCAGTGATATGAAAGCTGGTTTAGGTGGTCTCATTTATACATTTGCGCTTTTGAAAAGACTCAACATTGATCTTCCTGGTAAATTGTCACTAGCGGTAGTTCCAGATGAGGAAACTGGTGGGGAGTATGGTGTTCCATGGCTATTGGAAAATCAAATTATTGATGGAAATGGCTGCTTGATTGCAGAACCTTCATCTCGCTACAATCCTACAATCGGCCAAAAGGGTTCATATTGGTTTAAATTAAAAGTGTTTGGTGAACCAGGTCACGGAAGTTTGTCACCACTAGCAGGCAATAATGCAATTACAAATATGATAGATGCGATAAATGAAGTCCGTAAGTTGTGGGATTTAAATATTGAGGTTCCTAGCGAAGTACAACCTTTAATAGATAAATCCAAAAAATATATGCGCGAAGTAGAAAAAGACCGAGCGCCCTTTCAGAAAGTCTTGGAGCATGTGACGGTAAATATCGGAAAAATCCAAGGCGGTACAAAATCTAACATGATTCCTGAAAGTTGTGAAGTAGAAGTTGATTGTAGACTTCCATTTGGTATCACACAAGACGATGTGACTGCATTTTTACATGAAAAGCTCGATGCGTTAGGAATTGATTATGAGATCAGCCGATTTGGGTTCCGCAGTGATGCGAACTACACAAGTGCGGAAGATCCAGTATGTAAATCGATTGTCGACAATATTACATACGCAACAGGTCATGAAGCATATGGTGTCATGCAATGGGCCAGCAGTGATGCACGACATTTCAGGAATCACAATATCCCCGTTCTTCAATATGGACCAGCTTACTTACCTAGTATTCATGGGTATAACGAAAAAGTTAAAGTAGAGGATATTGAGAGATGCTGTAAAGTATACATTGCTGCAGTTATTGACTATCTATATGAGAGATAAGTTATTATTAATAAAGGTACAGGTGTTTGTATTACCAAACACCTGTATCAATTACAAAGTTAAACCAGGGGTAATATACATATGTTAAAAACTGTAAGTCTTTCTTTAGAAATATTAAAAATGTTTACGAAAGAAAAACCAACTTGGGGAGGTAGAGAGTTAGCTGCCGAAATTAATGAGAATCACTCGAAGGTTTATCGTATTTTAGAAACATTAGAATCTCAAAATTTTTTAATCAAACACAAGGAAACAAAGACATATTCATTAGGACTAGCTGTTTGGGAACTTGGGAATACGCTGGCTGAAAGTATACAGATGAAAGAACTTATACATCCTATTTTAGAAAAAGTTAATAGTGTTACAAATGAATCGGTCTTCTTAACCTTCCTGGATGGCGACGAAGGCTTAACCATTGACGCTGTAGAAGCTAGAGCAACTGTACGGTTTTCGGTTTCAATAGGGAGCAGAACACCATTATATACTGGTGCCTCCTATCGTTCAATATTGGCTCATATGCCACCAGCGTTTATTGATAGATATTTAAAGAATCAATTCACTAAATATACAGAAAAAACTATGATTGATCCTGAAGCCATAAGAGAAGACTTAAAATTAATCAGGGAAAATGGGTATGCGATTAGTGAAGGTGAGTATACAAAAGACGTGATTGCTGTTGCCATTCCTGTTTTTTATAAGGATATGATAATTGGCTCCTTGACGGCATCAGGACCTACATACCGTATATCGAATGACCATATTAAATTATTTGTCACAGAATTACTGAAAGCAAAAGAAGAGCTCAATTTAATAATTGAAAAGTATGGTTTTTATTTTGATCATAGTAATATGGGAAGGGGAATTGATTATGAGTTTAGTCGATACAGCTAAGAATGTTATATTACAAAATTTAAGATTTGAGACAGGTGAGACTGTTCTCATAATCACGGATGATGACAAAAAGGAAATTGCAGATTTATTTTACCAGGCAAGTAAAGAACTTTCCGATGAAGCTGTTATTATAAAAATGCCAACACGAAATAAATCTGGCGAAGAGCCACCTCAAATGATTAGTGGCTTAATGAAGATGGCAGATGTAGTGTTATGTGTTACAAAACACTCTCTAACTCATACAAAGGCTAGAAAAGAAGCATCCGAAGTGGGTGCCAGAGTTGCAACCATGCCTGGAGTAACTATGAACATGCTTGAAAACGGCGCCATTTCAGCTGATTATAATGAAGTTCAAGAGCTCACTGAAAAGTATTGTCAAATATTAAATAGTGGTGAGAACGTAAAAATTGCAAAAGATGATTATGAATTAACGTTCTCTATCAAGGAAAGAAAGAGTATTAGCAGTACAGGGGTATTTAAAAAGCCTGGTGAGTCTGGCAATGTACCATCAGGTGAAAGTTATATAGCTCCAATTGAGGATTCTGCAAACGGTAATATTGTGATTGATGGCGCTGTAAGTAACATAGGCGTACTTGATGAACCGATTAAATTAAAAATTGAATCAGGAAGGTTAATAGATGCAACTGGTAAAAACGGGAAGAAATTATTGGAGTTACTAGGTGATGGAGATGGACGGACGATTGCCGAATTTGGTATAGGTACAAATAAAAAAGCTCGTTTAATCGGTAATGTATTAGAAGATGAAAAGGTTTTTGGGACGGTACATATTGCATTTGGCAGCAACAAATCTTTCGGCGGTGTCACTGAAGCGGGCGTACATATTGATTGTATAATTAAAAGTCCGGATGTGTGGATAGATTCGCAGAAAATTTGAATGTGGTATATCTTAAATACAAGTGCCACAATAAACTAATGAGGCTATCATTATAAATTTTAGATTTATTCTTACATCTGTTTATGTGGTATATTTATATTAACTAGTTCAACTAAGAGTGTTGAGATGGGAAAAAATAACAAAGAGATATAACTAATCTACAGAGAAGAATTGTAACTTAATAACTGTTTTTTATTTTTTATATTTTAAACTCTGCGGCAATCAATAAAAAATCATGCAATCGCTTTCATTACAAAAAGAGGTATTTTTGAGAAACTCCCTATAGAGGCCAATCGATGAGTCTTAAATTTAAAATTCGCGGGGGCGGGGTTATTATGAAAAAAGATAATCAGTTGATAAGTTTAATAGAATCATCTCAAACATTAACCTCAACCCTTGACTTGGATGTTGTATTACAAAGACTAATCACAGAAGTAATGTATATTATCGATTATGCAGACGCAGGTGTTTTATATCTCTATGATGCTAAATCAGGAAAGCTAAAGGTGGGCAGCGTGGCTGGGTTCGATATGACATACATGAAACATATATTTTTAGAACCAAATGAAGCAATGAGCGGAAAAACTTTCATTTCAAAACAAGCAAGTATTTTCACCTTCAAAGAAGACACTACCAAAGGTATGTCAAACTTATATGAAAATAACCAATTGTTATACCAAAAAGCATTAGGAGAATTAAATTATCCGACAAGCACGATTTGCGCGCCATTGATGTCAAAAGATGAATGCATCGGTGTACTGACTATTGATAGTTTTAGTAATCAGGTTCATTTTACCAAGGATGACTTACAAATTCTTGAAATATTTGCGTCTCAGTCAGTAATTGCCATTGAAAATGCTACACTTTTCTCACAGAATCAGCGCTTTCAAAGTATTAACCATGAATTAATGAAAGTGAACGTAAAACATGAAGGCGTTAATAAAATAACACAAACGCTTTCTGAAATAGTTCAAAAAGAAGTTTGTTTATTTAATGAGTTTTATGATGTGCTATCCAGCTCATCTAATGAAAGTAAAATATATTCTTCTGAACTGAAAACGAAATACTTTTATTTATTGGAAGAAGTCGCTAAACAAAAAGAAGTCGAAAATTATACATTAGAACTGAATGAGACTGTTAACTGTTATTTTTTTCCGATTAAAGTTGATAAGAGCATTATCGGTATTCTAACCATTTTTTTGGGGAATGATGACACATTAGATCCGATCGACTTATTTGCTATAGAACAAGTTCATTCGGTGTTTGCATTGGAATTGACACGAGAGCAAGGCGTAATCGATACCCATATAAAATATGAAAGTTATTTATTGGAGCAAGTTCTTTCAAACCGTTTCGAGGCGTTTAATAAAAACTTTAATAAAAATAGTGAGACAGCAAATGATACGCAATATGTGTTTGTCAAATTAGAATTAAATAACTTATTTATACCGATTGAACAGCTCACAAGGAATATCAAGCAATTTAGACGTCTTATATACAGAGAATTAAGCAATTTTAGGTTAAAAGCATTTGTTTTAGAGCAGTCAATGATTTTTAAAATTTTAATCGTAAATAACTACGAACTTAATGAAACTGCAATTACCCATGAAATAGAAAGGTTATTTAGAAAAATAACAAATCGATCAAAGGAACTAGATCTCTTTACATTTTGGGTTGGAATTGGGCGTGAATTTTTACGGATAGAAGATATTCATAGTTCAGTCCGAGATGCCGATCGATGTGTCCAATTTCTAAAGCATCGTAACAACTTAGATAGCATCATTTCATATAAACGATTGGGTGTATATCGTTTGTTCTTAAATCAGGATAAAGAAGAGTTAAATGAATTTGTGCAGGATTTAATCGGTCCTATCCTATTATATGATAAGGAAAATGGAACACAACTGTTGGAAACGGCAAAAGTTTATTTGGAAATGAATGGAAACTTACGTGAGACTGCTGAATTGTGCTTTGTCCACATAAACACTGTAAAATACCGGCTAAATAAAGTAAGAGAACTCTTAGGGCAGGAGTCTTTAACAGGGGTTCAACGGTTCGAATTACAACTTGCTATTTATTCTCAAGGTTTTCTTGAGAATAACTAAATAAAAAGAATGTCGTTTAGTTAAAAGGGACAAAACATTACCCGATGTTTTGTCCCTTTTTAATATATTATTAATATTACAAATATTATATAATTTAAGAAAAAGGAGGTGGTAAAAGTATCTTACCGAATGATACTAAATTTTAATGGCCTGATAGGTGTAACAATGACTCAATTAACCAGTAAAATTGAGGAGGAAACTTAATGAGTAATGAGACAATATTTGGTCTGTGGAAGGATTGGCGTCTTCACGCTGTGGTTTTTCTCATTGTAATCATTTCGGAAGCGATCGGTACGTTCAGTTTTTCTTTAGGGCCGGGAGTTATAATGATTCTGCCAATTATTTATGCCATCGTTTTTGGCATCATGATGTATTTCACGCCTTTTATTAATAAAAAACAGTCTAAGAAAGCTGATACACTAATTCTTTTGTCAGTTACTGTATTTTTGGGAAAAATCGGTTTAACGGTGGGGCCAGCTTTACCAGATATTATTGCAGCTGGACCGGCTTTACTATTACAAGAAATTGGTAACTTGGGAACAATTCTGTTCGCATTACCTGTTGCTGTGTGGCTGGGATTGAAACGTGAATCAATCGGCATGACCCACTCGGTAGCGCGTGAACCGAACGTTGGGTTAATAATGGATAAATATGGCATGGGCTCACCTGAAGGAAGAGGAGTTATGTCAATTTACATCTTTGGCACCGTATTTGGCGCCGTATTTATGGGGTTGATTGCTGGATTAATTGCGAGTATGACACCGCTTCACCCCTTATCCTTTGCGATGGCATCAGGTATAGGGAGCGGGACCATGATGGCAGCCGCCAGCGGTTCGCTTATTGAATTATACCCTGCCTTGGAGAATGATATTGCTGCATTTGCAGGAGCCAGTAACTTGCTGTCACTATCAACAGGGCTATATGTCAGTATTTTTATCGGCTTACCACTTACAGAAAAGTTATATAAATTAATGACTAATAAGCGTAACAAAACACCTGAAATTCCAGTGCAAAAGAAATCTGTTAAATAGGGGGGGAATTATGTTGTTAAAAAATATTAACGAATGGATATTGTTGTTCATAATTATTGGTGTTATTTCGTTAGTTGGTAACTTTGTTGGCTACAACATCATGTCGTTAAATGCAATTGCAGGGATATCCGTGCTCATAATCATCAGTTTAATCAGTCTAGTGTTGAATAAAGTAGTTCCCGTTAATTTTCCAACTATAGGGTATGTTTCTATTATTGCCGTCCTTATATCTACACCTTGGACCCCTGGCTCTGATTTAATTTTGTCCTGGACGAATGAAGTGGAATTACTTGCATTGGCAACACCGGTCCTTGCATATGCCGGGATTTCAATCGGGCGCTCGTGGACCGATTTTTTGAAGATCGGTTGGAAATCAATTGTTGTGGCGAGTGTTGTGATGATAGGTACATTTATTGGTTCGGCAATTATTGCGGAAATAATCCTAAATATACAAGGAATAATATAACACAGCTACAGAATAAGAGATTAAAGTGTAAAGGGAGTGTATACGATGAGGAATACAAAAATAAATATTGAGAGAAGAAAGAATAAAAAAACGAAACCAGCACCAGAAAATCTTGGGTTTGGAACAGTATATTCTGATCACATGTTTATAATGGATTATTCGACAGAAAAAGGTTGGCATAGTCCAAAGATTACACCATATGGACCAATTTCATTAGATCCAGGAACATCAGTATTCCAATATGCCCAATCAGTGTTTGATGGTTTTAAAGCGTATAGAACGGAAGACAATCGTATATTAATTTTTAGACCTGAGGAAAATTTAAAAAGACTAAATGCTTCGTGTGATCGGTTATGCATCCCTTCCATAGATGAAGAATTCGTTTTGAAGGCTGTAAAACAACTCGTGGATATTGATCAAGATTGGATTCCGACATTAAAGGGGACTTCTCTTTATATACGTCCATATATCATAGCGACCGATGTCAGTCTTTCCGTAACACCGTCAAAAACTTATAAATTTATTATGATACTATCCCCTGTCGGTGCTTACTATTCTGAAGGCTTTAATCCAGTAGGAATCAATGTAGAAGAGACATATGCCCGTGCGGTTAAAGGCGGAACAGGCGCAGCAAAAACTGCAGGAAATTATTCACCTGGTTATAAAGCACAGGAGAAAGCAAGTGAAAAGGGTAATGCCCAAGTGTTATGGCTTGACGCTATTGAAAAAAAATATATAGAGGAAGTCGGCAGCATGAATGTGTTTTTCAAAATTAATAATGAAGTCATTACACCACCGTTAAATGGAACGATCCTTAGTGGGATTACTCGAATGTCAGTCATTGAATTACTGAAGTATTGGAATGTTCCGGTTTATGAGCGGGATATTACGATAGAAGAAGTACACCAGGCTTATGTGAACGGCGGTCTGGAAGAAGTATTCGGCGCTGGTACTGCAGCGGTTATTGCTCCAATTGGTCAATTGAATTGGGGGGATCAAGAAATGGTAATTAATAATAAACAAACAGGCGGGTTATCTCAGAAGTTATTTGATACGTTAATTGGAATCCAAACGGGAAAGTTAGAAGATCCGTTTAATTGGACAGTAGAAGTCGAAAAAGAATTAACACTATAAAGCTAGGCTGAAGAATGTTTGATGAATAGAGGGTTAGAGGGGGCAGGCAATGATGTTCATCCAATTAGAAGATATTAAACAAGCCAAAGAAAATTTAGCAGGTGTCATTAAGGATACACCTCTGCAATATTCAAAGACACTTTCAAATCGATGTGGCAATGCGATTTACCTCAAACCTGAAAATTTACAAAAAACAGGTTCGTTCAAGATTCGAGGAGCTTATAATAAGATTGCCAGTTTGTCAAACGCGGCTAAGAAAAAAGGGGTGGTAGCTTTTTCGGCTGGCAACCATGGAGCTGGAACGGCTTATGCAGCGAAGGCATTAGGTGTGCAAGCCACTGTTGTATTGCCGGAAAATCCGGTTCCAAGCAAAAAAAATGCAATCATTGACTATGGTGCAAAAGCAGTCGAATGGGGAACTGACTCCATAGCTATGTATGAAAGAGTGTTAAGATTCCATGAAGAAGACGGCATGGAAATCATCCACCCCTTCGAAGACTACTTTACAATTGCCGGGCAAGGAACCATTGGAATTGAAATTATAAAAGAACTGCCGGATGTAGATGCAGTGATTGTTCCAGTGAGCGGCGGGGGATTAATTTCAGGTGTTGCCGCTTGTTTAAAAGAAATGAAGCCCACTACGGAAGTGATCGGTGTTAACAGTGAAGGCGCGCAAGCCATGTTTTATTCCTTACAAAAAGGCAAACCCTCGGAAGTAAATGAAGTAAATACGATCGCAGATGGGCTTATGGCGAAAAGACCGGGGGAACTGACGTTTCGGCATACTCAAAAATATGTCGATCGTTTAGTATTAGTAACCGAAAAGGAAATCGCCGAAACTGTAGCGATTTTAGCCGAACGTGCAAAGTTGGTAGTTGAACCTTCTGGAGCAGCCTCTTTAGCTGCCATATTATATAACCATGTTAATTTAAAGAATAAAAAAGCAGTGGTATTAGTAAGTGGCGGTAATGTTAATTTCAGACTTTATTCTCAGTTACTCACAGAATACGCTAATAAAGTTTTCGATAAGGAGCGGTTGTTGAAATGATTACACGAATTCGGAATATAAGGCTAATTACAAGTGGCCCCGACGGTGTTATTGATAATGGATTTATCACTTTTAATGAGTCTGAAATTATCGATCTGGGGTTTGAAGATTCTATTAATGCCACTAAAGTTGATATCGAAATTGATGGTAACAAAAGCACGATTCTCCCGGGTTTAATGGATTGCCATGTTCATTTAGGCATGGATTGTTCTCCGGATCCATTTAAACAGATTGCACAAGATGACATAGCTGTAACTGCATATAGGACACATCAGCAAGGACAACAGTTTATAGAGGCTGGTATCACTTCTGTAAGGAACCTTGGGACACGATATAATGTGGATATCTCGTACCGCAATGCAATAGAAGAAGGTATAGTAAAGGGCCCAAGAGTTTTTGCTGCAGGGCAGCCTATTGTGATGACCGGGGGTCATGGGCATCCAATGGCAACTGAAGCTGATGGCAAAGCGGAGGTTAAGAAAGCAGCTCGTCAAAGGCTAAAAGCTGGTGCAGATTTATTAAAGCTAATGGCCACTGGGGGAGTACTAACAAAAGGTACCGAACCAGGTTCCATTCAATTAAGTGAAGAAGAAATTCGTTCCGCCAGTATCGAAGCCAAGCATGTGTCCAGAACCACATCTGCTCATGCAATTGGTTGTGAAGGCGTTAAAAATGCCGTCCGAGGAGGCGTAACCACAATTGAACATGGGACAATACTTGATGACGAGGCAATCGAGTTGATGTTAGAACATGGAACATATCTTGTACCTACGCTGATTGCCGCATCGTTAATTGCAAACAAAAAAGACGTTGTTCCCGAGTATATGATCAGAAAAACAAAAACTATGGTGGAAATGCATAAGGAAAGCTTTCGGAAGGCCTATCAAGCAGGTGTGAAAATTGCTTCTGGCAGTGACGCGGGCACCCCTTTTAATTATCCGGGTCTCTTGGTGGATGAGTTATCTATTATGATTGAAGAAGGTTTAACACCTTATGAAGCTATTACGGCTTCTACGATAACAGCTGCTCAATGTGTAAAAAAGGATAGTCAAATCGGTTCCCTTGAAAAAGGAAAGTTAGCAGATTTAATTCTCGTTGATGGAAATCCGTTAGAAGATATCTTTGCTTTAAAGAATATTCAAAGAGTATATAGGGGTGGAGAACTTATGTTTAAGAAGCCTGAAATACACAATGCCCCCGTAGGCGAAGTTAGTGGCTAAGGGGTGTAAAAAGCTTTGTGATTTGTCCTTATAAGGAGTGTGTTGAATGAAGGTCGGAATTATAGGTGGCGGAGCGATTGGATTACTTTGCGCATATTATTTTGCAAAAAGTAAATGGGAGGTAACGGTATACACAAGACGTTTCGAGCAGGCACAAGAATTAAATCGCTCAGGCTTAAAGATAAGGGAGACTACTAATCGAGCGAAAGTGAAGGCAGAATTATTACTTGAAACAAAAAAGATTGATGCAGATCTTATTATAATCGCGGTGAAGCAATATAGTTTATCAGAAATTGTTGGCCAATTAAAAACACTCGTGGAGAAAAAACAAAACATGTTATTTGTCCAAAATGGGATGGGTCACATCGATTTAATTCGTGATCTTGACCATAAAAACATCTTTATTGGCGTTATTGAACATGGTGTATTAAAACATTCAGACTCTGAAATCGATCATGTTGGAAAGGGCACCACAAAAGTTGCTCCTTTTCAGGGAAAAATTGCAGCCCTTTCTGGCCAATTGGAAGGAGTCAAACAACCTCATTTTCCATTTGAGTATTGGGATGATTGGTATCAAATTTTAGCTGATAAGCTGCTGGTGAATGCAGTTATTAATCCCTTAACCGCATTATATCAAGTTAAAACTGGCAGCCTTGTCGAAAACGTTCACTTTCAAAAAAATATGAAACGTTTGTTTGAAGAAGCGGTAAATATACTTGGATTGAAAAATAAGGAAGAGCAGTGGCGGAATATTCTTAGAGTTTGTCATAATACAGCAGGAAATCGTTCATCAATGTTGAGGGACATTGAGTCAGGGAAACAGACTGAAATTGATGCAATTAGTGGTTATCTGATAGAGCGGGCAGAAGATCAAAACAAAGATTTGCCCTATACACGTTTTGTATATGAAAGTATAAAGGGCATGTCATAAAGTATACAGATACTGAAGTATTCCAGTTAGAGCGAGTGGTTTAAAAATGCATGTAAGGAGCCATGCCCCGTGATTAATCCAAAACGATTGGAAAAAAGAATCTATACTCTTGCAGATATTGGTGCGACAAAGGAAGGCGGCGTCACCCGCTTAGCACTTACGAAGGAATATAAAGAAGCTATTAATCTTATAACACAATGGATGGAAGAAGCAGGTATGCACGTTTTTTTAGATGCTGCGGGAAACCTTATTGGCAGAAAAGAAGGGCACAAAACAAAAAAGCCTCCAATTGTTTTGGGCTCTCATATTGATTCGGTTAAGAACGGGGGAAAATTTGATGGCGTCATCGGAGTGATTGGAGGTATTGAAGTTGTGCAACATCTTACTGAAGAAAAATTTAATCTCAAACGGACAATTGAAGTCATAGCTTTTTGTGAGGAAGAGGGTACTCGATTTTTATCAGGTGGTATGTTTGGCAGTCGTGCAATGGTTGGTGACATTAAGAATTCAGAGATGGAGGCTAAAGACAAGGATGGAATCACGCGTGAACAGGGGTTTAAAGATTTTGGCTTAGATCCGAACAATATAAAACAAGCAGTGAGAAACAAAAACGCAATTGAAATCTATTTGGAAATGCATATAGAGCAAGGTCCAGTATTGACACAAAAAGAGACCCCTCTTGGTATTGTTACCGGGATCACAGGTGTATCCTTGATGGAAATCATCGTCGAAGGAGAGCAAAATCATGCAGGTGGTACACCGATGAACGCTCGAAAGGACGCATTATTGGCAGCGAGTGAAATTGCGCTGACAATTGAAGAAATTTTTAATAACTATGGCGGAGTTTCAGTTGGGACCATTACAAGAATGCATGCTCAACCTGATCAAGTAAATATTATACCTGGGCGTGCCACTATGACACTGGACGTTCGCGATATTGAAATTGAAAGACGAGATAAAATATTAAAGGAAATAGAAAATCGTGCAGAAAACGTTGGCCAAGAGAGAGGGGTAACATTTCAGTTTAGACCAGTCCTGCATGCTGAACCGACAATGTGTGCTGAAGAAATAATCAGTACAATGCAGACAGAAAGTAAAAAAATGAAATTGAAGTATCATAACATGCCAAGCGGCGGAGGACATGATGCCCAAATAATATCTAAAATTGCGGATATTGGAATGATCTTTGTCCGCTCAAAAGGAGGGAGTCATAACCCTAATGAGTTTGCAAGTATTAAGGACATCACAGATGGGACAAAACTTCTTTCCGCCACAGTATTAAAGTATATGAAATAATTTTGGGGAAAACTTTCCTATAAACAGTGTTTAAAGTACTTTCTCGGCAGAATGTAAGGGAGGTGACAACGCTTGGCAGTAGAACAATTTACAATAGATAGTTATAAAAAAACAGGGAGTGCAAATATCACGAGAATTGAAGGAAATAAGATTATATTGGACAAAACAATTTTTTACCCATCTGGCGGTGGCCAAGAACATGATACAGGTTATTTCATACAAGATGATGGGGCATTCAAAGTTGAAAAGGTAAAAAGAGAAAACGGCGAAATCATTCATTATGTAGAACCACATAACAACTTGAAATTATCCTCCGTAAATATGCAACTTGACTGGGAACGCAGATACAAGTTTATGCGTCATCACACAATGCTGCATGTTTTAAGTTCTGTTCTTAATCGAAATTATAATGCCCTATGTACTGGAAACCAGATAAATGTACATAAATCGAGGATTGACTTTAATAATGTTGCCCATTTAACAGATAATGATTGGCGTGACGTTATTAAGGAAACCAATCGCGAAATTCAAAGTGCTCATAAGGTAAGCTCACGTCTTCTACCAAGGGAATTGGCTAGTGATGTTTCTAACATGGCTAAAACAGTCATAAATTTAATTCCTTCATCAGTTAGAGAGATTCGTCTTGTGAAAATCGGAGAAATTGATGAACAACCTTGTGGGGGAACCCATGTGAAAAATACGAAGGAAATCGGAGAGATATTCCTCGAAAAGGTTAAAAGTAAAGGGAAAGGAATTACTCGCCTGGATGTCAGAGCTGTTTAGAAATGCTTGATATGGAATCATCTATCTATTCTGCTAAAGCCTGCACTTTTTCCATCTACTAAGATAAGCACTGCCAATGTTAATAGTTAACATCACATAACATCCCCTCAAATGATAACGCATAAGAGGGGAGAACTTTTAATCTTGGATAGAGAACTTGTAGGCTATGAAAACACCTATAGAAACCATCTGTCAGAATTATTTATCTTTGTTGACAAGTCAAGATATTTGTTTTAGGATATCTACAACCTTAATTATTTAGAATATTAAAAATCTGAAATAAGAAAAGAGGGACATTATATGGTGAAAGAAAAAATGAAAGACGATGCGAGGTTTAAACAGTGTAACAAGGAATTTATGTATACGTTTACTTTTTTTGTTTTTAATATTCTTTTAGTTTTCGGATTAACCTTCCCTTTAGGTTATAACGTCGATGCTAGTGAAATAAAACTTGTACTGGGTTTTCCGCAATGGTATTTTTATGGCGTAATCGTATCGTTTATTTTGCTATCAATTTCCACTTTTCTGATGGTCAGGTTTCTTTTTAAAGAAATGTCGCTGGAAGGATACGAGGATGCGGAGGGGCTAAACGATGAGATTTGATATTACCATTCCTATTATCCTTTATTTACTAGCTACTTTACTTGTCGGGATTTATTTTCGCAGATATTTAAAAAAGGGAAAAGGCAATTTTCATGAAAAGTTTTTTATTGGTGGCAGAAATTTGGGCCCACTGGTATTAGCTTTCACGATGGTCGCTTCCACCGCTAGTGCAGGAACTTTCATAGGCGCAACCGGTGTAGGTTATGAACAAGGTTTTAGCTGGCCATTAATAATAGCCTCTCAAACCGCTATGGGCGTGTATGTACTAGGCGTTTTAGGTAAAAAGTTTGCAATTGTTTCTAGAAGAATAGGTGCTGTAACTATGACGGATTTTCTAAAAGCCAGGTATGAAAGTAAGCCGGTAGTTTTGATAAGCGCATTAGGGATATTAGTATTTATTAGTGCCTATATGGTTGCACAATTTGCTGGCGGAGCAAGGATACTGGAAGCTGCTACAGGTTTTCCATATCATTGGGGATTACTTATATTTGGAGGTATAGTTGTTCTGCTTACTGTATTCGGAGGGTTTAGAGGCGTTGCAGTTACGGATGCAATTCAAGGTGTTGCTATGCTCTTTGGCGGTATTATAATTTGGGTGATAATTATGATTCAAACTGATGGTTTTACTGCAATAGTAAGTCAGTTATCAGTTGATCACCCGGAATTGGTAACAATACCTGGAGGTAGTGGCGCTACGCCACCTTTGCTATTTTCCTATATGCTGTTATTTGGTATCGCTATGCTCGGGTTGCCGCATGTTGCAGTGCGTGGTATGGCTTTTAAAGACTCTAAATCGATGCATAAAGGTATGGTTTATGCAGTTATTATTATGGGGCTCTTTTCTGTTGGTTTTGCGTCAATCGGGCCTATGCTTCGAATATTGGTGCCAGATGTGACACAGCCAGATTTGGCAATGCTTTTGTATTTGGTAGAGGCAGTGCCCGGTTGGCTTGCTGGATTAATAATGGCAGCCCCTTTAGCAGCTATCATATCTACTGTAAACTCTATGTTGTTAGTTGTCAGCTCGACAATTGTTAAGGATATATATATGAACTATGTTAATCCTAAGGCTTCTGAAAGAACTATTACAAAGCTGTCCTACTTTTCTACTTTGATAATTGGTATTGTTGTCGTTTTGATTTCAATTACGCCCCCCGATTTTATTCAATTTATTGTAGTATTTTCAATTGGCGGACTAGAAGCAACATTGTTTGCAGTGATAGTTTTCGGTTTATATTGGAAGCGTGCTAATCAGTGGGGAGCTCTTACTTCTATGCTTGTTGGATTCACTGCATACTTAATTATAGTAATAGCCTTTGATGAAATGTTGTTTGGCATGCATGCGGTTGCAACCTCTTTATTCTTGAGCGTAGTCAGTATGATTGCTGTTAGTTATTTAACTAAGAGACCAAATAAAGAAGTAATTAACAAAATTTGGGGAGCTGAACCGACACAACAGGTTCAAAAATCTGTAGCCAAGTAATGCAGCTCTAGAAGAACTTAATATAGGAGTTGAATGTAATGCTAGATATATTAATTAAAAACGGATATGTGGTTGATGGAACGAATAACCCCTGGACAAAATTAGATGTAGCTATTCAAAACGGAAAGATTGTAGAAATGAAAAAAACTATTAATGATAGAGCTATAAAAGAAATAGATGCTACAGGAAAAGTTGTGTCCCCCGGTTTTATAGATACACACGTGCATTCTGATCTATTATGTATCTATCCTGAAATTCATCAGATAAAATTAAAGCAAGGCGTGACGACAGAATTATTAGGACAAGACGGGATTTCCGTTGCACCAGTCAACCATAATACAAAGGAGTTATGGCAGAAACAGTTAAAAGGGCTGAACGGGGATATTGGTGATTGGGATTGGTTGAGTGTTGCTGACTACTTAACCCATCTAAGAGAATCAAATATATTGGGTAATATGGCGTATCTGGTCCCACATGGGAATGTAAGAACTTTGGTCATGGGTTTTGAAAAGCGAGAAGCCACACGGCAGGAAATGACAGAGATGAGAAAGCATGTAGAGGAAGGTCTGGAACAGGGCGCTTTGGGCTTTTCATCAGGCCTTGTATATCCTCCTAACGTTTTTTCTAACACTGAAGAAATAATAGAGATTTGTAAAGGTGTAGCCGAGTATGATGGCTGTTTTGTAGTACATATGAGAAACGAAAGCTTTAATATTCTAGAGGCTGTCGATGAAATGATACAAGTAGCAATAGAATCCGGAGTCAGATTGCATCTATCCCATTTAAAGGTTATTGGTGTTAAAAACCGCCAATATTACCCACAGATAATAGAGAAGATAGAAAAAGCACGTTCTCTGGGGATTGAAGTTACGTTTGATCAATATCCCTATACGGCGGGCTCTACAGTTTTTAATGCTATTCTGCCTCCGTGGACACATGATGGAGGTACAGAAGAAATGCTTGCACGGCTGAAGGATCCGAATACACGCAAGAAGATAAAATATGAATTGGAAGAAAGCAGAGACTTTGAAAATTGGGTTTACAATTGTGGCTGGGAGAATATTATCGTTTCCTCTGTGGGCAGTGATAATAATAAAAAGTTTGAAGGAAAAAGTGTCAGCGAGATAGCTGAATTAAGAGAAACAACTGCCGCAGATGCAGCATTTGACCTTTTGATTGAAGAAAAAGGAAATATTACAATGGTTGTCCATTGGGGCCTTGAGGAAGATATGGAAAGTGCGATGGAAAGCCCTTATCACATTGTTGGGTCTGACAGCATATTTGGTGGGAAACCGCATCCAAGGCTATCCGGCACTCAACCAAGGGTACTCTCTCGGTATGTAAGAGAAAAAGGCATTCTACGGTTGGAAGAAGCAATCCATCATATGACTGGGGCTGCTGCACAATTACTCCGTTTAGACAAAAGAGGAATTTTACAAAAGGATTATTGGGCGGATGTGGTAGTGTTTGATCCGGATGAAGTTGCCGACAAATCAACATATGATGAGCCAAATAATGAACCTGTAGGAATCGACTACGTTATTGTTAATGGTCAAATATGTGTTGAAGAAGGCGAATGTCATTTAACCGGTAACGGCAGTGTTTTAGCCTAGAAATATAAGAAGCATGTGAACGATGTATTTGAACGACCAACGAGCTTGAATTGTTGGTCGTTTAAATTAGGCAACAAAAGTTTCCACGAGTATGGTTATCAATATAGGATTATATCAAATTCCATCCATTATGTTTACCTATAAAAGAGGGGAGATAGTCATAATGAATTATGCTAATGAAATACAACTTGAACGTTTAACATCACCCAAAATTAAAGAACTGATTGATGGTGGAATGAAAACCGCCATTGTACCAACAGCAGCCATTGAGCAACATGGCCCCCATTTACCCTTATTGGTTGACGCTGCACATGCAACTTGGCAAGGGACCGAGGTAGCCAAGCGTATGGGAAATGCGCTGGTAGCACCTACTATACGGGTGGGCAGTTCTGAACACCATACTGAATTTCCAGGTACGATTTCTTTAAGAAAATCCACTTTTGAATCTATTTGTGAGGATTATTGTATAAGTCTTAAACAACATGGTTTCGATACGATCTGTTTATTTTCGTGTCATGGCGGTAATTTTAGTATACTTGGGGATATGGAGCATCGGTTAAACTCATTAGTTGGTCAAGGAACCAACGTGATTACTTTTTCGGATTTAAGTCGACTTATCAAAACTTGGCGTGAAACGGCAGAAAAGTGGTCAGGTTTAGGTGACAGGGCAGGTGGCCATGCCGGAATTGCTGAAACATCATTTACACTTTCACTTCATCCGGAATTAGTACATCGAGATGAAATTGAACCAGGCTACAGCGGAGATATCCTGCAACATGAAACACAAACAACACTCTTCGAAGGGGGTATCCATAACTTAGCATCTAATGGTATTATTGGTGACCCAACCGGTGCGAACGCTGAATTGGGAGAATTATGTCTTAAAGCATATGCGAAAGTTCTTGTTCAATACTTCCGCTCACGGATGGTGAACGTTGGAAAAGCATGAGAGGAGTTAATTTAATTGGTTAGCAGCTAACCTTCTTAATGAAAAGAGTGTCGAGAGCAAATATTAGTACTTGGTGTGGAGCGGCCGTATTTATTGGATGGATGGGTATGGGCTTTACAGTTGGACTTTCAGGGTTTTTTAAATTTGCGCTTCCTGGTATTTTGCTTAGTCTTCTTTTAATTATCGTTTTAGCCGCTCCATTAAGAAGACAGAGACTTTATACACTGGCGGATTTATTTGGTGAACGATTCGGTGGTCGATCCGGCATTATTCCTTTGCCATTTTCGATTGGAGTTATTGCATCCGGCTATTGGCGGTGTAGTATTTATTGGGTTAATGGCTGCACTTATGACCGGTGCAACGTCATTTATTTTACAGGGGAGTTCCAATTTATCGAGGGATATCTATCAGCGATTAATGAAACCGGATGCAAACAATAAAGAGCTAATGTTTGTTTCCAGATTAACGGTCGTCATTATTACAGTCCTGGAATTAATTGTTGCGTATTTTGTTACAGATATAGCAACTGCTTACCAATGGGCACTCCGGCTTTCTGCAACGATTCTTGTGCTGCCTTTCTTAGCGATTATGTTCTGGAGCAAAGTAACAAAAAGCGGAGCGTTCTGGAGTATGATTCTTGCATAATTTCAACGTTGGGGTGGCCATTTTTAAACGTGGAAATTGATCATACCGTATTGGTTTCACTGTCTCCCTGCTCAGCCTTGTCATTATAAGTTTGCTCACCAAGCATGATAAAACTGAACAAGTTAGATCCGTTACTCAGAGGCGTGACCTCCTCCCCCGCAATGGATACACACGGAAAAAGCCTAAGCAGTGCTTTATTGGAAATGGAAATTTGATAAGAGAGGCTGTTGTTTTTATAGGACTGCCAGGAGGTGGGACAGAAGGTCAGGCACTCTGTCCCCCAAGCATAAACGGACCTCCCACTTGTTTATAAATGGGGATTTCGTTTATGCTTTTTTGGCAATTTTTGAATGCTGAATGTCTTAGGGTCGCTAGCGCACTGAACAAGGGTATCTTCTGTAATGGGACATACAAAAATAAGTTGCTTACTTGACGATTATGGAGTGAGTTTCATTGGGCCACTGTAATGAAAAGACCTTTCATCTTTTATCTATAGATTTCTAATTCTCGGTTTAAATCTCTAGTACGTGAATACACTTTCTTATAAACATCATATAATGCATTATATTTTTCTACGTTTTCTTCTATAGGATCATAATATTTTTCATAAGTAATAAATACCTTGGCACATTCTTCTAAGGAATTGTACCATCCGCAACCATAGGCAGCTAAAATAGCCGCTCCTAATGACGGTCCCTGATCATTAGATAATTTTATTACTCTAGTATTAAATATGTCGGCCTGCATTTGGAGCCACAAATTATTTTTTGACCCTCCACCAATGGAAATGATAGAGTTAACCTCAATATTATTTTCCCTTAATAGGTCTAAAGATTCTTTTAGTGAAAATGTAACGCCTTCCATTATCGCTCGAACAAAGTGTTTTTTCTCATGGAATGTATCCATACCTATGAAACTGGCTCGAATACTTGCATCTGCATAAGGAGTTCTTTCACCAACTAAATACGGAGTAAATATGAGTCCTTGCGCACCAATTAAAGTAGAGTCTAATTCCTTAAATAGGCTTTCTAAAGGATCATCTATCCTAAATGCCTGTTGAAACCACTGTAAACTATACCCTGCAGAGAGTGTAACACCCATGCTATAAAAAGCGTTTTGTTTCCCATGGTTAAAATAGTGTAATTTTCCTTTATAATCCTTATTGCCGGACTCGTCATAGGAAAGCATAACACCCGATGTGCCGATACTGCATAAAGCTTTTCCATTTGTCAATACTCCACTACCAATAGCACCACAGGCATTGTCTGCTCCTCCCGCAAAAACTTTCGTCGTACTCGATAAACCTGTTTCATCTGCGAAATGAGAGGTTATCGTCCCACAGAATTCATGTGATTCAACCAAAGGGGGGCATATATCTTTATTAACTCCAAATGTTTCGCAAATTTCCTCACTCCATTTTTTATTAGCTACATCTAGCAATAGTGTTCCAGCAGCATCCGAGTAGTCTGTTTGAATATTACCGGTTAGACGAAAGCGGAGATAGTCTTTCGGTAATAAAAAATACTTAATCCTATCAAAGATTCCTTTCTCGTTTTTTTTCACCCATAACAATTTCGGCAGGGTAAAGCCCTCTAGTGCTCGATTTTTAGTTATATCTAATAACTTTTCCTTTCCTAAAGTATTATGGATCTCCCGACATTGGGGCGCTGTTCTCGTATCATTCCAAAGAATAGCATTTCGTAGCACGTTTAAATCGTCATCTATAAGTACTAAGCCGTGCATCTGCCCAGAAAAGCTTATACCCTCAATTTTTTCCGCTTTTCCATTTAATTTAGAAACCAACTCTGAAACCAGCTCTACAGTTTTTTTATACCATAAGTGTGGATCTTGCTCACTATACCCTGGTTTCTCATTGATTAATGGATAAGTTTTGGAGATACTCTGATATGTAACCCCGCCTCTATCAACCAAGACCCCTTTGACTGAACTTGTCCCTAAATCGATTCCGAGTACGTAGCCCATTTTTTATCCTCCTCGTTTAAAGTTCTGCATTGAGTTTCAAAAATTTTAATTTATTGGTAAGATTAAAATAAGATATTCTAACATAAGGGGTGATGAATAATGTTACGTGATGATCAATTACGAGTCTTTTGGATTTCCAGAATAGATTACGAAAAAAACTCTGGTGTAAAGAAACACTATCACAGCGATATCTTTCAGCTTTTATTTATTATGGACGGTGAAGGGGTAATCGAAATAAACGGACAAGAGTATCCGCTTATGCCCAAATATGCTTACTTTATTTCAAAAGAAAACGAACATCATTTCTATTTTAAAAAACCCTCGTCCACTATTGATATAAAATTTGACATTATTAGCTCCGACCTTGAAGAATTGATAAAAACCCAAAAGATTCAAATTCCTTATTTTATGAGTGATTCTTCCAAAATAAAGGAACTATTTAAAACATCCATCCATAATAAGCAGAATGATAAGCTAACTCCATATCTAGTAGATGTTTTATTTAAAAACATTCTGCTATTGCTTGTTCAAGAAACACAGGAAATTCAAAACTCGTCACACGATTCAGCACCTGCTATGTTACAGAGAAATACTAATGATTTTCCCATTCAAAAGTTTCTTATTGAAAATTTACACCAGAAAATATCATTGGACGATATATCCAAACATTTTAACTACCACCCGCATTACATTATTGATTTGTTCAAACAAAAATTAAACACCACACCCATGAAATATTTACAATTATTAAGAATTGAAAAGGCTAAAGAATTCCTGGAATTTAGCAACCTTTCTATTTCTGAAATTGCAGATAAAATCGGTTTATCAACACCTTACTTTTCTCGATTATTCCATAGCATGGAGGGGACTTCTCCAACTGATTACCGTGACCAAACCCGCACTGTCGTTGGAAAGCCGATCATTCTTGATGAAAACTTTATTTCCTCGTTACCGAAACAACCGCCAATCTCTAACCAAAAATAAGGTTAGTTAAAAAGATTTGGAATAAATAGAGTTAATTGAGGAACGAAAGCTATAATCAATACTGTGATAATCATGACTATATAAAAAGGTAAAAGTGCTTTAACCACACTTTCAATAGGAACATTAGCTACGGAACTACCTACAAACAATGCTCCGCCTACTGGTGGAGTAACCAGCCCTATAGCCATACAGACCATCATTAAAATTCCATAGTGGATAGGATCCATACCAATACTTGTAGCTATTGGTAATAATATTGGTGTCGTAATCAAAATAATTGGCGCAACATCTAAAATAGTACCAAGCAAAATTAGAATAAATATAATAATCAATGTTATAACTATAGGATTTTCAGTTAAGGACAATAAACTATTCGATATCATTGCTGGGACTCGTAGCAGAGCCAATAACCATGCAAATCCACTTGAAGCGGCTATTAAAAATAAGACCATTGCAAGTGTTTTAAACGTGCGTTGCAGAATAGGAACTATCTCAGAGATATGAGCATCCCGATTGAAAACGAAACTAAGAATAAAAGCGTAAATAACCGCAATTGCAGCTGACTCAGTTACTGTAAATATACCTGTCATAATTCCGCCTATTATAATGATAGGCGTCATTAAAGCCGGGATACCTTTCCAGGATGCAATGAAAAAGTCCTTTATTGTTGCTGGCTTTTCTGCCGGGTAGTTTCTTTTAATAGCTATAATGTAGGTGAGCATCATCAAACCAAGACCTAACAGAATGCCAGGTATAATCCCACCCAGAAATAAAGAGCTAATAGAAACTCCGCCCCCCGCAACCAGTGCATAGATAATCATATTGTGACTTGGAGGAATGACAATCCCTTGTGTGGAAGAAGTGACAGTTACAGCAACAGAATAATCTGTATCATATCCTTTCTTTTTCATCATAGGGATGAGGACAGAACCGTTAGCGGAAGCATCAGCTAATGCAGAACCAGAAATACCGCCAAACAACATGCTTGAACTAACATTTACAATTCCTAATCCACCCCTGAATCTTCCGACTATCGTATCGGCTAGTTTTATCAATCGATCTGTTATCCCGCCAGTATTCATAATTTCTCCAGCTAATATAAAGAATGGGATGGCCAAAAGGGGAAAACTATTAATTCCACCAACCATTCGTTGAACAAGGATAGACAGCGAAATATCCAGTATAAAGCATACAACAATGGAAGTTACCCCCATCGCCAGTGCAACTGGAACACCGAGTATTAATAGTATAATAAATACTCCTATTAATGTAGCTACAGCCATTATTCAACCTCCTCATTTTCATGATTGGGTCCCTTCCATTTTCCTGAAAATTCAAACAAAAGATACAAAACTACTAATAAACCGGATATTGGGATAGATGCATATAGAACTGCTGAAGGCATACTCAAACCGGACATAGTTGAATCCTTCATATCATAGGAAAAAATCAACCCTTGAACAAGCATAAAAAATCCAAATAGAATTGCTAGTACTCGCTGCATGTAAATCAATACTTTTTGCACTTTATCTGGCATCATGGAAACAAATAAATTTATCTTTATATGGGTATTATCTTGTATTCCAATTGCAATCCCAATAAAACCAATCCATACCATTAGCAATAGGGATAAAGGTTGTATCCAAGGTGGTGTGAAATTCAGAACAAATCTAGAGAATACTTGGTAACCTATTATAACTGTCATAATAACAATCATTGATAATATCGCGTATTCGACTATTTTTCTAATTTTGATGAGAGCTTTTTCGATCAACTGAATCCCCTCCAGTTATCTGACTTCTTGTAAAATGGGTAAAGGGTCAAAAATGCTCCCCTTTACCCACACCCTAAACTAGTCGTTATCTTGCATTTTCAATTACTTGGAATAACTCACCATATTCTGAATCGTACTCATCATATAGTGGTTCTACTTTTTCTCTGAACTTTGCACGTTCTTCTTCAGTTAATTCGACTACATTATTACCCGCTTCCACTACTTTATCCATTGCTTCTTGTGAGTATTTATCGTATTCTTCAAGTTGGATTTTTTCAGCTTCTAAAGCTGCGTCTTTAATTATTTGTTGATCCTCTTCAGACAATTTGTCCCAAGAATCTTTACTCATAAACATTACTCCGGGGATTCTTAAGTGCTCTGAAAGTGTAAAATTTTCCGCTACTTCATAATGACCATCAGCAACGTAAGTGCTTACATTATTTTCCCCGCCTTCAATAACGCCTGTTTGTAGACCACTGTAAACTTCAGATGCAGCAAGTGGAGTAGGAGAGGTACCTAATTTCCCAAACGCATCAATTAAAATGTCATTTTGCATGACACGAATTTTTTTGCCCTCAATATCTTCAATAGTTTCAATGGGATCCATTGTATAGAAACTTCTAGCCCCGGCATCAAATATAGAAAGACCAATTAAATCAGCACTTTCTAAATTGGCAAATAATTTATCTCTTAATGAATTATCTAATGCATTCCACATGTGCTCTCTGCTGTCAAATAGAAATGGAAAACTGAAGACGCCAAAATCTCCTGCAAATTCAGTTAATGGACCTGCATTTGCTCTGCCGATATCAATAATACCTACTTGTGTTTGTTCAATAGTTGTTTTCTCGTCTCCTAATTGTCCACCGGTATATACCTCAATTTTTATCCTTCCATCGGACAATTCTTCTACCTTTTTAGCAAATTCTTTTTCTGCAATAGAGTCGGGATAGTCATCAACTTGTGGCTCTGAAAGTCGTAAAGTTATTTCTGCTTCTCCAGAACTTTCGGCTTCTGTTCCACTTTCACTATTGTTTTCGACATCACTACTATCATCTGCGTTGTTATCTGATGCTGCCCCGTCTGATGAACACCCAATTAAAGTAATAACCGCTAACAATGATAGTAAAAATAAAAATATCTTTCCATTCATTTTAAACATGATACTCCTCCTCTATTATTAACTTTTTATTTATCTGACTTATTATTTCTTTGTACTCAAACTCGTGTAGTTTCTTTTTATGTTTTGGGTTATTAGTAAAGGCTTCTCCCCAATTTTTCTCTCCAACATATTTAGGAACAATATGAACATGGAGATGTGAAACCAAATCGCCAAATATTCCATAGTTAATTTTGTCAGGATCATAAATATCACTTATTAATTTCGCTGATAAGGACAGCTCTTTCATAAATAGATCACGTTCAATTGCGGTTAACTCATACACCTCCCTTTTGTGATCTTTAAATGCAAGAATACATCTTCCTTCGTGGGTTTGATCTCTGTTCAGGTATAAAGTAGAAGCTTCAAAATCTGCTATTTTTATCATTAATTCCTCTAATTTATCGTTTTTTTCACAATAGAAACAGGTATTATTCATACGGTGTTATCAATCCTTTACTTCACAATCGATCATGACGTGAATAGTATCCCCTTTGTGTGTATTACGGGTTTCAAAGGCTTTATCTACGTCTTTCAATGAATAAGTGTGGGTGATGGTTTCTTTTGTATTAACAAGTCCATCTAATACGAGTTTTAAACCTTCATCAAAATATCTTCTATTATCTATATCTCTTTTTGGTTCAGTTGAAAAGATATCAAGTCTTTTCTTATGAACTTTAAAGAAGTCAATTGGCTTATGACATGTGCCAATGCAACCATACATAACAATTCTTCCATTTTGCGCAGCAGCATCAATGGCATCAACCATTCCAGAACCTTCTAATAGACAAGGAATAACTATATCAAAACCTTCAGGAAAGTCTTCACCAACAATATCCATTGTATTAGCATCAGATGATGGCATTTTATAAGTGTGCGTGGCGCCATATTTTTTAGCCAGCTCTAACTTTTCATCAAATAAATCTGTTACGACTAAATTTTTAGGACTGTAAAGTTTCACTACTTGTGTTAATGCAAGGCCACTAACACCCTGTCCCATAATTAATACATTTTTATTAGGAGAGATATCTGCATTTTCAGCTGCGGATAACAGGGCTGGAAGTACTTCAATTAATGACCCTTCAACCAATGGCAGCTCCTTAGGTAGTACTTTTATGGAGAAAGGTTTGCAACATACATACTCAGCAAAGGCTCCCCAAACGTAACGAAGTGCTACATGATCTCCCTCTTCTAACCCAATAACATTTTCTCCGACCTTATCTATGACTCCAGCAACTTCATGGCCTAGACGCGTTGGATATGATACAAATTCAGGTTCCCTGTTTCCACGGAAAACCTCGACATCACTGCCACAAATACCGACCCATTTTATCTTTATTCTTACCTCCCCCTCGGAAGGCTCAGGAATTTTCGCACGTTTTACCTCAATTTTCTCACTGTCAGTCATGACCGCACAAAGTTGTGTGTCAGGCCCCTCGTAATCGACCAAATTCATCTCAGGTGTTGTCATTTTAGTTACCATAAATAATTCTCCTTTTTCTTAGTGGCATTTTTGTAAGCGCCTACATTGCATACTTCTATCATACTTGTAACCTTTATAAAGTACTATAGCTAGAATTCAATTATGCTTAACCAAAACTCAGATAAGAAATTTGTCGAATTGGAATATAATAGTGATACCAGGTGAATAAGATTTGAGTTTTGGTTAAATATATACATATATTTGTTATATGAAAATATGCTAAGCTAGTTTAAAATTTCTTTTAGAAGCTATAAAAGGAGGGGATAATAAATGATTTCACGTACGGTATATGAAAATATAAGAAAAGAGGTACTTGAATATTTCAGCAAATGTAATATAAAACTTACTAAAGAAGAAAAAGAAAAGATTGAAGTAGCTGATTTTGGTCTTAATAGAATAAGAGAATTAGGTCTTCAATTAATAGAATATATTAATACAGATCGGGTTTGTGCAAAAGATCTTGTTCTGCTTCCCGGACAAACATGCCCTGAACATCTACATCCACCTGTAGGAGATTCACCTGGTAAAGAGGAAACTTTTAGATGCCGTTATGGCACTGTTTATTTATATGTCTCTGGTCCAGCTGTTGAGAATCCAAAAACAACTGTGCCTGATGACAAAAAAGAAACCTTTACAGTATGGAATGAGATTGTCTTAAATCCAGGAGAGCAATATACTATTTTTCCCAACACACTCCATTGGTTTCAAGCTGGTAGTGAAGGTGCAGTCGTATCTGAGTTTTCTACTAAAAGTACTGATGAAAATGATATCTTTACAGATCCAGATATTGAAAGACTTCCTATTGTCGAATAAACTCCTATAGTTAAAAAAGTGAACAAGAAGCTATTCAAAGACGTAATTATTGGTAGTGAGACAAAGTGTCTGACACTTTGTCCCACCTCATATGTGCGCCAACAGAAAAATATGTGCCGGAAAGCGGAAAATATGGGCCGCAGTGCACGCATGCGGAAACAATGATCAATGGAAAAAAGAATAAAGCATGACCGAATTAACTCCGCCTTTAATCAGTTGCGGAGTTTTTTTATATGTGCTTACAACATTATGGAAATTGTTTATTTAACCGCTCCAAAAGGGAAGTTGAGGAAGTAGGATAAATAATATAACAAAAATACCGTTGAATGTAAGCCGTTGCAAAACTTGTACATACAAGTTACAATGAAATCGTTACAACATGTATATACAAGTTGTGGTAAGATAGTTATACTTGCAATCGATGGTCAGTAATCCGCCCGACTACGGCGGTTAACTGACTCTAAATGCCCGATTCGGTTCGGGGCTGCAGGATGCAGGTCACAAAGGCGTTGCCACAGGACAAGGAAAACTGCGACAGCGATACTTCGCACGAAGAAAAAGTGCTTTTCTTTTTCGAGGACGTGGCGAACTTAGCCTTTGTTCTCCTGTTTTCAGCGGCGAAAACCATTCCGCTGAATGAAGTTTCACTTTTCCCCGCATGTAATGGTCAGTAATCCGCCAGACTACGGCGGTTAACTGACCCTAAATGCCCGATTCGGTTCAACTAACATTCAGCGGGGAAACCATTCCGCTGAATGAAGTTTCACTTTACAGCTAATTGAGGGAGGATTTTTTGTGGCTGATGATAGATTGATCGTTTATTCTCCGATGTCAGGTAAGGTTGTTCAACTGGAAGATGTGCCTGACCCGACATTTTCCCAAAAGATGATGGGGGACGGGCTGGCGCTTGATCCCACTGAAGGAAAAGTGACCGCGCCTGTCGATGGTCAAATTGTTCAAGTGTTTCCGACCAAGCATGCCGTTGGTCTTCAGACGGCTTCCGGTGTGGAAGTGCTCATCCATATAGGCTTGGAAACTGTAGCTTTGGATGGCGAGGGATTTGAAGCCCATGTCTCAAGCGGCGATCAGGTGAGTGTCGGTGATACGCTGATCACCTTTGATCTTGATTTCATTAAAGAAAAAGCAGCCAGTGCTGTTTCCCCGATCATTATAACGAATGGTGATGTGCTTGAAACTTTAGAAAAAACAGATGCCGTGGATACCACGGCTGGCGAGACGGCGCTGTTTGAAGCGGCCGTAAAAGGCGAAGAAAAATCTGAGGAAGGAACCAGTCCGACTGAAACTGACGATATGCGGACTGAAAAGGAATCTATCAGCAGCGTGGAATATGGTGAGGAAGCCAAAGAGATTGTCGCCGCGGTTGGCGGTCTTGATAATATTAAGGCTGCGACGCATTGTGTGACGCGGTTGAGGTTCGCGTTGAATGATGAGAATGAAGTCAATCAGGATGCATTGGAAAAGATCGATCTCGTTGCGGGAACGTTTGCCGCAAATGGGCAGTTCCAGGTCGTGATTGGCCAAGGTACGGTTGATAAAGTGTACAAGGCCATGGTCGACGAAACAGGCATCAGTGAAGCAACGAAAGAAGATGTGAAAGAAGCGGGAGGGGAAAAGCAAAATCTTCTGCAGCGCGGTGTGAAAGTTCTTGCTGACATTTTCATACCGATTTTGCCGGCCATCGTAACTGCTGGTTTACTTCTTGGTCTGAATAATATTTTAGTTAATCCGATTTTTACTGACGTTCCATTGATTGAATTATATCCACAATGGGCCGGCGTGGCCGATATGATCAATATTATAGCCAATACGGCGTTTACATTTCTGCCGGCATTGATCGGCTGGTCGGCTGCCAAACGATTCGGCGGGAATCCGCTGCTTGGTATTGTGCTTGGTTTGATTCTTGTTCACCCGGCATTGACGCCTGCCAGTGAATACGCTCAGGCACAAGCTGAAGGGAACGCACCGACATGGAATCTGTTCGGTTTCGATGTCAATATGATGGGCTACCAGGGTCAGGTGCTGCCGGTATTGGTTGCGGCATGGGTGATGGCTAAAATAGAAATCTGGCTTCGCAAACGGGTTATTGATTCATTGCAATTACTGATTGTCGCACCTGTCGCTTTATTGGTTACCGGTTTTCTTGCATTCATTGTGATTGGTCCCGTGACGTTTACGATTGGTGAGTGGATAACAGGTGGCATTGTCAGTGTATTCGAGGCATTTCCATTAATTGGCGGTATGTTGTATGGGGCATTATATGCACCGCTTGTTATAACGGGAATGCACCATACGTTTTTGGCAGTCGATTTGCAGTTGATTGGCAGTACGGGCACGACATTCCTGTGGCCGGTTGTGGCGCTGTCGAATATCGCCCAGGGTGCTGCCGCGCTCGCTATGATGCTTGTTGTCAGAGAAGAAAAAACAAAAGGGCTGGCAGGTACGTCGAGTCTATCCGCATTTCTCGGCGTAACCGAACCAGCGATGTTTGGTGTTAACTTACGGTTCAGATATCCGTTTTTGGCAGCATTGATTGGCACGGCTCTTGCCGGTGCTTTTATCACGATGCAAAATGTCCAGGCAACGTCGATCGGTGTCGGCGGTCTTCCGGCATTCTTGTCCATCGTTGGAGCGAACTGGGGCGCGTTCTTTATCGGCATGGCGATCGTTTTGGTCGTGCCGTTTATCATCACATACCTTGTTGCCAAACGAAAATTAAATAACCATTAATCATGGAACCGACTGGAGGAAATCATATGACTGAAACATGGTGGAAACGCGCAAGCGTCTACCAAATTTATCCGAAAAGCTTTCAGGACACGACGGGAAGTGGCACGGGAGACCTTCAAGGCATTATTAAACGGCTCGATTATTTGCAGCATCTCGGGGTCGATGTCTTGTGGCTCACCCCGATTTATCAGTCCCCGCAACGGGATAACGGTTATGATATCAGCGATTATTACGCGATCAACCCGTCGTACGGGACGATGGGGGATTTTGAACAGTTGTTGGAAGAAACCCATAAACGCGGCATGAAGCTGATCATGGATTTGGTGATTAACCATACGTCGACAGACCACGAATGGTTTAAACAAGCGTCATCGTCCAGCGAAAATGCATACCGTGATTTTTATATTTGGAAAGATCCGGTAGAAGGCGGGAAACCGAATAATTGGCAATCCAAATTTGGCGGTCCTGCCTGGGAATATGACGAGAAATCGGGCCAGTATTATCTCCATTTATTTGATGTCACGCAAGCAGACTTAAATTGGGAGAACGACGACCTACGGCAAAAACTTTACGATATGATCACGTTTTGGGCGGAGAAAGGAATCGATGGTTTCCGGCTTGATGTGATTAACCTTATTTCGAAGGACCAGCGTTTTCCGAACGATGCGACGGGAGACGGGCGGAAGTTTTATACAGACGGGCCGAAAATCCATACGTATCTCCATGAAATGAATCAGAAGGCTCTGGCACCTTATGATTTAATGACCGTCGGTGAAATGTCGTCAACAACGCTTGAGAGCTGTGTGTTGTATACGAAGCCCGAGCGGCAGGAGTTGAACATGACGTTTCAGTTTCATCATTTAAAAGTTGATTACCCAAATGGTGAAAAGTGGACCGAAGCCCCGTTTGACTTTATCCAGTTAAAAAAAATCCTTTCCGACTGGCAGGTGGGCATGCATGAAGGCGGGGGCTGGAACGCGTTGTTCTGGTGTAATCATGACCAGCCCCGGGCTGTATCGCGGTTTGGGGATGACGAAATATATCGGGTAGAATCGGCGAAAATGCTTGCAACGGTCATTCACATGATGCAAGGCACCCCGTATATTTATCAGGGTGAAGAAATCGGCATGACGAACCCAAACTTCACCTCACTGGACCAATACCGCGATGTCGAATCACTCAACGCGTACACGAATTTGGAGGAAAATGGTGTGCCGCATGAAACGATTATGGCGATTTTACGTCAGAAGTCGAGGGATAATTCCCGGACGCCGATGCAATGGTCTGATCAGGCGAATGCCGGGTTTACTGACGGCGTACCTTGGATTGAGCCGGCGGCTAACTATCCGCAGATAAATGTAGACGAAGCGGTCAATGATCCCGGCTCGATTTATTATCATTACAGGGCGTTAATCCGCCTGCGTAAGGAATATGATATCATCACGTATGGGGATTATGCGCTCTTGCTTGAAGAACATCCGAGGGTTTTTGCGTATACACGGAATTGGAACGGGGAGAAATTGATTGTCGTCAACAATTTTTATGCTGAAGAAACAGCGGTTAAACTTCCTGTTGACACCACGGGTGACGTGACTTTACTTTTGTCCAATTACCCGGATTCTGCCAAGTCCCCGGATCAACTGCATTTACGGCCGTATGAATCGGTTGTCTATCATGTGACATAATGGGGTTTAGCGATGAAAAAGAAATATCAGAAAATATATGACGATTTGGTGGAAAAAATAAAAGGTGGTGATTATCCGGCTTCGTCGATGCTGCCGTCAGAAAACAAGCTGGCTGATCACTACAATACCTCGCGTGAAACGATTCGGAAAGCGTTAAATCTTTTGTCGTATAACGGCTATATCCAAAAGATACGGGGAAAAGGCTCAGTCGTCATTGATCTCAATAAATTTTCTTTCCCGGTTTCCGGCATTGTCAGTTTTCAGGAGTTGAACGAGGACCTGCATCTTTCCAGCAGGACGATTGTGGAAAAACTCGCTTACCTCGATGATGCGGAAGAAATCTCCACCATACTTCGGAGTGGTACTGAAAACGTCTGGCAGGTTAACAGGGTTCGTGAAATTTCCGGTGAGCGTATCATTTTGGATAAAGATTATTTTACTGAGCGTTTCGTCCCAAAATTATCAAAAGCCATTTGTGAACGCTCGATTTATCAGTATATTGAAGAAGAACTTGGCCTTCCGATTGCTTTTGGGCAAAAAGAAATGGTTGTGGAAGCACCGACGCCTGAAGACAGGACATTATTGGATATGGAAGGCTTTTCAAGCATTGTGGTGATCCGGAGTCATGTGTATTTGGACGATACCAGTCTGTTTCAATACTCCGAATCGCGTCACAGGCCTGATAAATTCCGCTTTGTCGATTTTGCACGGCGGGTAACAAACTGATAAACAACGCCTTATCTGTTTTCGTGAGGCGGTGTTTGGATTTGGAGGGTGTTCAATGCACCATAATTGGTGGAAAGAAAGTGTCGTTTACCAAATATACCCGAGAAGTTTTAATGACAGTAATGGGGATGGTATCGGCGATTTGCAGGGTATTACGGAAAAAGTGGACTACCTTAAGGATCTTGGGGTGGATGTGGTTTGGCTGTCTCCGGTCTATCAGTCGCCCAATGATGATAACGGCTATGACATTTCCGATTATCAGGCGATTATGGCTGAATTCGGCACAATGGCCGATTGGGAAGAGCTGCTTGCGGCTTTGCATCAGCGGGGCATGAAACTCATCATGGATCTGGTCGTGAACCACTCGTCTGATGAACACGTGTGGTTTCAGGAGGCGAAAAAGTCAAAAGACAATCCGTATCGTGACTATTACATATGGCGTCCGGGAAAAAATGGCCGCGAGCCGAACAATTGGAAATCCAACTTTGGCGGCTCAGCCTGGGAATATGATCCCAATACGGACGAGTATTATTTACACCTGTTCAGTAAAAAACAGCCCGATCTGAACTGGGAAAACCCGAAACTCCGTCAAGAAGTGTACGACATGATGAAATGGTGGCTGGACAAAGGCATTGACGGGTTCCGCATGGATGTTATTAACTTTATTTCCAAAGTCCCCGGTCTCCCGGACGGTGTGGTAAAATCAGGCGAGACATATGCTTCCGGAAGCCGGTATTATCGGAACGGACCGCGGATTCATGAATTTTTACACGAAATGAACAATGAAGCATTGGCTGGCTATGACGTCATGACGGTCGGTGAAATGCCCGGGGTCGATGTTGAAGAGGCAAAAAAATATACCGATCCATCGCGAAACGAACTGGATATGGTGTTTCAGTTTGAGCATATGGGACTTGACGCTGGACCCAATGGCAAATGGGACGTTAAGCCATTAAAGCTGACCGATTTAAAAGCGAACATTTCGAAGTGGCAGGAAGGCTTGAACGGCATCGGGTGGAATAGTCTTTATTTGAACAATCACGACCAGCCCCGGATGGTCTCCCGGTTTGGGGATGACGGTGAACACCGTATTGAATCAGCCAAAATGCTCGCAACGTTCTTGCATATGCTGCAAGGAACGCCTTATATTTACCAAGGCGAAGAAATCGGGATGACGAACGTCCGGTTTGATTCGATCGAGGATTATCGCGATATTGAAATATTGAATATGTATCAGGAAAAAGTGGTCGAAAACGGTGAAGATCCTAATAAAGTGATGGAATCAATCTATGCGAAGGGCCGGGATAACGCCAGAACACCATTCCAATGGGATGATTCAAAGAACGCCGGGTTTACAACCGGTGAACCGTGGATGAAAGTGAACCCGAATTACCGGACGATTAATGCAAAACAGGCAAGGGATGACGCCAATTCCATTTATCATTATTACCGTAAGCTGATCCGGCTCAGAAAACGGCATCCGGTGATTGTATACGGAGATTATCAATTAATTCTGCCGGAAGATGAGCAGGTTTACGCTTATCTTCGTTCGTATCATGATGAAAAATTGCTCGTCATAACGAACTTCAGCGGTGACCATGTTCCGTTTGAACTTCCGGCAGATGCAGCATTTACAGCCGAAGAAAGCTTGATCGGTAACTACGGTGATTTCCCTGCCGACAGTTATACGCGTGTTACATTGAAGCCGTATGAAGCAAGAGTGTATAAAGGAAAATAAAATGAAAAGATATCCAGCAGGAAGGGGGACAAAGTGTCAGACACTCTGTCCCCCTTTCTGTATAAGTCTAGGCGTCTGTCACCCCCCGGATTACAAGGGCTGGAGAGCGGTCAACATAAGAGGGGTTAACGTCTGCTCTTTGATAGAGAACTTATAGGCTATGAAAATCGTTCTGGTAAAAATGCTGATATATCGTATTCTGTTTCACCATTACAAACTAAATCGGATATGATTTCGCCTGTGACAGGTGCCATCGATAACCCGACCATACCATGGCCGGTAGCAATAAATACATTATTAAAATCCGGTATGCTTCCGATGACTGGTAAACCGTCTGGGGTCATTGGGCGCATGCCGGTCCATTCTACTTCTGTCTCCCCGTAAAGCTTCTCACTCAGGTATTTGGAAACCGATTCTCTGAGACTCTTTACTCTTTTTTTATCCAGATTCGTATTTATACCTGACAGTTCCATGGTGCCGCCAATTCTGACCTGATCTTTAAAAGGGCTGATACCTGCTTTGGAGTCACCCAGGTATATTGGGCGATTAAATGTTAAATTAGGATTGGATATGGTGATACTATAGCCCTTTCCGGCTTGCAACGGTAGGGAATAATTAAGTTGTTTTGCTAGAGAACCCGACCACACACCAGAGGTAACAACACATATATCGGCTTCTATCAATCCTTCATTCGTTTGGACTGCTTTAAATGTACTTCCTTCATATTCTACATTCGTTACCTCAGTATTGGAATGTAATTCTGCTCCTGATGACTTCAGCCAATCGTAGAATGCTGCTGTCACAGTGTCAGGGCGAACATGACGCTGTTCATTAAGGAAAATGCCGCCAGTTATATCACGCGTGATATTAGGTTCAAGCTTTTTAACCTCTTCTTTTGTTAGCATTGTCGGTTTATTATGGCCATAGTTAGTCCAATTAGATTCGAATTTATCAAAGCTTTGTTGTAGCTGTTGGTCATCAAAGAAAGTAAACAAAAATCCATTACGATGTATTTCCATATCTAATCCTTCACGTTCCAGCGAGTCATATAAAGATAGCGTGGATTTACTTAGAGTAAGAAGGGCGTCTTTTCCATAATTAAAGTCACGTTTGTTACAGTACTTCATAAATTGAGCTAACCAGCCGGACAGTTGTGGGCCGGCAGTAGGCTTAATATATAACGGGCTATCTTTCTTCATTAGCCATTTTAGTGAATCTCCCACGAGACCAGGAGCTGGGACTGGTTCATGGAGTGTCGGGCAAATCCAACCCTGGTTCCCCCATGAGCTTGCATTCCCGAACTGATCTTTCTCAAGGAGAGTCACTTCAAGTCCTTTTTTACGTAAATAAAATGCACAGGAAAGTCCGATAACGCCTCCGCCAATTACAATAGCTTTCTGTGTCATATATTTACGCCTTCCCGGTTATCTTTTTCATTTCCCTTTCTGGCATGGTTAATCCAGCCAATAATGGTAGCTCCAGCCGCTGCGTATACAATGCCGGCTGAAATATAAAAGATAATATCCCATATTGTCATTTACATTCTCTCCCATTCTTTATTTTGTGTTTGTCACGGACTCTTTTGCTTTATTATTCTTTTAAGTTTTCATAAATTTTCTCAGATGCAAATATACCGGTCGGTGTTTTTGATTTTGTCAGCACATGAACTGCCCAGAATACAATAAGGTTTGCAAAAATACCGGCAACAATTGCTGGCAATCCCCAAGGCTCCCCGAGGAGATGATTCCAGACTAATGTGGTGATTAATCCGATCACTATTGCTGGGGGCCCTGCATATGTCGAAACCTTTCTATCCAGGGCTTTTCCCCAGACAACAGCTATTACAATAGGCGGTATGATGGAGGGGGCCCATAGGGAATAGGTGTACATTAATAAATCCAATACTTTAGGTAAGCTTAATGCGGCAGCTATTCCACCTGTACCAACTACTATGGTAGAAATCTTGGACCAGAAGAGGAGTTTTTTGTCATCTGCATTTTTATTAATAAAACGTTGATAAATATCACGTGTAAAAATCACTGCGGAGGTGTTCAAGAGTGAGTCACCACTGGACATAATAGCGCCCATCATTGCG
Source organism: Lentibacillus persicus (assembly GCF_900112705.1). Classification (GTDB taxonomy): domain Bacteria; phylum Bacillota; class Bacilli; order Bacillales; family Amphibacillaceae; genus Lentibacillus; species Lentibacillus persicus. The sequence goes on from NZ_FOMR01000005.1 coordinate 178,493, forward strand.
GCGAAAACGAGTCCTACAATCCCTACCGGTAAGAAGTTCAGTATGACTTCATTTAGAACTGTGTCCGGGTCGATACTTGGTAATAGAATGACGCCTGCTAAGCCAATCATTGTTACAACAACAGTATAAAAACCATAGTAAACACCAAATAATGTTACACCCCACTTGGTGTCTTTCGGCGTTTTGGTAGTCAAATAGCGTTGGACATACATGGGAGCGATTGCCTCGCCTAATAAAAATGTAAGGAAAAACGCAATAAAAGCACCAATTGACCACCCGCCGGTAAAGTCAAAATAACTAGGGTCGAGATTAGCCTGCAGACCGCTAATACCTCCTACTTCATTAAAGCTGAGTATCGCTGCAGTGGTTATCCCAATTGCCAGAATAATAAACTGTAATGCATCGGTATAAATAACTGCGAACATACCACCTGCCCATGTATACAGAACAACAATGGCAGAAGCGATAATCGTAAGCGGAACAAGGTCAAACCCGGTCATAGTATGCAAAATTAAACCCATAGCCAGTATTTGAACTCCATAGACCCCAATACTATAGATGAAAGTGAAAATACCAGATATCCCTAATCCTAATCGACCATAATAATACCCCATGATATCGCCAATAGTATAAACATTTCCCATCGCTCGCATTTTGGGCGCAATAAATAAACCTGTCAGAATCTGATTTGCTACAAAACCCACTGCAGCAGCGATAATTACAATTCCTATATCATACGCATAAGAAACCCTTCCGATGGTTGCTCCACCACCTGTAGCAGTTGCGGCCATCGTCGCAAAAAGCAGTACGATAGGAATTTTTCTTCCTGCGACAGCGTAATCTTCGAAGCCATTTACTTTGCGGTAAGAATAATATCCAATCACTAGTATGATTAGGAAAAAGACTACCATTATTGCTATATCATAGCCTGTTACATTCCTCTAAATCCCCCTTATTACTTGATAAAATTAGTAGCTTTGCAAATTAATATGTTATCTATTTGGCAATTATGAATTATTTTATGAGATAGGTTTTATTTAGGGATGTGGGGTTGGGACTGGCAATCGAATATTCAATTGATAATTCAGTCGGTGAAGTCTATTACCCGCTTGAAAAATCACCGCAAATCTTAAGAGTAACTTTTCTCAGTTATTGCCCGGCACCAGCTAACATTTTTAAAATAATACGACATAACCAAAATTAAAAAAGTATTGACAATTATGTAAATGAGCATTAATATATTACATAATCAAACTTTGTTATAACAAAGTGTGTTGAAGGAGGGTGTTCTTGGCTGGGAAAACGCTTTCTGGAGTTATATTTGAAGACTTATACAATAAAATAAAATCTAATTATTATTCAGTTGGAGATGTATTACCAACAGAAGAGGAACTTCAGGAGATGTATGGCGTAAGCAGGGCTCCAATTAGAACTGCCATGTCGCAGCTCAAAAATGAAGGCTTTATTCACAGGAAGCCAGGCATCGGGACCATAGTTGCGGAGAATACTATTTTTTCCGATTGGACGCCGATGGGCGGGTTTAGTTCACATTTCCGCTCCCACGAAGGTGAGCTTGTATGTAACACAGTTGATGTTTCTAAATCCATTGTAAATGAAGAAATAACGGGAACCTTAAAGCTTCCTGAGGGTGAACCAATCATTCAAGTGATTAGGGTAAGAAAAGAAAATAATTCGCCGATATTTCTTTTGAAACATTATTATCCAGATTCGGTTGACATGGAAAAAATAAAAGAAGCGGGCGATATTCTATACATGAGACAGTTTGCAACACATGTGTTGGGTATCAATTTTGAATACGTTTCCGAAGAATTAACAGCTGTAAAGGCAGATTATCAGCAAAGTGTTCTGTTGGAGACCAACCCTGGTGATGCGCTTCTTAGAATAAAAAGAACCTCTTTTGACAAAGATTACAACCCAGTTGAGTATGTTGAATACTTTGTAAAAAGTAACCATTGGCCTTATCAAGTTATTTTTTCAAAAGGTGGTGGGCCATTTGAAAACTGAATGGAGGTGTGAAGGTGGAAAAACGAAAGGATTTTGCTAAAATACTCCGTTATATTGTTGTTGTGTTACTGCTTGCGATTGTATTTATTACACTCCTTCAGGTGTTCTTTCGGTTTGTATTGGATAGTCCGTTGGTTTGGACGGACGAGCTCTCCAGGTTTTTACTGATATGGATGGTGTTTTTGGGAGCGGGGATTGTCTCGTTTGATGATAAACATTTGGCGGTCAATGTTCTGCAGGAAAACATGCCACCACGTATAAAGCTAATTAGCGATTTAATCGTTAGGTCCGTCATCGTTATCTTTTTGGGCATTCTTATTTATACATCAATCGATATCGTGGCAGCAGCGCATTATAATCGCTCGGGAGCACTCGAAATTCCATTCTCTTATTGGCGTGTTTCCATTACGGTTGGATCGATTTTAATGATTGGTTACACCGTACTGAGAAGTGTGTTGGATATAAGGGATTTCCGCTCCGGAACGTATGGTGACGACTCAAGTAAGGAGGGGACGGAGACATGATATTTTTAGTCGTAGTATTAATGGTGGTCTTAATTGTAGCCGGTATGCCCGTTGCCTTCGCGCTGGGGTTAAGTTCACTTGTGTATTTGATGATTGAAGGCATTGATTTGGCCATGGTTGCCCAAAGTATGGTTAGGGGAGTGGACTCGTTCACATTATTAGCTGTTCCGTTTTTCCTTCTTGTAGGTGAGCTAATGAACTCTGGCGGGATCACCAATCGAATCATCGATGTCGCCCGCGTTTTTGTAGGGCACCTTAAAGGAGGGCTGGCTCAGGTTAATATTTTGGCCAGTGTGCTCTTCTCAGGTATTTCCGGATCTGCGACAGCCGATACGGTTGCATTGGGTTCTGTATTGATTCCATCGATGGAACGTGAAGGGTATGATAAACGGTTTGCCGCTGCTATAACAGCTGCCTCTTCCATCGTAGGACCGATTATTCCGCCTAGTATTACACTCATTATTTTCGGAATTGTTACGCAGCAGCCCATTGGTCCGCTGCTGATTGCCGGGTTGATACCTGGGTTGTTACTGGCTGTTTCGCTTATGGTTTACACCTATTTTACGGCCAGCAAACGAAATTACCCAAGATATGAGCGAGCAAGCATCAAACAAGCTGGAAGTGCATTCAGATCAGGGATTGTAGCTTTATTATTGCCTGTCATTATCGTCGTTGGAATTGTCTCTGGTGCATTTACGCCAACTGAAGCCGCAGCTGTTGCTGTGTTATATGGTGTTGTTATTACATTTTTCTACTATAAAAATGTTAATGTTCGGTCGTTTACGCGCATCCTTAAGAATGCGAGCTTTGATTCAGCAAATGTTTTGTTCACACTTGCTGCAGCCACAGTGTTCGCATGGGTCGTAACAGTTTCAGGGATATCCGATACATTGGCAGATTTCATCCTTGGTTTCTCGGAAAACTCTTATGTAATTCTTACGTTGATGGTTATTTTTATGCTTCTTATTGGATTATTTATGCTGCCGTCTGAAGCAATTATCGTATTTGCTCCAATTTTGACACCAATTGCGATTCAAGTAGGCGTAGATCCTGTTCACTTTGGTGTTGTAATGGTGCTGACACTGACAATTGGAGGTGCTTCTCCGCCAGTCGGCATACTTTTATATATCGTCGCGGATATTGCCAAACTAAAATATACCAAATTGGTTAGGGAAATGGCTCCCATGTACATTCCCTTAGTGGCTACAGCGTTTATAACAGCCTTTTTCCCATCGCTGTCTCTAATATTAATCGAAACATTTATGGAATAAACAACTAGGAGTGATAGCATGAGCAACAATAAACACGCATTGCACTTAATGACTTGGAAAGAAGTTGATCAAGCTTTTAAAAACGATCCCGTTGTTATTGTACCTTTAGGATCTATGGAAGAACATGGCCCACACTCGATTACCGGGGATTATCTTGCGGCTGTGGAGTTAGCAAAAAGAGTCGCTGAGCAGTCAGGCAGTTATTACATTCCGCCTGTTCCTTTTGGCAATTCCGAATACTTTAGAGGTTATCCCGGTACGATTTCGCTGTCGCAAGAAACCGTTCTCCGTATTTTGGAGGAAATTTTCCGCAGCTTAACCGAGCACGGTGTTACGAAAATTCTAGTATTCAATGGCCATGCTGGTAATAGTTCGGCAGTCGATCAGGTTGCCCGGAAGGTAAAAAGAGAAAGCAATATTATGATAGCTGCCGTTAACTTATGGCAATGGCTCAGTAAAGATAATAAAGAGACAATCTACCAGGAAGAAGACCCATCAGGGCATGGCGGCGAGCCGCTGTCTTCCATCATGAGTTACTTATATCCCGAGGAAATGCGGATGGATTTACTGGAAGAATGGGAAATGAAAGATCATTGGGAATCGTTCTCTGTTGAAAGCTTTAATAAAGTAAGCACAGAGACGACCTCAGCGAATCTCTTTTTCGACATGGAGGAGATAGCGCCCGAAGGTATTGTAGGCAATCCTGCCAACGCGTCATACGAGCGTGGTGAAAAGATTATAGATACGTTGACAACGTATGGTGTGGAGTTGGCTCAAAAAATTAAAGCTTCTAATATGGTGCAGAAAAAGAACAACACGTAAATCACGTCATTTTAAAATTTTAGGAGGTAAACGATGAAAAAATTAGTATTGGGTATTGTTTTAAGCTTAGTTTTCTTAGCTGCTTGCGGGGGTGAAGAGTCATCGTCGGATGATGGAGGTTCCAATGAAACATTTAGCATTTCTTACAGCACATGGGCTAATGAAGGTGAACCGGCTTATTTAGGTATGGAGCGTTTTAAAGAGATTGTTGAAGAGGAAACAGATGGTAATGTGGAAATTGAATTGCATCCGGGCAATCAGCTTGGTTCAACTGTTGAACAAATGGAGCAGGTGAAGCTTGGGACAATCGAAATGATGTCGAGTGGTGACCCTGGGATGGACGAGATTGAATATTTGGCGTTGCCGTATTTAATGGATTCGAACGCGCATTGGACAGCAGTCCTTCAATCTGAAATCGGACAGGAATGGAACGATCAATTGATTAATGAACAAGGTGTGCGTACTATCGGCACACTGCCGCGTGGGCCGCGTGTGGTTTCCTCCAACGTTAAAATAACCAAGCCTGAAGATATGGAAGGGATGAAAATTAGAGCGCCGGCAGTTGATTATTATGTCCAAACATTTGAAGCACTGGGAGCCAATCCAACGCCAATGGATTTCGGTGAAGTCTATAGTGGCTTACAAAACGGGGTAGTAGAAGGACAGGAAAACCCGCTGGAAACAATTTATTCGGCTGGTTTCCATGAAGTTCAGGATTATGTTATTAATACAAACCATATGTACAAACCAGCATTCGTAACGATAAATGACGAGTTTTTCCAAAGCCTGCCAAGTGACTATCAGGACATTTTGCTGAGCGCTGCTGAAGAAGGACAAGCGCATGCACAGGAAAAACTGGAAGAAAATGCAGAAGAAATGAAGTCTGAAATGGAAGAAGAAGGCGTAACTTTCGTAGACCCGGATATCGAAGCCTTTAAGGAAGCAACACAATCTGTAAGGGACGAATTAGGTACCGAAATCTGGGGCGAAGAAACGTATAATGAAGTTGTAGAGATGGGTCAACAAGATCTGGAATAGTTTATTACCACGGTCGACTAGCTAAAATAGGTTAGTCGACCTCCAAATTTGTATGAAAGCAAGGAGGATATAGGATTGCGGATACATGAGATGACAGAAGAGATACAGACAGAAATGGTGAAAATCAGGCGACACCTCCATAAAAACCCGGAACTGAGCATGCAAGAATACAATACAACTAATCTAGTAATGGATGTCCTGAAAGATACGGCTATCGATTTGCAAAAGTTGAAGGGGGACACCGGGGTCGTAGGTGTACTAAGAGGGGAAGGAGAAGGTCCTACCCTTGGCCTAAGAGGTGATATGGACGCCCTGCCAATTAAAGAAGCAACAGGGTTGGCGTTTTCCTCCGACAAAGAGGGCATCATGCACGCTTGTGGCCATGATTTGCACACTTCCGTACTGCTTGGTACAGCGCTGGTGTTGAATAAAAAGCGGGAACAATTGAATGGAAATATTAAATTTATTTTTCAGCCCGGTGAAGAGGTAATGCAGGGGGCAAATTATGTGATTGATCAGGGTGTCTTGGATGCTGAACCAAAAGTGGACAAGATTATTTGCTTGCATACGTGGCCTCAAGTGGACGCTGGAAAAATTGGCGTGCGAAAAGGGCCGATTATGGCGGCAACAGATACTTTTGATATCCGGGTCGATGGCTCAGGAGGCCACGCCGCTCACCCTCATAAGAGTACGGACCCGATTCCCGTTGCAGGCCAGATTGTCAGCGGTTTGCAATCGATTATCTCGCGTCGTATCTCCCCTCTAGATTCGGCAGTTGTCACGTTAGGGCAGATACATGGTGGTGAAGCCAATAATATTATGGCCAGTGAAGTGAGACTCTCTGGAACCGTGAGATCATTGGACCCCGAGGTAAGAGATCAAATTAAAAACAATATAGCAGAGGTTAGTGAAAACATAGCCAAAGCCCATGATACCCAAGCAGAAGTAACGTTTCACCCTGGAAGTCCGCCTGTTATTAATGATGAAAGCCTGGTGGATATTATGGATACAGCGGTGAGAAAAGAACTCGGCGATGATAACCTGGTTTATCTTCCTGAACCATCCTTGGGAGGCGAGGATTTTTCATTTTATCTCGAACATGTTGATGGTATGTTATTCAGAATCGGTACGAAGAATGATCAAGAACAATCAACACGTTCCTTGCATAACCCTGGGATTATTTTCGATGAAAAGGCCATACCAGCTGGCATAACCGCGATGAGCTCGTTTGCTGTGGAATTCTTAAAATAAAATAGCCGCTTTAATTATGATAGAAACATTCTTGCCTGAATAAGGGGTGAGAATGTTTCTTTTTTGAGGGGGGGCGATATGCACAAGAAAACGGGAACATGGGCGCAAGTGCCGTTACATGGGCTTGAGAGAGGTCGCCATAGGAGGGTGCGGAGGGGGATGGGGCAATGTTAAAAACATGCGCCACAGTAAAGGATTAGTTGGTTACCTGTCATTGCCTGAATATTTTAGAATCTGAGTATGTTGTAAAGTAAATCACCATATTATCCCATGCCTTTCTCAAAATTATTTGAGCATCTATAAAAAGATGCCCCTTCTTAAAAAAGGGGCATCTAATTAAAGTATGAAACCATCTGCTAGCACATACTTTTACCATTAAGTTTAGTTATGCTTCTTCCAGTAATCAATAACAGATGAAGATAATACTTTGGCTCCGTTCAATAATGCCATTTCATCTATATCGAATTTGGGGTGATGGTAGGGATAGACCAAACCTTTTTCTTCATTGGCAGAACCCGTGAAAAAATAGGTTCCTGGCGTTTTCTGTAAGAAGTAAGAAAAATCCTCTGCTCCCATGTTTGGTTCCATCTCGATAATATTTTCTTCTGGTAGAACATCTTTTGCTGCATTCACCATTAGCTGATTGGTCGACTTATCATTCTTGGTCGCCGGGTAGCCGAATTGATAATCAAGATGGTAATCCGCGCCATATGACTTACATGTATTTTCCGTTATTTGATTGACCAAGTCATGAATTTGTGTTCGCACGTCTTCATCAAACGTTCTTACAGTCGCTTCAAGTCTGGCGCTATTTGGAATGACATTTCCTTTTTCTCCTGCGTGAAATGATCCCACTGTAAGGACCGCCGGTTTAAGCGGATCGACTTTACGGCTAATAATTTGCTGTAAATTACTAATCAGTTGACTTCCGATGGCGATCACATCTGCAGAATCTTGCGGGAAAGCCGCATGGCCGCCAGCGCCCTTGATTTCGATCACGAAATCATCTGAAGACCCTAATACATATTGGTCATTATGCCAGATATGGCCTACTGGGATATAATTCTCCATATGGGTAGCAAAAATAACGTCCACCCCTTCAAGCGCTCCAGCTTCCACCATGGAAGCTGCGCCGCCGGGATCTTGTTCTTCCGCATGTTGATGGATAAATATAATATTGCCTTCAAGCTCCTCTTTGATGCTAGAAAATGCTTTTGACATGCCTAAAGCAATGGCGGTATGTGCGTCGTGCCCACACGCGTGCATCACACCCTCATATTTGGACTTATATGGCACATCGTTTTCCTCAATAATAGGCAATGCATCAAAATCCGCCCGTATTGCTACATTCTTACCCGGCTTGCCGCCTCTTAATGTGGCGACAACACCATTGCCGCCAACGTTTGTTTTAACGTCAAGTCCTAAATCGCGTTGGAAATCTGCGATGAACTTGGCAGTATTTACTTCCTGAAATGATAACTCCGGATACATATGAAGCCATCTTCTTATGTCTATCATTTCATCATATAGATTTTCGAGTTCATCAAATATTTGACGTTTCATTTAATCATTCACCTGTTCTTTCTATATCATTACGGCGCCATTCTTGCTTTCGTTTTAGCTTCAAATCTACCAAGTACAGCGTCCGCGATAATTGCTATTAAAGTTGCTGGTATTGCCCCTGCATAGATTTTTATTTCGGATTGAAGACTGATGCCTGAAATAATTTCATCGCCCAGACCACCTGCTCCGATATATGGACCGATACATGCGACTGCAACGGCTATAACAGAACCAACGCGCAGGCCAGCCATTAAAAATGGTAAAGACAATGGCACTTCAATTTTTCTCAGAAGCTGTCCGGGGGTCATACCGATACCTTTTCCAGCTTCTGTTACACTCTTATCCACCTCTTTAATCCCAACGTATGTATTTCTTACGATTGGAAGCAGTGAATAAAAGAAAAGCCCGATGACCATTGTTTGAAAACCTAGTCCGAAATAAAGCATTAGGATGGCCAGCATTGCAAGACTTGGAATGAGCTGCAGAATATTGGTCGACGACAGTATAAAAGGTGCAATTTTTTCAAATTTTGCCGCCAATATCCCTAGGGGCACCCCCACAAGAAGTGCCAGCGCTATACCGTAGATAACCATCAAAATGTGCGTCCAAGTCATCGACAAAAGCTCACTTTGGTTTTCAACTACATAAGTGCCTAATTCGGTAAGAAAATTCATTTAATCACCTTTTTCAATTATTCCAGCATTCCTTTTTCCTTCAAAAATTCCTCTGCTACTTCTGCGGTGCTGCGCTCATTGATATCCACTTCACGGATGAGTGCCGTCATTTCTTTCGTACTGATTGAATCAACAATTGAATCAAGGACGTCACTGACTTCTGGATAATTTTCCAGCAATTCATTTCTTGCTACGATTGAAGCATCATAAGGCGCGAAGAAGTTTTGATCATCTTCCAAGATGACCAGATTATTTTCCAAGATATGCGGATCAACTGTGTATGCCGTAATGGCGTCAAGGTCGCCGCCTGCTATCCCCTCATACATTAATGAAATTTCCATACCCCGTACGTTTTTAAATTCATAACCGTATTCATCAACAAAATCTCTGTAGCCATCATTCTCCCGTTCTTTCCAAGCTGAATCCGCTCCGACTTCCATATCACTGGCATACTCACTTAAGTCGGATATGGTTTGCAAATCATGCGTTGTTGCAAACTCTTCTGGTACCGTGATGCTATACTGGTTGTTGAATCCGATCGAGTCATACCAATTTAAATTAAACTTTTCGTCAAACAGTGTTTGTGCTTGATCGATTGTTTTTTGTGGATCTGTTGAAAACTCAATTTTATCCTCGTCAAAATGATTGTTATACACTTCTCCTGAGAATAGGGTAGCAAAGTCAAACTCGCCTTGATCTAACGCATTGATAATCTGCGGGCTAGCCTGAATGTCTTCAGTAATTTCCACTTCATGATCTGTCTGATCTTCCACTAATTGTTTAACGACTTGTCCCATGATTTTAGGGTCTGAATACGTTTGTGCTCCATATTGAAACACTTCACCGCCATCTGCTGAACTATCATCACCACAGCCGGTCAAAATAAATCCAATTAAAAATAAACTGCCAAATAATATCTTTTTCATCATCATACTTCCTTTCATAATCGTTATCGTTTTAATAATTTTTGTTCGACACTTGCAAAAAAGAAATCCAGTAATAACGCCATTAATATAGCTAAGATCGTTCCGGTGAATATCATGTGCTGGTCATTAAAGCCAATGCCGGATAAGACAAGACCGCCCAATCCGCCGGCGCCAACGACAGCTGCTAAAGTGGTCCAGCTGATAACGTAAACCGTTGTTGTACGGATGCCAGACATAATATAGGGTAAGGCAACTGGTATTTCAATTTTGAAAATACGTTGCATTGGACTGTAACCCATCCCCTTTGCGGATTCGATAATATCTGGTTCGATCGCTTGAACACCAGCATACGTATTTCTTAATAAAGGCAATAAGGCGTATAAAAATAGTGCTATAACAGCAGGTTTAAATCCTATGCCTAAAAATGGAATCATTATTGCAAATAAAGCAATGGTTGGAATCGTTTGAAAAACATTGGCGATGTTAAAAATAGAGTTTTTAATAAAATTATTTTTCATTTTCGTCATATAAATAGCTAGTGGTACTGTCAGAAGTATGGCAAATAGTATAGCTATGAAGGAAATCGCAATATGCTGATAAGTATATTCCCAAATGACGTTATTCTTTTCTTGCCAAAATTCGATGTAGTCAGAAACGAGTTCCATTTATATTTCACCACCTCTGTCTGCGAAAAAACCTTCGAATGATTTTAACAACGCTTGGTTATCAACCACACCGAGGTATTCCTGGGTATCTGATAATAAAGGTAAGAATGCAGCGCCTGATCCTGAGATGATTCGTGTTGCTTCTGCTGCGTCAGAATTAATATTAACTGCGTTTGAGGTAGTATTTGTAATTTCATGAACATATCCGTCTTTGTGCGACAGTGCATCATAAAGGTTGATAATGCCTTTATACTTATTATCTTCTTCTACAACCGGCAGATAAGAGATTTGCTTTTCAACCATTATCTTGATGGCATCTTCCACCGGCTTGCTCTTCGTAATGGATGGAAATGCCTTCTTAATACTTGATAGCTGAGGCATTGATTGGTTGTTCTTTAACCGTTTGGTTCCAATGAAATCTTTGACAAAATCATTAACCGGGTTTGTCACTAATTCATTCGGTGTCCCTTTTTGGACAATGTTTCCGTCTTCCATCAATATGATTTGATCAGCTATTTTGATAGCTTCATCCATATCATGCGTTACGAAAACAATGGTTTTGTTAATTTCTTGTTGAAGATGAACAAGTTCGTCTTGCAATTGTTCCCTACTAATCGGGTCTAAAGCACTGAATGGTTCATCCATCAGAATCGTGTCCGGCTCAGCAGCCAGAGCCCGAATGACGCCGATTCTCTGCTGCTGACCACCACTTAATTCAGATGGATAACGGGTTCTGTAAATTTCCGGGTCCAAATTAACCATATTCAATAACGCGTCGACTTTTTGTTTAATGGTTTTTTTATCCCATTTTAATAGTTTTGGTACAGCTGCCACGTTGTCATAGATGGTCATATGTGGAAATAAACCAATGTTTTGGATGACATAGCCCATCTGCCGACGTAATTCGATTGGATCAATCTCTTTGATGTTTTTTCCATTCATCAAAATTTCGCCGCTAGTGTGATCAGTCAGCCGATTCAACAATTTCATTGTGGTAGTTTTTCCGCAACCGCTTGGACCAATCAACACATTAATCTTCTCTTCCTGAAATTCAAGATTAATGTCTTTCAGCGCTTCAAAACCATCATCGTAAGTTTTGTTAACGTTTTGTAATTGGATCATTGAAGTTCTCCTTCTATCTTTAATATATTGACTGAACGCATAATCAATATTATACACAGAGAACATATTCAAATGAAAACTAGCATAAACCTCATATTATATAAATAACATGCAATATTAGGTTTATGATGTGTGTAGTTTTGGGCTATCTTAAAATTCCTTGTTTTATCTGAAGATTACTGGTCAATATGCTACTATTATTCTTATAGGGTTTATGTTATTTTTTGTTAAATAAGGGAGTGATAGTGGTGACAGAATCACAAAAACTAGATAAGGTCCATAACAAAATTGTTCAACAAATATCTGAAAATATGAAATCATATGGTTATCAAGGCACGATTGGTCAAGTTATTGCAGCTATCTATTATCATAATGATTCAATGAGTTTAGATGAACTTGCAGAACATACTGGAATGAGCAAAACGCGCATGAGTCAAGTTCTAAGAGAAATGGCTCATTTAAATATTGCCGAAAAAGTTTATGTGAAAGGAACGCGGAAGGATTATTATACAGTCGAAGCTGATTACTATAGGATGTTTATTTCATTATTCACTTCAAATTGGCGGGAAGTTGTCATGCGAAACAAAAAAATAGATGAAGAGATAATGGCAGAATTAAATGACATCATTACAGATGAGAATGCAAACGAAGAAGAAATACAGAAAGCAAAAGCCTATTTGGAGGATACAAAAGAATCTGTTGCGTTTTTCGATTGGGTGGATAAGCTCGTTACATTCTTCGATACTAAAGAAGTTTTTGAACACATCCCTAAGCCAACTCAGCAAAGTGATTAATAGTAGGTTTTGTTAAGAGATAACCTCTCATAGACTTTACCCAAGCAATGAACATGCAATGCGTAAAAGCTTCTTTCTTTAATTAAGAGAGAAGCTTTTGTCATATTTTTTTAATACCAGATACAGTATTATGCATTGCTCAAAGTCCTTTATATTTACGGAAGTAATTCTCTCAATTTTTTTCAAGCGGTAGTTAAGGGTGTTGCGATGGATGTATAGCTCTTTAGCTGACTGGCTGATATTCATTTGATTATCGCAGTATACTAGAAAATTACGCATGAGTTCGGGAAAGTCGTCATCGTCGAAAAGTGAGTGTATCCGGAACATGATTTTTTCCCTGAAATGGTTATTGATCTGGTAAGGGAGCATTTCTTTTAACACATCCCAATTGTGAAGTGAATAAACCTGGGGTGATATATTGTGTTGCCTGCCAAATTTAATTAAGCTTTCCGCTTCGTGATATGATTCGTTCATTTGATTGATGGTATCGCGCATGTTCCCGGCTGCGATAAAGATGTGATTAACTTGATAGGTTTTAAACATGTCGGTTAAATGCTGGCTTTGCGTTTCAAATTGTTCTAGGGCAGCCATGTAATCATCTTCTGACTGAACAGGTTTCAGCAGAACGAGTTTTTCGGTATTTAAAAAGGTGCATATGACATTTTGATTGCTATTGAATGCTTTTTGTGTGCAACCCGCTAATCGTTTTTTCAATTGTTCGATGGGCGTTTTATTTTGCACCGTGTTGATAAGTGAATCCCCAATATCCACTACAATACAAAACCGTTTAGTGGCAGATGATATATTTAGCATTTTGCAATACTGCTCGACTCTTAAGTGATCGGTTTTGTTGTTTAACAGAATATACTGGGCAAACGTTTCTAATGTTTTATTGTTTAATTCTTCCAGTTGCTCATCAACCATTTCCTGCCATCTCATTTCAATATATTTGCTGATGAGCTGTGCGTAAGGTTCAACTTGTTCCGGGGGACCGATAATTCCAAGGACACCAACCGTTGAGGAATCGAAGTTTATTGGGACAGCAACACCGGGAAGGACATTGGGCAAGTTTTTAACTTTTTCTTCGTTGAAAATCAAATACGAATCTTTTTCCAATACTTCTTTTGATGGTGCATGCAGTTTGCCTATTCGTTCCGGAATCGAGGATCCGATAATATAACCTTCTTCATCACTCAAACTGATATGAAACGGCAATATTTTTGAAACCGCTTTCACAACGTTTTGTGCAACGTGAATAAACTCGTTGATACCGTTCCACCCCCTTTATCACAATCATCATCCCCAGTTAGAATTGTATCATGATTCAAATTATTATGATATATCTTTATGATCTTGTTCATGTTAACTGTAGAAATTTATAGGCGAAGTACGTTATAAAATAAATATAATATTGTGAATAATTTAAACAAACCTGCTGTCAGAGGTGGTCAAAATGAAAAAACAATGCGACATCATCATTGTTGGCGGTGGTGTGATCGGGTCTAGCATTGCCTTTAATTTGCTGAATGATGGTTATGATGGTGACATTATGATATTTGAAAAAGATAACGTCTATAAATACGCATCAACGCCCAGAAGTGCCGGTGGTTTGAGGCAGCTTTTTACAACAGAAGTAAATATTCAAATCAGCCGATATGGGCTGCAAAAGTATAAGACATTTGCAGAGGATATGGCAATCGGGACGGAAAAAGCCGAAATTGACTTTAAGCAGCGCGGCTACCTTTTTCTTGCCCGGGGCGAAAATGTCAGCCAGCTGCAAAAACAGCTGCAATTGCAGCATAAGCATGGTGTGCCGTCGGAATTACTGGCAAAAGAAGAACTGTCGTCAATCATTCCGGAACTGATAACCGATGATTTGCAAGGGGGGCTGTATTGTGCAGAGGATGGCTATTTGGATCCGTACTCAGTGATGCAGGGATATATCAAAAAAGCGAAGGAACTTGGAGCGGAATATGTTTATGACGAAGTTGAGACAATCCTGACCGAACGAGGAGAGGTAACAGGGGTTCGGCTTAAGAAAGGGGACGTTTATAAAGCGCCGATTGTCATCAACTGTGCCGGCCCATGGGCGCACGAATTAAGTGAGAAGATTGGGCTTCCGCTTCCGATTGTGCCGTTGAAACGACAAATTATCCAATTCGATATTGCTGAACCACTCGAAAGATATTTGCCGCTCACGATCGATCCGGCGGGTGTTTATTTCAGGCATGAAGGCAACTCACTGATAACCGGTTTGGCCGAGAAAGTAAATCCCGGGATTGATTTCAGATGGAAACGATCACTGTTTGAAGACCAGCTTTGGCCGGTTTTAGCGGCGCGTATTCCGAATTTTGAGCGGGCAAAAATCAATAACGGTTGGGCGGGTATCTACAGTCATAATACAAAAGACCAAAACGCGATCATCGGCGAACACCCAGAGCTGAATGGTTACTATATGGCGTGTGGTTTCAGCGGTCATGGCATGCAGCAGGCCCCGGCTGTCGGGAAAGGTCTATCTGAAATGATCCGGACCGGCCGCTTTGAAACATTGGATTTAAGCCCATTGCAATTTGAACGCTTTGCCACTAATAAGTTGGTTGTTGAAGGAGCCGTTGTGTAGTGGTTAAATCAAGCAGATCCTAAATTAGGACTAATTCAGTAATTTATGTAATTACGGTACGAATATTCAAAAAACGATGATAACTAATGTTTGATAGTGATAATATATATAGCAAGATTTAAGAAAAAGGGGGTAAAATAAAATGCTGTTTTTAAGTGAGCAAACTATCAAAGAAGCGGTTTCCATGAAGGATGTCATTGATGCGATTGATGCGACGTATGAAATCTATCAATCCGGCAAATTCCAAATGCCTCAGCGCATGCAAGTAAAGGAGGGCGATAATACGCTTTTGTTGATGCCGTGTTTTACAGGCGACGCGATTGGCACCAAACTAGTGACCATATTTCCGAATAACGAGTCGCTGCCGACCCTTCACGGATTGGTTGTGCTGAATGATAGTGAGACCGGTGACATTCAAGGTATTCTAAACGGAACGATTTTGACAGGTATGCGAACAGGGGCAATTGGTGGCTCGGGGGTACGCCATCTGGCTAAAGAAGATGCATCTTCGCTTGCAATCATCGGAACCGGAGTTCAGGGGCTCTATCAGGCAATAGCTGCAGTTACCGAACGACCAATCAACGATATTTATCTCTTCAACCGTTCACCCGAGAAGATCGAATCCTTCACGAAATCACTGCAGGAATGGATAGGCAAAGACGTTTCCATCAACCCATGTCATACGGTTGAGGAAGCCCTCCATGAAGCTGATATCGTGATCACTGCCACAACTTCCAACAACCCGGTTCTTCCAGATAAACAAAATTTGTTCGAAAATAAATTGATCATTGGTGTCGGTTCATTTCAGCCGACCATGCGGGAGTTTCCTGAATCAGTATTCAAAGCGGCTGACCAGGTGATTGTGGACACTGAACACGCTATCGACGAGTCGGGAGATATTGCGACACCGATTGAAAAGGGATGGGTTGACCGGGAATCGATTATAACGATGTCTGATCTGATTGCCAATAAGGCAGAAGTTAAAGAAGACAAAACCGTTGTGCTTAAAACAACCGGAATGGCTTTATTTGATGTCGTCGTTGCTAATCTGATGTATCGGAAAGCTAAGGAAAAAGGGGCAGGAACCAAATTAACCTTATAGCTGATACTTGAAAAATGATGAGAGGAGAGTTTTCTATGAAATCAAAATCCAGGTGGTCAGACCCTGGTATCATTCTTGTTGCTATATTGCTCGTTATTTCAGCAATTGTATTAATCTGGTGGCCGACTGATATCTATTTCATGGGGATTACGCTTGCAGGTTGGTTAATGTTCTTCAGTTATTTTGTATGGTTTGCGCTGTCTATTATTTACGTTGTCTGGATGGAAAAAAGAGACGCGAAAAATGGCGGATAAAAATGGAGGGATAAATCTATGCAGGTGATGGAGGCTGTCATTTTAGGTGTTTATTTAATTTTAACCACTTTAATCGGGGTATACTTCACACGTCGTGCACATTCTTCTGAAAGTGATTTTTGGACAGCTGGTAAAAGCATTAATACGTTCGTCGGTGCGTTTGCGTTGTTTGCAGCTTTAGCTAGTTCCAGTTCGCTTATGGGGGCGGTTGGATCCGGTGTCGCATTAGGGATTCCTTTCTTGTTTGCTTATGGGTTTGGGGCTGTCGCTATTTTGCCGTTTACACTTTTTCTTGTGTCAGGACAAATCAGGCGCTCAGGCGTCAACACGTTGCCTGAATTTTTCAAACAGCGATATGGAAACGCCGTGCAGTTGGTGGCTGTAGCCATCGTTGTGATTGGCATGACATTTTACATGGTACCGCAACTGACCGCTTCAGGGCTGATTGGTTCATATGTACTTGGGATTGATTATACAACTGCGGTTATCGTGCTCGGAATCGGATTTACAGTATATGCTGCACTTGGCGGGATGTGGGCAATTACGTATACTGATTTGATTCAAGGTTCTGTCATGCTTATCGGTATGCTGGTATTATCAATTCTCATTTTGTTTCAGCATGATGGTTTTTCACCATTGATTCAGGATGCACTTGCTGCCTCACCAAATTTTGGGGATGTGACACAGCCGTGGTTGTCATATTTTGGGTTGTTTTTGGCATTTCTGTGGTTCGGAATTGTGTCACCGTCTGCTGTGATGCGTAATTTTGCGTCACGGGATGCAAAAACAGCACGGCGGTCTGCCATGTGGGCTTGTCTGTTATATTTGCTTATTTTTGTCTTTGGTCTGATTGTTGCTGCAGGAGGAGCGAGTCTAGGCATTGCTGACACATTGGACAATCAGGATATGATCTTTGTATCGGTAATTGAAAATTATATGTCGCCGCTTCTGGCAGGTATTATGCTTGCAGGGCTTCTTGCGGCAATTATGTCTTCTGCTGATGCGATGCTTTTGGCAATTTCAGCTGGTGTGGCACGTGATATTTACAAGGAGTACCTTAACAAAGAGGCTTCTGAGCAAACGGTTACCAGAATCGGCTTTACCGTGATGATTGTTGCGAGCATCGTTGGCATTATCATTGCGATTAACCCACCACAGCTGATTGCGATTATGGTTGGCTGGGTAGGCGGCTTCCTGCTTTCATCGTTTGGCTTTCCGCTTGTCCTTGGAATTTGGTGGAATCGAGCGAACAAAGCGGGTGCGTTGGCAGGCATGTTGGGAGGCGCGCTCACCTTTCTGATTCTAGTCATTACAAAGCCGTTTGCGTTAGTATCAGAACCGATTATTGCATCACCAATTTCTTTGATACTGGTTATTCTCGTTAGTCTGATGACGGCACCACCATCTGCAAAGACACAGGAGCAGGTCAATCGGTATCATGCAGAGCCAACTGACGCTGATACAAAAAAATCTGCAGGATGAGAGAATTGTCAGGGTCAATCATAACCACACCCATTTGGGAATAGATAGGATGATGTATGCGTGCCAACGAAAGAAGCAACGATTAACGTCATAGGGGATCACCCCGCAATTCGAGAGAACGAATTATATAACCATGTCTATAAAGCGGCCGGGATAAAGGCCCGGCTGAGCAGCTCCATCAATGAAGATTTTCTGAGGCAGAACACAAAAACGTGTGAGTTACTATTTCATCCCTTTTGGCTTGCCAAAACACTCGTTATCGCGGATCGTCCGCCATTTCCTCCCCGTAAACAGCCTAACATGATTTTTGTTGATGCGGTGTCAGGGTATCGGGGCGTTTTCTCTAAAATCCCGCCCATTAGCAATCGGGAAATCGGTGATGGATCCATTGTAGAAACATTTATAACTGATACGGATGATGCTGAACGGTATGTGAAAAATGTCCAGGAAAACCAGATTAACCGATCGTATATTTTGAAGAAGCCGATGCATGAGATTAGAGAGATATCCCTGTTCTATCTGCCGCTGTGGAAAGTGTCGGTTAGCAGCGAGCTGTTGGACGAGACATTTTTTATAAACGGCAATACCGGCGAATCGGAAAAATTCATGTCTGAGCGCTGGCAGAACAAGGTGGATTTACTTTGATATTATTGTAAGGTGCCTGTCACCAACATGTTCTGGAAACTGTTCATCAGGGTAGGCAACAACACAACATGGCTACAATACACTCACCACGAGTTCCCCTTCCAGATTAGTATCTTCATCAAATTTGTTCGCTTGGACTGTCGAGGTGGTATTGAACTGTAAGGCAGCACCGACAAAATGAGCAAGCAGTTCAATTCAACTATAATTAACACCCCAAACGTTATGTTTGCCTATAACGTTGGGGTGTATGCCATGGTCGATGTGTTGGCATTCCTATCTTCTTGGTTTAGCGGCGCGTCGCAGTCCTGCGCTGTTTCGTCTTAGGGTTGTCCAACATACCATTGGGATACATGCTCTGGTTTTCTGTCTCGTGGGACAGGAAGGTATGGTAGACTTTACTTTCAGTTTCTTCGTCGGCTTCCACTAACACAATAATTTTCCCGTCCTTCAGATAGTTTTCATACTGCTCGGCATGCTCTTTTGGAATGCCTGCTCCGACCAGGGCGCCGACAATTCCGCCGCCGCCTGCACCGACACCGGCACCCGTTAGTGCGGCCACCAATGGTCCGGCTGCAGCTACTTGCCCGACGCCAGGGATAGCAAGCATGCCGAGGCCGGCAATTAATCCGCCGAGACCACCGAGCACACCACCGGATGCTGCACCGATCCCAGTGCCTTTCCCGGCATTTTGACCGCGCCCGTGATCATTGGTACTTACGCTGGTATTTGCCTCATCCTCGATTACGTTGACTTTATTCTTATCCCGGGCAAATACAGAAATATCATTTGTTCCATAACCATGTTCTTTCAACTCTCTGATGACCCGTTCCGTTGTACTTACATCGGAAAATACACCGCCGATAATTTTCTTATCCATCGTTGTAGCCTCCTCTTATGGATGATTTATAGACTAATACCCGTCAGCGGCAAAATATATGCATCTTGTGTATTGAAGGGGGTGAGGCTGCTCGGTATGGGATGGAGAGCGTAAGGGCATGGGCGGGTGTATGCATTTTATGGGCGCAAACACAGAAACATGTGCCGGAAGTGTTCAATTGATGTTGAATACCTGACAGTTCCGGAAGTTATTGAAATTGAAAAAGGAGCGAAATACCGGAAAGCATTGATGTACGCAGTTCGGGTATAAGCGCTAATCGCTGCAACACAGACGACCGCACAAAGCAATTGTATAGCAGCTGCTGGTTCGATTAGAGCTGGTGGCTTTTTCGTGCACATGAAAAATTTAATTTTTATCGCATTTTCTGCTGTTCTTTTTCGGTATTCTTGTAATTTCACCTTTGAATGTTTCCTGAAATAGAAATTCACCTTATTCTTGGTGTTCATAAGACAATTTTAAGGGGGGCGAACACAAACAAACGTTCTTGACTTTTTAACTGGTATCGCTTAACTTATACGTAACAATGACTAATAATTGAAGGGGATTGTATTGAGATGACGTGTGTAATTTGATGAGTTAGGTTAAATTTGGAGACTGTTATCGTAAATAGATCCATAAACAAAAAGTAGCTGTTTTATTGGAAATGCAGCATTTGCTTCAGGTCATATTTCGCCTAAGCCGGTAGCTGGCGAAGATTATCGTCTGAGGATGAAAAATAGATTTAAGATGGAATATAGCAACAAAATATTATAAAATATAAACAGGTGGGTGATCTTATTGGATAATGAAACATTGCTGGGTCGTATTCTTGAAAAGTTAGAAACACTGGAAAAAGGACAGCAAAATCACACGGCAGAAATACGTGATTTCAAGGGAGAAATGTATGACTTCAAGGGAGAGATGTATGGTTTCAAGGGAGACATGACTGACTTCACGACAGAAATGCGCGACTTTAAAGGAGACATGCAAGATTTTAAGGGAGAGAT
>NZ_FOMR01000005.1:199354-270965 GCF_900112705.1 Lentibacillus persicus
GGAGACATGCATGACTTCACGACAGAAATGAGTGACTTTAAAGGAGACATGCATGACTTCAGACAAGAAACACAGGAAGGAATAGAAAATTTAAACGCGAAATTAACCCTCTTAACAAAGCAAACAAGCAATGCAGTTGTAGAAAATCATTCGAATGAATTAAAATTTTTATCCAGTAAAGTTCAGCAATTGGAAAAAGATATATATCGATTAAAGCATTCATAATCGCCTCAATGTAATCCTCTGATTTCTTTCCTCAAATGTCTTCTCAATGATAGGTGGAAGCTCTCATTCCCCGAATTTGTTATTTTAGTTCACATGACGCTTCTTATTTGAGTTGTTGTTTTTTATATAAGTTTTGAATATGGGCTGGGGTCCACTTTGCTATAGATACCCATGATATGCACGCTACGGAATGCGACGATAAAGCTTTGCCGTGTTAATATGATAGAAAAACGAAATATTAGAAGGGGCTGGATAATGAGGGGCTTGTCGTATGATTATATCGTTTCTCTCACACATTTATATAGACTGGTTCACAAGGAAAAAGTAGTTGAGATACACAATATGCAAAAAAAGGAAACCGTAGAAGCAGCGGCTTTCCTTTTTTCAGGGGTGATGGGGGAACGAAGGGACAAAGTGTGTGATACCCCGTCCCCCTTAGTATGGACGCAAACAAATAAAGATGTGCCGGAAGCTCAATCTGTCCCCGGCACGGCAAGGAATTTTAATAAACGCCGTTACGCAACAGGGTTTTCAATTTGTGGATAGCAATAAGAACATGTCAGTGATTATGCTGAATCCAACGTGTTATTGGTTTGATTTTCTGCGTTATTGATATAGAGAGCTGCTGAGGCATCCCCGGTGATGTTTGTTGCGGTACGGAACATATCCATGAAACGGTCGACACCGGCGATTAAGGCGATGGCTTCCAACGGCAGGCCGGTCGTTGTCAGTGCGAGAGTTAACATGATCAAGCCGGCTCCGGGCACCCCGGCTGTTCCGATAGAACCTAAGGTTGCGATTAGCACAACCATCATAATTTGCCCGAATGTCAAGTCGATTCCGTACGCTTGTGCGGCAAAGAGTGCTGCGACACCTATATAAAGCGAGGTTCCGTCCATATTGATGGTTGCACCTAACGGCAAGACGAAACTGGATACTTTTTTGGATACGTTGAGATTATCCTCGGAACATTTGATGGTTACCGGCAACGTTCCCGAACTGCTTTGCGTGCTGAAGGCCAACAGGCTTGCCGGCGAGATTCCTTTGAAAAACTTAAGCGGGTTCATTTTTCCGAGTATTTTGGCTGAGATGGAGTAGGTCAGTGCCACATGTACGATACAAGCGATGGCGACGACGGTAATCAGTTTAATCAATGGAAGCAAAATAGATAAACCGTATTCGCCGATGATTGGTGCCAATAACCCGAAAATACCGATCGGAACGAGTCTCATGACGACCCACGTTATTTTATACATGACCTCTGCCAATCCATCAAAAAAACGATACACAGGTTCTGCTTTTTCGCCGACCATCGTAATCCCCAAACCTAAAAACATGGCAAAGAAGATAATTTGCAGAATATTTCCATTCGTTAACGCGGCAACGGGATTCGTCGGAATGATGTTTAATAAAATACTGATGACACCTTCTGTTTCAGTCGTTTCAGGTATATTGCCGGATTCAGCTATGGACGTATCAACCCCCGCACCTGGTGTGAACAGTGCGCCGGCAATCAGGCCGATGCTGACCGCAATAAAAGTGGTTGCCAAATAATAAACGATTGTTTTCCCGCCGATTCTGCCCAATGTTTTCAAATTTCCGGTACTTGCTACCCCGACCACAAGAGTGGACAAGACTAAAGGTACAATAATAAATTGTATAAGACGCAGAAACAGATCGCCGAGCGGCTGAACAAAACTAATGCCGGTTCCGAAAATCACACCGGCAATGATTGCCGCTGCAAACGCAATCATAATTTGTGTTAATAAACCTACTCTTCCAGTTTTGGCCATGTTACCTCTCCCTCCTTGAATTCGTATTCGTCATAAGAAAAAAAGCCTGTCCGATGGAAATTGATCGAACCAGACGCCTTCAAGTGGCAGCATTGAGGTATTGGAATGTTTGAAATCCCCCCTTTGCAGATTTATATTCAATAAACGTTAGAATATAACTAATCGTTTCCAATGGTTTTTAAAGGATGCGTGCACTATCTATGCATTTTTGTATCAAGTGCGTCATTATACTAAAAAGAATGGGAGGGATCGTGATGAACTATATTTGTGTTAACTGTCAGTCAAGGTATTCAATCGAAAGCAATCAATGGAAATGTAATTGCGGAGGCTTGCTGAATCTGGAATATGATAAAGCGAGCGTTGATTTTACTAACACGGCTTTGACACGCGAACATTCGCTATGGAAATATATCGATGCATTGCCATTTGAAAAAGATGATGTCTGGCAGGACATGACGTTAGGGGAAGGCGATACACCCATCATCAAACTATCTAAAAATAGTTATGCCAAAGCTGAATATTACATGCCCACGCTGTCTTTTAAAGACCGGGGAGCTGTCCTTCTCATCGCGATGGCGAAAAAGCTCAACGTAACCCGGGTTGTGGTGGACAGCAGCGGGAATGCCGGCACTGCCATTGCAGCCTACGGGGCACGGGCGGGAATTCAGTGTGATATTTTCGTTCCTGATTCTGCTTCGACTAAAAAAACCGAGCAAATTGAAGCACATGGGGCAGTCATTCATCGAGTTCCCGGCACGCGGGAAGATTCAGCACAAGCGGCGATTGCGATGGTAGAGGCGACGGACGCCTTTTATGCCAGTCATATCTATAATCCAATCTTTTGGGAAGGGACAAAAACGTATGTATATGAAATTTTTGAGCAAATGAATGGCAGGCTCCCTGATGCTTTTATTATCCCGGTTGGAAACGGAACATTGCTAATGGGGGTATCCATCGCTTTCCGTGAGTTATTGGCAAGCGGGCAAATTGATAGAATGCCCAAAATCCTTGCCGTGCAGGCAGCAGCATGTGCCCCGATTATGCAAGCCTTTCATGAAGGAGATCATACCGTTGAGCCGGTTCACAATACAGGAACGTTGGCAGAAGGCATTGCCATTGCCGCGCCGGCGAGAGGAGACGAAATTTTGCGTGCTATCCGGGAGAGCGGTGGTGATGTGATCGCTGTGAGCGAGGAAAGTATTGTTCAAGCGCGCGATGCTCTTGCCCTAAACGGAATTTATGTTGAAATCACATCGGCTGTGAATTATGCCGGCTATTTACGATATATCGAAAAATACCCGGAGTTGAACGAACAAAACGTTATATTACCGTTATGCGGCGCAGGGGTAAAGTGAATCTTCAATCAGTGGGAGCGTTCTTACCCTACTGATTAAGGGGAACAAAGGCTAAGTTCGCCACGTCCTCGAAAAAGAAAAGCACTTTTTCTTCGTGTGAAGATCGCTGTCGCAGTTTTCCTTGTCCTGTGGCAACGCCTTTGTGACCAACATCCTGTTGGCCCGAACGAATCGGACATTTACTGGCAGTTGATCCCCACCTAATCTTCATCGTATACGCGAACATTTGAGGTGAGGGGTCTTACTGCCAGTTACATGCGGGATAAAAAGTCAGTAGGGTTAATAGAATTATAGCGAATGGCATTTTAAATGGGGAGGCGTATTCACGTTGAATATAAAAGAATTGGATACACCAAGTTTAGTCATAGATCAGGAAATTATGATCGCGAATATCCAGCGCATGCAGGATTATGCGGAAAAGTACCAAGTTCATCTTCGTTCGCACACGAAAACGCATAAAATGCCTGTGCTGGCCAAATTACAGGAAAAAGCCGGCGCAAATGGTATTACGGTGGCAAAAGTCGGCGAAGCAGAAGTCATGGCTGAAAACGGATTAAACGATATTTTTGTTGCGAATCAAATCGTTGGGGAATCCAAATTAAATCGTATTAAAAAGCTTGCGGAAACGATTCATATTTCCTTTGGCGTTGACAGCATTGAACAATGCGAAATGATTGAGAAGGTCTTCACTAAGCAGCAACCGGCTCAGGTTCTTATCGAAATTGAAGTGGGCGAAAACCGTTCAGGTGTCATTGACGAAAGTGACTACGTTCGTTTGGTGAATTATATAAAAAACAGTCCTTTTATAAATTTAAAAGGGGTTTTTTCCCATGACGGCCATACATACAAAGCAAAAGACCTTGAAGAATGCCGCCGTCTTTATAATGAAGCTCAAAAACGCACCCTTCATTTCGCGCATCTTGCACACGAACAGGGTGTAGAACTTGAAACCGTCAGCATCGGCTCGACCCCGCCGCTTTTGCATGATTTCGGTGTAATGGAAGGAATTACTGAACTTCGCGCAGGAACCTATATCCTCATGGATGTGTCTCAAGCAAACGCACTTGGCTCATATTCCAGCTGTGCCGCCAGCGTCTTGACGACTGTTATCAGCAAACCAACGAATGAACGTATCATTACCGATGTCGGTGCAAAAGGACTGACAATGCAGTCGCGAAGTGAGGGGATTTGTGCAACCGTTGGAATAGGCTATATCAAAAACTCCAATCACGTCCATATTGATCAAGTCTTTGATGAACATGCCATTATATATGACGAACCATTCAGAAATAACGTCATAATTGGTGACAAAGTAGAAATTATTCCAAACCATATATGCCCCGTGTCCAATCTATACGATAACGCGTATCTTGTATCCGGGGATGACGTCGTGGACGAAATTCCAATTTTGTGCCGAGGGAAGCTGCAGTAGGGACAGAGGGACGTGATCGCTGTCCCCCGCGTGCAGTAAGCGCTCACCCCGTTGTAGCGATGATTTTGTTGATATTCATTTTAATAGCTCAAGTAACAACTAATTTTGGCGCCTAATATTATCCACCTGCAATGGTTCTTATGGAAACATTTAATTTCAGATGGGGAGTTTCAGCTATCATTGTTGGGTTTTTAGGGGTTATCACGTTTCCATGGGTCTTACTCACGAATGAAGGGTTTGCCTATAAGTGCGGTATTGTATTGGGTAGGTTATAAAACAATTCCTTACTATAAGAATGAGCTTATAAAGTTATCAGAAGCATCGACAACCATTGACGACAGTGAAATCGCGGAGTAATTGAAACCGCTTTTTTTAACCGATTCCCTTAACGGTGCTTTACTTAACTAGTTGAAGTGTTCAAATTCGTGCATAATGTATCATCCTGCAGATGGCTGATCGCTTTGATTTAGGGTCTTGTCGCTTACCATATTAATATGGCAAGCGACAGGACCTCTGTTTTTAATAACTGCTTCGAACATGAATAATCAGGTTACTATTTCCAGGGAGGTTTGATAAGTACCGAACAACACCCGCCCAAAGGTCAGTTCACCCGGTTAATAACTTCCCCGTCTTGATCGAAAATCAGGTTATCGATTAATCGGGCTTTTGCAAAATATACCGCTCCAGCGAGTATGACGCGCTGATTAACGGAAGATACCGGCTCGAGTGACGGATAACTCAGTAATTCGATATAATCAATTTTTCCGGCGGATAGGTTTTGATTCAATAATTCTGTGACGTTTTGAACAATCTCATTCGGCGTTTGCTCGCCGTCGTGGATGAGCTTTTGTCCGAACGCTAACCCTTTATAAAGCCATATGGCCTCGTGCCGTTCGTGTTCAGAAAGGTTGACGTTACGGCTGCTTTTGGCAAGCCCGTCGGACTCTCTGACTGTCGGCAGGCCAACAAGTTCAATCGGGAAGTTCAAATCATTGATCAAGGCATCCACGACGGCCACTTGCTGCGCGTCTTTCAGGCCAAAATACACTTTATCCGGACTTGTTATGTGAAATAACTTTGTTAATACGGTCAAGACACCTTCAAAATGGCCGGGACGGGAGCGACCGCACAACACGTCAGCGCGACCCTTGATGCCAAGCTGGATTTGCATTGGAGCCGGATAGATTTCTGTCGGATCAGGGATAAATAATACATCAACACCTGCGTTTTCGGCCGCACGCGCGTCTGCCGTTTCATCTCGTGGATAACGTTCATAATCCTCATTTGGCCCAAATTGCAGTGGGTTGATAAAAATGCTCGCTGCAACAATGTCATTTTCCTTGTTTGCTTCTTTCATCAGGCTTAAATGGCCTTCATGCAAAAATCCCATCGTAGGGACAAATCCGATTTGTTTCTTTTGATCACGATATACTGCTACGGTTCGTTTCATTTCATCGACTGTTCGTACAATTTTCATACAAGCCACACCTTAATCTTGCTCAGGCAAGTTTTGCTTATTTTTCATGAAAAAAGAATGGTCGGCGGAAGGAAACGTTTCCTGCTTCACATCCGAATGATAGTTTCTCAGTGCTTCGGTTCCTTTTTCATTTAAGTCGGTATATGACTTCACAAATTTCGGAAGCCTGTCAACACCGTATTTCAGAATATCGTGATAAACAAGGACCTGACCGTCGCAATCGACCCCGGCGCCAATTCCAATGGTGGGAATATCGATCGCATTCGTGATAATGTTCGTTAATTCGGTTGGAACACATTCCAGCACAAGAGCGGCCGCACCGTGATCAGCTACTTTCCTTGCGTCGTCGAGCAGCTTTTGGGCGGTGGCTTCGTCTCTTCCCTGGACTTTGAAACCTCCGAGCACATTAACTGTCTGTGGGGTAAGGCCCAAATGGGCGATGACCGGTATTCCTGCGTCGGTCAACCGTTTTATCAATTCGGGAATATCCCCTGAAGCGCCTTCCACTTTCAGGCTTTGGGCACTCGTTTCCTGAAAAATCCGTTTGGCGTTACGGAGTGAATCCTCCTGCGAAATGTGGTAGGACATAAACGGCATATCCACTACGGTTAATGTATCCGGTGCCCCGCGGTTGACAGCTTTGGCATGGTGAATCATATCATCGACCGTTACCTCAACGGTTGATTCGTATCCGAGTACAACCATTCCCAATGAATCGCCAACAAGAATCATATCGATTCCAGCGTGTTCAGCCTGCTTGGCAGACGGGTAATCATAAGCTGTGACCATCGTAATCTTTTCCCCGGAGTCTTTCATGTTCTTTAAATCTGTCACACTAAGCATATTCGGGTTATCCCTCCTTCTTTATATGTGCCTGTCATTTCCCGAATGTTGCGTTTATGAAGTTGATTTCTTAAGCTGCGTGTACAATGTTTTAATTATACAATAAGTATGAAGATTATGTACATGGTGAAATGGGACAAAGGGCCAACCCTGCCCCTTTTATAATGGGCGCGTACAGGAAAACAAGTGCCGGAGAGCAAGTTACAATGGCCGGCAGTACACGCACTAATGCCACTATTTCTATTAAAACCCTGACTGGACTGGAGTTAACACCGCAAAGCTGGTGGAATTAAATTCCAAGTTGTGCGGTCCTGCAGAAATGTGATAGGTTAATAACTAGCGTAAAATGACAAAAAACAAACTAGAGATTGGGGACACATGATGAAGAAAAGTCTTATATGGCAGTTAATTATTGCATTTATTCTCGCAATTGTAACCGGTTTAATATTTGGTGACAAAATGCAAGTTGTTCAGCCGCTTGGCGATCTATTTTTGCGTTTGATTCAATTTATTATCGCGCCTTTGGTGCTAGCTACGCTTGTAGTAGGGGTAACCAGTACAAATAATGTTAAGAAACTCGGAAGATTAGGCGGGAAAACGGTGGTATTTTACTTGTTTACAAGTATGCTTGCCATAACGTTGGGGCTTGTGGCGGGTAAAGTTTTTTCACCGGGCAGCGGGATTGATGTATCGCTGGAAGGACAAGAAGCGCCTGAACCGAATGAAACGGAGGGTGTTGTACAAACCATATTAAATATTATCCCTGAAAATCCGTTTGAAGCCCTGACGTCGGGGAATATGCTGCAAATTATCTTTTTTGCTTTATTTATCGGAATTGCGATTACCTTGGTAGGTGAAAAAGCAAAACCTGTTCAGCAGTTTTTTGATGGATTTGCAGAGGTCATGTACAAAATTACTAGCATGGTCATGGTAACTGTTCCTATCGGCGTGTTTGGCTTATTGGCACCGGTTGTAGGCGAATATGGCGCAGAGGTACTATTACCACTGTTGAAGCTGATTTTGGCTATGATGGCAGCGTGTATTTTGCAAATATTCGTCGTTTATGCATTGCTTGTTAAACAATTCGGCAAAATGAGCCCGGTTCGTTTTTTCAAAGGGATTTTTCCAGCTTTTACTGTTGCATTCAGTACAAGCAGCAGTTCAGGAACGTTGCCCGTAACGCTTAAGAATACGCAGGAAAACCTCGGCGTCTCAAAAGAAACGAGTACGTTTGTTTTGCCGTTGGGGGCTACCATTAATATGGACGGAACTGCTCTGTATGTCGGTTTGTGTTCCATGTTTATTGCCCAATATTTCGGAGCGGACCTGTCACTTTCACAGATGACTACTGTCGTCCTGATTGGCACGCTTGCTTCGATTGGAACAGCGGGGGTGCCCGGTGCAGGCTTGATTATGCTCACAATGGCACTGAGTGCAGTGAACCTGCCGCTGGCGGGAATAGCGTTAGTAGGTGGCATTGACCGTATCCTTGATATGATGCGAACATCCGTGAATGTCACGGGAGACGCTGTTGCAAGTGTCGTTGTAGATGCAAGTGAAAACAACAAAACATAGCGGGCATCAGTTCGATTCGCGCCCGCTTGACAAGCAAACGAATCCCCCACCAGTTCGCCACCACACTGGTGGGGATTCGTTTTGTTTTAATGTAAGAATGGGGGGACGCTCCCCTCTTTTAGTCAAATGAATTTTACGAATTTTTGGAATAAGTGACTGGAATTAGCGCCTTTTTTAGATTATACTAGTTTTGTAAGCGCTTTCTCGTAACCTAATGTCAATCTGGAACGTGAAGGAGGTGTGAATAACAGCTGTTGCGCTGGGAGAGCAAGCATCGGTCAATTTTTTAATCACTAAGAGGAGGGTTTTGGAATGGGGATACCTGAGGATAAACTCTTGTGGATGTACGACACCATGTTCAAGTCCCGGTATTATGAAGAGACCATGGAACGTGTGTATATGGAAGGGAAGTCGCCGTTTAATATTGGGGCCGGTCTTGTGCCTGGAGAAATGCATTTGTCCACGGGACAGGAACCTGCCGCAGCTGGCATATGTGCCCATTTAACCGATGAAGATACGGTTATGTCGCCGCATCGCCCGCACCACCACGCGATTGCAAAAGGTGTCGATCTTAAAAGGATGACGGCTGAAATATTTGGCAAAGAATCCGGCTTGGGTAAAGGTAAAGGTGGCCACATGCATTTATTTGATCCAGCCGTTAAGTTTTCATGCAGTGGCATCGTTGCAGCCGGTATGCCGCAAGCAGTTGGGACTGCACTGGCAGCCAAAAAGCGGAAGAGTGATGCTGTTTCAGTTGCTTTTATTGGGGAAGGTGCAACGAACGCGGGAGCTTTCCATGAGGCGCTAAATATGGCGGCGTTATGGAAATTGCCTTTTATCGTTGTGGTTGAGGATAATAACTATGGAATTTCAGTTCCAAAGGATGTTGCCACTTCCGTGGAAACGAATGATGTGCGGTCTTCTGCGTACGGGATAGCCGGCGAAAAAGTCACGAACAATGATCCGATTGCCATGTATGAAGCTTCCGAAAGAACGGTTGAACGTGCACGTGCAGGAGAGGGACCGACGATTATTGAAATTGAAACCTATCGTTATTTGGGTCATTTCCAAGGTGACCCGGAACTTTATCGGGAAGATGGCGAAGTGGAAGCACTGCGTAAAAAAGATCCGATTGCCGGTTTAAAACAGTATGTCATTGATCAGGGTTTTGTTACAGAAAGTGAATTAGACGAGCGTGAAGATGTTATAAAGTCGGAAGTTGATCAGGCATATCAATTTGCACGTGGCAGTGAGTACCCCGTTTCAGAGGCTGCGTTGGAGGATGTTTTTGTTTAAAACCATATGATGGGAGGCGCTATGATGGAAACGGCAAAAAAAGAGCGGATGCTGACGGGCAATAAAGCGATGGCAGAGGGAATCGCTCAGGAAATGGAACAAAACGACGATGTATTCGTATTGGGAGAAGATGTCGGAAAATATGGCGGCATATTTGGTTCAACAGAAGGGCTGCTTGATAAATTTGGCCCTGATCGGATTATGGACACGCCTATTTCTGAATCGGCAATCGTTGGGTCTGCCATTGGTGCTGCTACTGAAGGAATGCGACCGATTGCGGAATTAATGTTTACCGATTTCTTTGGTGTTTGCATGGATCAAATTTATAATCACATGGCGAAAATTCATTACATGTCAGGTGGAAATGTGAAAGTTCCGATGGTCTTAACGACGGCTGTCGGCGGCGAATATAACGATGCTGCCCAGCATTCACAGACACTTTATGCAACCTTCGCCCATCTGCCCGGTATGAAAGTGGTTGCGCCAACGACACCTTATGATTTGAAGGGTATGATGATATCTGCCATCCGGGATGATAATCCGGTTGTTTTCATGTTTCATAAAACGCTGCAGGGCCTCGGATGGATGGACCCGCTTGAAGCCTCTGTCGGCAACGTGCCGGAAGACGCATACACGGTTCCTTTAGGTAAAGCCAATGTTGCCCGGGAAGGCAGTGATGTCACGATTGTCGGTATCCAAATGATGACAGTGTACGCTTTGGAAGCTGCGGAACGATTGGCTGAAGAAGGCATTGAGGCTGAAGTTATTGATCTTCGTTCGCTCGTCCCGCTGGATAAAGAAACAATTCTTAACTCTGTTAGAAAAACGCATAACATACTTGTCGTGGATGAGGATTATTTATCGTACGGCATGACATCAGAAATCAGTGCTGTAGTGGCAGAAGAAGCACTGTATGATCTGGATACGCCTATAAAACGGATGGCGATTCCGGATGTGCCTATTCCATACAGCCGGCCACTGGAGCAGCATGTCGTCCCAAGTGCGGAAAAAATCTATAAACAGGTAAAGGATATGCTGGACAGTTAACATAAGGAGTGACCGTCATGTCTGAGGTAAAACTTCCCAAAATCAGTGAGGATCATGATGAAAGTTCAATCGTTCTGTGGTTTAAACAAGAAGGTGATGCTGTTACAACAGGCGATGTGCTGGTGGAAGTTCAAACGGAAAAAGCAGTTTCGGAAATCGAAGCCGACACGGATGGGATTTTGGAAAAGATTTTAATCAAACGAGGGGAAACAGCAAATGTCGGGGATGTGCTGTGTATCATCCGCACCCGGTTTGAAAGCAGCATGCAGAATGAAAAAGAAACGGGGCCTGAGGCAAGTTCAAGGAAGGAACGAGGACAAAATTCAAGTCAAAAAGCGTTTGTCAGAGTTGCCCCGCGTCTCCGAAAACTGGCTAAGGATCTCGATGTTGATCTGACCCAAATTGAAGGTACAGGGCGGAGTGGAAAAATAACGGAAGATGATATTAAAAATGCTGCCGGGAGTCAGTCTTCCAATGAACGGTTTGGACAAGCTTTAGAAGGCATGCGCCGGACAATTGCTGACCGTATGAAAGACAGTTTGCAAAACACCGCTCAACTCACAGAAACGGCGTATGCGGATGTTACCGCACTTGCTGAAAAAAGAGCGGCGTATGACACTAAGCTGAGTTGGAACACGTGGATTATTTATCAAACAATTAAAGCACTAAAAGAACATCCCTACATGAATGGAACGTACGACAATGGGTTATTGAACCAAAGCGAGACCGTCAATCTGGGAGTTGCCACAGATACCGACGACGGATTGCTTGTGCCGGTCATTAAGGATGCCGGCCAGTATTCAATTGAACAACTGCACGAAGCGATAAATAACGTAGCGGAACTGGCCCGTTCTAAAAAGTTGTCAACAGAGCAGATGAGTGGAAGCACCTTTACGATAACAAATCTCGGTTCTTTTGGGGTTCATTTTTTCACGCCCATTATTAATCCGCCTGAAATTGCTATTTTGGGCATTGGCAAAATTGAAGACTATCTATTTAGAAAACAGGGCAAAATTGCTGATGGTAAACGGCTTCCACTCAGTTTGACTTTTGATCATCAAGTTGTTGATGGGGCACCCGCAGCACGGTTTCTTAAAACACTAATTGCATACCTTGAAGCTCCACATATCCCATAAAGAAACCATTGAGAGCTGTTCTTTTAATGATCAATTAATAGAACAGCTTTTTTGTTCCCGAACAGCGAAACATGGGCCGGAACAGGAAGACATGTGCCGGAAACCGGCCTGTCACTGCAATGATTCCAAAGCTATTAAAAACCACCGATCAGTTGCTGATCGGTGGTTTTTGATTGTCATGGATTAAACGAATAATTTATAAACGCTTTAAACTTATGCCTTCCCGCATTTTCTGCAAGGCTTTCTGGCCGGCTTCATTATTCGCAATCATTACATTCGTATAAAGCGCATCTATGATGGAAAGCTGGGCAATTCTTGATGATAGTGCTTCCGAGCGAAAATCGGTTTCTTCAGCAACGGTGTATAGTGACATGTCTGCTTTTTCGGTTAGCGGTGATTTGGCAAAATTTGTAATAGCGATTGTTTGGATTTTCTTTTCTTGTAAAACGTGCATGATATCGAGTAAGTCTTTTGTTGAGCCGCTGTGCGAAATAAGAACGGCAACGTCGTCATTGGTCATTTGGGATGCGGACATAATCTGCATGTGCGAATCGAGATTGGCACTGACATCAATGCCGCTCCGGATGAATTTATGATACGCGTCCATTGCAACGAGCGCAGACCCGCCGCTGCCGAAAAATTGAACTTTCCTTGCGTGTAGAATGGCTTCCACAGCTTTTCCGATCATTGTTTCATCCTGAATATGAAGTGTATCCTCAATTGTTTTGATATTAGAACGGAAAACTTTTTCAGTGATACCTCCCGTGCTATCTTTCTCATCAATTTTTTCATGAATAGCTTTAATCGGTGTGACAACCTCAGCCGCAAGTGCAATTTTCATGGCTTGAAACCCTTTGAAACCAATTCGCTGACAGAAACGGAAAACCGTTGACTCGGCGAGCCCAAGTTTTTCTGAAATTTGATTAATCGTATGGTGAATGATTTCCTGGGGATTCTCTAAAATAAAATCAGCAATGGCTTTTTCTTTATCACTGAATTTTCCATAATTGCTTCGAATGCTGGCGAGGCAGTGTTGGTTATTATTTACCATAATGATTCCCCTTACGATGAAGCTTAAATTTATGTGAATCAGCAATCATTAATTGTGGATTGCCAACCTAATGGCAGGAGCAATCGTAATAGCTCCTTACCGACTACTTTATAGTATATCTGAAAATTCGTTTGCATAAAACATTGCATACAGAAAAAAATTTGATATAATTTCATTTAAACGGAAAAAAATTTCACGACAACAGGAGGATACTATGGAAATTGGCATGATTGGACTTGGAAAAATGGGGCTTAATTTATCGTTGAACTTGGTCGACCACCACCATAAAGTTTTGGGATTTGATACAAATGCGGCAGCGATTGAAAGCGTTGACAGCGAAAACCTCCAGATCGCCGGGTCTTTGCGTGAACTTGTTGAAAGGTTGCCTTTACCCCGAAAAATTTGGCTTATGGTGCCGGCAGGCGAGGTTACTGCCGCCGTTATCGATGAACTTACCCCGTTGCTTGACGAGGGCGATATCTTAATCGATGGCGGAAATTCAAATTATAAAGATACCCTCACGCATGCTGAGCAATTAAAAGCACATGGCATATATTTCTTTGATTGCGGCACGAGCGGTGGTGTTGACGGCGCCAGGTCGGGTGTTTGCACGATGATTGGCGGCGACAAGGTAAAGTTTAAGGAAATCGAGCAACTGTTTAAGGATGTATCGGTTGAGAATGGTTACCTTTATACCGGCAAATGCGGCAGCGGTCATTTTTTGAAAATGGTTCATAACGGGATGGAATATGGGATGATGCAGGCAATCGGCGAAGGATTCGATATTCTGGATAAAAGCGAATTCGATTATGACTATGAACAGGTTGCCCGCGTGTTCAACAATGGGTCTGTTATCCGTTCCTGGTTGATGGAGCTTGTGGAAAGTGCGTTTTCTAAAGATGCCAATCTGGATGAGATTCGGGGCGTTATGAATTCCTCCGGGGAAGGAAAATGGACGGTTGAGACGGCACTCGATTTACAGGTTGCCGCGCCGGTGATTGCTTTGTCGCTTATGATGCGTTACCGCTCACAGGAAGATGATACGTTCGCCGGAAAAGTTGTTGCCGCATTAAGAAACGAATTCGGTGGTCACGATACCGTGAAAAAGTAGTTTTAAATTAGGAGGAAGCACGATGGCGCAGCAAAGATATTACCTGGGAGTTGATATTGGTACAACAAGCACAAAGGCGGTGCTGTACCAAAAAAGCGGTGAAGTCATAGCGGACCATACGATCAATTATCCGCTCCACACACCAAATACATTGGTAGCGGAACAGGATCCCCAGGAGATTTTTAATGCAGTACTTATGACGGTTCGGGAGTCCATGCGCAAAAGTAATATTTCGCCGGAGCAGCTCCAATTCATTTCCTTCAGTTCCGCCATGCATAGCTTGATTGCTTTGGACAATGAAGGAGAGTTACTGACAAACAGCATTACGTGGGCGGATACAAGGGCTGCTGATCACGCACGGAAAATTAAAGAAGAACATAATGGTCATGAAATTTATTTGCGGACCGGCACTCCACTACACCCTATGTCTCCATTGGCGAAGTTGGTTTGGATGAAGGAAGAAAAGCCGGATATGTTTAACAAAGCAGCCAAATTTATTTCCATTAAAGAATATGTTTTCTTAAAACTATTTGGAAAATATGTCGTTGATTATTCAATCGCATCGGCTACCGGGTTATTTAATCTGACGACGCTTGATTGGGATGAGGAAGCTTTAAATCTGGCAGGCATTTCACGTGATCAGCTATCTGCTATTGTGCCGACGACACATCAATTAACAGGCGCTTATGAGGAACATCTCACTTATATGAAAATCAACGCTGATATTCCGTTTGTGATCGGGGCAAGTGATGGGGTCCTATCCAACCTTGGTGTCAATGCGATTGAAGAAGGGGTGATTGCCGTAACGATTGGTACTAGCGGTGCCATCCGGACAGTGTATAACGAGCCTAAAACGGATCCGAAAGGGCGTATTTTCTGTTATGCATTGACGGAAAACCATTGGGTCATCGGCGGTCCGGTAAATAACGGCGGGATTATTTTGCGGTGGCTCCGTGATGAGTTTGCCGCTGCTGAAGTTGAAACAGCTAAACGCTTATCGCTTGATCCGTATGATGTTCTTACAAAAATGGCTTCAGGTGTGAACGCGGGGTCGGACGGGCTGATTTTTCATCCGTTCTTAAAAGGCGAACGCGCACCACTATGGGATGCGAACGCCCGCGGGTCGTTTTTCGGATTAAGCATTCATCACAAAAAAGAACATATGGTACGAGCGGTGCTTGAAGGGACGCTGTATAACCTGTACTCGGTATTGCTTGCGCTTGAAGAACTTACCGGGGAGCCGCAAAGTATTCAGGCAACGGGCGGTTTTGCGCGATCTGAAACATGGCGGCAAATGATGGCGGATATTTTTGATAAGCCGGTAACCGTACCGGAAAGCTTTGAAAGTTCCTGTCTGGGGGCAGTTGTACTGGGCATGTATGCAATCGGAGAAGTTGATGACTTCAGTGTGGTTTCGGAAATGGTCGGCAATACAAACACGCACGTTCCTGATGAAGCGACGACGAATGTTTACCGGGAGCTGCTTCCGATTTATATTCGCCTGTCACGGATGCTTACCGAAGAGTATGAAAGCATTGCGTCGTTTCAGCGCAAACATTTGGGGCAGGAATAACAAAACTGGTTAAAAAACGAAAAAGAGGTGAGGGTGGATGGATGTTGTCACACTCGGGGAGACAATGATGCTTTTCACCCCGGATAACCCCGGTCCGATGCGCTATGCCGATCGCTTTTCGAATCGTGTAGCGGGTGCCGAGTCTAATGTGGCCATTGGTCTGGCACGGCTCGGCTTTCAGTCCGGGTGGATCAGCCGCCTTGGCGATGATGAATTCGGTAAAAAAATCAACGCATTTATTCGCGGTGAAGGCGTTGATACGAGCCAGGTTATCCTTGATGAAACAGCTGATACCGGCTTGTTTTTCAAGGAAAAACTGGCGCCCGGCGAATGGCGGGTGAAGTATTACCGGCAGGGCTCGGCAGCAAGCAGGCTGAAACCTGGTGATGTGGATGAGTCATATATTGCTGAGGCGAACTATTTGCATGTTACCGGGATTACACCGGCATTGAGTGATAGTTGCTATGAAACCGTTTTAACCGCAATCGACTACGCACGGGCCCATGGGGTAAACGTGGTGTTCGACCCGAATTTAAGGCGTAAACTATGGCCTGACCACAAGGCCAGGAAGGTTTTGACCGAACTTGTTCAAAAAGCAGATATCGTACTGCCGGGGATTGAAGAAGCTGAATTTTTATTCGGAAACGGAACACCGGAAGAACTTGCACGAACATTTCGGGAAAAAGGCGCGTCCACTGTTATTTTAAAATTAGGCGGGACGGGCGCATATTACCTGAATAATGCCGCTGAAGGGTATGCCGAAGGATTCGAGGTTCCGGAAGTAGTGGATCCGGTTGGAGCCGGAGATGGATTTTCAGCCGGTGTTTTATCCGGCTTGCTGGATGGATTGGACATGAAGGATGCGGTTCAGAGAGGAAATGCTGTTGGGGCAATGGTTGTGATGGCACCCGGTGATGTTGAAGGGCTGCCGGAAAAAGACCGGCTCGTGGACTTTATAACTAATCGGAACCAAAGTGATGTTGAACGATAAGGAGCGTTTTATGATAAACACATTACAAACAATTATGAAGCATAAGTTGGTCGCAGTTGTACGCGGGGCGAATCTTGATGATGTGATGCCGATCGCTGAAGCACTTTATGACGGCGGTATCCGTATTCTGGAAATCACGATGGATACACCGCGTGTGGAAACGGTAATAAATGAAGTGAATCAAGCTTTTGATGAGAAAATGGTTGTTGGGGCAGGAACGGTTTTAGATCCGGAATCAGCCAGAACGGCCATTATGGCGGGTGCAAAATTCATTTTTTCCCCGA
Organism: Lentibacillus persicus; assembly: GCF_900112705.1. GTDB lineage: Bacteria > Bacillota > Bacilli > Bacillales > Amphibacillaceae > Lentibacillus > Lentibacillus persicus. The sequence continues at coordinate 216,544 of NZ_FOMR01000005.1, forward strand.
CCGTGAATACACGGACGATTGAAATGACCAAACGGTATGGCGTGGTTTCCATTCCCGGTGCAATGACACCAACCGAAATTCTGACCGCTTATGAACATGGGGCAGATTTGGTTAAAGTATTTCCGGCAGGGGTAATGGGCCCAAGCTATATGAAAGATGTCCATGGCCCGCTGCCTCATGTACCGTTAATGCCCACCGGGGGCATCGATTTGTCAAACGTTCGGGCGTATTTTGAGAAAGGGGCTGTTGCGGCAGGGCTTGGCAGTGCACTTGTCAAAACCGGTTCACCAATGACAGACGACGATTTGCAAGCCATGAAAGACAACGCACGACAATTTATTGAAGCGATTGAAGGTGTATCAACATGAAAATAACGGATTTTAAATTATATCAAGTTCCGCCAAGGTGGCTGTTTTTAAAAATTGAAACGGATGAAGGCATCAGCGGATGGGGAGAGCCAATTGTCGAGGGAAGAGCCTATACCGTAGAGGCTTGTGTTACTGAACTGATGGACTATATGATCGGGGAAGATCCCCGTCACATTGAAGATCATTTCCAGGTTTTATACCGCGGTGGTTTTTATCGTGGCGGACCAATCCTCATGAGCGCTATTTCCGGAATTGAACAAGCGCTCTGGGATATTAAAGGCAAGTATTATAATATGCCGGTTTATGAAATGCTCGGCGGGGCCGCCCGTCATGACATTCAGGTTTATTCGTGGATTGGCGGTGATCGGCCACAGGATGTCGGCGCTGCTGCAAAGGAAAAAGCGGACGCCGGATTTACTGCCATCAAAATGAATGGAACTGAAGAAATGAATTATATTGATAGTTATTCGAAGGTGGATGCTGCGATCAGCCGCGTGGCAGCCATTCGTGAAGCGGTCGGAGATGATTTTGGAATCGGGATTGATTTTCATGGGCGCGTGCATAAAGCAATGGCAAAAATTCTTGTAAAAGAGCTCGAACCTTACCGGCCGATGTTTATCGAAGAACCAGTGCTGGCCGAAAACCTGGAAGCGTTCCAGGCTGTTGCCAACCATACCACGATTCCAATTGCCGCAGGGGAACGCAATTATACACGCTGGGGATTTAAGCAAATGTTGACTGATGGTGTGGTGGACATTATTCAGCCTGATTTATCTCACGCCGGCGGTATTTTGGAGTCGAAAAAGATTGCAACGATGGCTGAAACATTTGATGTGGCGGTAGCACCTCATGCGCCATTGGGTCCAATCAATCTGGCCGCCTCACTGCAACTGGATGCCTGCACACCAAACTGTATTATTCAGGAGCAAAGTCTGGGAATCCATTACAATCAAGGCAGTGATTTGTTGGATTATCTCGAAAACCCGGATCTATTCAAATATGCCAATGGGTCGGTGAAAATTCCTGAAGGCGTGGGGCTTGGAGTCGAAATTGATGAAGCCCGGGTGATCGAAGCGGCGAAAACGGGTCATCGATGGAAAAATCCTGTTTGGCGTAACAAAGACGGCACATTTGCCGAATGGTAGTCTAACAATCTATTAAACGTGTAATTTAAACAAATTTAGGGGGAAATATAAATGTCGACTGTCGGATTAATTTTACTTGCCGCATTTGGGATAGCCTTATTGCTATTCCTTGTTATCAAAACAAAGCTGCAGGCGTTCCTCGCATTACTCGTCGTCAGCTATCTGGTCGGGCTTCTATCAGGAATGAACCCATCTGAAGTCCTCCAAGCGGTCAACGACGGGATGGGTGGAACAGTAGCTGAGGTCGCCGTTATAATTGGTGTCGGCTCAATGTTTGGTGAAATATTAAAGGCTTCCGGCGGTGCGGAACGTCTGGCCATGACATTGATGGACAAGTTCGGGGAAAAGCGCGTCAATTGGGCGCTGATGTTGACGGGTGTTATTATTTCAATACCCGTATTTCTGGATGTTGCATTTGTTATTTTAGTACCTATTTTATATAGTCTTGCACAAAAAACGAAAAAATCGTTGCTCTTTTTTGCGATTCCATTGTTGGCAGGTCTTGCTGTCACACATAGTTTTGTGCCGCCAACCCCTGGTCCAATTGCCGTTTCCTCTTTACTGGATGCCAATCTTGGCTGGGTCATCCTGTTTGGATTAATGGCGGGGATCCCGGCAGCTGTTCTTGCCGGACCGGTTTTTGGAACGTATATCTCCAAAAAAATGCATATTGAAGTGCCGAAAGAGATGCTCGAGAATATGGCGGAAACAGCCAGAGGCAAAGAGTACGATAAAGAGTTACCTAGCTTTAAAATGATCGCTTCATTGATCTTGCTGCCTTTGGTACTTATTTTGTTGAACACGTTTTCCAGTGCAATGGTTGCTGATGGCAGCACAGCGAAAAGTGTACTAACATTTATCGGTAATCCCGGCGTAGCATTAACCATTACAGCGTTGTTAACGTTTTATTTGTTGGGAACGCGTCGCGGTTATACAAAAGAAGACATCCAACAGATTGCCACTAAAGGGTTGGAACCCGCTGGTGTTATCATTTTGATCACCGGTGCCGGTGGCGTGTTCGGTGAAGTGTTGGTTGCAACCGGGATCGGTGATGTAATTGCCGAGACAATGCAGAATCTGAATGTGCCGATTATCGTGTTCGCCTTTATCGTCGCGTCGGCCGTTCGTATTGCACAAGGTTCAGCAACGGTCGCCATGGTTACGGCTGCAAGTCTGATTTCACCGGTAATTGGTACACTTGGCATTGAGGGTCCAATGCTTGCATTGCTTGTTATAACCATTGCCTCCGGTGCAACCATTGCCTCTCATGTGAATGATTCAGGATTCTGGATGGTAAGCCGTTTCCTTGGAATGTCAGAAAAGGATACACTCAAATCATGGACAGTTATGGAAACAATCATTGCATTCGTCGGATTTGGTGTTTCATTAATTATAAGTATGTTTATTTAGTGGAATTCAGTGCAGTGGGCATGGCGTTGCCCCTGCACTGAATTTTTATTGGAGCTTTTTCGTTTTTGTCCCTCTTTCGAATGAATAGTTGAAACGCATTTGCGAAAATTGAGTGAGTTCTAAAGCACGTACATCCGAATAATTTAATCTAGTTTTTGCAGTTCCCCATTAGATAGGATAATATAAAAACAGATTAATCTTGAAAGAGCAAATGGAGGGGAAAAATGACAACCAGCACAAGTACAAATCTAAAAATTCCTGAGTTGAAAAAACATCTGAAGGACTTCGATCACAAGGAACTTATAGAGGTCATTACTGAGCTTTATAAACTGAACGGTGACGTTAAGGATTATTTAACGTTGAAATTCAACGGTGAGGAAAAGACGCAGGAGCTTTTCGATCGGGCAAAGAAAGCGATTGAGGATGAATTTTTTCCGGCTGGAGGGCACGGCAAATTGCGTTTGGCAAAAGCCAAACAGGCCATTACTGATTTTAAAAAACTCACACATGACGATGCCAAAACAATCGATTTAATGCTTTGTTATGTCGAATTTGGCACTGAATTTACCACAGCTTTCGGTGATATCGATGAGAGATTCTATACCAGCATGTTATCGGTGTATGGCGACGTTATTTCGGCATGTGAAGCGGACGAATCATTATTTGAACAATTACACGAGCGTTTATATGAGGTCGTTGCCGGTTCAGATGGAATTGGATGGGGTTACGATGATCAATTGATGATTATGTATGAATCGCTGAGATGGCTGGATGACTAGGTTTTATTGGAATGGTGCTCGACGCTTTCGCTCGGCAGACTGCTTAAGCACGTTTTTGTTCAAGTGAAAATACTGATTTTAACGCCCGCCTCGACAGTATCCGCCAATTTATTGCCCGGGCAATAAAGATTGTAACATATTGTCGAGGGGAGGCGTCATGCTCGGTCAATCGAGAGCTGTTCAGTTATCTCGACTCGATCTAACGTTGACTGTACCTTTGCTGCTGGTTTAGTTTATTGCAGAGAGTCATGAACGGCAGAGACAGTGTTTTTAGAGCAAGTGATTATCTGAGTATCATGGAACGATAGAATACTAAACTTATTTCCTAAACGGGGTGAATGTAAATGAGTCATGAATCATCAACATCAGATGTTGTGTTAATCGGTGCCGGGATTATGAGTGCGACCTTGGGTGTACTCCTTAAAGAACTGGCACCTGATTGGAAAATGACCGTGTTTGAGCAGCTTGACGTTGCCGGGGGTGAAAGTTCGAATGAAAAAAATAATTCAGGAACCGGCCATGCGGCGTTATGTGAGTTAAACTATACCGTGGAGCAGCCGGATGGGTCCATTGATATAAGTAAGGCTGTCAGAATAAACGAACGCTTTCAATTATCACGACAACTTTGGGCTTATTTGGCCAATCGTGATTTAATCGAGAAACCAAGACATTTTATTACCGGGCTGCCGCATATGAGCTTTGTAAAAGGTGAAGAAAATGTGGCGTTTTTAAAGAAACGCTTCGAGACAATGGCCGGGCATCCATTATTTAAAGACATGGTATTTTCCGATGACCCGGAGCAGTTAAAGGAATGGTTTCCGCTAATTATGAACAACCGGGCAGCTAATGAACCGGTTGCCGGAACGCGATTCGATGACGGTACAGATGTCAATTACGGTGAATTAACGCGCACAATGATTGATTATTTGGAAAGAGAAGACGTTAACATCCATTACGAGCACAATGTTCTGGACGTGAAGCAGACCGATGATGGCATGTGGAAATTGAAGGTACGGGATAAAAATGGTGCGATTGGAACGCACAAAGCGCGGTTTGTGTTTATCGGTTCCGGTGGAGGTAGTTTATCCTTACTGCAGAAGACCGGCATTCCTGAAGCGAAACATATCGGCGGATTTCCAATAAGCGGCCAATATCTGGAATGTAAAAATCCTGAGGTCATTGAACAGCACTATGCCAAAGTATATGGCAAGAATCCGCCTGGTGCCCCGTTAATTGTTGTACCGCATTTGGACACGCGGTTTATCGATGGGAAACAAACGTTAATTTTTGGTCCGTTTGCAGGTTTTTCGCCGAAGTTTCTTAAAACGGGTTCAAATAAAGACTTGTTTGCTTCGATTAAGCCGGATAATATGACGACTATGTTAGCGGCAGGAGCGAAGAATATCCCATTGATGCAGTATTTGATTCAACAATTGCGATTAACCAAGGAAGAGCGGATGAATGAATTACGCGAATACTTCCCGGATGCTAAAGATGAGGATTGGGAGCTGAAAATTGCAGGACAGCGCGTTCAGGTTATTAAAGACACACCCGACGGCAAGGGCACCATTCAATTCAGTGATACCGAAGTTGTCCACAGCCATGATCGATCGCTCGCCGCACTACTCGGTGGGTCGCCGGGTGCGTCAACATCCGTTTCTGATATGGTTGAATTGATCGAAACATGCTTCCCGCACAAGCTCGATGAATGGAAACCGAAACTAAAAGAAATGATGCCATCGTATGGTGAAAAAATATCTGATAACCCAGAACTGATAAATGCCATTCAATCATCAACCATGAAAGCACTGGAACTGGGGGACAGGGGGACGTGATCACTGTCCCACTGGAATGTCTCTCTATGGTATTAAGAATTAACCAAAATACAAACGCATGCCCATCACAACGAGCAGCATGGAAAGCATTTGGATGACGACGTTACTTGAGACTTTTTTGGACAGACTGACACCTAAATAAGCACCGATTATGGTGCCCAATCCGCCCCATAACACGGTCGGCCAATCCACGTGCCCATACAAGGATTGCAGAAAAGCACCTGTTGTTGTATAAAGACATAATGAAAAAATCGATGTGGCGGCAGCATTATGTGCAGCAAAACGGAAAATGTAAATTAAAATAGGTACAAGCACCCAGCCGCCGCCAATTCCTAAGTAGCTTGACAGAATGCCTAAGAAAAACCCAAGTGGTAAAAACCACTTGGTACTTAAACGCGCCTTTTCAGCATTTTGGTTATAAGCTGCCGGCATATCACCTTTGTTTTTAGATGTCATATTTTTTAAAAATAAAAATATGCCCAATGAGAGAAGGGCGGTGGCAAAAATCCAGTAGAATGCTGTGGATTCTGATGACTGAAATGTGAGCAGCCATACCCCTGCTAAAGATCCGGGGACAGCCCCTATGCCAATCTGTAATCCTGCTTTATAGTTTATTCTTTTTTGCCGGGCATACCCCGTTACCCCGGATAAAGCATTAATAAGGACAATAACCAGCCCGGACCCTGCGGCAATGGCTGGTTCCATGTTAAAAAATATTAAAAGAGCCGGGACAAATATAAATCCCCCGCCTGCACCCACCACTGTGCCATAAGATCCCGCCAAAACACCTGTGACGAACAAAGCAATTGCTGTCGATACGGTCATATATCTCACTCCATGTATTGGTATGTAATCCTGCTGTCAGGCGGCTGGGACAACCACCAGCCACTCTGTCCCAGTGCGAAGGGGCAATTATATGCGGACAAGCAGGTTACGCAGTTCGCTATACCTTAATTTAACAGAGCGAATGAAGTGTGTATATTTCGATAATGGCATAGGCTATAAGGAATTGGAATATCTAATGACGGATAAAGTTTACAAATGAAACGGCATTATTTTTGTGGAAACGCTCATTTTTTCGAACGAGCCATAAATCACGTTTTAAGGTCAGATGACGTATAGGAACTTCTTTTAGCATGCCTTGTTTAAGTTCCTGGGCCACCGTCAATCGTGAAACAATACTTACCCCGAGGCCTGCCTCCACGGCACTTTTAATTGCTTGTGTAGTTCCTAACTCCATGTAGTTGCCCATTTTATCAAGGACGTTATTATCGTTTAAAAACTTTTCGATCATTAAGCGTGTGCCGGAAGCAGCCTCTCTCCAGAGCATTCTTTCGTGTGTGATTTCTTCAATGTCAATTCCTTCGCGCTCACGCCAAGGATGTTCAGGCGGGTGAATTAAAACTAATTCATCATCTGCAAAATTCTCGGCTAATAAATCGTCGTCGTGAATAACACCCTCAACCAACGCAAGGTCTAAAACATCATTTGCTAATTCATCCAATATTTTGGGGGTGTTATTAATGCTTAACGATAATTTTACCTCGGGATGTTCTTTTTTAAATTTCCCCAATAAACTTGGCAGCAAATATTCGCCAATCGTATAGCTGGCCCCTATTGTAAGCGTTGTGTTGGCGTGTTCAAGTTTTTCTTGAATCGACGCTTGTGATCGGTTGTACGCATCAACAATTGAGCGTGCGTACGGATAAAGAATTTCGCCGTTTGCAGTAAGTGACAGCCTGCCATTTTTTCGCTCAAATAACAGAGCATCGTATGCGCTTTCCAACTGTTGAATTTGTTTGGAAACGGTCGGCTGCGAAACAAATGATAATTTTGCTGCTTGACTGACACTGCCTACTTCAACAACAAGGCAAAACGTTTTAAACGTTTCTATGTTCACGTCACATCCACCACCCTCAATGTATTATCCATTCGATCAACGCGTTTTTGCACATTCATTAGCTTATCATATCGAAAAAGAAAGTAAATACATGCCGATTTCTTATGAGAACGGGTGCAACTATCTGAATATTCACGTTAATCTTTCACGAAATTTCGACGAATTTTGCTCACTGAGCTTCACTGACGTTCACTGAGCTTCACTGAAGCCACTCAACTTCTGAAATTGGATTTGCCAGTCTTCAGAGGGTTTATGTAGACTACATTTAGTTCATGCGCATGGATTTTTCAAGTCGTTTTAATCGTTTGTTAAGAACGGAATAGGAGGATTTCATATGTCGCAAAAGTCTACCGGCAAGAAGCAGAAACAACGTCGTATCATTGATACCGACGTCCATGAAAGAGCTACCTACGCGGACCTTGTCCCTTACTTAGAAAATCCATGGAAACGGTATATAACAGATAATCATTGGATGCAGGAAAAACATATGCCTTACACTCAGCCAACTGTTGCTGGCGTCGATCGGGCGGATGCAATCACACCAGACGGTGGTGCTGCAGGTACCGATCTCGGTTTTATGCAGGAGCAATTACTCGACGCAGAAGGCCATGAATACGGCATTCTAACCGGTGCTCTAGATCCGTCACCGTCATCCATGCACGGTTGGTACGAAATGGCAACAGCCTTGGCAAGTGCTTATAACGATTGGCAAATTGAAAATTGGCTGGAAAAGGATAACCGTTTATACGGATCGGTTCACATTGCGGCACAGGATCCGCAGCAAGCGGTCCGCGAGATCGAACGGGTCGGGTCCCATCCGAAAATGGTACAAATATTGCTGCCGATTGACCGAACATCGTGGGGAGATCCGTTTTATCATCCCATTTATGAAGCATGTGAGCGCTATAATTTATCCATTGGCATGCACCATAATGAGCCACCGACCCATTTCGGGGGTTGGCCGCGTTATTTCATCGAATGGCATACGATGCTGCCGACCGCGCATATGATTGAAGTTTCCAACATGGTGTTTAACGGCGTCTTTGATAAATTCCCTGGCTTACATCTTATTATGATCGAGGGCGGGTTCACGCATGCCCCACATTTGATGAAAAAGATGGACCAGCAGTACAAGGAACTTCGTCACGAGATACCTTGGATGAAGCGGATGCCGAGTGACATTATGCGCGAGCACGTTCGTTTCACGACCCAGCCGGTGGAAGAAATGAGCCAGAAAGAATTTATGCAGTATATTGATCAAATGGGTTCAGAGGATATGGTCTGTTTTGCAACGGATTACCCACATTGGGACTATGATTCTCCACAGGAGGCACTTCCTAAGTTGGATGAAGCACTGGCAGAAAAAATCTATTCCGAAAATGCACGGGCAGCATATCCGAAATTGCCCCAAAAACAAGGGAGTGTGACATGATGCGGGAAGTTGTATTTAAAAAAGAAGATATCGAACCCGGTAAGATGAAAAGTGCGTCATTAGGGAAAATTCCGGTCGTTGTTTGCCGCACAAAAGACGGAGAATTCTATGCATATGCCAATCGGTGCCTGCACCAGGGTGCTCCACTCTCAGAGGGTGCTTTATGCGGAGACACCAAGCGAACGGATATTCACGGCAATTATGAGTATATCCGCGACGGCGAAATTCTCCGCTGTCCGTGGCACGGGCTTGAGTATGACATTAAAAATGACGGTTGTATGCTGGCTGAGCCCGACAAAAAATTACGCAGCTTCAATGTGACAATTGAGGACGACCATGTGGTTGTACACAAATAAACCTGCCAGAGGATGCACGAGGTGAATGGAATGCAAAAGATGTTTATTAACGGTGAGTGGGTTGAAGCCATTTCCGGCATGACAAGAAACATTATCAATCCTTACAATCAGAAAATCATCGCGACGGCGGCGGAAGGGAACGAGCAGGATGCGAAACGCGCGATTGCTTCTGCACGTGAAGCTTTCGACAACAAGGAATGGGCTTTTATCCCTGCTATTGAACGCGGTGCGGTGGTTCAACGCATCGCCAGTCTGATCGAGCGGGACCGGCATGAATTGGCTGAGCTCGAATCGCTTGATACGGGTAAAACTGTTGAGGAAAGCCTTGGTGACATGGATGACATCGCCGGAGTATTCCGCTATTTTGCGGAAATGGCGGGCAAGGATGGCGGTGCGATAATCGATTCGCCTATTCCAAATTCAATGAGCAGGGTGGTCCATGAACCGGTCGGTGTCTGCGGCCAGATTACACCGTGGAACTACCCGTTGCTGCAGGCATCCTGGAAATTGGCTCCTGCGCTGGCAGCGGGCAACACACTTGTGATGAAACCGAGTGAAATCACGCCGCTTACATCGGTGAAAGTGTTTGAGTTAATGGCAGAAGCCGGCATCCCGGCTGGTGTTGTCAACCTGGTGCTCGGGCCCGGCGATTCAGTTGGTGCGGAGCTGTCCGAGAATGCAGAGGTCGACCTCATTTCGTTTACAGGCGGAATTCACACCGGTAAAAAAATCATGCAGGCGGCCAGTTCCAATGTGAAAAATTTGGCGTTGGAACTGGGCGGTAAAAACCCGAATATCGTGTTCGCCGATGCTGATTTTGATACAGCTGTTGACCAGGCGATGAATGCGGTGTTTTTCCATGCCGGGCAAATTTGTTCAGCGGGGACCCGCTTGCTGGTTGAGGAAAGCATCCACGATGATCTCGTGGAGGCACTCGTTGAACGGGTGAAAAACATCAAGCTTGGCAGCGGGTTTGACGCTTCAACCCAAATGGGGCCGCTTATTTCCAAAGAACACTTAAGTAAAGTGGTCGAATATGTCGAAAACGGCAAAAAAGAAGGCGTAACGGTCGCTGTCGGCGGGGGGCGTCCGGAAGAACCGGAATTGCAGAACGGCTTCTTCTACTTACCAACCGTATTGGTCAATTGCACGACCGACATGCGTGTTGTGCAGGAAGAAGGCTTTGGTCCGGTGGTAACCGTGGAAAAATTCACAACCGAAGAAGAGGCCATCAGGCTTGCCAACGATTCCATTTATGGGCTTTCCGGCGGTGTGTTTACGAATGATATCGCCAAAGCGGAGCGCTGCGTTGCCAAAATGCGAATGGGAACGGTTTGGATCAACGACGTGAACTTGTACTTCCCGCAAGCGCCGTGGGGCGGCTATAAACAATCCGGAATCGGTCGTGAACTTGGCAAATCGGGATTGGAAGAATATCAGGAAACGAAGCATATTTTCCAGAACCTGAAACCTGAGCCGATGAACTGGTTTTAACGTCGGGACGTGGCAACCAAATATGAACGAAACAAACGCAAGGAGGATAACGATGCAACATACAGAGGGATCGAATCCGGTGTCAGATAATGCTTATATTTATGTCTGTTCAAGTTCTGAGCTTGAAGAGGATGATCTTTTTGAGTGTGAAATAGGAACGGAGACGGTTGTTGTCGGCCGGGGTGAAGGAAACGTGTATGCTGTACAGGGAATATGTTCGCACGCGTATGCTGAGTTGGCCGACGGGGAATTGGATGGAACGTGCCTAACGTGTCCGCTGCATTTTGCCTGCTTCGATATCCGTGATGGTTCGGTGCTGGAAGGGCCGGCAGACACCCCGTTGCAGGTCTATAAAGCAATCGAAGCTGACGGATCGATCTGGGTGAGCAGGGAAAGGGGATGAAATCGTGTCTGATGAAAACACAACGGTGATTGTCGGAGCAGGCATTGCAGGGGTGCATGCCGCTGAGAGCCTGCGAACGGAAGGCTATCAAGGCCGGGTTGTGCTAATGGACCGCGACAGGCAAATGCCTTATGACCGCCCGCCTTTATCGAAGGAATGGTTGACCGGAAAAATGGATGAAGCAAGTATGTTATTGCGGGACCCTGCGATTTATGAAAAATTAGACATCGATTTGCAGCTCGGTGTTGACGTGACAGACGTCGATCCTGTTCGGAAAACCATCGCAGCCAAAGATGGTTCTTCTTATGATTGGGATAAACTTCTGCTCGCAACGGGATCCAGTTTACGGACCTTATCGATTGCGGGCGATGACCTTCAAGGCATTTTTTACTTACGGCGAATGGCAGATGCCATCGCCATAAAACAACATATGCAGCATGTGAATGAGGTCGTAATTATCGGTGCTGGGTTTATTGGCGCTGAACTGGCTTCGTCATTGAAGCAGCTGGGAATGGATGTGACGATTGTCGAGCGGTCGTTGTACCCTATGGAAGCGATCGTTGGCCGGGACATCTCCGCTTTTTTACTTAATTTACACGATTGTCATGGTGTTAATGTGATTTTCGACGATTCGGTTGTGCAATTTAACGGGGAGTCAACCGTTGAGGAAGCCGTCACAGCCGGTGGGCAACGGATTCCATGCCGGGCAGTCATGATCGGGGTAGGGGCAACACCGAACACGGTTGTCTCGCATCCGGATTTAGAGGCAGATGGCGGTTATGCTGTGAATGAATTTGGCGAGACCTCGATTCCTGACATATTTGCTGCAGGGGATTGCACGTTATGGCCGTATCGTGGAACGCCGATCCGTGTGGAACATTGGGATCATGCTGTCAACCATGCCAAGACCGTTGCTCAAAACATATTGCAACCGCAATCATCCCCCTACACATATATACCGTACTTTTGGTCAGACCAGCATGGCAGCCGCTTCCAATATTTTGGCCATGCTAAGCAATGGACCAAAACCGTCCTGCGGGGATCGCTGGAATCCCATGCATTTACGAACTTCTACCTGGATGAACACAATCGTGTCCAAGCCGCCTTCATTGCGAACCAGCCGAAAAATGCCCTGCCCGTACGACGGATGATTAAACAGCAACAAGTCATCGATCCAGAGGCATTGGCAGATGAAAGTGTCGCGTTGAAAAAAATGAAACATAAGACTAGAATCTAGAATGATTTTAAAATCGTTGTGGCTGTTCTTTTTTGATTAACCACGCTACTTGCCAAAATTGAATATAAGAACTTAATGAAAATCATAGTCACAGAAAGGATGATAAAAAACAGTATGCTATCATTATCAAAGAAATGGGTTACATTAATAAGTCTTAGTATTGTCGTCATGTTGACAGGTTGTCAGGAAGAAGCGAGCGGTGATAATACAGAAGAAAGCAAAAAAAACAATGATGCAGCCGAAATTGAAGAAATCGTTGGAATTGAGCCGGGATCAGGCACGATGGATATCGCCCAGAAAACCGTTGAGGGTTACAACTTGGACCTTGAATTAACAACAAGTTCAGAAGCAGGTATGTTGTCGGAATTAAAACGTGCTCTTGAAAACGAAGAACCTATTGTCGTGACCCTTTGGCAGCCCCACTGGATTTTTAAAGAACATGACTTGAAGTTTTTAGAGGATCCAAAGGAAACAATGGGGGCATCTGAAAATATACATACGATGGTCAAACAAGGCTTGAAAGATGAACATCCAGCCGCTTATCAATTACTGGATAATTTTCACTGGGATATAGCAGACATGAATGAGGTTATGTCAAAATTCAGAGCAGACGATGTTGAGCCCCGCGAAGCAGCTTCGGAATGGATTGAAAACAATCGGGATAAAGTTGACGCTTGGATGGAAGGTGTCGACTCAGTGGAAGATGAGACAATCGAGCTCGCTTACGTTAATTGGGACACCGAAACCGCCTCAACAAACGCCGTTGCACTTGTTCTTGAAGAACTGGGCTACGATGTTAAATTGACGATGGTGGATATGGGCATCGCCTTTCAAGCCCTGTCCGATGGCGACGTTGATGGTATGTTAATTGCCTGGCTCCCTGTAGGCGCAGCCTCCTATTATGAAGAATATAAAGACCAAATTGTTGACCTCGGTCCAAATTTGAAAGGCGCCCAACAAGGATTAGTCGTACCAGAATATATGGACATCAACAGCATAGAAGACCTGCCAACTAAATAAAGTGGGACAGGGGGACGGGATCACCGTCCCCACCTGAAAAGCGAGTACATATGCGGAAAAGCAGAAATATGTGCGGGTCCATGAATTTACAATGTTTTTAAAGTGTTTCATCAAGCGGGAATGGTCTATAATGGGGTTGAACGGGGTCAGACCCCAGTCATCGACAAGGGGTCTGACCCCTTCGTCAAAGATTAACCGCGAATAATGCAGATGAAGGCCTGTTATAAGAAGAAAAGGAAATAAGTAAGGGAGTTGCTTTTTAAATGAGTTACACGACCGAACAGCTGCCGGGAAATGAAATTCGCACAATTCTGCGGGCGGCGGATGAGCTTATTGCAAGCGGCGGCCGCAATCTTCTTATGAAAATATTAAAAGGTTCCCGTGAGAAGAAGGTGCTGGAATTGGAGCTGGATAAATGTCCCGTCTATGGTGCCTTTAAACAGGAAAAGCGCGACGATGTGCTGGGCAAAATCGACTGGATGATCGACCACGATTTTCTGGATATTCAATACAGTGGCCGGCTGCCGATGCTCGTTTTCACCGACCGCGGATGGGAAATCGAACGCGATCAGCGGGTTGATGAATTTTTGCGGGAGTGGGACAGCTGGCTGGCAGATGGCAAGGCCGCGCCTGATATGACCTATTTAAAAGATCGCAATCGGGGCATGATTCTTTTAATGCTGGAAAAAATCAAAGAAACGAACAACAGCCAATACATCCCCTACCTTGAAGAATGGGAAAAGATTGATTACAAGAAGGTGCGAGCGGCGATTCGAACGACAATCGGTGCGTTAAAAGCGAATGAACCCATTGATCTTCAAAACGCCCGCGAGCGGGGTGCATCGATTAACGAGGCATTGAAAGGTCACACGCCGCATGATCTCCGTTTGAAGTGCTGGGAATGCGGCGAGCGATTTATGTTTACAGTCGGCGAGCAACAATTCTACAGACGAAAAGGGTTCGACCATCCGAAACGATGCCCGGAATGCCGGGAAAAGAAGTGGGAGCTCTATTGGTGAAATGTGCACGTGGCAACAGGAGCGTTAAGGAGTGGAAGGGGGCAGCAACGTGTTGCCTATCCTCCCCCGCCGAACTTGGCGACACGTTCAGTGCTGCTTATGAGCGCAAACGCGGACTTATGTGCCGGTTCTGACAAATACGGGCGGGTGTAAACAAGATATGTGCCGGAGCGGGGAAACATGTGCCGGAACGCCGAAACATGGGCGAGTATGAGCATGATATGTGCTACCGGTAAAGCCTCCCGTAAAATACAAAGCCATTAAAAAATAACGCCACTAGTCGTAATGTTCACTGTCACATCGGGGTTGAAAAATCATACCAGACGCTGCGAACCATTCCGGTGGAAAAGGTTGCGGTGACAATTTGGGACCTCCACATGGGTGGGAACATGGGAGTATGTACCGGAGCGGGCAAGCATGTTCCGGTACAAGCAATTTATGTGCCGGAGAGACGAAACACCGGCGGGAAATCAGAAATATGTTCCGGTCCCGGGAAATATGTTCCGGTTTCAGCCAATATGTGCCGGAAATTGAGAATATGTGCCGGAATACCGAAATATGTTCCGGTATGGAAAAATATGTTCTGGTTTCGCCAAACATGTGCCGGAACAGAGAAATGGGACAAGCGCCTCCTTGTTCCATAAATCCGGGAAAACTCAAACCTATTATGCCCTGCCCGGCAATGTTAAAATGAGTAAGATGGACGGCGGCGTTTGATAAAAATCATCGCCTATCGATTGATTGCAATGCCAGAAACGTCTGTCATCGTATCGGAAAATCTGATCAGAGGTGTTTTGATGGAAAAACGACGAAACCGGTACAAGTCCAAGCCCAAACGAAAAAAATGGTTATGGATCACATTAAGTGTCATTCTACTTTTGGCAGCAGCAGCTGCATATGGGTATTCCATATGGCGTGATGTGCAGAATACCGTTGCCACGGAGCTGCACGAGCCAGTTGACGGCATTGATACCGAAGCGACTAAGAAGAAAGTAGATGGGAAAGAACCGATCAACATTCTCCTGTTAGGTGTTGATGAACGATCACACGACAAAGGGCGTTCGGACACGATGATCGTCATGACGCTGGATCCGGCCAATCAGCAAATGCAGCTGGTGAGTATTCCACGCGACACACGGACCGAGATTGTCGGCAGGGGCATGGTGGATAAACTGAATCATGCTTATGCGTTTGGCGGGAGCGAGATGTCGGTTGCATCTGTCGAAAACTTTCTGGATATCGACTTGGATTACTACGTCCGCATGAATATGGAAGGCTTGGCACAGCTGGTGAATGCCGTTAATGGGATTACGGTCACGAATGATCGTGCCTTCAGCCAGGGCGGTCATTCATTTGGAACGGGTGAGTTGCAGCTGAACGGCGAAGAAGCACTGGCGTATGTGCGCATGCGCAAAGGCGACACGCAAGGCGACTTAGGCCGGAACGAGCGCCAGCGCCAGGTAATTCAGGGTATCATCGATAAAGGTGCCAACTTTAACATCCTCAATAAGATTGGGGATATTATGGATGTGCTCGGCGATAATATGGCCACCAACATGAAATTTGATGATATGCGCAACCTCGCCACCAACTATCGAAGTGCCCGCAAAAACATCACCACTTACCAAATGTCCGGCCAGGGCACACGCATCAACGGCATCTATTATATGCTGATGTCAGACGAAGAAGTCCGGAAAGTACATGACATGATCACGACGTTTGGGGAGTAAGGGAGAGTGTCTGAGAGGGACAAGGTGTCAGACACTCTTGTCACACCACGATTGGTGTAAAGGTGGAAATTATCCCAAACCATGATGACGCTTATCTTGTTTCCGGCGGTGACGTCTTGGATGAAATCTCTATTTTATGCAGATCCAAGCTGCTGTAGTCGATGTCGGGCGTCGAAACGTGAGACGCCACTTTCGAATCGTGCGGAGCCATCGTCAAAACGTGCGGCGCTCCGCCTGAACCGTGCGAGCCCACCGTCGAAACGTGCGGGGCCCCTTCCGAATCGTGCGGCACCCTGCCCAAACCGTGCGAGACTGCCGTTAAATCGAGCGAGACCACTTCCGAATCGTGCGAGATCAGGCCCAAATCGTGCGAGACTGCCGTCAAACCGTGCGACACCCCTCCTGAACCGTGCGGCAAGACCGCCATGCTCAATTCGATGGGGGACAACGATCCCGTCCCTTTGTCCCCCGTCCCTTTGTCCCCGCCCTGCCTCGGACAGCCCCGCGCCCTGGTTTCAAAATTTAATTGTTAAGAAATTATTGACATTTTATGTGTCACGATATAGTATGTATTTTAATAAACTATTCCTATCAATTTACTACGAATAATATTCCCGGGTTCAGATAAAATTTCCCAAAACCGACCGAGCGAAGCACTGTGTTAAATGCCTGCAGATTTCAACCGTGACACGGAAAATATACAGAGCGGCAAGGGTTAGAAGAGTAGCTTCAAGCTGAAGGATTTTAGCATTCGCGTTTATAAGAAAAGACTTTGTCATGGAGGGATAAGATATGACGGATGTTGCAGTGACGTACAGTAATTTTTCCGGTGACCCGTTCAAAGATATGGACCCTGCCGACGATACGAAAGGCGCGCTGAACGTTTTGGAATGGGCCTATGAATCGCACGGGGATTCTGTTGTCTATGCGTGCAGTTTCGGAGCGGAAGGCATTGTTTTGATTGATTTGATTTCTCGGGTGAAAAAAGACGCAAAAATTGTTTTTCTCGATACGGAAATTCATTTCCAGGAGACGTACGATTTGATCGATGACATTAAGGAAAAACATCCGGAGCTTCGGATTGAAATGAAAAAACCCGACTTAACATTAGAGGAACAGGCGAATCAATATGGATCGGCGCTGTGGAACAGACAGCCGGACCAGTGCTGCTTTATCCGTAAAGTGAAGCCGCTTGAAGATGCTTTAACCGGTGTGCCTGCGTGGATATCGGGGTTAAGGCGGGAGCAGTCGCCTTCACGAAGTAAAACGGATTTCGTCAATAAGGATGAGCGATTTGAATCGATTAAGGTTTGCCCGCTGATTCATTGGACGTGGGATGATGTGTGGAACCACATTCATGAAAATGCGTTGCCCTATAACGAGCTGCATGATCATGGTTATCCAAGTATCGGCTGCATCCCATGCACGTCCCCGGCATCGGGTGATTCACGTTCCGGCCGGTGGGAAGGTATGAATAAAACAGAATGCGGGATTCATGCAGGTGGTCAGTAATCGTATTACTGATTTAATTTACCGTTAAATCCCGACTAAAACGCTAAAATTACTCAATAATTCTCGGGCGCTGTGAGTAACCTGCGCCGGAAGGAGAATTTACGAGAATTAAAACTTTTAAAAGAGGTGGGGAACGTTGCAGTTACAAGTAGAGAACAGTCCTTTTAACCAGGAGCAGACGGATTATTTAAATCATCTTCTGCCGACATTAACCGAAGCGCAGCGGATTTGGCTTAGCGGGTTTCTTGCTGTTCCCGTCACGATGGAAGCACCGGCAGCAGCAACCGCAACCGCCGCGCTGGATCCGGCAGAAGCTCAGCAAAACGCACAAAAGCCGGCTGCCCGCAACGTGACAATCCTTTTTGGATCCGAGACGGGGAATGGTCAGCAGGTGGCAGAAGACATGCTGCAAAAGCTTGAAGAAAAGGATATGGACGTTACGATTTCGGCGCTCGATGATTTCAAGCCGAAAAACCTGAAGAAAGTCGAGGATTTGCTGATTGTCACGGCAACGCATGGGGAAGGTGACCCACCGGATAATGCGGTCGCGTTCTATGAAACGTTGTTCAGCAGAAAGGCACCGAAATTGGACGGTGTACGATTTTCAGTGCTGTCGCTGGGTGATGAGTCGTATGAGTTTTTCTGCCAGACCGGAAAAGACTTCGATAAGCGGCTCGAGGAACTGGGCGGCGAGCGACTGTATTCGAGGGTGGACTGTGATGTCGACTTTGATGAGGATGCATCCGGCTGGATTGAAGGAGTCTTCGGCGTCCTGCGCGAGTCATTGGAGGTCCCGTCGGCAGATGAATCGACTCCGGCAGCACAGCTTGAGACAACTTCGCTCACTGCTGATCAGCCGGTTTATTCACGCACCAATCCATTCAGGGCGGAAGTGCTTGAGAATTTAAATTTAAACGATCAAGGGTCGAATAAGGAAACCCGGCACATTGAATTATCGCTTGAAGGGTCAAACTTCGACTTTGAGCCCGGCGACAGTCTGGGTATTTTTCCGGAAAATGATCCGGAACTGGTCGATGCGCTGATCGCACGAATGTATTGGGACCCGGATGAGTCGGTTCCGATCAATAAACAAGGTGAAGTGCGCTCACTGCGAAATGCGCTGCTGACCAATTTTGAAATTACCAAACTGACCAAGCCGTTATTGGAAAAAGCGGCCCAATTATTTGAAAATGAATGGCTGAGCGCGCTTCTGAAGCCGGAACAGGAAGAAGAACGAAAAGCGTATCTCGACGGGCGCGATTTGCTGGATTTCGTGACTGATTTTGAACTTGGCGACGTCAGTCCAGGAGAATTTGTTCAAATTCTGCGGAAAATGCCGGCGCGTCTTTACTCGATTGCGAGCAGTTACCAGGCCAATCCTGATGAGGTGCACCTGACGATTGGAACGGTTGCTTATCACGCGCATGGCCGGGACAGAAAGGGCGTCTGCTCCGGACAGTGTGCATTACGTGTGGAGCCTGGCGAGCAGTTGCCGGTATATATCCACCGCAATCCGAATTTTAAATTTCCTGCTGATGCGGAAGCACCTGTCATCATGGTGGGTCCCGGTACAGGGGTTGCACCGTACCGGTCGTTTTTGGAAGAGCGCGAGGAGGCCGAAGTTAACGGGAAAACGTGGCTTTTCTACGGGGATCAGCATTTTGCTTCAGACTTTCTGTATCAAGTCGATTGGCAGCAGTGGCTGAAGGAAGGCATTTTGACAAAGATGGATGTAGCCTTTTCCCGTGATACGGCTGAAAAAGTGTACGTCCAGCACCGGATGCAGGAGCACAGTACGGAACTTTATCAATGGATAACAGAAGGCGCTTATGTTTACGTGTGCGGTGATGAAAAGCGGATGGCGAAAGATGTGGAAAATGCCTTGCTGACGATTTTCGAAAACGAAGGACAAATGAGCGCTGACGAAGCAGGTGACTACTTAAAGAAGATGCGGCAGGAGAAACGGTATCAGCGGGATGTTTACTAAAAATGTGTTTAACCGCATGAGGAAAGGAGTTTGATCATGACAGACAATAAATTCCCTCACATGAACGAACCGCTCGATGTGATGGAACGAATTAAACGTGAGAGTGATTATTTGCGGGGGACAATTAAGGAAGGGCTTGAGGATCGAATAACTGCCGCTATTTCGGAGGAAGATACAAAGCTCTTAAAGTTTCACGGCAGCTATCAGCAGGATGACCGGGATGTGCGTGATGGCCGGCGCCGCAAGAAACTGGAACCTGCTTATCAGTTCATGATCCGTGTGCGGGCACCCGGCGGCGTGGCGACCCCTGAGCAATGGCTCACCCTCGATGACCTTGCCGGGAAGTATGCAAATGGGACAATGAAGCTGACGACAAGGCAGTCGTTTCAATTTCATGGCATTTTAAAATGGAACCTGAAAAAGACGATGCAGGAAATCAACGGCACGTTAATGAACACACTCGCTGCCTGCGGGGACGTCAACCGGAATGTCATGTGCAATCCGAACCCTTACCAGTCCAAGGTTCATTCCGAAGTGTACGAATGGTCAAAACAACTGAGTGAACATTTATCGCCAAGAACGAATGCGTATCATGAAATCTGGCTCGATGATGCAAAAGTGGTTGATACGAAAGAAGCGACTGAACCCATTTATGGCGAAACATATTTGCCGCGTAAGTTTAAAATTGGGATTGCGGTGCCGCCCTCCAATGATGTTGATATTTATTCGCATGATCTTGGATTCATTGCGATTCTCGAAGATGGCGAGCTGAAAGGATTCAACGTTGCGGTCGGCGGCGGAATGGGCATGACACATGGTGATACAAACACATATCCGCAAGTGGCGCGAGTGATCGGCTTTATTCCGGCAGACAAAATCATCGAAACAGCAGAAAAGGTCGTCACGATTCAGCGCGATTTCGGGAACCGCTCCAACCGAAAAAATGCCCGGTTTAAATACACGATTGATGCCGGCGGCGTTGATTGGTTTAAAGATGAATTGAATGAGCGACTCGGATGGGACTTGGAAGAGGCGCGCGATTTTAACTTTGAACATAACGGTGACCGGTACGGTTGGGTGGAAGGCGATGGCAGATGGCACTATACGTTGTTCATTCAAAACGGCCGTGTGAAAGATACCGAGGATTATCCGCTTATGACCGGTCTGCGGGAAATTGCGAAAGTCCATACAGGCGATTTTCGCTTGAC
This sequence comes from Lentibacillus persicus, assembly GCF_900112705.1. Classification (GTDB taxonomy): domain Bacteria; phylum Bacillota; class Bacilli; order Bacillales; family Amphibacillaceae; genus Lentibacillus; species Lentibacillus persicus. Next base: position 237,379 of record NZ_FOMR01000005.1, read on the forward strand.
TCCGAACCAGAATCTGATTATCGCCAATGTCACCGGACAGAAAAAGAAGAAAATCGACGGATTGCTAAAAGAATACGGCATTACGGAAGGGAAAGAATATTCGGCGCTCAAGCGGAATTCGATGGCGTGTGTGGCATTTCCAACGTGCGGTCTGGCAATGGCTGAATCGGAACGTTATCTGCCGTCGTTACTTGAAAAAATTGAAGTGATTCTTGATGAAGCCGGCATCCGTGAAGAAGAGATTACCATTCGCATGACGGGATGCCCGAACGGATGCGCACGTCCCGGGCTCGCTGAAATCGCGCTTATCGGCAAGGCGCCCGGGAAGTACAACATGTATCTTGGCGGTGGCTTTGCCGGCGAGCGACTGAACACGTTATACAAGGAAAATATCGGTGAAGACGATATTTTGAATGCGCTCCGCCCGCTCTTGATTCAATATGCAAAAGAACGGCAGAAAGGTGAGCATTTTGGGGATTATGTCATTCGCGCCGGCGTCGTTGAGGAAGTTCATTCAGGACTTGACTTTCATAAGGCGGCCTCGGTTAAAAAATAAGCATGTCCGGTCAAAAACGGTCAGGCTTAACGAAAGAGGTGTAACGATGGGAAAGGTTTACTTGACAGGCGCAGGCCCCGGTGATCCGGACTTAATAACCGTAAAAGGATTAAAATCAATCCAGCAGGCGGATGTTATTTTATATGACCGTTTAATTAATCCGGAATTGCTCGAGCATACAAAAGTGGGTGCGGAACTGATTTATTGCGGCAAACTCCCCGAGCGTCATTCACTCGCACAGGACGAGATCAATGCGCTGCTCTGTCAATTTGCCAAAGAAGGTAAAACGGTAACGCGATTGAAGGGCGGTGATCCGTTTATTTTTGGCAGAGGTGGCGAGGAAGCTGATGTGTTAAGCCAGCAGGCTATTGAATTTGAAATAATACCGGGGATTACCTCGGGTGCTGCAGCGCCTGCTTATGCAGGCATTCCCCTGACTCACCGCGATTACAGCTCATCGGTTGCTTTTGTGTCAGGTGTCAGCAAACCGGATATCTTATCCGAACAATACTGGGAGCATCTCGCACAGGGCGCGGATACGCTTTGTATTTATATGGGTGTGAAAAATCTTCCTGATATTTGTGCGAAGCTCATCCGATATGGCCGGGCTAACGAAACGCCGATTGCACTCGTAAACTGGGGCACAACTGAGGATCAGAAAACCGTGACAGGCACATTGAAAACGATTGTTGAAAAGGCGGCGGAAGTAAAAAATCCGTCGATGATCATTGTTGGCGAGGTTGTGCGGTTGCGGGAAAAGCTTCAGTGGTTTGAGGAGAAGGCAATGGATGAGAAGGTCCGGTTTGAAGCCAACACAGGTTGAGCATTTATAGTCGGGAGGAGGAATTGACGTGCAAGGTATTCTATATGTCAGTCACGGCAGCCGCATCCGGGAAGCGCGGCAAGAGGCGGTGTCATGCATCCAATCGGTGATCGGGAATGTTAATTTTCCGCTTCAGGAAATGTGCTTTCTGGAGCTTGCGGCGCCGACGGTCGAACAGGGTATCGATCGTCTCGTCAACCGGGGCGCCACGGCGATTTCCGTTATCCCGGTATTGCTGTTAAGTGCTGGGCATTATTATCACGATATACCGGAAGAACTCCGTGCGGCCAAGGCAAAGTACCCGGATATTCACTGGACGTACGGTAAGCCACTCGGCGTGCAGGACCGGTTTATCGATGTTTTGGCCGAGCGGATTCAGGAAACGGGTGCCCCGGCCAACGATGATGCGAAAATAATGCTTGTCGGGCGCGGCAGCCGTCATCCCGACACGATCAGGGATATTCAAGAAATCGGGGGCAAACTTAGGCGACAAACGGGTTTTGCGCAAGTAGATATTTGTTTTTTGGCTGCTTGTGGGCCTACTTTTGATGAGGCGTTGAAAACATCGATCGCGGAAGATCATTCACAGGTTTTTGTTGTGCCATATTTATGGTTCACCGGCGTGCTCATGCGTTCGATCCGGGAAAAATTAAGTGCCGTGAATGTCGCTGTAAAAAAGCAGTTTATTTGCTGCAACCAACTTGGAAGTCACGCGCTTATGCAGCGGGCGTTGGCGGAGCGCGTCTATGAATCGGTACACTTTGATGAATTTGTTTCGCCGAGAGGAGCGTAAGCGGTTATGACAGCCATTCCTCTCATGATTGACCTCGATGGGAAACGGGTTATCGTTGTTGGCGGCGGGGCTGTCGCAGAGCGCAGAATCCGTGCGCTTCTGGAAAGCGGCGCTCATCTGACGGTGATCAGCCCTGATGTAACAGAAGCGATTTATACTTTGTGGCAAGAAGGTGCTGTGGACTGGCGGCAGAAACGTGTATCAGGCGGTGACCTCTCGGATGCTTTTCTCATTGTGACAGCGGCAAACGATCTTGAGGTTAATCAATTTGTTGCTGCAAGAGCTCCGGCGAACGCCTTAATAAATAATGCCTCAGATGCCGAGCGCGGGAATACACAGTTTCCTTCCTTTTTTAACCGGGGCCGGTTGTCGCTCAGTGTCTCGACCAACGGAGCCAGTCCGATGCTTACGGCAAACATTAAGCGCGATTTGGAAGCGCAATTTGACAAAAGATGGACCGGGTATGTGGATTTTTTATATGAATGCCGCCAGCTGTTGAAACGAATACGCCTCCCTGAAAATGAACAGCGATTAATTTTGCAGCAAATTCTATCTGAAAACTATTATCATCATGCCAACCGGCAGATAATGCTCAACTGGCTGGCAAATGAGCCTGAAGGGGAGGACGCGCAATGAATGGGCTGCGAGGTAAAAAAATCGGTGTTGCGGCTTCACGAAATCGTGACGCCATCGCCAAACTGATTAAAACGAATGGCGGTGAACCAATCCATTTTCCAATTCAAGGGGAACAGCGGTTAAACGACAACGTGAGCTGCAAAGATGTGCAAAAATTTATAGATGAGGCGTTTGACGACGTTCTTTTAACAACCGGAATTGGAGCGGAAACGCTGGGAAAAGCGGCAAGCGATCTGAATTGTCACAGCGCTTTTATTGAAAAGCTCAAGGATGTATCTCTGGCAGTGCGCGGCAGCAAAACCGTCAATTGGCTGAAACAACAGTCGATCGTTGCTGACTTGGTTTCCGAAGACGGCACGATGGACAACCTGCTCGGTCAATTGGGTGATGGTAATGGCAGGCGGTTATTTTTACAGGCGTATAGTCAGGAAGATGTGGCGGTAAAGTCGCAACTCGAGCGGCAAGGTTATGCCGTATACCTTGCCAGGCCGTACCAGTATCGGGAGCCGGACCCTGATGTGCTGGCAGGTTTAGGGGAACAGATTAAATCGCAGTCGCTTGATGTCGTCGTATTCACGAGTAAAACGCAGGTTCGAAATCTTTTTAACGAAAGCGGTGGGGCAGAAATTGCGTCCGCCTTTAATGACAGTGTTCTGTCAGCAGCCGTAGGAAAAGTCACCGCAGCCGAGCTCGAGAAAAATGGCGTGACAACCGTCTTTCAACCAAAAACACAAAAAATGGGCGTCATGATCATCGAATTAAGCCGGGACATGGGGACGGGATCGCTGTCCCCCGCATCGATGCGCCATGAGTGAGCGACGATATGGGCGGGAGCGGCGAGAAATGTTCCGGAGCGAGGAAATATGTTCCGGAACGGCCGGAACTCGGAAATATGTTCCGGAACAGCGAAACATGGGCAGGAAATTTGAAATATGTTCCGGAGCAGCGAAATATGTTATGACGACAACGAGCGGTTTTATTACAACCGTGAGAATTTAAAAAATGGCTGGTTTTTGGCAAAACGGTAAGAAGGTAAAATGATGGCAGCGGAGGTAATCCGCTCCATCATTTTTTTGGTTAAACGAAGTTGTCCTTTCCTTTCCTTATCCAGAAAAATAATCCGAATTTTGCGAATAAAAGTATTGAATTATGCACGGTAATAGAGTATGATTTTAGTATCAGAAAATTGGTACGTATGTCTTTTGCTATTTAACGCAACATCACTACAATATTCGTTTTTCCATCAACAAAGAGAGGTTTTGAGTCATGCCATTAAACGACGAGAGTTCGATCTCTCTACATGTGCAGCTTAAGAGGATTATTGAAAATCAAATAGCGAATGGTGAGCTTACCGGTAAAATTCCCACTGAAAGGGAATTTATGGAACACTATAACGTTAGCCGGAGCACCGTCCGTGAGGCCGTCAGCCTTCTGGTTCGCGAGGGCATTTTGGAAAAAAGACATGGAAGCGGCACTTTTGTATCCATTAAACCAATTCAACAATGGCTGGGCAATCTGACCAGTACGAGCGACATGATAAGGCAGATGGGGAGAAAGCCGGGCGCGAAATTGATTGAACAGTACATTCTAACGCCGCCAGTTTATATACAGGAAAAAATTAATCTGGAGAAAGTGTATTTTATTAAGCGGGTTCGTTTCGCCGATCATATCCCGATTGGTATTGAATGTCATTACTACCCGGTTGCTATCGGGGAAGCACTGGCTGAGTATAATTTGAATGATGCGACGCTTTATGAAATTCAACAAAATGAGCTTGGTATTTGGTTTGCGGATGCGACGCAAACAATTGGAAGCGGGATCATACCGGATGAGGATGCAGACCTTCTAAATGTTCCGAAACAGCTGCATGTTTTAGTGGCTGAGCGTGTTATAAAAGATAGTGATGGCAGTATGGTTGAATTTGAAAAAGCGTATTACCGCAGTGACATGTATAACTTTCAAATTCAATTATCGCGCAAGCTTGGTTGATTTCTATACCGATCTCATTTTACTGCGCATCACCAAATTCGTATTAATAAAAAAATATTATAGAACTTATCACCTTTTGAAATAACAGAATTAACAAAAAATTATTGAATTTCGAGTCCAGCATCCGATATACTATAACTAACCAACAAAATTGGTACGGATGTCCTTATGTTTTAAATTTGTTGGAATGGGATGGATAGCCCCAATTAAAGACTGATATCCACCTGATAAAGCAATGAAAGGAGCCTTCTTAAATCAATCTGGCGTTTCAGTTTTTGCCACTAAAGGTCAGGATGTCTTTGTAGAAAAACGCATTAATTGAAACGGTTTCTTAATCTTTTGTATCTCACGAAAGGAGGAATTTAAATGAAAGCAGAAGTTGAAATGAAAAGGGGAGCAGAGGAAAAAAAATCGCATCTTTGGAATGCCATGCATAAATACAACCCGAATGTTAAGCCGACGGTAGCCGTTTCGGGTGAGGGTTCCTGGTTTAAAGATGAAGAAGGCAATGCGTATCTCGATGGTGTTTCCGGCCTCTGGTGTCTCAATCTGGGGTATGGAAGACAGGAGATCGTTGACGCGGCAGCTGAGCAGATGATGAAGCTCGCGTATTTTCCATTGACAATGAATCATCAGCCGGCTATTCAACTGGCCAATAAACTTAGCGAATTATTAGGCGCAGCGTATCAGACATTTTTCTCGAATGGAGGCTCTGAAGCAAATGAAACTGCATTCAAGATAGCCCGTCAGTATCACCAGCAGACCGGCAATCCTGGAAAGTATAAATTCATTTCGCGCTATCGGGCTTATCACGGTTCCACTTTGGGTGCCATGAGTGCGACAGCTCAGGCCAACCGTCGTTTTAAATACGATCCGTCAGCGCCGGGTTTCCTGCATGTTGCGCCGCCATATAGTTATCGCTCGCTGTTTTCAGGCACTTCAGAAGAAAAGGATATGCGAGCGGCTGATGAACTGGAGGAAATGATCCGCTGGGAAGGTGAGGAAACAGTAGCCGCTGTGATTATGGAGCCGTTTATTTCGGGTGGCGGGGTTATTATACCATCTATGAAATATATTGAACGGGTTTCTGAAATTTGCCGGAAATATCACGTTCTGCTCATTATGGATGAAGTTGTCTCCGGGTTTGGCCGCACAGGTGAAATGTTTGGATTCAAGCATGCGAATGGTATACAGCCGGATATTGTGACGATGGCAAAAGGACTGACCAGCGGGTATTTGCCACTTGGTGCCACCTCGGTGAAAGCTGAAATTTATGAGGTGTTTAAACAAGAAGGAAAAGACAATCACTTCCGGCATGTTTCAACTTACGGCGGACACCCGGCAGCCTGTGCAGTCGGACTGAAAAACATTGAAATTATTGAGAAAGAAAAGATTGTTGATCGTGTACGGCAACTTGGCCATTCGAGGCTGTCAGAATTGCGTAATCTCCAAGAGCATAAACATGTAGGTGAAGTCCGGCAAGTCGGTTTTCTGCTGGGAATGGAAATGGTTGAGGATAAGTCGACTAAAGAACCATTGTCAGATTCAAAAATGAATGAAGTGGTTGGCGCGTGTAAACAAAAGGGCTTAATCATCGGAAAAAATGGTGATACCGTGCCTGGAGGAAATAACATCCTCATTATCGCACCACCGCTTTCGAGTACTGAGGAAGACTTGGATTTCATCATTGAAACCGTCAAATCTGTTATTCGCAGTATTTAAAGAAGCTGGCTGTGGCGAAGCGCGCTGGATGGGCAGGTTATATATGTGAACTATGAACGATTAAAAACATTTATTGTAGTTGCTGAAAAGAATAGTTTTTCAGAAGCGGCTAAAATATTGTATGTCACTCAACCTACGATTACATCACAAATTAAATCGTTGGAAGAAGAATTGAATACAAAATTATTTGAGCGAACAACAAAAAAAGTGGCGTTGACGCAGTCGGCCAAAATTCTATTAAAATATGCCAGAGAAATTGTCCAAATGAATGATGCTGCACGAAAAGAGATTACGGACATGGAGCGCACCACTTATGGGGATTTAGGGATGGGGTGCAGTTTGACAATCGGTGAATATATTTTACCGGAATTTCTCAAGCAATTTAAAGAAATGTATCCGCTCATTCAAATACAGGTGAATATCGCAAACTCCCAGGCGATTATCAGCAGCATTAAAGATCAATTAATTGATGTGGGGCTGATCGAGACTCCAATAGAAGATGAGCAGATATGTCTTGAACCGTTTCTTGAGGATGAACTTGTATTAATTGCAGCCCCCGATTATTTTCCGGAAGTAGACAACTATCTGACAATCGAGCAAGTTAAGAACGCACCGCTTATATTTCGTGAAGAAGGCTCAGGAACACGTTCAGTTGTGAATCATTATATGGAAAAAGCAGGCTTAACGAAAAATGATTTGCAAATTGTGATGGAATTAGGGAGCACCGAAGCAATTAAAGCAGCAGTGGAATCTGGACTTGGGGTTTCGTTCATTTCCAAAAATGCGATTAAAAAGGAACAGAAGCTGGGACTGCTAAAAGCCTATTCCATCAGTGAGATAAAGCTTAAACGATCTTTTTATATTGCCCACCGAAAAAAACATGTGTTGAAGTCAACAACAGAGCTGTTTTTAGACACATTGCGAGGTATCGTTAGAAAAAAAGAGGAAGCAAAAATTCAAATGTTATCCAAAGATAATTAAAGCGTTATTAAAAAGGAGGATTTCAAAATGGTCAAGCAAACAGAGGAAATGGAGCGGGCAGTCAAGCAGAAACAGAAAATGACACCTAGTGAGGCAATTGTGGAAACCCTTGTCGCGGAAAATATTAAAGAAGTTTACGGAATTGTCGGCTCAGCGTTTATGGATATGCTTGATTTGTTCCCGGCAGCCGGAATTCGCTTTATCCCGGTGCGCCACGAACAAAGTGCCGGGCATATGGCAGATGCTTATGAACGTGTGTCCGGCACAGCGGGCGTTATTGTCGGGCAAAATGGACCGGGGATCACGAATATGGTCACATCAGTGGCAGCCGCGAATCAGGCGCACAGCCCACTGGTTGTCATTTCGCCTTCTGCGGGTACAAATGCGATTGGACTGGATGGGTTTCAAGAGGCTAACCAGGTATCCATTTTTGAAGATATTACAAAAGAAACGGTCCAGGTAACAAACAAGAACCGTGTTGCTGATAACTTGCGGACAGCTTTCCGTATTGCTTATGCCGAGCGCGGACCTGTGCTATTCGATATTCCACGTGATTTGTTCTATGGGGAATTGGAGGATGTTATTCTCGAACCGCACCAATACCGCGCTGATAAACGAGGGATTGGTGATCCAGCGTCTATCGAGCGAGCTGTTGAGTTGCTGAAAAATGCCAAAAAACCGGTTATTATATCTGGTCGGGGTTCAGTCGATGCCAATGGAGTTGAGTCTGTCATCAAAGTAGCCGAGCATTTAGAGGCGCCGGCTGCAACAGCTTATATGCACAATGATGCCTTCCCGGCTGATCATCCCTTGGGAGTGGGGCCGATTGGCTATATGGGATCAAAAGCAGCGATGTATTCCCTGCAGGAAGCGGATGTCGTGCTTGCAGTCGGGACACGCTTGTCACAGTTTGGCACGTTGCCTTGTTATGATATTGATTACTTCCCAACCGATGCCAAAATTATTCAAATCGATATTAACCCGCGCCAGATTGGCCGCACGCATCCTGTGGAAGTGGGTATTATCGGTGATGCGAAAGCAGCAAGTGATGAAATCTATCGTCTGTTAAAGTCAGAGGTGCCGACGCCTGAAAAGAACCCAGCACGTCTCCAGACTATAAGCCAACGAAAAGAAGAGTGGGAACAGGAACTTGTCGATTTGGCAATGGAAGATGGCAATCCAATTAACCCGCGCCGTGCTTTATTGGAAATGACCAAAGCGATGCCGGAAAACGCGATTGTTTCATCGGATATCGGAAACGTGTCGTCAACTGCGAATGCTTACTTGAAATTTAATCAAACGAGGCGTCACATTGCAGCATTAACATTCGGTAACACCGGATTTGCTTATCCGGCAGCCCTGGGTGCACAGCTGGCTGAACCGGATGCTCCTGTATTCGCAATTATTGGTGATGGCGCGTGGGGTATGAGTCTGCATGAAGTGAGCACAGCCGTTGAACAAAATATTCCGGTGGTAGCCTGTGTCTTCAACAATAAATCATGGGCAGCTGAAAAGAAAAACCAGGTTGACTACTATGATGATCGGTATGTTGGGTCAAACATTGAAGCACCGGAGTTTGCCGAAGTGGCTAAATCGATGGGTGCACTTGGTTACACAATTGATAAACCGGAGGAGATTGAACCGACAATCAAAGAAGTGCTGAAGAAGCGTAAACCTGCCGTGCTGAACATTTATGTAGATGGAACGCAACTGGCACCGCCATTCCGAAAAGATGCCTTGAAAATGCCAACTCGTTTCCTGGATAAATATAAGCATCTGGATTATAGCGAGTGGGGGAATAAGCAGTAAGTGCAGTAAGGTTTTAAGGGAGCTCTCTGTCTTAGTGTGTGGCAGAGAGCTTTTTGCTAAAGATTAAGCGAAAAATTCATTTGCAAAGTTAATAAAGTTTATCTACAATCTTAATATATATAATTTTCGGAATCTATTGAATTATGACAACGGCAATGTTTGAATTAAAACAGTAATAGAACTTATTAAGAGCTATACCCGGTAATAGATAAAGGAGACTGTAAGGGGAGGATAATTTGGACACGATACTCATCATATCATTAATGTTTATTTGCCTTTTTGTTGTCTTATTTTTGGGGTTGCCTGTTGCCCTTGGACTTGGTGGCACTGCGGCTCTGTTTGGTTATTTGTTCGCTCCTGAGGTGTTGACGGCTGCGCCCAGTACATTTTTTTCCACGCCATGGCAACATATTTTAGTAACAGTGCCGTTGTTCATATTTATGGGCAATATTATTCGTTATTCGGGGATTGCTCAAGACGCTTATGATGCAGCGTATAAATTAATTGGCCATCTTCCCGGAGGCTTGGCAATGGGCACGGTGCAAGTTTGTACAATCTTTGCAGCTATAACGGGTGTAACACCCCCGGCAACGATTACGATGGGACAAATCGCTTACCCTTCAATGATGCGGTATAACTACCACAGAGGTATCGCGATAGGTTCCATCGGTGCCGGTGGAGCACTGGGCGCCCTCATTCCTCCAAGTGTCCCCTTTATCTTTTACGGCATTCTTGCCAATGAATCGATAGGTGCTTTGTTTTTAGGCGGAATTATACCAGGGTTAATCTTGTCCACTTTATATGTCATCTATATCGGCATAAGATGTAAGATCCAGCCACACATGGGCCCGGCAATCCCTAAAGATAACAGGTATTCTGTGCGGGAAAAAATTGGCGCTGTAGCTGGTATTTGGCCGTTTCTTCTTCTTATTTTTCTTGTTCTGGGCGTCATTTGGCTAGGGGTTGCGACACCTGCAGAAGCTGCGGCATTTGGTGCCGGCGGTGCTCTTCTTATTAACGTTCTGTACAGAAGCATTACCTGGGAGATCGTTAAAGACTCTCTAATATTTACAGTCAAACTTGTTGGGATGGGTTTTTGGATATTGATCGCTGCAAACTTTTTCGTCAATATTTTTAGCGCACTTGGCGGCCAGGGCATTATTACTCAGGCAGTCTTGGCAATGCCAGGCGGTGAATGGGGCGCTTTGTTGATGATGATGCTCATTATCATGCTCCTCGGGATGATAATGGATGATTGGGCGATTATCATGATGGTCACGCCATTGTTTGTGCCGATCCTGAACATATTGGATATAAGTACACTGTGGTTTGGTGTTTTGTTTATCGTCAATATACAGATTGCTTATTTGACGCCTCCATTTGGTTTTGTCTTGTTTTGGATCAAAAGTATATTGCCAAAAGATGTCACGATGGGGGACGTTTACCGTTCCGTTCTTCCGTTCATCGGTTTGCAAATCATTGCTTTAATATTATTAATCTTGTTTCCTGAATTGGCAACATGGCTTCCGAGCACGATGAAGTAATTTTGTTCAAAAGCGAATTTAAAAAGGAGGTGGTTCACCATTCCAAAAACTTGAACATTCACGCGCCGTTGATCGTCTGAGGGGGCAGGACGTGCTAAATATGAAAAGGAGGTTATATTGGTGAAAAAGTATCTTATATTTTTACTGTTACTGGTTTCTGCCGTTCTTGTTATAACGGGGTGCCAAGCTGAAGAAACACCAGAAGCAGAAGGGTCTGATTCAGAAGAAGAATATGGTCCCCCTGAAGAAGTAACCAAATGGACATTCCAGCCTGCTTTTGATTCCGGAGATGCCGGCTGGGCGAATGGTGTTGAGCCGTGGATTGAGGATGTAGAAGAAGCGACAGAAGGTACAATTGAAATTGATTTACTTCCGGCCGGTTCAATCGTTAGCGGGAATGAAGCTTTTGGTGCTGCCAGTAACGGGACGATTGATGTGTATGCCGGCTGGGCAACCGTTTATGGCGGGATTATGCCTGAGGGTATGCTCGCTTATGGTATGCCAATGGGCGCAGAGAACTCCGAACAGGCCTGGGAGGCTATGTGGGGAGATGACGAGTATCGAATTGGTGAGCTTGTACAGGAAGCAGCCAATGAAGAAAACCTGCAATGGGTAGGCTGGGCAAATCAAGGACCAAATTCTATCTTCACTACTTTTCCAATAAACAGTTTAGAAGATTTGGAAGGAAAAAAACTTAGAGCTGGCGGTCCTCAAGCATTATTCTTTGAAGCAATGGGAGGAACACCGGTATCTTTCGAAAGTGATGAAATCTACTCAGGAATCGATTTAGGCACGATTGAAGGAACCTTTTGGGACACTGGCGGCATGAATGATATGAATTTTCATGAAGTTATTGATTATGCGATGCTCCCTGGGTGGAACCCTGCTCAGCATCAGGAAATCTACGTCAATAAGGACGCGTGGAATGAATTGAATGAATGGCAGCAGGATAAGATCAATGAGATTTTTGAATCGAACTATTTTAAAACGAGCGAGATGCATGCTGAAGGAGTCGAAGAAGCTCTGCAGGATCTGGAAGATAGCGGTGGAGAAGTTATTACTTTAAGTGATGAAAAGGTTGAGGAAATGCGTCAAGAAGCGATTGAAAAAGTATGGCCTGAAATTGCTGATCAGTCAGAACGTAATGCTGAGGGCGTTGAACGGTGGGAACAATACCTGCAAGATAAGGGCATGATTGAATGATAGACTTTTGTGTTAGATCAGATTTTCTGCCACCTTAATAAGGCTGAAGTGTAAGGAATACTGAGGCAACCCGCCCCTTCTGTATTAAGGTTTGTCTGTGCTATTAATTGGTATTCACCAACAGGAGAGGCGGTTTGTTTTTGGCAGATCATAGTTACCTTGTCATGAAAGGAGATGGGCCAATCAAATGAAGGTGTGGGGCAATGTTGAACGAACAATTGACTCAATCAGCGAATGGTTAGGCAGAATCGGGTGGCTTATCATTCTTTATGCGCTGTTTTTTGGGGTATTTGACGTCATTATGAGATATTTTTTCAATGAGCCTTCTTTATGGATTTCCACTACCATTCAATATGGAATGGTGTTATTGGCTTGTGTGTCCGGGGCTTATTCGCTTAACACGGATTCATTTGTTAAAGTCGATCTTTTCTATGAAAAATTTTCGACGAGAAAAAAAGCGATTTGCGATATTATTACATTCGCGTTTGCTTTTTTGTATTTGTATGTGTTGATCACAAAAGGAATAGAAACCGCTTCAGCATCTTTTGCAACGAGAGAAACAACACCGACAGCTGTTCCAATACCCCTTTATCATCTAAAAGCAGCTATCCCGATAGGAGCATTTTGTGTCCTGTTAGTAGTCATTAAAAAATTCGTTCGGGATATTCAAACAGTAATCGGGGACAGGGGGACGTGATCGCTGTCCCAACAAGGTTACCGCAGGATGGAATGTGCTAGTAAAGCTGCTGGTTCAAATAGAACTGGCAGCTTTTTTGTCTTAGTGGGACAAGGTGTCAGACAGAGTCCCACTACCCCTGTTTACTTTTCAGAAAATTACTATTATAATTAAAACAAAGGTTAGTGAATACTCACTAACCGTAACAATCTACCGCATTTTCCATCAACGACACGTAGGAGGTGAAGGCCTTGGATAGTAGGAAGCGTTTACCGGCGAAGCAAAGGAGAAGAATTCTAATTCATGCCGCGATTGATGTGTTTTCAGAATCGAATTTTCAAGTGGCAAAAGTTGCAGATATTGCGTCGCGCGCAGGTATTTCCGAACCAATGGTTTATAAATTTTTCAATTCAAAAAAAGAATTATTTCTCGAGATTCTGGATAGCACCAGCCATAAAACGCTCCAAAATTTCCTGGCTTTTAATCGCGAAGGGTTTGAGCAGGCAGCGTCCAAAGAGGAACTTATCAGGCTACTCGAAGAAAGTTTGATGACGTACTTTGACAGCATGGAAACTTACAGAAAAGAGATTAAAATCTATTTTCAGGCGATATCGGAAATTGACGATCCGGATGTACAAGAAGTGTTAAAAAGCGCTTATGAACGTTATGCTGACTTTTATGATTCAGTCCTGCAACGTGCACAAGCCAAAAACCTTATCGGCAGTGCGCTTGATACAAAAGCAATCGCTTGGGATATTGTCGGGTTTACAATTCACCAAAGTACCCTGTTTATTATGGGGTATTATGATAAAGAAAATTTGAAAGCGTTTTTATCACGAAGGCTGCAAACATGGCTTTAACAGCCAAACCTTAAGCGAAAGAGGGGCTATACAAATGAGAAAAGTAACGTATGCAAATCCTGAATTAAACGTGATGTCAGATGAAGAAATCCATCAATTGCGGGAAACAAAATTAATGAACCAAATCAAATATACTTATCGAAATTCCGAATTCTATCAGAATAAATTTAAGGAAATTGGGGTTTCGCCTCAAGAGATAACATCAATAGAAGATTTTCGTAAACTGCCATTATTAATGGACAAAGAAAACGAGAGAATCAGTCAGCAGGAATCCCTGGAAAGAATGGGCCACCCTTTTGGTATGCACTTGTGCGCTTCACCACGCAGTAAATATATCCTCGCGTAATGGTTTGTATTTATATCAGTTGTTAAAAATGAACACATCAATGAAGAGGTAACAAAACGTATTTTATTAAGGATTTTTTGCCTGTTTGCGCTAAATGGATAATTAATTTCACCCCATTTATGTGAATTTTAATAAAAAATCAAAACATCTATTGACATATTCGAACAAATATATCAAAATAAAACAAACAAAAGTTAAAAGTTAACAGAAAAGCAGGGGATTTCATGTTACCGGTAGAACGTAGAAAGTGGATTGAAGATCAAATATTAATTAATGGAAAAATTGATATCGATAGTTCTTCAAAACAACTAAATGTTTCTTCGATGACAATAAGAAGAGATTTGAAAGAACTTGAAAATGAAAACAAAGTTATTCGAACCCATGGCGGGGCAGTTTCGCCTGAGTCTTTAATAACAGAAATTCCATATTCCTCAAAGAAAGGGCAAAATATCAATGAAAAGAAGTCAATAGCTTTAAAAGCAAAATCAATTATAAAACCAGATTCTACAATTATATTAGATTCGGGGACTACTACTTTAGAGCTTGCAAAATTGTTAAAAGGTCGTAACGATTTAACAATCGTTACTAATGATATCAAGATAGCTGGAGAGTTAATGAGCAGTCTGAATAAAGTTATTGTCACGGGAGGGGAAATGCAGAAAGATATTGGAGCGTTATTTGGTGCTGCTACTCAACAAATGTTAAAGGTCATCCATGCCGATGTATTTTTCTTGGGAGCCCATGCTGTTGATATAAGTCGTGGTGTTACTTCGCCAACTTTTGACAAATCCCTGATTAAACAATTAATGATAGATGCTTCTAAAGAAACTTGGCTTTTAGCCGATTACAGTAAATTTGGTAAAAAAGCATTTTCAAGTGTGTGCTCATTAACTGATTTAGACGGGGTTATTACTGATTCGAATCTGGAATCTTCCATTAATAGCCAACTGGAACCCAGTGTACCTGTTTTATACGGAGGTGAGTTATAAGTGAGAGTTGGCGTGATAGCCGATGATTTAACCGGGGCAAATGCTACAGGTGTAAAGTTATCAAAGCAAGGCCTTTTCGCTGTTACCTTCTTGGGGAATGGAAGAATTCCCTATAACGAGAAAGAAATGGCGGTTTGTATTGATACCGATAGTCGCTATGTTTCCTTTGATACATCAAAAAAGCGGGTACAGGAATCGCTTGGAAAACTTCAAGATTGGAACACAGATCTAATTTGCAAAAGGATTGATAGTACTTTTCGCGGTAATATTGGACAAGAATTAGATACAATCCTTGATACATTGTATGAAGACGCTGCAATTGTCATGTGTCCTTCCTATCCAGCGTCTGGAAGAATGACGATAGGTGGGTATTTGTTGGTTGATAATCAGCTGATACAAGTAACAGATATTGCAAATGATCCCATACAACCCATAAAAAGCTCTTTTGTACCAAAATTGGTGGAGGACCAAAGTGATCGAGATGTTGGTTTAATAAGTATTCACCAAGTAGAACAGGGCGGTGATGTCATTCGTTCAGAGATAGAAAGGTACATTTCAAAAGGTCATCAAATTATTGTTTGTGATGCTATATCGGAAAAAAATATTAATGATGTCGCTTACGCCATGTCACAAATTAAGCACGCTCAGTTAATTCCTGCTGATCCAGGACCATTAACAAATGCTTACATAAGACACACAAATAATAAGAACGTACATCCGGAAGCAGATTTTCTATTGACAATAGGAAGTGTTACCTCACTTACAACCAAACAAATTGAGTATTTATTGAGCGAACTTAAGATTGAACCGGTTATAGTCCGCCCTGCAGCATTAGCAACTTTATCGAGTTCTTGGGAGGAAGAAGTGAATCGTGCAGTGCGGGAAACTGAAAAATTACTGAAGAAACAATCCTTTTTAGTGGTAACGACAAACAGCCCAGAACAAAAACTGGTTGATTTAAATCGAATTGCAGCAACTGAAAACGTTTCGAAAGACTTGTTAGCAAAGCGAATTACCGAAGGCTTGGCGGAAATTTCCCGAAAAATCATTCTTAAATCGAATCAAAAAATAGATAAATGCTTTTTTAGTGGTGGAGATGTTACCGCTTCCTTTTGTGAAAGAGTCGGAGCGGAAGGAATTGATTTAAAAGGTGAAGTTATGCCACTAGCAGCATATGGTGAACTGCTCGGCGGTGAGTTTAACGGGCTCTCTGTTATAACGAAAGGGGGGATGGTGGGGAGTCACACTGCGATTTTAGATAGTATAAAATATATGCAATCTTTAGCTAAAAGAAGATAAGGAGTGTTTTCATTGAATAATATTATTTCAATCCCCATGGGAGACCCGGCAGGTATTGGGCCGGAAATTACAGTAAAGGCATTAAATAACAAAGAAATCTATGATCAGTGTGCCCCTCTGGTAGTTGGGAATAAAGAGGTTTTGAAAAATGCAATGGAAATGACCGGCGTCACATTGGATACAAATGCTATCACAAATCCTAACGAGGGAAAGTACACGTTCGGTACAATTGATGTCATCTCTTTAGATAATCTTGATGTATCTGAGCTGAGGATAGGTGAAGTGCAGAAACAAGCAGGCGCTGCAGCCTTTGAATACATTAAAACTTCCATCAATATGGCAATGGATGGGGAAGTATCAGCGTTGGCTACTACACCAATAAACAAAGAATCTTTGCAAGCAGCTGAAGTGCCATATATAGGGCATACAGAAATGTTAGGAGAGCTGACCAATTCAGAAGACCCTTTAACGATGTTTGAAGTCCTTAATATGCGAATCTTCTTTTTGACGCGGCATGTATCGTTAAAGGATGCGATTGGCCAAATGACAACAGAACGTGTTTACACTTACCTGAGACGTTGTAATCAGGCTCTTAAACAGTTAGGAGTGGAAGATGGCAATATAGCTGTTGCAGGACTGAACCCTCATTCTGGTGAAAACGGTTTGTTCGGGAGAGAAGAAATAGACGAAATCATACCAGGCATTAATAAAGCTGTTGAAGAAGGGATAAAAGTAGAGGGACCAGTTCCAGCGGATTCTGTATTCTATCACGCCTTAAACGGCAAGTATTCAGCAGTTCTCTCGCTTTATCATGACCAAGGTCATATTGCTGCCAAAATGACTGATTTCGAAAGAACCATTTCGATTACAAACGGGTTACCATTCTTAAGAACCTCTGTAGATCACGGAACAGCATTTGATATTGCGGGTACCGGCAAAGCAAGCAGTGTAAGCATGGAGGAATGTATTAAGTTAGCAGCTAAATACAGTCAATCATTTTATAAAGTTTAATGAGAGGAAGTTATTTTCTATGGTGAATTCAAATTCAACAATAGGTGTTACCTTAGGTGACGCCACAGGTATTGGCCCGGAATTAATCGCTAAGGCGTTTCAAGAGAAAAAGGTCCGTCAACAAGCTGCATGGGTTCTTGTAGGAGATAAAAGGGTTCTCCTGCAAGGACAAGCGATTGCAGGATTGGAATTAGAAGTAACCGAAATTACGGACGCGAGTCAAATTAATAACACAGCAGGCACAATAAATTTTATTGATTTAGAAAATATTAGTCCAGACGATTATCATTTAGGTGAATTGTCCGAACTTTCAGGTAAAGTAACGGGTGAAACACTGAAATACGTCCTGGAACTTTCTAAGGATGGAGTTATAGATGGGGTGGTATATGCTCCTTTAAATAAGGAAGCACTCCATCGTGGGGGGCATCACTTTCAAGACGAACTCCATTTCTTTGCTGATCAACTAGATTGTAAAGAAGGTTTCAGTGAAATTAATGTTATGGATGATCTTTGGGTATCGCGGGTGACATCGCATATTCCTTTGCGAAATGTAAGCGAAAACATTTCACAAGAGAAGGTGGAAGAACGTATACAATTCGCAGACAAAACGTTGAAAGCTGCAGGTGTTGAAAATCCAAGGATTGTTGTATCAGCTCTTAATCCACACGCTGGGGATGGAGGGATGCTTGGTGATGAAGAGATAAGATTTATAACACCTGCTATAGAATCGTCGAGTAAAAAAGGTATTAATGTAGCTGGTCCATACCCAGCAGACACATTGTTTCTACGTTTAAATAAAGAACCGTTCGATTGTCTGCTTGCGATGTATCATGATCAAGCTCAAACAGGAATGAAACTGTTAGGTTTTAATCGTGGGGTCACCATGAGTGGTGGTTTACCAATTACATTAACAACACCAGCACATGGCACAGCATTTGATATTGCTGGTGAGGGCGATGCAAATCCTGGAGCAACAATAGCTGCTATAAATATGGTTGTGAAAATGGCATCTGCCCACACGTATCAAAAAAGTAAGTAAATTGGTGATGTTTTCATTAGACAAATAAATTTTAGTAAAGGAAGCTATTAAGTTAATTGAGGGAGGAAGTTAACATGAGAAAAATTGCTGGTAGTGTGATGTTGTTAGCTGTGTTGGTGCTCGCTGCATGTGGCAATAGCGGTAATTCAGAGGGGAATGCAGCAGAAAGCTATCCTGAAAAAGAAATTGAAGTTTATGTAGGGCATGGACCTGGCGGTGGAACAGACACTTTCGTACGAACGATCACAAATCAAATGTCGGATATTTTAGATGGTGAATTCAACATTATTAACCAAGAAGGTGGGTCTGGTGTAGTGGCTATGAAAAATGCCATGCAACAGCCTGCGGATGGCTACACACTGATTGGGGATTCAGCTTATGCAGTAACCACTGCAGCAGGTACAAATGAATATGGCTTGGATCAAGTGGTGCCGATTGCCCGTGTACAAAGCGATACTTATTCACTTCAAGTAAAAAAAGGAACGTTTGAAAGCATTGATGAATTAGTATCCTATGCTGAAGAGAATCCCGGAGAAGTAAGAATTGGAGCAGTTGGGACGATGGGCATTGATGAAATTACTGCACGTCGTTTTATGAAAGAAGCTGGCGTTGAAATGAATTATATCCCGATGGAAGGTGCAGGGGAAATGCACTCCGGAATTTTAGGCGGACATATCGATGTTATGCTCGAAGAAGTTGGTCCAACGATGTCTTATATTGAAGACGATGAATTTGAGCCGCTCGTATTTTTTGCTGAAGACCGTATAGAAGATTTTTCAGAAATCCCTACAACTGTTGAAAAAGGTTGGGATTTAACCGATGGGGTAGAACGTTACCTTATGGCCCCAGCTGATACGCCACAAAAGGTTATTGATAAGTTGGAGAAAGCTGCTAAAGAGGCAATGGAAACAGAAGAATATCAAGAGTATGCTAAAAATTCATATTTAGATTTGCGTGACGGTTGGATGGGCTCAGAAGACTTTAAAGAGAAACTCAAAGAAGATATTAAAAAATATGAGAGTATTCTTGCTGAAATAGAAGAGTAAGTTAGTTAGAAAGGAGGGGCTGCCCCCTCCTTCTCAATAAGGGAGTGAAAGATGATATGCGGGCAAATTATTTGTTATCTATCATAACAATTATTGTCTCAGTATTTTTTTTAGTTGCAGCCTTCCTGACGTCTGAGGCAGCTTCTTCAACAAATATCGGCCCTATGGGATGGCCAATTATGATTCTCCTTTTTACATTATTAATGGGAACTCTGTTGTTACTAATTACTTGGGTGAAAGGAAGAAACACTGATCAACAAGACAAGGGTTACATCCCCAGTGATGATGAAGCGCCGGAAAATAAGCATTTTCACATGAAAAATCGGCATTTCTATATACTAGCCTCAATTGCGCTATATGTTCTGTTATTGCCTGTTGTTGGTTTTATTGTTGTGACGCCGGTTCTGTTCTTTTTCCTCGCCTGGTTATTAGGGATGGGTAAGATACTGAAAATCGTTGCTGTAACAGTTGCCAGTAACATTGTTTTTGTGATTATATTTATCTATTTATTAGGTATACCTTTCCCGAGAGGAGTAGGTATCTTTCGGTCTTTTAGCTTCTTAATCTATTAATGATAATTTCAGAAAGGACAGTGTGAGGATGATTGACGGAATACTAATAGGCCTAGAGAACCTTTTTGAACCGATGCACTTGATTATTTTGTTATTAGCAATGATGATTGGTTTTTTAGGGGGAGCACTGCCAGGAATATCTGGAACGATGATTGTTATTATTTTGTTACCTGTGTCTTATGGGTTAGATACAATCTCCGCCTTTATACTTCTTACAACTATATATGCTGCATCTGTTTTTTCTGGCTTAATCAGTGCAATTTTATTTCGAACTCCCGGCACGCCTGAGGCAGTAGCGACTGTCTTTGATGGGTACCCAATGACTCAGCAAGGAAAACCTGGTCAAGCATTAGGTATAGGCATTTTGAGTTCCGCAACTGGAGGGGTTATAGGAACATTAATCCTCATTTTTTTGACACCTTTACTTGCATCTTTCGCATTAAATTTCTCTTCCCCTGAATATTTTGCGCTTGCAGTACTCGGGTTAACAGTTGTCGCTTCCTTAAGCGGTGGCAATCTGATTCAGGGATTTATTGGCGTCGGACTGGGGTTGTTTATCGCGACCATCGGTATGGACCCTTTATCAGGGACTGAACGTTTCACATTTGGGTCCCTTGGTTTAATTGGAGGCATTGACCTTATCCCAGTATTGATAGGTTTGTTTGCTATTTCTGAGGTCTTGAGAAAAAGTAAACAGGACCATTCAATCAAAGAGGAAATGCAAAAGGTAAAAACAAAGATATTTGATAGGAAGATTTTTAGTAGGATTAAAAATACAATTTTTCGTTCCGCGATTCTAGGTATATCTATAGGGATCCTACCCGGGGTAGGCGCTACCACTGCCGCAATGATCAGCTACAGTGAAGCTACACGGTGGTCGAAAAACAAGGAGGCGTTTGGGACCGGGGTACCGGAAGGAATTGCAGCACCTGAAGCGGCAAATAATGCAGGTGCAATGGGAGCGATGGTTCCATTGCTTGCTCTTGGTATTCCAGGGAGTGCTACGACTGCTGTGATTTTAGGTGCATTTGTACTTCACGGCTTGCAACCTGGTCCAATGCTGATGTCGGACGAGCCAGGTTTAGTATATACCATCTTTATGTCATTACTTGCAGTCAATATTTTAATTATTGTATTTGCCAAGCCTTTCATACGTATGTTCTCAAAAATCATGAAGGTTCCATATACGGCCCTAGGGCCTGCTATTATCGTGTTCTGTATTATAGGGACTTTTGCGGTACGTAATTCGGTTTTTGATATTTGGATTATGTTGCTGTTTGGTCTCATCGGTTATTATTTAGATAAAATGAAATTCCCTCTTGCAGCTATTATCTTAGGCATTGTGCTGGGGCCTATTGCTGAGGTGGAATTCAGAAGAGCATTTCAAATGTCTCAAGGAGATATTAGTATCTTTTTAACACGACCAATTAGTGCTGTTCTATTAGGCTTAGCCTTGATTGCGTTTATTTTGCCGTTAATCAATAAGATAAAGAAAACGAAAAAATCATAAATTAAAACTCATGTCTTGAAAGAATTACTTATTATCGAAATGTGAAATGGTAATAAGTATTTTCTTGCTGGGGTCTGGGGTGTTTAGAATTCAATTCATTGTAACGTTAGTACCAATATTTTCAATTTTTGTTATTGGGTATTTGATAGGAAAAGGAACCCAGTTGGACGTGCGTTCACTCTCGTTTGTGGCAGTTAACGTTTTTTACCCTTTTTTAGCTTTCCATACCTTTTATGAAAATCCGCTTACATATAATCATCTATACATTTTTATCACGTTTGGTGCGCTTATTTTGTTGTTATTTTTAACCATCTTGGTTTTTTCGAACTTATCAAGCTTACATAAACAAAGGACACATGCGATGTTGTTAGCTGGACTTTTTATGAATGGTGGTAATTATGGTGTGCCCGTTGTCCTCTTTACATTTGGACAAGAAGGTTTTGTTTATGCCTTGATGGTTATGGTTGTGATGGGCATGCTAATGAATTCCCTCGGTCTATATATAGCTGCTAGCGGGGCAAATGAGAATATTTCTAAAAAAGCCGCTATCTTAAAAACCATTAAGATGCCTTTGCTTCCTGCTACACTGGCAGGCATGCTATTTCAAATAATAGGCCTCGAACTTCCGGAACAAGTAATAGAGACAATTGAGCTGCTTTCGAATGCTGCTATCCCTCTTATTATGATCGTGCTGGGAGTTCAATTATCAACAATCGTGGTACGAAAAATTGAGTGGGGGTATGTTGGTTTTATTGTATTTACACGTTTGGTGTTGTCGCCTTTACTTACTTTAATCATCGTAAACATAGTTGGATTAAACAGTTCTGTTCTTGGCGATGTTCTGGTATTAATTGCTGCTATGCCGAGTGCTGCCAATACAACTATTTTTTCAGTGCGATTCCATGTGGACCCTAATTTTGTATCTTCCGCAACATTTATAGGAACAGTTCTAAGCATCGTAACGTTGCCCATTTGGTTTGCAATCCTATGATCATCGGCGCTTGATTTTTGGGTCACAAAGGGGGGTCAGACCCCCTCGCTTATTTGAGTGTTAGAAAGTTTTGCAATATAATCTTGCCGTCAGGGTAGTCTTCGGTGTACTGTTCCGGGTGGAATTGGACGCCATAAAATTCCTTTTCTCTATGTTTGATGCTTTGAATCTTACACATATCATTTGATGCCAGTAATTCAAATGTGTCCGGAACATTTTTTACTTCGTCTCTATGGTCCTGATAACAATGGAAATGACTCCCTAATCCTTTAAATAGAGGGGTTTCTTTTGTCACATCAATTTTATGAAAACCTTTCTCACGTACGTCTTCTTTTCCCTTTTCTGTTTCAATCATTTTACCAAAGCTTCCCCCATATGCTATTGCCATTAGTTCATGGCCTGCGCAAACCCCGAGTGTGGGAATTTCCGTGTATTGCAGCATATTTATTATTGAAGTATAATCTTTTAGTATTTCATCAATTGTCCAATCATAAGTTGCTCTGCCGGTTAAATATATCAAATCCGGGTTGATGTCATCTAAAGTGTCTTTAGATGCCTCACTATGATGAATCACTGCAAATTCAACATTCTCAACAGCTGACACAGCTTTTTTTATTTGGGGAATCCAGCCAATATCATCACGGTCCTTCTCATTATTGATGATTAACAGTTTTTGCATAGCCCTCACCTTCCTATTTTTAATCATTATGTTTGCTTTCTTTTTTCATTATCATTTGCCAACCAAAAATCGTTGCTTGTTTTGAATATTTCTTTGCTCATTAAGAGCATTACGATTAAATTAAGGAACATTACTAACGCCAGGAACAGGTCTGTAACCGCCCAAATGCTTTGCAAACCGCCAATACCTCCTAAAAATGTAAACAACAGGAATACATAGCGGTAAATTTTGGCTTTCCCGGCATGAATGATCGTACTGAGCTGTGATTCACCCACATAGCCGAGACCGATGACGGTACTATAAGCAAACAGGATAAGCGCAATTCCGGCAAACACACCTAAAAACGGCGATGTTTGAGCAAAGGCTTCATTCACGAGGATAGCTGCATTTCCTTCCGGGCTCAGAATGCCGCTCGTCAGGATGGAAAGGCCTGTTACGGTACATATAATCGTGACGAGAAAGATTTCAGTAATGGCGTACATTGCCTGTTCTACAGGATTTTTTACTTTAGCCGGAGCATGGGACACCGTAAAGACCGATTGGCCTGCACCCGACACAAAGAAGCCCCGCGCAATTCCATATTGCATAGCTTCTTTAATGCCATAGCCAACAACCCCGCCGCCTACTGCCACAGGACTGACAAACCCTTGAAGCATAACTTGTATCGACGGTATAATATTCGCGTAATTGGCTATTATGACGATAATTCCGGCAATGAAATAAAACCCTGACATAAACGGTACAATTTTTTCAGCGACAGCCCCCACTCGTTTAATGCCGCCTACTAATACAATGCCGACTAAAACCACATTGATTACAGCAAACGCATACTTTGAAACACCGTCGTCACCAGTAAAGTTTAATGTGTTTTCAATAATGACATTGGACTGGATCATGGTACTGCAAAGGCATACGAGCACCATTAGCAGCACAATAATTTCACCTAAAGCCGGCACTTTTAAACCATTTTTTACATACAATGCCGGGCCGCCAACGAATTCTCCTAATTCAGTCTTTTTTCTGTATTTTATGATTAAAATAATCTCCGAGTATTTAATAATCATACCAATAAATGAAGCAATCCACATCCAAATTAACGCACCAGGGCCACCGGAGATAAGCGCAGAGGCAACGCCAACAATACTCCCCATCCCAATAACGGAAGCGAGCGACGTAAAGAGTGACTGAGAAGAAGTGATCACTCCTTCTGCCCCATCTTCATCTTTTTTATTATTGGTGATTGTTTGTTTTAAAATATATCTAAACTTTTTAATATGAACGAATTTCGTCCCAATCGTTAAATAGATACCGATTGCAGCTAAAAATATCAAAGCAGCCGGGCCCCATAAGATACCGTTTACATTCTCCACCCACGTCATCATATGATTTAACATGTGCTCCCTGCCTTTCTTTATTGCTTAACAACCCAAAAGTCTGATTGAATTAATCCGTCCAGTTTTCGAAGTGGACGGATAATTCAATCAGCTGCTCAACTGAATGTTAACGATCCTTCCTGCGATGCGATCAGATGCCATCCAGCAATACTATTTAGTTAAATAGGAGCTGTTCCAAAGCGGAAGTCTGGTGCCGATATTATGTTCCAGTGCATTTTGATAAACGTGATAACCCCACGCCACATCTTCAGTTGGAAGGCCGCCGGTCATGCAAATAATGGCCTCGTCTTCAGATGTTCTCCCGGCTTTTTTCCCGGCGATGATGTCTCCAAGGTCATCGACTTGGCTGCTGTCATAATCACCGTTATGGATTTTTTCCAACAGTTCACCGGACATCGTCCAGCTCGTAATACTTGATATACCATCAGGATGACTCAATCCATCTTCCAGCCATTTCTCGTGCATTGACCACAAATCCGCCACCACCCGATGATTTTGATACGATGCATCTGAAAAACTCGCTGCTCCGGTCAAAATGATAAGTGCTCCTGGTTTAATGCTTTCTTCTTTTATCGTGGGTTTTGTTTTGCCGGATGTCGCGACTGTTACAATATCCGACTGCTCAACACACGCATCGATATCATCAACCACTTCAACCGGAAGTCCAATCTGCTCATGCAATTTTTCGGCAATTTGTTTTCCTTTTTCGAGATTTATATCAAACAGTACAACTTTTTCAAGTGTATTGACAGAAGTCGTTATAGCGTCGATGCACGATTGGTTAATCGCGCCTCCCCCGATTGCGCCCAGCACCTTTGATTCTTTTTTGGCAAGGTGCTTTGAGAAGACACCGGGGACTGCACCGGTTCGGGCTGAGCTGATCAAGTTGCCTGCCATGATCGCAAGCGGCGCCCCGGTTTCTTTATCATTCAGTGTAAACGTATGGACCGAGCGCGGTAGCCCTTTATCCACGTTCTCGATGTTCGAGCCGTACCATTTATTGCCTACAACATCGTAATCCCCTCCGAGATAGGCAATCAGCGACATGAATCGTCTATCCGGCCCCGCTTTCGGCATATTTTCAAACGGTTCATTTTCGTTGAACCATAGCATTAGGCCATGATCATTCCTGTTCGGGCCTCCCATAATGTAATCACCTTTACCAATCAGTCTGAACATATCTTCAATCGTGGTGATACATTGTGCCATATTTAACACACCGGCTTCGATAACGTCTTCTTCTTGTAAATATAATAGTTCCAGTTTTTCGGACATTCGTATTCTCCTTACAATTAGTTGTCTGATAGTAAATACAATGAATTGTGCACGGCTTTAAATTAATTATAAAATTGTGAATGGCTAAATGTGATAAAATAATGCTAAGATTGTGATGATAAGATGGGCACTAGAGTACGTCGAAATAGACTTTTAACTCGTTATATTTATGCAACCCCTTTCATTTTGAAATTGTATCATTGATAATGGAAAAAATAAACCAGATTTTTGAAATAGGAATAAATTTTCCTATTGACAAGAAAGGAGCGGGAGTTTATCAGCAGCTATAACCTGAAAGAAAGTTTGAAAGAAATACAAGTAAGCCTTCCAAAAAAACAAAAAAAGCTATGTCATTTTATTATTAATAATATTGACCAAGTTTCGACCATGACTATTCAGGAATTGTCGGATAAAAGTGGCGTAGGAACGACAACTATATTAAGGCTTATAAATAAAATGGGCTACAAAAAGTATCCGCACTTCAAAAATGATGTCATTAAATATAATTTTAATACGAAAGACGATACTTGGTGGCATTTAAAAAAGTCGCTGGAAGAAATGGATGACGCTAAAAACTCTCTAATCAAGGTTGGGAAAAGCAGTATAGAAGATATTGAATCAATCATGAAAGAGTATGACGCAGAAGAATATGACACATTTCTAAAGCTTCTTCTGAATGCTGAAAATGTCCATTTTTTGGGGATGCGAACTTCTAAATCACTTGCGCTTTATTTTGAGATGATGCTGAGGGGGATATTAGATAATTTAAATCAGTTAAGTTTGAACTCAGATTTTATATATGACGAATCTTTGAAATTCAAAGAAGGGGATGTTTTAATGGTAATCGCTTTATCCCCTTATTCTAAACAAACGATTGATTTCGTGACGTATTGCAGAGATCATATGAATATTAACATCGCTGTGATAACAGATTTGGAAACGTGCCCTCTCATTCAAACTAGTGATGCCCACTTGATTGCCAAGCAAAGCAATGACAGATACAGTATTGTACCTGCCATCACTTTAATGGAATCACTTATCATAGATTTAGGTAAACGTAAACCCGATTCTGTTGAAAAGATATCAAGGTTAAATAGAATTCACCGTGAAAATAATATCACAACATCATGAAATAGAAGGGGACGGGGTGTCAAACGCCCTGTCCCAGCTTATCGGAGCCATTCGCGTGCTGTTTCGAGTTCTTCCAGCGGATATTGTCGTATTTCCACGCCTGGTATGAGCTTTTCGATTTTTTCGTTGAGGCCGACAAAGGTGTCATCAGCGACAATGGCGCTTCTTTTAATGTTTTTCAGATGTGTGGCAATTTTCCAGCCTTGCAACATTGCTTTTGGCGTGTTGCCATCGATGTTCTTGAAGATAAACAGGATATTGATCGGATCCTGTTGCAGTTTTTTAGCCTTGAGCGCCTCTTCAAACCTTTGTAAATCCTCCTGTGTCGCTGTGCCTTCAGTGGTTACTTCTAAAATTTCACCATGTTGTTCACCTTTTATCTCAAGCATTTATTTCATCCTTTCATTTTCATCTTTGTATATAGTGTTTCACTCTCAGCGGGGGTTGAAACATGGCAGGCAGGTTAATTCTGGCGGCGCGGGGTCTGACCCCCACTCTTGCTGTTTGAATAATCAGTCTAAGCTGATTATAATTAACATTAATACTTTATTTGTAATTTATTTTTTGTGTGTTTGTGGTAATTCTGCAAAGAAGGTGGTGTGTTATGGCGGGCATCAAATGTCAGCCGGCTGGTGATACGGCGATGCGGGTCCAATTTAACGAAGACGTGTCACCTGAATTAAATCGTAAAATAAGCGCTTTTTGCAAACGGTTAGATGAAGAGAACGTAAAGGGGGTAACCGAATGGGTGCCTGCCTATCAAGCCGTGCATGTCTATTACAACCCCTATTTTATTTCCAGTGAGCGTCTAGAAGCTATTTTGCTGGATATTGGAATCAGCGACTCAATGCACCACAAGGAAACCGTCACCCTAGTGAAAATACCTGTGTTGTATGGCGGTGAGGCAGGTCCTGATTTAACACATGTGGCCGAAAACAGCGGATTGAGCGAACGCGAGGTTATTGAACGCCATTCCGAGGGCGATTATTTGATTTATATGATGGGCTTTTTGCCTGGGTTTCCATATTTAGGGGGGATGTCGGACGAATTGGCAACCCCCCGTTTGGACACGCCAAGAGATATTGTTCCTGAAGGGTCGGTCGGTATTGCCGCCAGTCAGACAGGCATTTATCCATTGGCATCGCCGGGGGGCTGGCAGCTCATCGGCCGGACGCCTGTTAAATTATTTGACCCGAATCGTGATGAGCCATTTCATTTTGAAGCAGGTGATAAAATCAGGTTCCTACCGATTTCAGAACGGGAATATGAGCGCATCGACAACCAAGTTCAAGCCGGTATGTTTCAAATTAAAAAGGAAGTGATTCAGGATGGCTCAGTATCAAATTGATTTAAACAGCGATATTGGGGAAAGTTTCGGCCTTTATACAATGGGCCTTGATGAAGACGTTTTGAAAGTCATCACATCAGCCAATGTAGCGTGCGGTTATCATGCAGGTGATCACAATACGATGTATGAAACCGTCCAAACCGCCAAGGCAAATGGCGTTGGCATCGGCGCTCATCCGGGGCTGCCTGATTTGCAGGGATTTGGCAGGCGGCAGATCGCGGTTTCCCCCAAAGATGTCTACCGTTTTGTCGCGTATCAAATTGGGGCATTGAATGGCTTCTGTCGGGTTCATAACGTGGAAATGAGCCATGTGAAAGCACACGGTGCGCTCTATCATATGGCTGTGAATGATCCGGCGATTGCTGCAGCGGTTGCTCAAGCAGTGAAGGATGTTGATCCCAAGCTTATTTTGTTTGGCCTGTCAGGCAGTGAATTGCTCCGTGCCGGGAAAAACCACGGACTCTCAACAGCATCGGAAGTGTTTGCTGACCGCACATACCAACCAGATGGAACATTGACGCCCCGTTCCGAGCAACAAGCCATGATATCAGATTCGGATGAAGCGGTAAAACAGGTGCTGCAAATGATTCAGGAAAAGGTTGTCACGGCTGTTGATGGTTCAACTGTTGCAATTGAAGCTGATACCGTGTGTGTTCATGGTGATCATCCGCGTGCGCTGAAGTTTGTTCAACATTTGCGCAGCCGCCTTAATGAAGAAGGGATTGTTATTAAGCGTGTCGGAGCATAATCAATTCTCACAGCCACTTTTCCAAGTTAAGAAAACCGGCTTGCAAACAACCATTCAGGATTTGGGGCGGCATGGTTTACAACAATACGGGGTGGTTGTTTCAGGCGCGATGGATCCTTTTGCGTTGCAAGTTGCGAATGTACTTGTCGGGAATCCGCGCGATGAAGCGGCGCTTGAGATAACACTGGCAGGGCCAAAGCTGGACGTTTTAGCGCCGGCCGTTATATCAATTTGTGGTGCCGATTTAAGTCCTGCACTCAATGGCAAAAGAGCGCCAATGTGGAAGTCGTTTCACGTTCAAGCAGGCGACCGGATTTCCTTTGGACGCCCCTTATCGGGAGCGCGTGCGTATCTTGCTGTTGCAGGCGGCTATGATGTGCCTGTTGTGATGGGCAGTAAGTCGACATATGAGCGGGCCAATTTAGGGACCGTTATGCATAACGATAAAATTATTTATGGCTTTAATGGAAGTGTTCGTTCTGGTTTGGGACTGAGTCACAAGGTGATTCCCGAATATGAGCAGCATCATGATATTCGAACGGTAGCAGGCCCTGAAACTGATTGGTTTACGGAAGCGGGGATTGAATCGTTTTATTATGAAGCGCATACCATCAGCCCGCAATCCAATCGCATGGGGTATCGATTGGAATCACCGGTAATATCGCATAAAAATGGTGCTGATATATGGTCTGATGCCGTACCGCTTGGTACCATACAAGTCCCGGCAAACGGCCAGCCAATCATTCTCATGGCGGACCGGCAGACAACAGGTGGTTACCCTCGAATTGCCACTGTAATTTCCGCAGACATACCGAAAGTGGCCCAACTCACCCCAGGGAGTACCATTCAATTTCAGCCAATTGACGTTCATGAGGCACAACGATTAGCCAAAGAACAAGAAAAATTTCTCCGCAGTATCAGCCACTCCCGCGCTTCCCGAATATAAACCAGTGGGATAAGGCGAGGTAGGGGGCAAGGGGTCAGACCCCCGTGTCCCCTCTCAACCTAATTGTTAACCATTTTAAAATTGGGTTGACATTAAAGGTTAGAGAGGCTATGATTCTACCAATATAAACTATTGGATTAGGAGCTGGTTATGTTGACGGAAAGAAGTAAACGGTTAAGATCCCTTATCAATTGCTCGATTTTCGCTGCGGTAACAGCTATTTTGGCGCAAATTGAAATTCCGCTGCCGCTCATCCCGATAAGCGGTCAAACATTGGCGGTCGGTATTGCGGCAACCGTCCTGGGCAGCCGTCACGGGGCGATCGCAATGCTTGTTTATGCTGCGATTGGTGCGATCGGGCTTCCGGTGTTTGCCGGGTTCAGCGGTGGACCACAAGTGTTGGTTGGTCCTTCGGGAGGCTACATATTTGGATTTATTGCAACGGCTTACATTACTGGACTGATTCTTGAGAAAACGCGATTCAGCATTCCTATTGCCCTCATTGCGAACATTGTTGGCATGGTTGTCACATTAATCTTCGGCACGATTCAGCTGAAAATTGTGATGGATTTGAATTGGCATGCGGCACTTGCAGCAGGCGTTTACCCATTCATACCGGTTGGCTTGATAAAAGCATTTCTGGCAAGTGTTATTGGGATAACTGTAAGAAGACGTTTGGTGCAGGCAAAACTGATTGGTGCTACACAGGGAGAAGTGGCATAACGCCGAATGAGTGAAGCGATTTGTTAGCCGGTTGAGAACGGATGAATGTCAGGGATCAACTTGAACCGTTTAAAGCTGCTGGTGAAAAAACTAGCGGCTTTTTTAGGGTGGAAAGGGGGGTCAGACCCCCCTAATCAGTTATGGAATAATCTTCTGCAATGGCTTCTATATGTGGGAGCACTTGATCTCTTCCATGGTAGATGTGCTCGTGCATGGCGACGCGGGCGCGCTCGATGTCCTGCTCCTCGATCGCTTGAAGAATTGTGTTGTGCGAGGTGTGCGAATTCCGCATTTGTTCTTCATTAAACCAATAGAACGAACGAAAGATTAACGGCAGAACGACAGTCTTTGATATGAGGTCAAAAATATGCTGGTTTTTTGAAGCTTTCACAATGGTTTCATGAAATGCATGATTCAGCTCCAAAACATCTTCTACTGTCGTCCCGCTGCTTTTGAAATAAGCATTGATTGTTTGTTCGTAGTGGTCATTTGCTTTTTTCATTTCCTCGAGATTTTCATGCGTTCGGTGAAGCGCAGCCTGGGAAGCCGCATAGCCCTCCAAAAGTGTCCGCACATCGTAAATCTGTCGTATATCTTCTTTTGTATAATGACGCACACGCACCCCTCTTTTCATTGGCAAGAGGAGCCCTTCTGATTCGAGTTGTTTCAATGCTTCACGGATTGGCGTTCGGCTCAGTTGCAATTGTTTCGCTAAATATTCTTCGGTTAACCGCATTTTTGGCGGAAATTCCCCGTGTAAAATTTGTTTTTTGATATAGATATACGAATCCATTTTAATCACACCTTTTGTCCATTGTATACAAACAACATCAAACGTTCAATCGGACATTGTATACAAATCAACATTATTAATAATAATATTTGCCAATTTCACGAAAACTATTGCGCTTTTGTATACAAGTTGATAGAATGTTGCACAATACACAGAAAATTTATTCAAGTAATTCAATTCGTAATTAAAAACGAAAATATCCCCAACAAGAGGAGTGAAACCGATGCAACAAAGTCTGGAAGGTGTTAAGGTGCTCGAATTAGGGAGTCTGATTGCCGGTCCATTTGCCGGGCGATTAATGGCGGAATTCGGTGCTGATGTCATTAAAGTGGAAACGCCTGGAAAAGGCGATCCATTGCGTGACTGGCGGCATATTTATGAAGGCACGTCGTTATGGTGGCGGCTGCAATCGCGAAACAAAAAATCGATCACGGTTAATTTAAAGAGTGAAGAAGGGCAGGCGATTATCCATTCACTCGTAAAAGAATGTGATATTCTCATTGAAAATTTCAGACCAGGTACGATGGAAAAATGGAACCTCGGCTATGAAACATTGTCAGCGATTAATCCGGGGCTGGTGATGGTTCGGGTGTCAGGTTATGGCCAAACGGGTCCTTATCGGGATAAGCCCGGGTTTGGCAGCGTTGGCGAGTCGATTGGCGGCTTGCGTCATATAACCGGCTACCCGGATCGTCCACCAACCCGAGTTGGCGTCAGTATGGGTGATTCGCTTGCTGCTTTGTATGCCGTCAATGGCGCGTTAATGGCGCTTTACCACCGTGATGTTAAAGGTACGGGCAAAGGACAAGTCATCGATGTTGCCTTGTATGAGGCTGTGTTCAGTTTAATGGAAGGCGCCTTGCCTGAATACGATAAACTCGGATCTGTTCGGGAGCGGACCGGATCATCGCTGCCGGGGATTGCGCCTTCGAATACGTATCAGTGTTATGACGGGAAATACATTGTAATTGGCGGGAATGGCGATGCGATTTTTAAACGTTTAATGGATGCGGTTGGACGTCCCGATCTGGGAGAAGATGAGCGGTTTCAATCAAACAGCGGCAGAGCGGCACAGGCGGAATATCTTGACAGTGTCATCGAAAGCTGGACACAAACTAAAACACTTCATGTGGCACTTGAGGAGCTCGATCAAGCGAAAGTGCCGGCGGGCCCGATTTACAGTATTGAAGACATTGTGCAGGACCCGCATTATTTGAGCAGAGATATGATTAATGAATTTCAGTTAAATGACGGCGAATCGCTTAAAGTGCCCGGGGTTGTGCCGAAAATGAGCGATACACCGGGAAAAACGAACTGGCTTGGCCCGGATTTAGGCGAGCATACGGATGACGTGATGAAAACATGGCTTAACTACGACGATGACAAAATCAGCGACCTGAAAGATAAAGGCATTCTATAAAGGAGCATTCCTGTATTGAAAAAATTTGAGGGTATTTGAGGTTTGATACAAAAAAAGTCCCCTTGGTATAGTACGGGGTGTCGATGCGCATCGACCCCTAATTAAATAAAAACCAAGGAGGACTCACCAATGAATTATAATCGAAATGAAAAAATAAGGCAAATCACAGAGGAAACATTAATCGTAGGTATTGATATCGCGAAGAAAAAACACGTCGCGAGAGCACAGGATGACCGCGGCATTGATCTAGGGAAACGCTTGGTCTTTGAAAACAATATAAGTGGCTTTGAACGGCTGATTAATTGGGCCTCAGACATGAAGAGCACCCATAAAAAATCAAAACTGATGCTTGGTGTCGAACCAACAGGTCATTATTGGCTGAACCTTGCCTATTACATCAGGGCGAAAGACATTCCAATCGTCGTCGTGAACCCGATGCATGTGAAACGCATCAAGGAAGTGGACGATAACTCACCATCCAAAAACGATACGAAAGACGCTCGCGTCATTGCACAAATGGTTAAAGACGGTCGATACTCCATACCCAACCTGCTTGAAGGCGTGTACGCCGAATTGCGTCAGGGCATGAAAGTACGAGATCAACTATCTCAGGATGTGCAGATACTCAGCGGACGTATTGATAATTGGCTGGACCGTTATTTTCCTGAATTCACAGCCGTCTTTAGTAAATGGTCAGGCAAGGCAGCTTTAAGCACCTTAGAACATTTTCCACTG
>NZ_FOMR01000010.1 GCF_900112705.1 Lentibacillus persicus
GCCCGCAACTCGAGCGACAGCGCCCGCAACTCGAGCGACAGCGCCCGCAACTCGAGCGACAGCGCCCGCAACTCGAGCGACAGGGCCCGCAACTCGAGCGACAGCGCCCGTAACTCGAGCGACAGCACCCGTAACTCGAGCGACACCGCACGGTTCCGGGAGTCCTATTGTAGGATAGTGGAGCAGTGGTGCCCGCTGACTGGCTACTTAACTTCTGAAAAACCTTGCTCAAGGTCCTGAAGCAGATCGTCTGCATGCTCTATTCCTACAGAGAGCCGCAATAGTTCATTGGTCAATCCGTA
Organism: Lentibacillus persicus; assembly: GCF_900112705.1. Taxonomy (GTDB): domain Bacteria; phylum Bacillota; class Bacilli; order Bacillales; family Amphibacillaceae; genus Lentibacillus; species Lentibacillus persicus. The sequence continues at coordinate 303 of NZ_FOMR01000010.1, forward strand.
CGAGTTACGAACGTCTTCAGGGATTTCAGCATGGGTTTGTGTTGCCGGATAGGTAATCAGGCTTTCGACACCCCCAAGGCTTTCAGCAAACGTAAACAATTTTAATGCTTGCAAAAAGGGCACCACACGGTTTTCATCTGTAAGTAAAAAGCTCACCATACCGCCTCTGCCCGGATACAGAACTTTTTTGACGAGTGGCTGTGCTTCCAGATAGTCAATTACCCGTTTAGCATTCATTTCGTGCTGGCACATCCTTAAAGGCAATGTTTTCATCCCACGCATGACGAGCCAGCAGTCAACAGGAGATAACGTTGCCCCTGTTGAATTGTGTACATAAGCGAACGTTTCACATAATTCTTTACCCTTGGCCACAACGACACCGGCCAAGACGTCATTATGCCCGGCAAGATACTTAGTGGCACTATGGATGACAATATCGGCCCCATCATCAATTGGTTTCTGAATGAATGGTGTATATACCGTGTTGTCGACGATAAAAAGCAGACCGTTGGCTTTTGAAATGCCGGAAATGACCGTTATATCAATGTTTGTCATGAGCGGGTTCGTCGGTGTTTCGATAAAAATCGCTTTGGTGTTCGATTTAATTTGCTTTTGCAATTCCTGTTCATCCGTACCGCTCCAATATGTAAATTCAATCCCGTGTTTATGTTCAAGAAATTCAAAATAACGATAAGACCCGCCATAGACATCACGGCATGTGATAATATGATCGCCGCTTACAAATAGTGAAAAAGCCAGTTGAACCGCACTCATTCCTGAGCTTGTCGCAAAGGCCTGGTCACCGTTTTCAATATCGGCCATTGCGTCTTCAAAAACATCACGTGTCGGATTGCCGCTCCGTGTGTAGTCATAACCATGACCGTGCCCGACTTTGCTGTGTCTGTACGAAGTAGATAAATAAATTGGCGTGCTGACCGCGTTTAGCGATTCTTCTTTCCGGTTGCCGATTTGGGTGAAAAGCGTTTCATTCTGATGGTGCTGACAGGACATGTTATCTCTCCTCAAATGTTAGTTTTATAGTAATAAAAAAACCTCTTCGGATAAGAAGAGGGTGAGTGAATTCCTGCTTCTTATCTTAAAGCATAACGCTTTCTGGAATTGGCACAGTACTATGCAGTCTGTTGCCGAGGCTTCACAGGGCCAGTCCCTCCACCTCTCTGGATAAGAAAAATAAATTATGAATTTTAGTGATTATTTCTAATTTACAAGGGAAAAGAGTGGTTGTCAACAATGAGTTTCACTTTATCCCCGCATGTAACTGGCAGTAACCTTCCAAAAAACGGAAGGTACTGCCAGTAAATGTCCGATTCTGTTCGGGCCTGCACTAGGCAGGTCACAAAGGCGTTGCAACAGGACGTTGCGAACTTAGCCTTTGCTCCCCTACATTTAGCGGAGAGAAACGTTCCGCTAAATGAAGTTTCACTTTATCCCGCATGTAACTGGCAGTAACCTTCCAAAAAACAGAAGGTACTGCCAGTAAATGTCCGATTCTGTTCAACTAACATTTAGCGGAGAGAAACGTTCCGCTAAATGAAGTTTCACTTTATTTACTTTTAGCCTGCTTTAGCTTACAATGCCATCAAGAGGTGATTGGATGGGCGTTGTGACGGTAGATTTTGATGGGACACTCTATCAGGGTAATTCATTTAAAGTAATGTTTCAGGCAGCAAATAAATCGTTCGGTATAAAGCAGTGGGCTGTTGTCAGCAGCGGTATAGTAAAAGCAGCTGATGCCGGACTAATTAAAGGTAAGAATGCGTTCCGAATGCATTTTTTTAAAGCGTTTGCTAAATCGTTTAAAGGTATGACTAATAACGAACTAGAAGATTTCTTTAAAAGACTGGTAGCGATGGGAAAAGAGGATGCCCATCACGGTTTGATACATAAAATTCGCGGCCACCAGCGGCAAGGTGACCACATCATTGTATTATCAGGTGCGCTTGAACCATTTTTAAAAGCATTTACGAGAGAAGTAGACCTTGATGTACATATTATCAGCACCCAATTAAAAATTGACGAAAATGGAATATGCACAGGAAATATTGGTGCGATTGTAAATGGGGACGAGAAAGTGAACCATGTCCGGGAATGGATCAACTATCAAAAGCAACTAGGCAATTTGACGCCATCCGAAGCAGAGGAAACGTGGGCGTATGCTGACAGTGTAAGTGATGTGCCATTGTTTCGATTTGTCAAATACCCATTTGTTGTGAACCCGGATGACTCAATGAAGAAAGTTGCCGGAAAACAGGGCTGGCCGCTGTTTGGGTGAAGGGCCGCCAAACTGCATCCCGTTTCTTTATTGAAAACACTGACGTAAGAATACCAATACAAACAAAACGGGTACACTATTTTAACCAAATAAAAAAGGTGATTCAGCTATGAACGTCAGAATCGAATTAACTTACATGACACCTAAAGGGACTAAAACCGCTTTTAGCTCTGAAGAAATGCCGGCAGCCAAAGCGCTTCTGCTTGCTGAAGATTTGGAAAAAACCGGCCGTGCAAGAGAAATAACGTTTGTAGATAATTATGAGAATCAGTGGAAAACGAAAGATTTGAAAAAACAGATCGAAGCGATTCAAACCGAACCACACGAGGTGAAGATTTATTTTGACGGGGGTTTTGATCTGCCGACAAAAAAATCCGGTTTAGGCTGTGTTATCTATTACGAACAAAACGGAAAATCGTGGCGTCAGCGCAAAAATGCCCTGGTTGAGGAGCTGGAAACAAATAATGAAGCCGAATATGCGGCACTACATCTTGCTGTAAAGGAAATGGAATTGCTCGGTATCCACCATGGGCCTGTAACGATTGCGGGAGATTCGAAGGTAGTCATCAATCAGCTGAAAGGCGAATGGCCGTGTTATGAAGCGGAATTGAACCAATGGGCCGACCGGATTGAGGAAGATTTTAGCCGTTTAGGTATCGATCCAACATATGAGGCAATTTCACGTAAATATAATCAGGAAGCGGATCGTCTAGCTTCACAAGCTTTGAAGGGGATAGAAATATCGAGTGTACTGGAGCTTTAGTATGTCGTTAAAGCAATGTTTGGTATATTTTCGCAAAGGTCAACTGAGGAAAACGTGTGGTTTACCTCCGCCCATACTTTCGTTTTGTGGCAAGCTTAACAAATTGACAGATTTCCACTCCGGCTATATAATAATTTGCGTGAACAGGATAAAAGTATATCCGTTCTTAAAAACGGAAGAGGTTCTTAGCTTTAACCCTCTATAAAAAACTAAGGACAGATGATTGCGATTTTAAAACCATGTGCCTTAGGCCGTGGTTTTTTATTTGCTTATTTTTCGGTCTGTAAAGGAGGTGCTTGCATGAAAAATCGACACGATCCCAATTTACAAAATTTGTCGCAACTGGGCAGCCAGGGAACAGCCTATCAATTTGATTACACACCAGATGTTTTGGAAACGTTTGAAAATCAGCATCCCGAGAGAGACTATTTTGTCAAATTTAATTGCCCTGAATTTACGACATTATGCCCCAAAACCGGACAGCCGGACTTTGGAACGGTTTATATCAGCTATATTCCAGATGAGAAGATGGTCGAAAGTAAATCATTGAAGCTTTATTTGTTCAGTTTTCGGAACCATGGTGACTTTCACGAAGACAGTATGAATATTATCATGAATGACTTAATTGAATTGATGGAACCGCGTTACATTGAAGTGTGGGGGAAATTCACACCACGTGGCGGTATTTCTATTGATCCGTATTGCAATTATGGAAAGCCGGGCACCAAATATGAAAAAATGGCTGATCATCGTCTCATAAACCACGATCTGTATCCTGAGAAAGTTGATAATCGCTAGCAATCGCTGATAAAAGAGGGTAGCTATAGTTCCTTTCCTTTTGAATAATAGGGAGAGGATAGAATGTTTGTTTATTTGAATGCGTTGTTTGTCGGGCTGCTTTTACTATCCAACATTTTGGGTGTGAAGCTGTTCAGTATTGGTGAAATTGTATTACCTGCAGCGGTGATTGTGTATGTCGTGACGTATTTAATCACTGATGTGATTGGGGAAGTTTACGGAAAAGAGGCTGCACGGAAAACGGTTCAGGCTGGCTTTCTGACTCAAGTGATTGCACTGGCTTTTACGTTTATAGCAATTAAATTGCCTGCAGCGCCGGATTTTGGTTTGCAGACGGAATTCAGCGAGGTGTTGGGTGGAAGCTTCCGAGTGATGCTGGCAAGTTTGGTTTCTTATATTGTCAGCCAGAACCTTGATGTAAGTATTTTCCATTGGTTGAAAGCTCGGGATGGGGATTCAAAACTTTGGCTTCGTAATAATTTATCAACGATAGCGAGCCAGCTCGTTGACACGACGATATTTATTACTGTCGCATTCTGGGGAATTGTTCCATTCAGTATTTTACTAGGCATGATTGTGTCACAATACCTCGTTAAACTTATGATAGCACTCATAGATACACCGATTGTGTATATACTCGTCAAATTTGCACGATAGAGCACATACGTTAGCCCCGGAACAACTTCTGTGCCGGGGCTTTTGTGCATGTTTAGCTTGAAGCTTTTAAAGCTGACTCCTTCACATTTTCAACTTTTTCAACCCAATCAAACGGATCTTCCAGCTTACCGTATTGGATGCCGGTTAATGTGTCGTATAACCGTTTAGCAATCGGACCGGTTTTGCCTTGGTTGATTTCTAAGTGTTTTTCACCTCGCACAAGCTCGCCGATTGGTGAGATAACAGCAGCTGTTCCGGCGCCAAATGCCTCTTCAAGTTTGCCATCCTGATGCGCCTTTATCACTTCTTCCATGGAAAGCTTCCGTTCTTCTACCGGCACATTCCAATGTTTCAGCAATTGAATAACCGAATTGCGCGTCACACCTTCAAGAATGCTGCCATTCAAGGCCGGTGTAACAACTTTGCCATCGATTTTGAAAAAGACGTTCATGCTGCCGACTTCCTCAATATATTTCCGTTCCACTCCGTCGAGCCACAAGACCTGAGCAATGCCTTCGTCGGCCATTTCCTGCGCTTTAAGGCTCGCTGCATAATTGCCGCCGGTTTTTGCCTCTCCTGTTCCGCCTTTTACGGTACGGACATAATCATGCTCGACTGCAATTTTAATCGGGTTGATGCCTTCTTTGTAATAGGCACCGACCGGTGACAGAATAATAATAAATTTATAATGAGTTGATGGCGCTACACCAAGAAATGCCTCAGTTGAAATAATAAATGGCCGGATATACAGGGATGTACCTTCTGCTTCAGGTATCCAGTCTTTGTCCAGGGCGACAAGCTGTTTGAGCGCTTTCAGGGCGAATGCCTCATCAATAGGCGGGATGCAAAGCCTGTTGTTGGAATGATTCATCCGGCTGAAATTCCGTTGAGGCCGGAAAAGCTGAGCATCGCCTTCCGATGTGAGGTAAGCTTTCATGCCTTCAAACACCGATTGGCCATAATGAAACACCATTGAAGATGGATCGATACTAAGCGGCTCGTATGGCACAATCCGGGGGTCGTGCCACCCTTTTTCATCTGAGTAGTCCATCAAAAACATATGATCTGTAAATATTCTTCCAAATTCTAACTGATCGGCTTTAGGCTTTTCTTTGCCTGAAGAGCACATTTCAGTTCGAATTTCGTGTTGTTCTTCCTCCATGTCGCCATCCCCTTGTGTAAAAAGTTGTATACCATCATAGGATAAATTTTGCTTAAAAGCAAGCCCAAAATTTGATTTTTTAATTAATATTAAAATGTTTCAACAACTATTCTTTTTCCGAAAAAGCGATTGTGCTACAATCTAAACTTATCTGAATATCTAATCTTAATTATTTAGGAGGGGAACAGGCATGAAAACTTTAACGAAAATTAGTGATTTTGCGGGGAATACATTTGCTGTCTGGGTAATACTGTTTGCTGCGTTAAGTTTAATTTTTCCGGGAGGATTTGCGTGGATTGCGCCCCATGTATCATTGCTTTTGGGAATCATTATGTTTGGCATGGGTCTTACTTTGACGCTTGATGATTTTAAAGGGGTGCTTAAGGCACCGGTCAGCGTGCTTGTTGCCGTAGCGTTGCAATATACGGTCATGCCGCTTATTGCATTTGGTCTCGCCGTGATTTTCCAGCTTCCTGCAGAGATCGCGGCAGGGGTGATCCTGGTTGGCTGTTGTCCGGGAGGGACGGCTTCAAATGTGATGACATTCCTGGCTAAAGGAAACACTGCGCTGTCTGTATCGGTAACAGCAGTTTCGACTGTGCTTGCACCAATTTTAACACCGGCTCTGACATTGCTTTTTGCCAGTCAGTGGCTGCCGGTTTCTGCAGCAAACATGTTCATGTCAATCGTCCAAATCGTCCTGGTACCGATTGTACTGGGTATTGTAGCACGTTTGCTGTTCAGCAAACAGGTCGATAAAAGCATCAAAGCATTACCGCTCGTATCGGTTGTTGGTATTGTGGCGGTCGCGTCTGCAGTTGTGGCAGTTAACCGCGACGATATTCTAACGTCAGGACTTCTGATTTTTTCTGTTGTCATCTTGCATAACGTGCTCGGGCTTGCACTTGGTTATCTTATTGCGCGATTGTTCAAATTTGAGTTTGCCAATCAAAAAGCGGTCTCAATTGAAGTTGGGATGCAAAATTCCGGGCTTGGTTCTGCCCTGGCGCTCGCACATTTTGCGCCAATTGCTGCTGTTCCAAGTGCTTTGTTCAGTGTATGGCACAATATTTCCGGCCCGGTGCTGGCAACTTGGTGGGGTAAGCGAAGTAACGACTCAGTCGATCATGATGAACCCATCAAAACAGGCTAGCTGGGTGATGTGATTCGGATAATCAACACAAAACAAGCGCAATAAATTACAAAAACATTGAATTTTTATAAAATGAGGCATATAATTATTCGAAAAAGGAAGGTGGAGTGCCGGATGGAAAAAGATTTACGCATAAAAAGCCATGTCTTCAGCGATGACACAATGCGCGCACCAAACCGTGCCATGCTGCGTGCCGTCGGTCTAAAAGACGAACATTTTGAAAAGCCGATGGTCGGTATCGCAAGTACTTGGAGTGAGGTCACGCCATGTAATATACATATCGATGATTTGGCCCTCAGCGCCAAACAAGGTGCACGAGAAGCTGGTGCAACACCGCTTATTTTCAATACCATCACCGTCTCGGACGGGATTTCGATGGGGACTCAAGGCATGCGCTACTCGCTGCCAAGCCGTGACTTAATCGCTGATTCGATTGAAACAGTCGTCGGCGCGGAAAGTCTTGATGCTTTTGTAGCTATTGGCGCGTGTGATAAAAACATCCCCGGTTGTATGATTGCCATTGCAAATGCTGATGTGCCGGCTGTTTTTGTTTATGGCGGTACCATTGCTCCGGGTAAACATAACGGTAAGGATATCGATCTTGTTTCAGTGTTTGAAGGTGTCGGCAAGCATAATAATGGCGATATCGATGATGAGGAGCTTAAAAACATTGAATGCAAAGCGTGTCCGGGTGCCGGTGCATGCGGCGGTATGTATACGGCTAACACGATGGCATCAGCAGTCGAGGCGATGGGGATGAGCCTGCCAGGCAGTTCGTCAAACCCTGCTGAATCAGAGGAAAAAGCTGCTGACTGCGCTGACGCGGGTGAGGCAGTGTACAAGCTTCTGGAAAAAGGGATTTATCCTAAAGACATTATGACGAAAGAAGCTTTCGAAAACGCCATGACAGTCGTTATGGCACTCGGCGGTTCGACAAACGCCATTCTGCACTTGCTCGGCATGGCGCATGCTGTCGGTGTTGATCTTAAGATTGAGGACTTTAACCGTATTCAGCAAAAAGTGCCGCATTTGGCTGATTTGAAACCAAGCGGGCAGTATGTTATGCAGGACTTGCATCATGCCGGTGGTGTTCAGGCCGTTATGAAACTTCTTTATGAAGCAGGTTACCTGCATGGCGATTGTCTCACCGTGACCGGAAAAACGGTTGCGGAAAATCTTGAAGAAGCGCCTTCGCTTAAAGAGGATCAAAAAATCATCGCACCGTTTGATAATCCAAAACGGGCGGATGGTCCGCTAATTGTGTTGAAAGGTAACCTGGCGCCAAGAGGAGCGGTTGCCAAAGTATCGGGTGTGAAAGTGAAGCGTCACACCGGACCGGCGCGTGTTTTTAATACGGAGCAGGAAGCAACCGATGCCGTAAGACGAAATGAAATTAAAGAAGGCGATGTACTTGTCATCCGCTATGTAGGGCCAAAAGGCGGTCCTGGAATGCCTGAAATGCTGTCGGTCTCAAGTCTGCTTGTTGGAAAAGGTATGGGCGAGAAGGTCGCGTTGCTGACGGATGGACGTTTTTCCGGCGGTACACACGGACTTGTCGTCGGACATATTGCGCCTGAAGCACAGGACGGTGGACCGATTGCATTCTTACAGGAAGGTGATCAGGTCACCATCGATTCAGAACAAAAAGAAATAACATTTGATGTTTCTGACGCAGAAATTGAAAAACGCAAACAACAGTGGAGTGCACCGCCACTTTACAAAAAAGGCGTGCTTGGAAAATATGCACATAATGTATCGTGTTCTTCAAAAGGTGCTGTCACTGATTTTTTGGATGCTGAGGATTAAAGAATGGATTGACTACCCTGGGCTTACTAAGAAGCCCAGGGGTTTTTTTGGTTTATCTATTTGTAACAAAATTGAAACATTTCAGTTAGTTTTGCTCTATGCCGTCATTGTAAGCGCTAGCACGAATGGAGTATTATAAAAACCTTCAAAAAAATTTTCAAAAAGCTGTTGACCAAATGCGAAAATCGGTATATGATTATCGGCAATATCAATTATTCATTTTTCGAATTTGCCTAACAAATTATACAAAAAATAAAACACGATGACGGGAAAAAAGGAACATGTCCCATGCATTTACAGAGAGCCGGGGTTGCTGGAAGCCCGGAAATGCATATTGTTCCGACATCTTCTCTGAGTGCCTTGCTGAACGGTGTTTCTCATTAGGCTTGGCCAGGTGCATGCTCATGTACCTGTTATCAAATCAGCTGACTTACCTCAGCTGGCAAGATAGTATTTGCGAAGATACTATGAACCTGGGTGGTACCGTGGAAAGAAGACTCTTTTCTCCCCAATGATTCTGTAAACAGACAGTTTTGTGTGGGAAGAAAAGGGTCTTTTTTCAATTCAAAACTTTAGCGAACCACTACAGAAAAGTGTGGCGCTGCAAGTAATAATATTAAAGGAGGCGAGCAGCAGTGAGTGTTAAGGCTGAGCAGGAAGTTCAACAAACAGAAAAAAAGGTGACGGGTGCCGATATACTCATTCAGGCGTTGACAGCTGCCGGCGTCGATACGGTGTTCGGCTACCCGGGCGGTGCGGTTTTGCCAATCTATGATGCGCTTTACCGGAATGATGCACCTTTTAAGCATGTGCTGTCCCGCCATGAGCAGGGATCGGTACACGCAGCAGAGGGATATGCACGCGTCACCGGAAAACCTGGTGTTGTTCTGGCAACGTCAGGACCCGGAGCAACCAATCTGATTACAGGCATAACGGATGCCATGATGGATTCATTGCCTTTGGTCGTATTCACCGGTCAGGTTGCCAGTAATGTCATCGGGACAGATGCCTTCCAGGAATCGGATGTTATGGGGATAACAACCCCGGTGACCAAATATAATTACCAAGTCCGGGATTTGGAACAATTGCCGAAAATCGTTAACGAGGCATTTCATATCGCATCGACAGGCAGACCGGGTCCGGTCGTTGTGGATATACCGAAAGACATTTCATCAAGCGTATCGGCCCAAAAGGCTGAAGTGAGCAGCAGTAACTGTTACCTGCCTGGCTACCAGCCGAACAAAAAGCCCAATCCGCTGCAAATCGTAAAATTGGCTGATGCGGTAAGCCGGGCGAAAAAGCCGCTTATATTGGCAGGTGCAGGCGTCATTTTCGCTGAAGCAGCTGAGGAACTCAAAACGTTTGCTGAAGCACATAAACTCCCGGTCGTCAATACACTGCTCGGTCTTGGAGGCTTTCCCGGCACGCACGAATTATCACTGGGAATGGGCGGCATGCACGGAAACTATGCAGCCAACACCGGAATTTACGATTGCGATTTGCTGATTAATTTTGGCGCCCGATTTGATGACCGGCTCACCGGAAACCTGAAGCACTTTGCTCCCAATGCGAAAGTTGCTCATGTCGACATTGACCCGGCGGAAATCGGCAAAAATGTCGAAACTGAAATACCGGTTGTCGCTGATGCTAAAAAGGCATTGGCCGCATTAAACGATACAGACATTACGGCAAATGATCATGATGAATGGCTTGATGAGCTGCGGGAAAATCAGACAGCGTATCCATATTGGTATGACCGTTCCGATCGCTATATTTCGCCGCAGTGGCTTACCGAACAAGTTTACACGGCATCAGACGGAAAAGCGATTGTGACAACAGATGTTGGCCAACACCAAATGTGGGCCGCTCAATACTACCCGTTTGATCAACCAAATAAGTGGGTAACATCAGGCGGCCTGGGCACGATGGGATTCGGGTTCCCGGCTGCAGTAGGCGCCCAGCTCGGTAAACCGGATGAACTGGTTGTGGCAGTTGTGGGAGATGGCGGTTTTCAAATGACGGCACAGGAGCTGTCGGTCATTAAAGAAAGACAGCTGCCGGTAAAAGTCGTGATTGTCAATAATCAATCACTCGGCATGGTTCGCCAGTGGCAGGAAAGCTTTTATGAAGAACGCTACTCCGAATCGATCTTTCCGGAGAACCCGGATTTTGTCAAATTAGCTGAATGTTATGGCATCCGCGGTATGAAAGCAGAGAATGAAGCAGAAGTCAAAGACGTTCTGGCTGAAGCATTTGCCTATGACGGCCCGGTTGTCATTGATTGCCATGTAGAACAAAAAGAGTGTGTGTACCCTATGATCGCGCCAGGAAAAGGGCTGCACGAAATGATCGGGGTGAGCCGATGAAACGGATAATTACAGCGGATGTACAAAATCAAAGCGGTGTCCTTAATCGCATCACAGGCATGCTTCATAAACGGCAGTTCAATATCGACAGCATTACAGTCGGTAAATCAGAACGGCCCGGCATCTCAAAAATGACATTTGTTGTCGAAATCAGTGACGATCAGAAGCTGGAACAATTAACAAAACAGCTCAACAAACAAATTGATGTTCTGAAAGTTAAAGATATAACCGATAAAGCCATTGTTGCACGGGAGCTCGCTTTGATAAAAGTTGGCGGGAATGCCCAGCAGCAAGCGGAAATCCAAGGGGTTATCAATCCATTCCGCGCTTCGGTTATTGACGTCAGTAAAGACAGTCTGACTATCCAAGTAACAGGCAAAACAGATAAAATCGAAGCATTAATCGCGCTTCTCAGACCATACGGCATAAAGGAATTGGCCAGAACGGGCATGACCGCATTTCTGAGAGGTAATCAGCCGCAGGAAGTCACAGAAATTAATTCGCATTTAGTATAAAATCAGATCAATTTTATCAATTACAGGGAGGACGATGATCATGTCAAAAGTATTATACGAAAAAGATATCCAAAAAGAGGTTCTGCAATCTAAAAAAATCACGGTGGTTGGCTATGGCTCACAAGGTCACGCGCACGCTCTCAACTTAAGAGAAAGCGGTTATGACGTCGTAGTTGGTCTGAGACCGGGCAAATCCCAGCAAAAAGCAGAAGACGACGGGTTTGAAGTACTGCCGGTAGCAGAAGCTGTTGAGCAGTCAGAAGTGGTAATGGTTCTACTTCCGGATGAACACCAGACAAAAGTTTATGAGGAGAGCATTAAACCAAATCTAGAAGCAGGCAACGCGATTGCATTTGCCCATGGGTTCAACGTTCATTTTTCACAAATTGTGCCGCCGAGTGATGTTGATGTTTTCATGGTAGCCCCAAAAGGACCGGGTCACCTGGTTCGCCGGACTTATGAAGATGGCGGCGGTGTTCCATCATTATACGCAGTCTATCAGGATGTAACCGGCAAAGCGAAAGAAGTAGCACTCGCTTATGCACAGGGCATCGGATCAGCCAGAGCCGGTATCTTGGAAACGAGCTTCCAGGAGGAAACGGAAACCGATTTGTTTGGTGAGCAGGCTGTCCTTTGCGGTGGACTTACCAGCTTGGTCAAAGCCGGATTTGAAACGCTGACAGACGCAGGGTACCAGCCTGAAGTTGCTTACTTTGAATGTCTGCATGAAGTAAAGCTGATCGTTGATTTGATGTATGAAGGCGGTCTGGAAAATGTGCGCTATTCCATTTCTGATACAGCGCAGTGGGGAGACTTTGTTTCCGGTAAACGTGTCATCAACGATGAAACAAAAGCACGCATGAAAGAAATCCTGGAAGACGTTCAAACAGGTGAATTTGCCAGAGGCTGGATTCTTGAAAACCAGGCTAACCGCCCGCAATTTAATGCGATTAATGCACGGGAGAACGATCATCAGATTGAGCATGTTGGAAGGGAGCTCCGTGAATTAATGCCTTTTGTTAAGAACCCATTGCAAAAAGAACAAAAAGAAAAACAAAAGGGTGTGACGGCAAATGCCACAAATTAAAATTTTTGATACAACGTTGCGGGATGGTGAACAGTCACCCGGTGTGAACCTGAATAAACCGGAAAAACTGGAAATCGCCAGGCAGCTAGAACGAATGGGAGTAGACAGGATGGAAGCGGGTTTTCCTGCTTCCTCCAAAGGTGATTTTGAAGCGGTGAAAGAAATCGCCAAAATGATAAAGAACACATCTGTTACAGGATTGGCTCGAACGGTTAAATCAGATATCGACACGGCGTGGGAAGCCCTTAAATACGCTGAAGAGCCACGGTTGCATCTGTTTGTTGCCACATCGCCGATTCATATGACATACAAACTGAAGCAATCGCCTGATGAGGTATTGGAAAATGCCGTCAGCATGGTTCGCTATGCAAGCGAAAAATTTTCGCAAGTCGAATTCTCAGCCGAAGATGCGTCCCGGTCAGACCTCACCTTTTTGGCGCAAATTATTGAAAAGGTGATCGATGCCGGTGCAACGGTTATCAACCTGCCGGACACTGTCGGCTATACAACCCCGGCAGAGTACGGCGCCATGTTCCGCTATATCAGGGAAAATGTTCCGAATATTGATAAAGTGGAACTGTCATGCCATTGCCACAACGATCTTGGCTTGGCTGTTGCCAATTCAATCGCCGCCGTTGAAAATGGCGTCACACAGGTGGAAGGAACGATTAACGGCATAGGCGAGCGGGCAGGCAATGCTTCGCTTGAAGAAGTGGCAGTTGCTTTGAGAGTACGTGCTGATTATTATCCGTATTCTACCGGATTGAATCTCGAGGAAACGAAACGCACAAGCGACTTGATTGCCAAGCTGACAGGGATGTACGTTCAGGCCAACAAAGCTGTGGTCGGGCGCAACGCTTTCCAGCATGAAGCCGGTATTCACCAGGATGGCATGTTGAAAAACAAAGAAACGTACGAAATTATGACGCCGGAAATGGTTGGCGTCAAAGCCGACACATTATTTCTTGGTAAACATTCAGGCCGTCATGCATTTAAGGATCGCGTTAAGGAACTTGGCGTGAACCTGTCAGAAGCGAAAGTGACAGAAGCATTCAAAATGTTTAAGCAATTGACCGACCGCAAAAAAGAAGTAACCGATGATGATCTGTTTACGATTTTGATGGAAATCCAAACCGATACGTCAGCAGTCAATAAATATCAGCTGGAAATGTTCCAGGTGCAATACGGGACATCCAATATACCGACAGCAACCGTTTCGCTGACTGCACCGGACGGCAACACCATTCAAACAGCTCAAACCGGGCAGGGGAGTGTCGAAGCCTTATACAAAACGCTCGATGCCTTGATTTCAGAGGAACTGGAATTGACCGATTACCAGTTGAACTCAGTCGGACGCGGAAAAGATGCCCTCGCTGAATCACACGTCCAGCTGAAAGTGAATGGCGAAATGATGAATGGCCGGGGTACTGCGCAGGACGTTCTGCAAGCTTCTGTCAACGCATTTTTAAATGCTGTCAACCGGTATATTATCCATCAATATTCGTCGAAAGAAGAGCCGGTTGTTAACAAATAAAATTGAATAAATTGCTTAAACGCAAACTCGATGGACTGATAGAGAAAAGACTCATCAATTAAAGGAGGGGAAGTAAATGAATAAACACATCGTTACGCTCCCGGGGGATGGAATTGGAAAAGAAATTATGGAATCGGCCAAACAGGTTCTGAACGCTGTCGGCAATGAATTTGGTCATGGATTTACCCTTCAGGAGCATGCAATCGGCGGCAGCGCCATTGATCAATATGATACACCTTTGCCTGAAGCAACACTTACAGCAAGTCAAAAGGCCGATGCTATTTTACTCGGTGCGGTAGGCGGTGAAAAATGGGATGCAATGCCTAAAGAAAAGCGGCCCGAAAAAGGTTTGCTGGGCATTCGCAAAGAACTTGGGTTGTTCGCTAATTTACGGCCTGTGAAAGGATTCCCATCGCTACTTCATGCTTCCCCGCTTAAAGAACATATCATTGATGGCAGTGATATTCTGATCATCCGTGAACTTACCGGCGGACTCTACTTCGGTCAGCCAAGCGAACGACGTGATAATGGAAACGAAGTGGTTGATACACTGCATTATCGGAAAGATGAGATGGAACGGATTATCGACAAAGCATTTCAAAGCGCCCGCTTGCGGAATCATCACGTGACATCGATTGATAAAGCGAATGTTTTGGAATCGAGCCGAATGTGGCGCGAAATCGTTGAGGAAAAGCGTCATGAATATCCGGATGTCACTGTTGAACACATGCTGGTTGACGCAGCAGCAATGAAGCTGATTACAGCGCCAAATCAATTTGATGTTATGGTAACTGAGAATATGTTCGGCGACATTTTAAGCGATGAGGCTTCGGTTTTGACCGGCTCGTTGGGCATGCTGCCATCAGCAAGTGTCCGGAGTGACGGTGTCGGCTTATACGAACCGGTTCATGGTTCCGCCCCTGACATTGCCGGAAAAGGCATCGCAAACCCGTTGGGCATGATTCTTTCAGTGGCATTAATGCTTCGTCACTCTTTCCAGATGGAAACAGAGGCAGCCGCTGTCGAACGGGCGGTTCGCGAATCTCTGGAGCAAGGTTATTATACAGCTGACTTGGATATGAAAAACGGACAAATTGCAGGCACCCGGCAAATGACCGCTGCTGTTATCGAAAATCTGACGGTTAAGAGTGTGTCTGACAGTATTTGTAATATGTATGTATAGGAGGTGTTGAAATGGGCAAACCGAAAACGATTATTGAAAAAATTTGGGAAAATCATATGGTTCACCAGGAACCGGAAAAACCGGATTTAATGTATATTGATTTGCATTTGGTTCATGAAGTGACATCTCCGCAGGCATTTGAAGGGTTGCGCCTGAACAACCGTAAAGTAAGGCGGCCGGATTTAACATTTGCGACAATGGACCATAATGTTCCAACGCAAAACAGGGATGTTATTAAAGATGAAATTTCCAAAAAGCAAATGGAAACGCTGAGAAAAAACTGTAAAGATTTTGGTGTACCATTGGCAGATATGTTCCATCCTGATCAGGGGATTGTTCACGTCATTGGTCCGCAGCTTGGGCTTACACAGCCTGGAAAAACAATCGTCTGCGGTGACAGTCATACGTCCACGCATGGTGCTTTTGGCGCGTTGGCATTTGGTATTGGCACGAGTGAAGTTGAGCATGTTTTAGCAACGCAGACGCTGTGGCAAAAACCGCCAAAAACATTGAACGTTCATGTGGAAGGAGACTTGGGGACCGGCGTGACCGCCAAAGACTTGATACTGGCGATTATTTCAAAGTTCGGTGTGCGATTCGGTACGGGGCATGTCATTGAATATACGGGCGAAGCTGTCCGAAATCTTTCAATGGAAGGCCGCATGACCGTTTGCAACATGTCGATTGAAGCTGGTGCAAGAGCCGGTCTGATCAGCCCTGATGAAACAACGGTTGAATTTCTGCGGGATAAACCACATGTCCCTCAGGGTGAAGCATTTGATGAAAAAGCAGAAGAATGGCTTTCCTTGGCCACTGATGAAGGTGCTGAATATGATCAGACGGTTACGATTAAAGCCGAAGAAATCGAACCGCAAGTATCGTGGGGAACAAACCCGGGCATGTGTGTACCGGTGAGCGGCAATACGCCGGCTGTAAATGAATCAGAGGACCCTGAAGATATCGAACGGGCATTGGAATACATGGGGCTTGAGGAAAATCAGGCAATCGAATCCATTGACATTGATCACGTTTTTATCGGCTCGTGCACAAACTCCCGGATTACTGACTTGCGTAAAGCCGCAAAAGTGGTCGAAGGTCATCAGGTCAACGATAATGTCAGAGCGATTGTGGTCCCCGGCTCATTCGGAACAAAGTTACAGGCCGAAAAAGAAGGGCTGGATTCGATTTTTAAAGAAGCCGGATTTGAATGGCGCGAGGCCGGGTGCAGCATGTGTCTGGCGATGAACGATGATGTGGTACCGCCCGGCGGACGCTGCGCATCAACATCAAACCGCAATTTTGAAGGCAGACAAGGAAATGGCGCCCGCACACATCTTGTCAGTCCGGAGATGGCGGCAGCCGCAGCTATTGAAGGCCATTTTGTCGACGTTCGCAAGTTTGCGTCGAACGTATACGCATAGGAGGTGTTGAACATGGAAGCGATTCAGGAACATGAAGGATTGACTGTGCCGTTAAACCGGTCAAACGTCGACACGGACCAAATCATACCGAAACAATTTTTAAAGCGGGTTGAACGGACCGGTTTTGGTCAGTTCCTCTTTTATAATTGGCGGTTTGATGAGGATGGAACAATGAGAGAGGATTTTGTGCTTAACGACCCGTCATTCCAGGAAGGATCCATCCTTCTTGCCGGTGAAAACTTCGGTTGCGGTTCTTCACGGGAACATGCGCCATGGTCGTTGCTTGACTATGGTTTCCGTGTTATCATTGCACCGAGCTTTGCAGACATTTTTTATAACAATGCGTTAAAAAATGGCATTATACCCATTCAAATGAATGAAGCGCAAGTTAAAAAGTGGATGGCGCAGGCCGAAAATGGCAACTTCGCATTAAAAGTTGATTTGGAAAAGCAGCTTATCATTGACAGTGAACAAAGCGTCCATTTTGACATTCCTGCCTTTCATAAGGATAATCTTATTAATGGATACGATGATATTGCCCTGACTTTGAAACATGAGGATAAAATTACGGCGTTTGAAAGTGCCGCTCACGTTTAGTGAATGATGCACACTTAGCCAACTAATTAAAGGAGAGTGACGAAATTGGGAATTGCTTAACAGGTGACCTCGTTGCTGAAGCCAGAGATCGCTTAGCAACAGTCGCTCACCGTACACCTATATTAAGATCAGCGACAACGGATTCGCTCGTTGGAAAACATGTTTATTTCAAAATGGAAAATCAGCAAAAAACCGGTTCGTTTAAATTTAGAGGCGCTACATTTAAATTGATGCAGTTGTCAAAAGAAAAACTGCAAAAAGGTGTGATTGCTGCATCTGCCGGAAATCATGCACAAGGTGTGGCGAACGCAGCTGCCAAATTAAATGCCAAAGCGACGATTTTCATGCCTGAAAAAACGCCTTCAGCTAAAGTGGATGCCACACGTGCCTATGGCGCTGAAGTTGTATTAACCGGGCAGTCTTTCCAGGAAGCGTATGATGCTTCAATGAAAAGACAACTGCAAACCGGAGCTGAATACATTCATCCATTTGATGATTATGATGTAATGGCCGGGCAAGGTACGGCTGCAGCAGAAATGCTTCAGCAGGAAGACAGAATTGATACCGTTCTGGTCCCTGTTGGCGGCGGTGGTCTGATCAGTGGTACAGCGGCAGCCGCAAAGTATATGAATCCAAAGATAAAAGTAATTGGTGTGCAGTCTGCCGGCGCACCGGCTATGTATCAGAGCTTCCATCATAATCGTGGTAAACAGCTTGATCATGTATCGACGATTGCGGAAGGTATCGCCGTTAAAAAACCGGGCGAACGCACATTGCCGCTGATCAATGAGTATGTTGATGACATTGTCACGGTAAGCGATGAAGAAATTGCGTCTGCCATTGTCTATATGCTCGAAAGGAACAAGACATTGCTGGAAGGAGCAGGCGCTGCAGCACTGGCCGCACTGTTATCCCAAGGCAGCCGATTAAAGTCCGACCACTGTGGTATTATCGTCAGTGGCGGTAACATGGACATCAGCACACTGCCAATGATCCAGCGGCTGTCGAATAAATTGCATCATTCAGCGTGATAATAAAAACCTGCACATACTTTTGTGCAGGTTTTTATTATTTCAAGCTGGATAGTAGGACCATTCAGCCTGCTATAAACCGATGTGAATTGAAATGAAAATAAATAAAGATATGCCCAGCCAAATATGGATCATGCGTTTTCTCCCAGTGGAACGAAACAATCGCATCCAACCGCTAACAACCATCGCAATTAATAAAATCCCCGCGATTAGACCACTTAACAGTTTCACATTATGCCAGGCGAACCCGAATAGATTGATTGTCAGGGAAGCATGAATCAATATGATAATAAGCGTTGTGGTGCCAATCCATCGGTGGTATGGCACGATTTTCTTTGATAAATTAGCAAGCTTAATTTTTGTTTGCCTGTTCGGTGTATTGCGGATGGTTGAAAACACCGCGTGCCGGGTCCAGTTAAACAAAAATAATAATAACCCTGCTGCTCCAAATATGACGTGGGCAGGAAAACGGCTATGTTCAGTGATTTGCCATATGCCTGCCGCCAGCAACAACAGGTTGAAGTAAAACCATTTGTTCATAGTGTCCTCCATCATCAAACTTATGTGAACAATTAATGGATTGATTGTATCACACAAATTGTGGTGAGGGATGTGTTGATCATCACAACTTGTGGTCAATGTCAGCGGCAACTATCGGTCGCACTTTTAATCTATTACTCAAACGTTCCTTCAAACAATGATTCTGTTAATGGACGGCGATCAGATGGCTGCTCCCGCTCCTGCAGTTTTTCATCCAGCGATTCTTTATCGCCCTGATAGCCGATAGCTACGAGTGCCTGAATATCAAACTCGTCTGGAATGTTTAACACTTCGCGTGCTTTATCCTTGTAGAATCCGCCCATGGCATGCGTCGCCACACCCAGCTTTGCAGCTTGCAATGAGAGATAACCCCAGGAAGCACCGGCGTCGAAAGCATGTGCGTTGTCCTCTTTGTCTGAGATAATTAAAGCCAGGACAGGCGCTTTTTCACACCATATTCGATTGCCATCCATTATAAAGGAATGAAATTTTTCTTTGTCTTCTTTTGTACGGGCAATAATAAAACGCCACGGCTGAATATTCATAGCAGAAGGTGCCCAGCGTGCCGCTTCAAATATATTCATTAGTACGTCATCATCTACTTCTTTTTCCAAAAATGATCGGGGCGACCAACGATTAAGAAAAATTGGATCAATGTCACGCTCTGTATGTCGAAACTGCTTGATGTCTGTTGCAATCATATGTAAATCCTCCTGTAGAAATTTGTAGCGATGTGAATCATTATAATGAAAAAATACTGAGAAATCAAAGTAATTAAATCAAAAAAGTCACTGTTAAATGCAATTGTTGTCATAAATAAAAAAGTAAAAACGAAAGGAACCGATTTTATGACAAAACTGTCTTCGCTTTAGCAAGTTAAACAAAACAAAAAAGCGTCATGACGTTCGTCATGACGCTTTTCTATATGGAGCATATCGGGCTCGAACCGATGACCTCATCGCTGCCAGCGATGCGCTCTCCCAACTGAGCTAATGCCCCGTTTGATTCCGATACTCATTATAGCACTTTTTAGCTGTTTTTCAAGGGACTCGAATTAATTTTAAATTTTATTACAATTATACAGTCTGTTATTGCCCGGGGAATATTGTCAGAATAACGCTGGGAGTGATAAAAGGTGTCGTAACGTGTTTTAATGGTGTTGGTTGCAATTTTCAGACAAGTAACTGAATCTGTGCTACAATTAAACTACTATATCATGGAAGAAAAATGTATAGATAATTAGAATAAGCAGGGGGACGTTTAATGCTGGACCAGCTGGGACTTAAACGCGTGACGCTTGATCTTCCGTTTCGGCTTGACCATGTAAACTGCTTCTTGGCAGAGGGAGCGAACGGATGGACGGTTATCGATGCCGGCTTGCATAATGAAGAAACAATTAAACGGTGGGATGAAGAGCTGAGCGGAAAAGACGTGAACCGTATTATCATCACCCATTATCATCCCGATCACTTTGGCTATGCCGGCGGTCTTCAGGCAAAGCTAGACAGCAGTGTTTACATGACAGAAACTGATTATAAAGCAGCTGAAAATGCATGGGATCAGCATTTTCTAAATGAGCTGGAAACTAACTATGAATTGGCGGGAATTCCTGAAGACGAGGCCGAAAAGATGCTCTCAAATACGAAAGCGTTTGTACCGATTGTGACGCCTTTTCCAAAAGTTGATCACTATTTTAAGGACGGTGAAACGGTTCGTATCGGGGCATTTGATTATGAAGTCATTGCAACGCCGGGACATTCTGACGGTTTAGTTACCTTTTACAATCGGGATAAAAATACACTTCTGTCAACGGATCATATTTTGCCAAAGATTACACCTAATATATCATACTGGTTTCACGGTGATCCGAATCCTTTAGGGAGCTATCTGGACTCGCTGGATAGAATTAAACAGCTTGATGCTGCGTTTGTCATACCATCACATGGGGACCCATTTCATGGAGCAAATGACAGAATTAATGAAATTAAGGCACACCACGCTGATCGATTGGATGAGACATTAGAGGCACTTGGCAATGGCGGCACCGTTTATCAGGTCTGTCAGCAGTTGTTCAAAAAAGAGCTCACTGTTCATGAAATGCGGTTTGCGGTTGGTGAAACGTTGGCTCATCTCGAGTATTTGCGCTACCGGAAAGCGTGTAAAAGAGCGTTAAATGCCGGTAAGTATTGGTACCAGTTGTGAGAAGTGTGGGATATGAAAAGTCTATTGAAACAGTTGCGGTCAATGCATGACTCTATCATAATAGGCGACGGGATTGTTGGCTTGATTACATAATGCAGCAATGTGCAAGTATTAAATTTTTTATTGATTTTAATCGGGGGTTTTAATGTGGATTTGAATTTGAACGATAAATCGGTTGTTGTGCTGGCTTCCAGTAAAGGACTCGGAAAAGCAACTGCCCGTCAGTTCGCTTCGGAAGGCGCCCGGGTGTTTTTGGCCAGTCGTGATGAAGATGCGCTGGAAAAAACGGCTGCGGAAATACGTGAAGAGACTGGTAATCCAAATGTGGCTTTCAGTGTTTGTGACATTAAAGATGCTGGTTCAATCAAGCAGTTAATCACAAAAGCAGTAAGCGCACACGGGCCGATCGACATACTGGTTAATAATGCGGGCGGACCACCGGCCGGTTCATTTGACGATATTGATGATGATGCATGGCAACATGCTTTTGAACTAAACCTGTTAAGTTTCACTCGGGCTATCAGGGAAGTGTTGCCCCATATGAGAAAGCAAGGCGGCGGCCACATTCTCAATTTTTCTTCCTCATCGATCAAGGAACCGATAGACGGGCTGATTTTATCCAACACATTCAGGGCCGGGATTATCGGACTTGCCAAAAGTTTATCACAGGAGCTGGCACCGGATAATATCCTGATAAACACAATTGGACCGGGGCGGATTGGCACGGATCGTGTTGATCATCTTGATAGTGTGAATGCTGAGAAACTAGGTATACCGATCGAAGACGTGAGAGAAGAGGCGAAAAACAAAATTCCATTGGGCCGTTACGGATCGCCTGAAGAATTTGCCAAAATTGCCGTTTTCCTTTGTTCCCAGGCAAATACTTATGTGACAGGTCAATCGTTCTTGATTGATGGCGGAATGGTGAAGGCGTTGTAGAAAAGATAAAAGGGGGTGAGGTTAATTTCTTTCCCCTCTTTATTCCGAAATTTTAAATAACCATTGACAAATAATTGTAAGCGTTTTATCATATTGTGTAACGGGTTACATAACATTAAAAATTTTTGCGATGAAATGTAACCCGTTACATATTTGAAAAGCTGAACAATGATGAGAGGGCTTATTATATGGCAACTATTCGTGATGTGGCTAAACTCGCAAACGTTTCAACAGCAACAGTTTCCAGAGTGATTAACAGTAATGGATATGTCAATGATGAAACAAAAAAGCGGGTTAAAGATGCCATTCAACAATTAAATTACCTGCCCAATGACGTGGCACGAAGTCTGTTTAAGGGCCGGTCAAAAATGATCGCGCTGTTCGTACCGGACATTACAAACCCCTTTTTTCCGGAGCTTGCTCGTGCTGTCGAGGATGTCACGAATCAGTACGATTACACATTTGTCCTTTGCAATACAGATAACGATATTGAAAAACAAATGGATTATTTGAATGCGCTGCAGCAAAAGTCGGTTGATGGCTTTATTATCGTTTCCAGTACAATTAAAAAGGAGCATCTGCAGCATATTCAAGTACCAATTGTGGCGCTTGACCGAATCATAAGTTCTGATATTTCATCTGTAACGGTTAATAACCGAAGCGGCAGCAGGCAGGTGGTTCAATATTTGAAATCAATTGGATGCCAAAGGATTGCACATGTTGCCGGTCCGGAACACGTAGACAACGCTATATACCGTATGCGGGGCTATCTTGATGAAGTAAAGGAAGAGGCCTGGTTTAACAGCAGCTATGTGGTGTCTGGGAAATATAATTTTGACGCAGCACGGGAAGCTGCCATGGCATTGTTAAGTGAATTACCGGAAGTCGATGGTATCTTTGCTGGGAATGACTTGATGGGTGCCGGTGTATTAAATGCAGCAGCGTCACTGGGAAAGAACGTACCTGGTGATTTGGCAGTGGCAGGCTTTGACGGTATTGCGATTGGGGAGACATTAACACCTACGCTGACAACAATGGCACAGCCGATTTATGAAATTGGTGCAAAGGCTGCCGAAATACTTATGACGCATATCCAGTCGCTTGAACATCACGTGACAGCAAAAGAGTATTCCGTCAAACTTATTGAGCGACAATCAACAATGAAGGGAGGGTTTTGATGAGTACTCAGCCAAATGTTTGTATTGTTGGAAGTATTAATATGGATCTGACAGTAACAACCGATAAGATGCCGATGCAGGGCGAAACTGTTCTGGGTCAGGATTTTTTTACCAATCCGGGGGGCAAGGGAGCTAATCAAGCTGTTGCTGCCGCTCGCATGGGAGCGAACGTGAAGTTTATTGGTGCTGTCGGTGATGATCCATTCGGTAAAACACTTCTTACAAATTTTACAAACGAGAACATCCGGACGGAAGGGATTGAAATTGTGCGTGATGCATCCACCGGAACGGCGACCATCATTCTATCCGAAAATGACAATCGGATAATTGTTGCATCAGGCGCAAACCAGTCTGTAACACCGGACCATGTCAGAAAGCATCGCAACCTGATAATTACAAGTGACTTGGTATTACTGCAGCTTGAAGTGCCGTTGGAGACTATTGTTGCAACAATGGAGATCGCCAAGGCCAATAATGTACCGGTTATTCTAAATCCTGCTCCTTATCAGCCGCTTCCGGAAGAAATCCTTAAAGCTGCGGCATACTTGACGCCAAATGAAATTGAACTGGCCTCAATGAAAGCGTCGCCATTGTTCACGTCCATTAAGGATAAATTAATTGTTACACGCGGTGATAAAGGTGTGTCCTTCGCTGAACATGGTATTGAACGGGAAATTAGCGGTCACAGTGTCCAGGTGATTGATACAACTGGCGCCGGGGATACGTTTAATGGTGCCTTGGCGGCAGAGTTGGCCGGTGGTACAGAACTGGCGGATGCGGTAACCGCAGCAAATGCTGCAGCTGCGATTTCTGTTTCCAAAACTGGCGCACAGGCTGGAATGCCGGTAAAAGAAGACATCCAGGGATTTTTGCATGAAAGGAACATGTCCGAATGAAGAAAACAGGAATTCTAAATCGCGAAATTGCGTCGGTTTTAGCTGGGATGGGGCATACCGATACACTCATCATTGCAGATTGCGGGCTGCCGATTCCGGATAACACCGCTGCGATTGATCTATCAGTGAAACTAGGTACCCCGGATTTTCGAACGGTCCTTGAGGCTGTCGCAGAGGATATGGTGATTGAAGAAATGACGCTTGCAGAAGAGGTGAAGACGTCAAATCCCGTACTTCATACGCAAGTGACAAAGGATTATGCCGATATTCCCCTCCAGTATATTGCACATGAAAATTTGAAGCAGGAAACAAATCATGCCAAAGCTGTTATCCGTACTGGCGAAGCGACACCGTTTGCCAATGTGATTTTAAAGTCAGGTGTCATTTTCTAATGAAAGACGGGGTGAAATCATGGTGACTACACCTTTTGTAGAAATGAACGGGATAAGTAAATCTTTTTCAGGCAACCGCGTGTTAAAAGAGGTGGACTTTTCGATCGATAAAGGCGAAGTGCATGCGCTCGTTGGGGAAAACGGTGCTGGTAAATCGACGCTGATAAAAATACTGACCGGAATTCATAAACGGGACGATGGCATGATCAGGATTAATGGACAGGAAGTTCATTTTTCTCATCCGAAACAGGCGGAGCAGAAAGGAATTATGGTGATTCACCAGGAATTGAATATCATTCCGCATCTCACGGTTACCGAAAACATGTTTCTAGGTAAAAATATGACGTATGGCAAAACCGGCATCCTCAATACAAAGGCGATGAAAATACAATGTGAAGAAAACCTGCGAAAATTAGGGGTTTCAAACATTGACCCGGGTGATATAGCAGGTGATTTATCAGTCGGCAAGCAGCAGATGGTTGAAATTGCCCGTGCCATATCAACGAATGCTGAGCTGATTGTAATGGATGAACCAACTGCTGCGCTGACAGATCGGGAAATTGACAATCTCTTTGATGTTGTGGAGTCGTTACGGAAACAAGGTGTTGCAGTCATTTATATTTCACACCGGATGGAGGAGATTTTCAGGATTTGTGACCGTATTACTGTTTTGCGGGATGGCGAATATGTCGGGACAGAGAACATTCAGGATGTTGACTTTGATGCCATTGTCAAAATGATGGTGGGCCGTGAACTTGGCAATCGATTTCCCCAGCGCGATCATCGTCCCGGTGATGTGATATTTGAAGCGAGGAACCTGACTAGAAAAGGCTTGTTTGAGGATATCAGCTTTTCGGTAAAAAAAGGGGAGATTCTGGGAGTTGCCGGGTTAATGGGGGCAGGGCGCTCTGAAATTATGGAAACGATTTTTGGCTACACCGAAAAACAAAACGGCAGTATATACTTGGACGGTCAGGAGCTAAGCATCAAACACCCTTCAGATGCCATTAAAGCTGGGATCGGCTTTATTACGGAAGACCGGAAATCAAAAGGATTGCTAACTGATTTCTCCATAGGGGATAATATCTCGCTGACGAATTTGAAGTCCATTTCCAGTAATGGCGTCATTTCAGCAAATAGAGAACACCAATTGGTTGCCGAGCTAATGGATCGGTTAACTGTTAAGGCTACCGGTGCAGAACAGGAAACCAAGGCGTTGAGCGGTGGTAACCAGCAAAAAGTCGTGATCGCTAAATGGCTCGGCATAAAGCCAAAACTGCTTATTTTGGATGAGCCAACAAGGGGTGTTGATGTTGGTGCCAAAAAGGAAATTTATACAATCATGAATGAGCTGACCAAAAGTGGTGTAGCAGTCATCATGGTTTCATCAGAACTGCCGGAGATATTGGGTGTCAGTGATCGGATCATGGTCATTCATGAAGGAAAAATAGCAAAAATCATCGATCGTGAAGAAGCGGATCAGGAGAAAATTATGACTGCTGCT
This sequence comes from Lentibacillus persicus, assembly GCF_900112705.1. GTDB lineage: Bacteria > Bacillota > Bacilli > Bacillales > Amphibacillaceae > Lentibacillus > Lentibacillus persicus. The sequence continues at coordinate 26,320 of NZ_FOMR01000010.1, forward strand.
GCAGGGGGTGAGTAAGTTGAAATGGAAGGAATCGCTTTTTAAAGATTTTTCTAAATTAGGTCCATTGATTGGTCTCATTATCATGGTGATTTTTCTTGGTTTTATGAGTGATAGCTTTTTTACATTGGATAATATTTTTAATCTGCTGCGGCAAATCTCCGTTAATGCCCTGATAGCATTTGGTATGACGTTTGTGATCCTGACTGCAGGTATCGATTTATCCGTTGGGTCTCTGCTGGCATTGGGAAGTGCGTTAACGGCAGGTCTTCTGGCAGGTGGTATGGATCCCGTTCTAGCTGTTCTGTTGGGGCTTATAATTGGATTAGGATTAGGCGCTGTAAACGGCCTGATCATCACGAAAGGAAAAGTTGCGCCGTTTATTGCGACGCTTGCTACCATGACCATTTACCGCGGGGCAACACTTGTTTATACAGACGGCCGGCCGATCACAGGTTTATCAGACAGTTTTGCGTTTGAAATGATTGGCCGCGGCTATGTTTTTGGTGTGCCGTTCCCGGTGATTCTGATGCTTGCTGTTTTTGTAATTCTTTACTTTGTTCTCAAAAAAACCGTGTTTGGCCGTCAGGTGTACGCGGTAGGCGGAAATGAAGAAGCTTCAATTCTGTCTGGTATAAAGGCTGATCGTGTGAAAATAGGCGTTTATTCCCTGACCGGGATGCTATCTGTTTTGGCCGGGATTATTTTGACAAGCCGGCTTAACTCGGCCCAGCCTACTGCCGGGGAAATGTTTGAATTAGATGCAATTGCAGCAGTCGTTATTGGTGGTACCAGCCTGATGGGAGGACGCGGGCGGATTACTGGCACATTGATCGGTGCCCTGATTATAGGTGTTATCGATAATGGCCTGAATCTGATGAATGTCTCATCATTCTATCAGCAGATTGTAAAAGGTGGCGTCATACTGCTTGCTGTATTATTGGATAGAAAATCTAACTAATTATTTTAAGGAGGAATTTTTATGACTAAATGGTTGAAGCGAATGGGGATTTTGGCGGTATTACTGTTGGTTGTCAGTGCTTGTTCTACTGAAAGTCCTGGTTCAGATGACGGGAAGGATTCATCATCTGAAGGCGAATCGGATGACTCGGTAAAAGTCGGGCTTTCCATTTCGACACTGAACAATCCCTTTTTTGTTACGTTACGTGATGGTGCAGAGTCTGCAGCAGAAGAAGCGGGGTATGAGATTGTTGTAACAGATGCCCAGGACGATGCATCATCACAATTAAGTGACATTGAAGATTTACTGCAGCAAAATATTGATGTTCTGCTTGTAAACCCTGTTGATTCGGAGGCTGTTGTTACGGCTGTTGAATCTGCCAATTCACAAGATGTACCGGTTATCACGGTTGACCGGAGTGCAGATGGCGGCGAAGTCGTTACCCATATTGCTTCCGATAACGTGGCAGGTGGCGAAATGGCTGGTGAATATATTGCGGAAGAATTAGACGAGAGCGGTAAAATGGTTGAATTGCAGGGTGTGCCCGGCGCTTCGGCTACGAATGAACGGGGAGAAGGTTTCCATAATGTTGTAGATGAAATGGATGATCTTGAAGTTGTTGCCCAGCAATCCGCCAACTTTAACCGTTCTGAAGGTCTGAATGTGATGGAAAATATCCTTCAAAGTACAGAGGAGGTCGATGCTGTTTTTGCCCACAATGATGAAATGGCGCTTGGTGCAGTTGAGGCACTTGAATCGAATGGCATGCTTGATGATGTAACAGTTGTCGGTTTTGATGCAACAGACGATGCTGTTGCAGCTGTTGAAGAAGGGACCATGGATGCAACAATTGCGCAACAGCCTGTGCTGATTGGTGAAAATGCAATTGATGCTGTTGGGTCTGTCGTAAATGATGAGTCATTGGATGAATTTATTCCGGTAGAATTAGAACTGGTTACTGAATAACAATTAATAAGGTCACTTCATATCAATGAGGTGGCCTTTGTTATGTTTTTTACTTCTTCAGGAATTCTTCTGAAGTGTCGACAGTTATTGTCTGAAACATGTATGGTTTAGGGAACTTAGGGGGAGCCTACAGGTGACAAACGACTCAAAAATCATACATGTGGTGATATAAATGAAACCTCTAATTTTGACAATTTTATTTTGTGTTATGATTTTCCTGACGCCTGGTCTGGCCAAAGCAGAAGCTGAGCCGATTGAAGAAGAACCAAAGCAGCATAATTGGGAAGTGTACAGCACCCATTATGAAACGGTTGAAGCCGGAACGCACACGTTTACATATTGGAAAAATTTCATTGAAAAACGCCGCACATGCCAGATATCCCATAAAGTCAAAACGGTTGTATATTATTGCAGTCGGCATGATCATACTGATTCAAAAATTACATTTGAAGAAACACTTCATAGTGAAAAACATAGTGATCACTACTGAAATGGCGGACGTACAGGTGCAGGTTGTTTGCAGGCTGTACTTTCAGTCTGCCAGCCGGATGACGCTTTTCTTATGTGCCTTCTAACCCTTCTCTATGCATGATTGCGTTTTCATAAGACTTTATAGTAAACTAGTATTGGATTGAACCAAATTACCACGAGGAGGTTATATTTTGGTACTACCTTATAAGCATGAGCCATTTACAGATTTTACAGATAAGCAAAACAGGGCTGATTATGAATCCGCTCTCAAAAAAGTAGAAAGTGAATTGGGACAAGACTATCCGCTGGTTATCGGCGGTGAAAAAGTTTATACGGATAATAAGTTTGATTCAATAAATCCTGCTAATAAATCGCAAGTTATCGGCAGATCATCCATGGCTGCGACCGAACACATTGACAAGGCCATGGAAGAAGCTAAAAAAGCCTTTAAAGAATGGAAAAAATGGACGGCAGAAGAACGTGCGGAGGTGCTCTTCAAAGCGGCAGCTATTACACGCCGTCGTAAGCATGAAATTTCGGCATGGATGTCGTATGAAGCGAATAAGCCCTGGGGACAGTCTGATGCAGACACCGCAGAAGCCATTGATTTTATGGAGTACTATGGCCGTCAAATGCTCCGCCTTGGACAGGGTCGGGAAATTAATGACCGTCCAGGCGAAAATAATACGTTCTTCTATCAACCGCTGGGCCCTGGTGTCACCATACCACCATGGAACTTTGCTTTTGCAATTGTGACCGGCACAACTGTTGGTCCAATCGTAGCCGGGAATCCGGTATTAATGAAACCGTCTGAAAACACGCCGGTAGTTGCTTATAAGTTAGTTGAGATTTTAGAAGAAGCTGGTCTGCCAAAAGGGGTTCTTAATTTTGTGCCTGGTGATCCTGCTGAAATTGGTGACTACCTCGTTGATCATAAAGATACCCATTTCGTTAACTTTACGGGATCAGTTCAAACTGGTAAACGCATTTACAACCGGGCGTCGGTTGTTCAGGAAGGCCAGAAGCATTTGAAACGTGTAGTTGCTGAAATGGGCGGTAAGGACACCATTATCGTTGATAACGATGCAGATCTTGACCTTGCTGCGAAATCGATTGTTGATTCAGCATTTGGTTTCCAGGGTCAAAAATGTTCAGCATGCTCACGGGCAATTGTGCATCAGGACGTTTATGATGAAGTTCTGGAAAAAGCAATTGAAAAAGCGAAAGCCTATACAACCGGCAACCCCGGCGAGGAAGATGTGCCGATGGGTGCCGTCGTGAATCAAAAACAATTTGATAAAATCAAAGAATACATTGAAATCGGAAAACAGGAAGGTGAACTCGCGTACGGCGGGGAAACGGATGATTCCAAAGGGTACCATGTATCGCCAACCATCTTTAAGGACATGGATCCGGAGGGACGGATTATGCAGGAAGAAATCTTTGGACCGGTTGTTGGTTTTGCCAAAGCTAAGGATTTTGATGAACTTCTTGAGCTCGCCAACAATACGGACTACGCACTGACCGGAGCCGTTATATCCAATAACCGTGCCCATTTGAACCGTGCCCGTTATGAATTCGAAGTTGGAAATCTGTATTTCAACCGTGGCTGCACAGGCTCAATCGTCGGCTATCAGCCATTTGGAGGATTCAAAATGTCCGGAACAGACGCCAAAGCCGGCGGACCGGATTACCTCTTGAACTTCCTGGCACCAAAAACTGTGACGGAATCGTGGTAAGTAAACAAAAGCTAAAATTATAAAATGAGCGGCGGTTTTTGGAACTGCCGCTCATTTTTTGTGTTGAACATTTCGGTAGCGAGACTGTTGGTGCCCATAGCAGGAGTTGATTTGATGTCGTTTTTTCTAGCGCATAAATATTTGTATTTTTTTAAATAATGTAACTGAGATAATTTGATCTGTGCAATCCATCTTCCTTGGGTGTCTCTACAAAACTCTAGATAATGGCATTGGATTTTGCTCCCCTAGCGGTAAAGGTGAAAGTCCAATTTTTCCTCCATAGCAAAAAACTTGACGGACCATGCTCTGCACGGTTGATCTCAATTTCCAAGCGGCCGTCCTTTTAAATAAGCTTCTAAATGTTACCACTGTTTACAACATATTGATCGCTTGGCTAAGAGCACTTTTGGCAGCACACGAGATGTCTGTGCCTGAAGTCTTGAGCAACCTCCCACACTGGTTGGCTGTGCTACATACGCTTAACACAGCGTGGTTGGGGGACTTGCCATTTTTTAATCTATTTACAATGTCAAACAGTAAGCATTCCCAAAAATTGTTATATTTAATATTGTAATTAAATGAAAACATCCATAGAACAAATTTAAAAGTGGTCAATAGCTTCCTCTTTACAAGATAGGAGTAAGCGTCGAATAAAATATGCGTATTAACCGTAACTCATTGATGTGATAATCGTCTTAGAGATTCATCTAAGAGATTTTTTCGATGATCCAAAAAGAAAAAGAATAATGGTAAACACGGTATGATGCCTGGAAAGAAAGTGGGCAAATCGATTATGGAGAGGAGCCGGAACCAAGACGTCAAAAGTCAACAAAATTATTATTGGATTCAAGCATTGCCTGACTTCGCATAATGTACTACGGGAGTGAAAACAAAAGAAGGGTTGGCCTTCTGTAAGCCGCTTCTACACGCTCAAGTTCTTCCCGAGGTATTAAATATCCCAATGTTTTCCAAAAAGGCGTATTCACCCGATTTGCGACATTGTCTATACATTTACTAGGTATGTATGATTTGGCTGCACCATGAGTACGTGTTTACCGCAAGATTTATATTTTACACGAGATATTCTGGCATGAAGTAAAGTTTGTTATCGCTAAAAATCAAGATGTCACAATGTGCGATTTTGGTCTTGAATATTGAATTTTATACCCTGGTTTTCCCAGTTAGGGCATGTAAATTCAAAACCTTCTAGTTGTTCGATATAACAAACAAAGTGCGATGAGAATATATTAATACTTCACTTTAAAACTTTTCATAAAGTTTACACTTCCGGATATTTTGGGGTTTTAATTCAGTATACGCCTCTAGATATTATAAAACCTGTTTTTTAGCAATAAGTTATTAATTTTCTTGAATTTTGCTTATAACGCCAACTCTCTAATCCTTTCTAGTTAAAATATTAATTCACTGGTACACAAATTAATATATTAGTAGGTTTTCGAAAAGAATTTTTTTTCTAAATAAACTTTACAATTAGAAAAATTTGTAGTATGTTATATGTAAACGTTTTCTAAAGAATAAAATGAAGGTGAATTTATTTGAAAAGAAAAACTATTAGCGACATTGCTAAGCTTGCTAACACCTCTACAGCAACTGTTTCAAGAGTTTTAAACAATAGTAACTATCCCGTTTCAGAAAGCCTAAGAAAAAAAGTATTGAATTCTGCAACAGAGTTAAAATATGTTCCTAATCTTGCAGGAAAACAACTTAAAACAAACGAGAGTAATGAAATAGGGGTTATAATTCCAAGTATATCAAATCCTTATTATGCTAAATTAATTTCAGGAATTGAATATGTGGCAAGCAGATGGAACAAGTATATACTTCTGTGCAATACTAACGAGGATTCTGATTTAGAAAAGAAATATTTAGAGTACCTTTGCCAAAAGCAAGTAAATGGGGTGATAATATCTTCAATTGGAGAAAATACAGATTACTTAGAATATATGAAAAAAATTGGAATTGATATAGTAGCATTTGAACAAGATATTGACTTGGAATGTACCAAAGTAAACTTTAATTATTACAGAGGAGGCTATCTCGCGGCAAAACATTTAATTAATAACGGACATAATGACATTGGTTTTATCAGTGCTCCATTAAATAGACATAGCAGAAATAAAGTGTTTAGCGGTTTTATGGAGTGTTTAAAAGAATATAATATAACTCCAAATGATAATTTTATAAAAATTGGTCTAGATGAAAAAAAGATTACTGATACAGTATTTGAATATAATAACGGTCGAAAAATTATTGCGAGTTTATTAGACAAAAAGGCTGAAAATGGTTTGCCAAGTGCCATATTTTGTATTAACGATATGACTGCCATCGGAGTTATGCAAAACTTGATGGAAAACAATATTAAAGTACCAGATGATATATCGGTAATGGGCTTTGATAATATCGATATTTGTGAAATGATCACTCCTTCTTTGTCCACAATAGACCAAAAAACTTTTCAAATGGGAGAATTAGCTGCTCAAACATTAATCCACATAATCAAAGAAGAGGAATCAATACCCGTTTCTAAATTATTAGAGCCTTATTTAGTTCAAAGAAGCTCTACTAAAATATTAAAAAGCGCAGCTAGAAAAAGTACAAATTACCAGTTAGAACTATAGGAAGGTCAAAAAAACTTCTTATATTTTTAAAATCAAAAGTAAACGTTTACTAGAAAGGGGGATCTAGTTAACCGCAGTTTGTTAAATAATCAGCTTTAAAACGAAGGGAGATTATATTATGAAAAAGTTCTTACCACTTATGTTTATTGTTTTTATTGCAGTAATTATCGGGGGCTGCTCCCAATCTGGAAGTGGAGAAGAGTCGGGAGAGCCAGAAGAAGTAGTGTTAAGGCTCGCAGAGAATCAACCTGAAAATAATCCGGTTACCATTGCAATGAAAGAGTTTTCGGATATAGCTGAACAAAAATCTGACGGCGAGGTAAAGATTGAAGTTTATCCAAATGCCCAACTAGGAGAGGAAACTGAAAATATTGACCAGGTCCAATCAGGAGAATTAGATATGGCAAGAGTAAACTCAGTTCCAGTAAGTCAGGTTGTAGGAGAGTTAAGTGTATTTACGCTTCCATATATATTTACTGATCAAGAACATAAATATCGAGTCCTTGACGGGGAAATAGGAAAGGAAGTTTCAGAAAAATTCAAAGACCATGATTTAATAAACTTTGGGTATTTAGAAGCTGGGAGTAGGAATTTCTATACTACTGAGAAACCCATAAAATCAGTAGAGGATATGGAAGGAATGAAGATTAGAGTGCAACCCTCAGATATATCGGTACAAATGGTGGAATTACTGGGAGCTGTTCCAACCCCAATGGATTATGGAGAGGTTTTCTCATCACTACAAACTGGAGTAATAGACGGAGCAGAAAATGACTTTGTTAGCTATCATACTTCAGGTCACTATGAAGTAGCACCATACTATACGCTTGATGGTCATTTAAGCCCACCAGCTTTGATTATTATGAATAAGGATACTTGGGAAGGTTTATCCGAAAAACACCAGAATGTGATTTCAGAAGCAGCTGATGAGGCGATAGAATTTGAAAGAGAGGAAATGAATAAAAGCCAAGAAGAGTTTAGAAAAGAGGTTGAGGAAGCCGGCACTGAAATATTTGAAGTTGATGTAGAAGAGTTTCAAGAAGCAGTAAGCCCTATTTACGAAGAAATGTCAGAATATGAAGAACTAATAGAAAGAGTGAGGGAGGAATAATAGAAGTAAAAAGTTAACTAGAAGTTGTGATTGATATAAAATTAATCAGTCACAACTTCTAGTTAACTAAGGAGTGATATAAAATTAAAACATTTGAGAAAGCTTTAAACCAGTTTATATATATATTAGACTTACTTCTCGGAGTTATACTATTCTTGATGCTGTTTATTATATTTAGTCAAGTAGTATTGAGATATGTATTTAATTCCCCTTTAATATGGGCTGAGGAAGTGACTATGATCCTTCTTGTATGGTATGGATACCTTGCTATTAGTAAATTAGTCAAAGATAATGGTCATATATCGATAGAATATTTTTACTCTTTGGCTAACAAAGTAATACAAAAATATCTAGATGTTTTTGTATGCATATTATTAATTATCTTTTCAATACTTATGGTTAAATTCGGATTTGAGATGGTGTCCAATTCAATCGGTAAGAATTTTCCTGCCTCCCACTTGCCAAGGGTTATATTAAATTTACCAATACTTATTTCTGGATTGATAATAGTTGTATTTTCAGTAAATAATATTTTAAAAATATTATTAAAGTATGAAGTGGGTGGTGAAGATTAGATGGAAGGAGCTTTAATATTATTTAGCTTGCTATTCATTTTAATGTTTCTAAAGGTACCGATAGCATTTGCCTTAGGAATGTCGTCGGTTCTGACAGCATTAGTGTTTGATATTCCTCTGTTATTACTTTTTCAAAATATGGTTAGTGGGATAAACAATTTTACATTTTTAGCAGTCCCTTTTTTTATCCTCGCTGCTCAAATAATGACAGATGGTGAAATCAGTGACAAAATCATGAACCTTGCTAAAGTTATTGTAGGGAAGATACGTGGTGGAACAGCTATGGTTAATGTTACATCAAGTATGTTTTTTGGGGGAGTGTCAGGTTCCTCAGTAGCCGATGTGTCTTCTATAGGCTCAATGCTAATACCAGCGATGAAAAAGCAAGGCTATGACAGTGACTATAGCGTTGCTGTTACTGTTACTTCCTCTGTTCAAGGGGTTATTATTCCTCCAAGTCAAAATATGATTTATTTTGCACTAGCTGCTGGTGGTATATCGATTGGTGATTTATTTATAGCTGGGATATTTCCAGGAGTTATTTTGGGAATTTCTTTACTGATTGTTACATATGTACTTGCAGTTATTAGAAAGTATCCTAAAGGACAAAGCTTTTCATTAAAAGAAAGCTTAAAAATAGCAAAAGATGCTATTCTTGGGATGGTAACCGCTTTAATAATCATAGGAGGTATAATATTCGGGGTCTTTACAGCGACGGAATCAGCAGCTGTGGCTGCAGTTTATGCGCTTATTATTACTGTTTTTGTATATAAAAATATGTCAATAAAGAAAGTGAAAAATATCTTATTTTCTTGCTCAAAAACAGTTGGGATGATTGTAGCAATAATTGCTACTTCGTCTGCTTTTGGGTATGTTATGGCGTATTTAAGGATCCCGGATCAGGTAACAACATTTTTCTTAAATATATCTAATAATCCGTTAATTCTTACGCTTTTAATACTTTTCTTATTGATTTTACTTGGTATGTTTATGGATATGGGCGTCCTTATTTTATTAGTAACGCCAATCTTGTTACCAGTTGCTACAGAGATAGGTATTGATCCGATACACTTCGGGGTGATTATGGTCTTAACTTTAGGAATAGGATTATGCACACCTCCAGTAGGCACTTCGCTGTTTGTTGGCTGTGCTATTGGAGAATTACCAATTGAAAAATCAATTAAAGCTTTACTGCCATTTTATTTTGTTATGATAATGGCGGTATTAATAATTACGTTTATTCCAGAAATATCTTTATGGTTGCCCAGTGTAATAAATTAATATAAGTTTATGTGCTAAAGCGTATATTATTACTACTGCAAATTATATAGTAGTTTTAACATAAAATAAAATTAGGGGGGCAAAAGAAGAAAAGGTAGTACATTATCAAATATATATAATATTGGAGGATTTTAAAATGGATATTATAAAAGCTAAAGATGCTCAAGAATTGGGAAAGAAAGCAGCAGAATTAACTGCAAATTATTTAAATGATGCTATTAATAAAAAAGGACAAGCAAGATTACTATTGGCTACTGGAAAATCTCAACTGACCACTCTTCAAGAATTATTGAAACAGAAAGTTGAGTGGAAACACGTTGAAGTTTTTCATTTAGATGAATATATAGGTCTTACAAGGGAACATGCTGCTAGTTTCCAAAAGTATATAGCGGAGAGATTTGTTGATAAATTAGAACTAAAAAAGGCTCACTACATAAGTGGGGATGAAGATGCAGAGAAAACAATAAAAAATCTCACAAACGAAATTCGCACAAGTCCTGTAGATGTGGCTCTTGTTGGTATCGGGGAAAATTCTCACATAGCTTTCAATGACCCACCAGCTGATTTTCAAACTAAAGAAGCCTTTATAAGAGTTAAGCTGGATGAGGTTGCTAGGGAACAGCAAGTTAAAGAAGGATGGTTTAGCTCTATAAATGATGTGCCCACTGAAGCAATAACAATGACGGTTTATCAGATAATGCAGAGTGAGAAAATAATTTCGTGTGTACCATATAAATCCAAAGCTAAAGCTGTAAAAAGAACATTGGAATCTGATTTGACTAATGAAATACCTGCTACAATCTTAAAAAGACACAACAATTGGTCTTTATTCTTAGATGAAGATTCCTCTTCATTATTATAATATTAGCACAAAATTTTTATTAGCTATTTATTGGAAGAAATCAAAAAATATGGTGACAAAATAGAGGAACGCTTGTATTTAACTACTATAGCTGACACCTGTTAATAAGATGGCTTTAATAGAAAAATAAAATTGAATTCTAATCCATTTGCTAAAGTGGATAAAGAAAAAAGTATCTTTCCCTATAGTTAGTATGTCGTACCTCTGTGTGTTACTAAAATGTAAATTGGATTCTGAAATATAACATGTTTGGAAATGTTAAGTGTACAAACAAAAAAGAGAGGAGGCGTCAGAGATTTCAAATCAAATAGAGGGTATACATTATAAAACGAATGAACCAATTAATGTGTATATTGAAAATGGAAAGATAAAAGAAATAAAGAAGCTATATTCGAATAGGAATACTAAAGAATTAGATATTATAGCTCCAGGGCTAATAGATCTACAAATAAATGGATTTAAAGGGATTGACTTTAATAACGACCCCTTAAAATTAATAGAATGGGAAACTGTAACAAAGGAATTGTCAAAACATGGATTAACCTCATTTTACCCAACAATCATCACTAATTCGTTTGAGAATTTACAAAAAATTTTTCAATTAAATTATGAGTATTTAAGTAAGAGGTTTGAAAATAGCAATCTAATACAAGGTTTCCATCTAGAAGGTCCTTATATTTCTAAAGAAGACGGGCCTCGTGGAGCCCATAACATTAATTACGTCCGTTCACCTAATCTGATTGAATTTAAAAAATTACAAGAAACTTCAGGTAATCTTATTAAAATATTAACTATATCACCTGAGTGGTCTACCTCAAATGATTTTATAAAAGAAGTTACTAAGACGGGTACTAAAATTGCACTAGGACATACGAGTGCGTCAGAAAACCAAATCAATCAAGCAATTCAGAGTGGAGCTTTATTTTCAACACACCTTGGGAACGGAACACATACTACCCTACCAAGGCATAACAACTATTTATGGGATCAGTTAGCCGCAGAGGAATTATCAGCATCTGTAGTTGCAGATGGACATCACTTACCCCTTAACTTACTTAAGATTTTTAACAAAGTAAAAAAGGAGAAAATGTTTTTAGTCAGTGATTCTGTGGCATTGGCTGGGTTAGAACCTGGAGAGTATGAGACATTTGTAGGTGGAAAAGTACGGTTAACACATGAAAGAAAATTGCATCTGCATGATAATTCTAATATCTTGGCTGGGTCAGCAAAGTCCTTAATTGAGGGAGTATCACATTTAGTAAATAATCATATTTGTAGTCTTGCTGAAGCGTTAGATAAGGCTTCCGTAATACCAGCAAGTATAATGAATCTCCCTCAAAAATATGGAGTTACTGAAGGAAGTCCCGCAGATTTAATTCAAATTAGAGATGTTAATGGAATTATACAAATTACGAAAACTATAAAAAAAGGTCAAGTAATTTACGAGGGATCATAGTTACCTTCCATGTAATATATTGAAATGAAAAGAACTATTAGTGTGAAAAACTCAAAGGTTGATCGTTTCAAAAACTCTTAAGCTGCCGCCGCATTGACTTCCCAGGAAGAGAATTCTCACGCGATAACCGGCCCGAGTTCAAGGTGAATACAGAGTAGTACCTATATATTTCGAAACTGCGTTAGAGTTTCATTTGGATGTAGGCTTTAACCATGCTAGACGAGCTGAAGATATCACCTATGGAACAGAGGAAAGGATAGTTGTTACAAAAGCAATCCACTCCTACTGGTTAGATGGGGGTGAGCGGTAACTCTTTGATAAAGAAAACAATAATTGTACAGGATCAATGTACGGTGCTCCATATTGGAACGAAGTTGAACATATTTCAGATGCAACCTCAAAGGGGGAATCCGATTTAAAACAAGATCTTTGTTAATAGTATTGAAAAATCAGTTGATAGGGAAACTAGACGATAAAAATTATGTTGGATTTTTACTTTTATTATGTATTAATTGATAATAAATTAGTTAGGTCACTACAAAGGATAACATTAAAAACCTTAGCAATGCTAAGCTGATATGGAAGTTGTCACCTTTGGATTAATAAAATTGTATGAGGGTGGATTGAAAACATGGAAAAATTAATACCAATTATTGAACTGCTAAAGCAAGGTAAAGTAGCAGTAGATACAACTGATGTCAAAGTATATGAAAAGTCGAACACAAAACATGATAATGTTCAAATGCTAATGGTAAAACTGGAATCTAACAAATATATTTTAGCGGTTGGAAGCGGCCCTTTATATGATGAGTTAACTGGTGAAGAGGTAATCAAAAAAGGGAAGGTTTGTTCGCTCACCCATGAAAATCGCCTTGTATTAAATCGTTATTTTGATTACACGGTGCCTCGTGCATTTGGTACGAAAGTAGCCACGATTGGTTTAGGGGATCGTTTGGGTTTAGCTTCTCCAGGGCATATTGAGACAGTTAGAGATAGAAACGTTAGCCCCGTTTTAGCTCAACAAAGTATCCGCGAATTGTCGCTTACAAATAGAACAATGAATGATATATTGGATGCGGCAGCTTTTGCAGTTTTTCAAGAAGGATATGAAGATGGATACGGTGCAGACGGTGATCATATAAAAGAAGAGTCTGATATTAGGCATGCATTATCACTGGGTATGTCAATGATTACCTTGGATTGCTCAGAACAAATTGATAAAACCGCCGAAGAAGCTTCATCTGAAACCGTTCAAATTGAGTATAATAAATTACCGGAAGATATTAAGATTCGGTACGAAGATCACTACTTAAATAAAACATTTCAAGTTAATGGGCTATCGCTTACGTTTGATAATATATCATTAATGAGAAATGTTCTACTTTATCATACAGCCATTAAGTATATGACTCATGTATATAATAAATATATAAGTAAAGAAAATCGGCCAATAGACTTTGAAATTTCAATTGACGAAACAGAAACAATAACATCACCTCTTTCACACTTTTTTGTTGCAAATGAATTATCACAAAAAAATGTAAAGCTTGTTAGTCTTGCACCAAAGTTTTGCGGAGAATTCCAAAAAGGAATCGATTATATTGGGGACCTTGAACAATTTGAGAAGGAACTGAGTGAGCATGCTTTAATTGCAGAACATTTTGGATATAAATTAAGTATCCATTCAGGTAGTGATAAGTTTAAAGTTTTTCCAATTATCGCTAAGTATACCAAAGGTGTTTTCCATGTGAAAACAGCAGGTACAAATTGGCTTGAAGCGATACGGGTAATTGCTAAAACAAATCCGTCATTTTATCGAAAAATGCATGAATTTGCCTTGGAACATTTTGAAGAAACACTGAAGTACTATCATGTAACACCAGACTTGGATGGGGTTCAACCACTGGAAAATGTTGCAGATACTGACCTTCCAGATTACATGAATGACGATGCGGCCAGACAATTATTTCATGTTACGTATGGTCTGATTTTGACACACAAAGATGACAGCGGGGACTATGTATTCAAAGATGATTTTTTCAAAATGCTGAGCAAACATGAGACAGAATACACAGACGAACTTGTTCGCCATATTGGACGGCATGCTGATATGCTTGGATTATAATATTATAGATTGGTTATCAGCTGCTCGCTTTAAGTAGCTGATAATCTTTAAAAACAAAAAAGTATCCATGATTCTTTACGAACTCACATGTGAGTTAGCCTACACAAACATCTCTCTTGGGTGCTTAATAAGTGTATTCGGGGGTATTGAAATGAGAGTTCCGTTTTCTTACATGGAAAGTGAATTCAGAAGAATATTGATAAAAAAAGGGTGTTCACAAGCAGTTGCTGATGAAGCCGCTAGATCATTTACGAATACAAGTTGTGACGGTATTTATTCTCATGGTGTTAATAGATTCCCTAGAGTCATACGGTATATTGAAAAAGGTTATATAAGACCCGATGCAATGCCTGAAAAAAAAGATGCTTTCGGTGCATTAGAAAGGTGGGATGGAAACTTAGGGTTAGGAAACCTTATTGCCAAACGTTCCATGAACCGGGCGATAGAGCTGGCAGATGAATATGGTATTGGGTGTGTTGCATTAAGAAATAATAATCATTGGATGAGAGGGGGAGAATATGGCTGGCAGGCAGCAAATAAAGGTTATATAGGAATCAGTTGGACGAACACTCTACCAAATATGCCGGCTTGGGGGGCGATTGATCAAAGAATTGGAAATAACCCATTAATATTAGCACTTCCAAGAAAAAAAGGTAATGTTGTAGTAGACCTTGCCCTGTCACAATTCTCATATGGAAAAATTGAAGAATACAAATTTGGAAATCAAACACTACCTGTACCGGGAGGGTATGATTCTGATGGTAACTTAACAAAGAATCCAAAAGAAATCAAGGGAGTACTTCCCATTGGATTTTGGAAAGGTTCAGGATTATCAATTGTACTCGACTTAATGGCTGCCATGCTGGCAAACGGAAACACTACGAATGATATCGGAAAGCTTGGTGATGACGAGTATGCTGTATCGCAAGTATTCATTGCTATTTCGCCATTGGGGAGTTTGGATGAGATTGAAGAATTAATCAATGAGTCCGTAGAATATATTAAGAATTCACATATCAAAAATGAAGCAGATGGCGTGTATTATCCAGGAGAACGTTCTGCTGCAACAAGGAAAGAGAATTTAAAATTAGGTATTCCAGTTGATGAGGATGTTTGGAAAACCATACAATCCATGTAATGATTGAGAGGCATTGTTTTATTGCGAGCTAATCCTTATATTTGTCAATTTAACCTAATTAATCCTTGGAAATAAAACGTTTACATATATTATTGAGATTTGTTTAGTTTGTATGATATACAAACTAAACAGTATATATGACTATGTCTGCCAAAAAGAAGGAATAAAGGGTCAATAAGCTCCTTACAAATATTGGATTTAAACAGTTTATTTTGAAAACAAATTAAATAAGCTTATGCTGGAGCGACCTTAAACAGACTTGAGCTTTTTGGTTTTCAGAAAATAATATAACATTTATTTCTAATTCAAGTTATTTTGAAACAAAAAAATCTATCAACATTAGGAGAAAATGCAAAATAATAATTGAGTAAACATCTAATCTGTTTATTTAATACTTAGGGGGTATACCTATGGAAATGAGTTTCCGGTGGTACGGCGAGGACGACCCGGTCACATTGGAGCATATTCGCCAAATACCGGGGATGACAGGCGTTGTTTCAGCCATATATGATATCCCGGCAGGTGAGGTCTGGCCGTACGATAAGATTATTAAGTTGAAAAAGACCATTGAAGAACATGGCTTACGCTTAAATGTGATTGAAAGTGTCCCGGTGCATGAAGATATTAAGATGGGTTTGGATTCAAGAGATGAGTGGATTGCAAATTATAAAGAAACATTAAGGAATCTTTCCAAAGCCGGGGTCAGAACAGTCTGCTACAATTTTATGCCGGTATTTGACTGGACCCGGTCAGAACTCGATGCGGTTTTGCCGGATGGATCTAATTCACTCAAATACGATAATGAAACAGTTAAGGATATTGATCCACTGAGCGGTGAACTGACTTTGCCGGGTTGGGACCTTTCCTATCAGACCGATGATTTGCGCCGGATTATCGATGGTTATCAGACAATCACGGAAGATATGTTAATGGATAATTTGATTTATTTTCTGAAGGAGATAATTCCGGTGGCCGAGGAAGAGGATGTTTTAATGGCGATTCATCCGGATGATCCACCATGGTCAATTTTTGGACTTCCGAGAGTCGTCACAAACAGACAGAACGTTGACTACATCCTGAAAGAAGTGGATAGCCCGAATAATGGGATTACATTTTGTGCAGGGTCTTATGGTGCCGATCCCTCGAACAATTTGTTTGAAATCATCGAAACGGCAAAAGGGAGAATTCATTTTGCTCATGCCCGGAATATTAAATGGACCGGTCATTATTCGTTTCAGGAGACATCGCATCTTGCAGCTGATGGCTCTTTAAATCTGCCGGCTATCATCGAAAAATTACATGAGACAGGATTTAATGGGCCGATCAGACCGGATCATGGTCGGATGATCTGGGGTGAAGAAGGCAGACCCGGCTATGGTTTGTATGACCGTGCACTGGGGGCCGCGTATTTAAATGGTATACGTGATACTTTAAATAATCGTTAGGAGCGTTCGTATGGAATTACCTTTTCAAATTGATTTAAACGATAAAGTAGCAGTTGTAACTGGAGGCAGCGGTGTTCTTGGGTCAGTTTTTGCAAAAGCACTGGCAAAAGCGGGTGCAAAAGTTGCTGTTTTGGCACGGACCAAGGATAAAATTAACACGGTTGTCAATGATATAACATCCGATGGCGGTGAGGCTATCGGATATAGTGTGGACGTTCTTGATAAAACATCATTGGAAGACGTTCATGCAGATGTTCTTAAAAAGCTAGGACCTTGTTCCATCTTGATTAACGGAGCCGGTGGAAATAATCCCAAAGCAACGACGTCCAAGGAATATTTTCACACAGCAGATTTGAATGATACGTCATTACAGTCATTTTTTGATTTAGATGAGGTTGGGGTAAACGAGCTGTTTAACTTGAATTTTCTCGGGACGTTGCTTCCGACTCAAGTGTTTGCCCGCGATATGGTGGATCAGGAAACGTCTACGGTCATCAATGTTTCGTCCATGAATGCCTACACACCACTGACGAAAATCCCGGCATACAGCGGGGCAAAAGCAGCGATCAGCAATTTTACCCAGTGGCTGGCGGTGCATTTTTCCAAAGTGGGAATTCGTGTGAATGCGATGGCGCCCGGCTTTTTCCTGACTGAACAAAACAGAGATTTGATGATCAAAGAAGATGGCGAATTAAGCGATCGGGCACATAAAATTATCTCCCAAACACCAATGGAACGTTTCGGTGAGGCCGAAGAACTTGTCGGAACATTACTATGGCTCGTGGACCATAAGTCATCAAGCTTTGTAAATGGAATTGTTGTCCCGGTTGATGGCGGCTTTTCAGCTTATTCTGGTGTGTAGGAGGATTTTAAATGCAGACGTATCACATTTTAAACGAGATGATGGAACATAAGTTGGCTGTTGTTATACGGGGGGAAAGCCGCAGCATGGCTGAAAAAACGGCTGCTGCGTGTGTTAAAGGCGGTGTTAAAACACTTGAGGTAACGTTTACAGTTCCCGGTGCTCAAGGTTTATTGGAATCATTGTCTGAAACATATGATGACGCGCTAATCGGTGCCGGAACTGTTTTGGACAGTGAAACAGCACGCATTGCTATTCTCTCGGGTGCACGGTTCATTGTCAGTCCCGGATTTAACAAAGAAACCGCAAAATTGTGCAATCGCTACGGCATTCCCTACTTGCCCGGGTGTATGACGGTAAATGAAATACTGCAAGCGGCCGAGTATGGCATCTCTGTTGTCAAATTGTTCCCGGGCAATGCTTTTAATCCGTCATTTATCAAAGACATTCATGGCCCGTTGCCGCATATTAACATGATGCCAACAGGCGGTGTCTCACTTGAAAATGCGAAAGAATGGCTGGAGGCAGGAGCCGTCATGTTAGGAGTTGGCGGTGAAATAACCAAGCCGGCTAAAAAAGGAAACTATGATAAGGTGACAAATCTGGCAGAGAAGTTTCAGAATATGGTAAAAGAAGGATGATAGCATGGGAAAAGTGATAACGTTCGGCGAGCTGATGCTGAGGCTGACGCCCAATAGAAAAGGACGGCTGAATCAGGCCTCTGAATTTAAGGCATATTATGGTGGTGCCGAGGCAAATGTGGCGATGTCCTTAAGCAAGTTTGGCCATGATACCGGGTTTCTTTCTGCTTTTCCTCAAAATGATATAGGTGATGCGGCCATTTCTCATCTGTCTTCCGGTGGCGTGGATACTGCTTGGGTTTTCCGGCAAGGTGAACGGCTTGGGACTTATTATTACGAAGAAGGCTATTCACTGAAACAAGCGAAAGTGATATATGACAGGGAGCATTCAGCGATCCACCAACTGCCGGAACTGCCACTTGATTGGCAATCCATTTATCGTGATGTGGACTTGCTTCATATTACAGGCATAACACCAGCACTTAGCAAACCGCTTAAAGACCTGACACTGGAAGCAGTGCAAGCGGCGAACGAATATGGTGTAAAAGTCAGCTTCGACTTCAATTTCCGCGGTAAGCTTTGGACAGCCGATGAAGCTAAAGAGACATTCTTGGTTATTCTGACATATGCGGATATTTGTTTTGCCGGGTATAAAGATTTTATCCATCTTCTTGGTGAGGATGGCCCTGAAACATTCAGTGAAACGCATTTGGCCAAGTTCTATGAAGATTACGCCAAGCAATATAACATAGACGTATTTGCATCGACTGATCGCCAAGTTATGTCCGCTAGTCAAAATCGGTTGAGAGGTTTTATTTATCAGAATGGTCAATTTGTTCAATCAGAAACATTTTCGTTTGAGCTACTTGAGCGGATTGGCGGCGGAGATGCATTTGCGGCCGGTATCTTACATGGATTACTGAAACAAATGGATCCGTCTGAAACGGTTGAATTCGGAACCGCATCAGGTGTTCTGAAGCATATGGTCTATGGGGACCATAATCAGTATACCGAAACGGAAGTACAGGATTTCTTAAAGCATTATGATCAAGATGTCAGCAGGTAGAGAAGGTCTGCTTGTCATTTAGTTTCTGTTATTTGTTTTCCTGCACTCTTTAGTTTAAAGCTAACGAAAAAACTGCTGTTACAAGGTTCGTAACAGCAGTTTTTATGCTATCCTCGGAGACCACGTGTGTTTAGATGTTTAGCGCTACTCAACAAATGACGTATTCACAAACCCTTCAAAGTTGGGCTTTTCTTTCAGGAATTGCAGGTCGTGAGATGAATTTCCGAATTCCTGAATGACTTCGGGGTCTACATCATAAGTGAAATTGGTGCGCTTCCAGGCATTTTCCATAACGCTTTTTTCCAATTGCTGATCGGTAATGTCCGCAATGCCTTCAATCGTAATGTCGATGGCTTCGTCAGGATTGTCGTTTATATATTGAACGGCTTCTTTATGTGCATCGACTAATTTTTGGACCTGTTCACTATTGTTTTCGATCATGTCATCCGATGTCACCATCACAGCCGCCGGAAGCGTTTTTCCAAATGAAACCTCGCTGGTCGGAATGACAACGTTGGCGTTCACTTCTTTTTCCATGACCGATGCCCATGGTTCAGGTGCTGTTGCAACGTCGACATCACCGTTTTCAAACATGGATTGATAGCGGGCAGGCTCGCCGGTAACATGCGTCATAGAACCGCCCACCCGTTCAGACGTGATGCCTTTTTCTTTCATATACGTTTCGAATTGTACATTATGCGTGCATCCAACGCGTGGTGAGATGAATGTTTTGCCTTCAACATCTTCCCATGATTTAATACCGCTCCCGTCGCGGGATACGATAACAGTGCCGCCGGTTGACGATGCGCCGATGATTTGTGCTTCAACCCCGGAAATGAAACTGTTCATGGCAGGACCCGGTCCGACAAGCCCACCTTGAATTTCACCGGCTGCCAGTGCTTTCATAAATGTGGCACCATCAGGAAAGGTTTGATAGTCGATATTAACATTTTCACCCAGATGGTCTTTATACATTTCTTTTTGCTTGGCAACCATAGCTGGTGCGTGGTTCAAGTTCGGGAAATAGCCAATGGTAACCGTTTCATTTTCGCTTTTCTCCCCACTGCCCCCATCACCTGAGGCCTTGCCGTTGCCGCCACCGCATGCAGCAAGCACCAAAATGATACTGATTGCAAAAAGCCCTGAAAATTTTTTCAACTTGAAAATCCCCTTTCTTTTTCTCAAATAATTGTATTGTTAAGCCGCTAAGCTGCTTCCTCCATCCCCCAGCGTTTGAGTACTTTATTTTCAATGCGCTGGAATACGAGCTGGTCGACAATTGAACCAATGACGCCAATAATAATGATAATCCCAATGACAAGGCTCATGTTATTAAAATCAGACGCATAGCTGAGCGTATAACCGAGTCCGGGGCCTGTGCTCAGCATTTCCCCGGCCATGAGGGCGCGCCAGCTGAATGCCCAGGCCAGCCGAACACCGGTCACTGCGTGTGGGATGGAAGCGGGCACAACGACCTTGAAAAATAAATCCACACCTTTGGATCCCATTGTACGCGCTGCTTTCAAATACATAGGCGCCACATTTTTGATGCCAATGCGCATGTTCATCGTCATGACAAATGTACCGCCGATAATCACAACAAAGATAATGGACGCTTCAGTGAAGCCGAACCAGATAATCGCAAGCGGCACCCAAACAATACTTGGGACGCTTTGCAGCGCTAAAATCATTGTGCCAAGCGTTTCATCTGCCGTTTTAACTTTAGCAAGAAGCACACCAAGCAGTGTTCCAATCACAAGCGAAATAGAAAGCCCGATAAAAAGATGCCGGAAACTGGCGATAATATCATAGACCAGTGTCATGTCGGCAAAACCCGCGTAGATTGTTTGGGCAACGGTCAGTGGACTTGGAATCATTGATTCGGGCCAAATCCCCAGCAGATAGATCCCGTGCCAGATTAATAGAAGAGCCGCGAAAAATAGGATGCGTTTAATGATTACCGGCATATTGCAACTCCTCTTTCATGACGTTTTCAATTTCAGTTTTCAAAATAGCCATGACGTCCTCTTCAAGTTTGGCCATATCCTGTTGCTGCCTTGGCCGCTCAATATCAACTTTGAAGTCTGAAATGATTGAGCCTGGCCGCGCACTCATGATAATGATGCGATCTGACAGTTTAATCGCTTCGCGGATGCTGTGTGTGACAAAAACGATTGTTTTCTTGGTCTCGAGCCATATGCGCTCGACCTCTTCCTGCAGAACAAGCCGTGTTTGTTCGTCCAACGCTCCAAATGGTTCATCCATCAGGAGAAGTCCTGAGTCCATTGCGAGTGCCCTGGCAATTGCTACACGCTGCTGCATACCGCCGGAAAGTTCATGCGGGTGATTTTCGGCAAACTGACTGAGGTGGACCATTTTCAAGTATGCCGCAGCCGCCTGCTCCTGTTCGTGTTTGCGCATTTTTTTCCGTAATGGAAAGGTCACGTTTTCTTTTACAGACATCCACGGAAACAATGCAGGTTCCTGAAATACCATGCTCTTATCAGGCCCCGGTTCAGTGATTTCTTTACTGTCCAGGCTGACCGCACCCGATGATGGTTTAGTCAGACCGGCAATGATGGACAGTAATGTTGATTTGCCGCAGCCGGATGGACCCAATAATGAAATAAATTCTCCTTCTTTGATTTCCAGGTTAATATCTTTCAACGCCTGAAGCGACTGTTCATCGTTTCGCTGGAATGATTTGGAGATGTTGCTGATGTCAAGGTACATAGCGTGTCTTTACTCCTCTCCATTTAAAACTTATTAATTTTATCGGAAATGTGTGTTTTAAGCATTTTACCATGGATTTATATATTTTCCAATAGAAAGCTCGTCTCAAATTGCGTTATTTAAAAAAATGGGCATATGTGGAGAGGGAGACGACCGTTGCCATTAAAAAAAGACCGACGCTCGAAAGTTTCTTTCGCGTCAGTCTTTATACGTACCCGCAATTATTTCCACGTGTCTTCCAAAACCCGCACCCAATTGCTGTATGTGATTTTTTCCAACGCATCATCGTGAAAACCGTGAGCTTTTAGCCGGTCGATCAGTTTCGGCAGACCTGTGACATCTTTTAAAGCGTCGGGGATGTTGGTGCCATCAAAATCAGAGCCTAACGCAACATGATCAACACCGAATTTTTCAGCGATGTAGGCCACGTGCCGGACGATTTGCTCAAGTGATATGTCGGTTCCAAGGCCGCCGTCTTCGCGCAGCATGTTGACTGCATAGTTAATGCCGACAACCCCATTTGACTCGGCGATGGCTTTGAGCTGTTTATCGGTCAGATTCCTTGCAATCGGGCTGATGGAATGGACGTTGGAATGGGTGGCAACAAGTGGTGCATCTGTAATGGAAGCAACATCCCAAAAACCTTTTTCATTAAGATGGGTGGTATCGATCATAACACCAAGTTGATTACATTCACGGACGAGTGCTTTTCCTTCATCAGTGAGCCCCGGGCCTGTATCGGGAGAGGAAGGGTACCGGAATGGGACGCCTTCTCCGTAAATGTTCGGCCGGCTCCAGACGATACCGAGGGATCTAAGCCCTGCCTGGTAGAGTACATGAAGTGCATCAAAATCAGGATCAATCGCTTCAGCGCCTTCAATATGAAAAATCGCAGCTGTCACGTCATTTTGGAGGCAGTCCTTTAATTCATCGGCTGTTCTGACGACTTTGAGCTGCCCGTCTGATTCAGCTTCAAGTCTGAACAATCGGGCAGCCAGTGTATTCGTGTATGCCAAGGCCTGCTCCTGGCTTATAGGCGGCGGCAGCGGCACGTCATAGCCATCTTTGGTAATGTGATCTGCCGGCCCGTCATTGTCGTCTTCATTAGGGGTGAAAACGGCGAAAAATCCGCCGCCGAAACTGCTTTTCTGTGCGCGGGGGAGATCAATATGACCAGCAGGACTTTCAGTGAAAAAAGACGGGGCATCGGTTGCTTGGAGTCTTAAAAGGGTGTCATTATGGCCATCAAAAATTGGATAGTTTGTCATCAAATCGCTCCTTTTCGTCATGTAATGGTATCATATCATACATGCCGGGTGAGGCGGAGAGCTGTATCGATATTTCGGTTGACATAGTAGGATTTCGCGTGGTGTGGCGGCGATATCGGTTGGTTACAGCGGAATTTCGCGTGGTGCAGGCCAGATTTCGATTAGTCAACCGATGATCTCGCTTGGTCCCGGGCTAAATTCGGTTGGTGTCAGTAAAATATCGCGTGGTTTTAATAAAAATGGAAACAGTCAATACATAAAGCGTGAATCAATTGGCGGGAGATGGCATTTGCTTTAAAATGAGCATATTGGGGAAGATTAAGTTATGGATCTGCGTCAGCAAGATTAAGGAGTTTTTTACATTGGTATTTATCTGGTTTTTATTAGCAGCTGCACTTACAGTCTATACAGCGCGCAAACTATCTGTTTATGCAGATGTGATTAGTGAAAAGACAGCAATGGGCGGGATGATTGTCGGGACAATTCTCCTGGCTGGGGCGACATCCTTGCCGGAGGTGACGACGAGTTTTTCGGCTGTCATTATTGATAATATTGATATAGCGGTCGGAAATATGCTCGGTTCGAATCTATTTAATGTGTTCATTCTTGCTGCATTTGATCTCTATTACCGACGACACAGGCTGTTTCATCTGGCAAGCAGCAATCATAAATATACCGCATTTCTTGGGTTGTTCTTGATGATTTTAGTATCAGTCGCACTGATTGCGGGAATCGATTACACGGTGGTTGGAATCGGTCTGGATGCATTGATCATAATGTTGACCTATATCATTGGGATGGCTGTAATCAGCCGTATGCCCTCACCGGAGATCACTGAACATGAGGCAGGACAATCAGAACCAAAACCCGCAAATAAGAAAGACATTTCAGCCAAGCATGCGATAGTCGGTTTTATTATTGCAGCCATCTTCATACTCGGTGCCGGGACGCTGCTCTCGATAACAGGTGATAAAATTGCAGTTGTAACAGGCATGGGCTCCAGTTTTGTCGGGAGTTTTTTGATTGCAGCAACGACCTCGCTTCCTGAGGGCGTCTCTGTTTTATCAGCATTACGTTTAAAAAACGTCAATTTAGCAGTTGGTGCGATTCTTGGCAGCAATATGCTGAATATGTTTATCCTGGCAGCATCTGATGTGGTTTACCAAAAAGGGTCGATTTTTTCTGATGGTTCTTCGTCGCATTTGCTGACAGCTATTGGTGGTTCACTGCTTGTTGTTGTTATTATATGGGCGTTTATGCGAAAACGTTCACCATCGCTTTGGAGTTACAGTGTGCCGTCGATTTTAACGGTCCTTGGCTATTTTGTTGTACAGTATCTCGTGTTTTACAGTTGAGAGGTTACTGGGAGGTGTGGATAAGCAGGTCTAAGGTTTAGCGGGCATTGTTCAGGGAAAAAGTAAATAGCATCATCATCTGGACATAAAGCGTTTAGGCGAAAGGAGATGAAAGCATATGGCAGAGCAAAAAGTTAAATTGCTTAAAAAGGAAGAAATTGCAAAAGACACAATGGCGTTTCATTGGGAAGTGCCGGAGGGGTTTGAGTTTAAAGCCGGCCAATTCGGTGATTTCACCTTAATTAATCCGAGCGAAACCGATGACAAAGGAAATAGCCGAGAGTTTTCCTTTGTGCATGCCCCTTCCGAAAACGCATTAACGACAGCCACAAGAATACGGGATACAGCTTTTAAACGGGAGCTGAGCAATTTGGCAGAAGGAGAAGTTGTGAATTTTGAAGGACCGATCGGTGATTTCAAATTGCATAAAACTGAATCAACACCAGCTGTCTTCTTAATTGGCGGCATTGGCGTCACAGCTATTCGAAGTATGATCGCTGAAGCTACAAAACAACAAACGAACCATCATATGACACTTCTCCATTCCAATAGCAGACCGGAGGATGCTCCGTTTCAGGATGACTTTAAAAAATTTGAAGAACAAAATAAAAATTTCAAGTTCGTTCCTGTTATGACACAAGTTGATTCAGCTGAATGGAAGGGCGAAACCGGCCATATTGATGAAGACATGCTGAAGCGTTATGTTTCAGATGTGAACGAACCGATTTATTATCTTTCAGGCCCAGGCGGCATGGTCAATGCGATGTATGACATGCTAGTGGAAGCTGGCGTGAACGAGGACAATATTCGGGCAGAGGAATTTTACGGCTATTAATAATGATTCAATCCAAAAAAACTGTCATGGTACACGCTACCGTGACAGTTTTTTTTCGTACTGAAGAAACTGGAGATAGTATAATGTATAATAGGAGTTAAAAGGAGGGCAGTGAATTTGAATAAAAAGACATTTATCTTTGCGTTCATAACAATTATTATTTGGGGGTCCACTTTCGCTGCCATCCGGGCAAGTCTTCATGGCGGTTACAGTTCCGGGCATTTAGTACTGACGCGGTTTTTAATCGCATCAGGTGCTTTTGCACTTTATGCTTTATTGCCGGGAACGAAATTCGGGATGCCGAAAAAAGAAGATCTTATTAAAATACTAGTCCTCGGATGGGTCGGCATTACCGTTTATCATACCGGTATTACCTTCGGCGAGCAGACAGTCGGAGCCGGTGCGACTGCTATGATTGTTGCATCAGCACCGATATTCACGGCAATTATTGCAATTTTTGCATTAAATGAATATCCGAGCTTCTTCGGATGGATCGGGCTTGGCGTTGGGTTTATCGGGATTTTCCTGATTACACTTGGTACAGCTGGGTCAGGCTTCACTATGACGTCGGGAGCGGTGCTGATCGTTATCGCAACGATTGCCACTTCAATCTTTTTTGTGTTTCAAAAAACATTGCTGCCAAAGTACCGGCCGGTTGAATTGACCGCCTATTTCACTTGGGCGGGGACGCTTCCGCTCTTATTATTTTCACCCGGGCTTCTTCAGACAATAGAGGGCGCAACGCTTGAAGCTCATTTAGCGGCGGTGTATGTCGGTATTTTTCCCGCAGCAATTGCTTATGTACTGTGGGCCATTGCGCTTTCGTCAGGGAGAGTGGGGGCAGTAACAAGCTTAATGTACATCGAGCCGGTGTTTGCGATTATTGTGGCTTGGATTTGGCTTAGAGAACTGCCAAGTATGCTTTCAGTAATAGGTGGGACGATTGCCATTTCCAGTGTCTTTTTGGTAAATATTTTTGAACGCAAACGCCGGGCACAATAACAAATCACAAAAAAACGCGAAATCCCTGGAAGGATTCCGCGTTTTGTATTTACTTAAGATTGATGACCGCATCTGCAAAAGCGGTGCCATGTTCAATATCTTTATCATCCGGTTCCAGTTCGAATTTGAACTTTTCTTCATGCACGGTGGCGCCGCGTTCTTTTGCTTTCGCTGTCAGCGTATCAATTGCCGGCCCATATATATCATAATAGGCGTCACACGAACCGAAAACGCCAACTGTTTTTCCGGTTAAATCAACATCATCTAAATCGAAGTAGAAATCTTCCACTTCAAACGGAATATCATCGTCCCATGAATAAGACCCAAACAGGATGCTGTCAAACTCTTCCAGACGTGCTGGCTCGATCGGGTCGAGATCGAATGATTTGTGCTCTACCTCATGGCCGTTTGCCTTCAAATGTTCGGTCATTTCCTCCGCCATGATTTCAGTGCTGCCTGTCAGACTTGCGTATAATACTAAGACTTTTGCCATGTCCTATCATCTCCTTGTACTTGCTAGCCTTCGTATATTATACATTCTGATGAGAATTGGTTTCAATTAAAACATGACATCTTTATGAAAGTTAAATGGAAAACTTATTCGATTCCATTATAATAATCCTCAAGAAAGGCCTGTTCAAAAGGTTTCTCTACCACATTGTAAAATTTATGACTGATTAAAATTTTCTCATCAAAAATAACAATAAAATCCATTTTATCATCATGTTCAGCATATAAATAAACCATACTTGCGCTCATCGGAAGTTCCGAAGGCTCGTCGCCCCTTATTCTTTCGTAGCTTAATAAATTCATGTAATCAACGAATGCTTTTATTTTATCGGGGTCCTCGGTTGTTTTATAGATGCTTTCAGCAGGAAGGGATAATTTTAATTCTGTAATCGCTTGCGGATCAACATTGAGTGTATCCGTGAATTGCCGCAAATTCCAATCAACTTGCATGAGAAACGCCAATAGAGCGGTAGCGGTTACAATCACCACGTATGCTATTTTCTTCATCAGCCTCACATCCGGTGTTTAGATTTGTTCTTACTCTAAGTATGCAGGCAAAGGTTATTTTTTCACTTGATGCACATCAATTTTCGAAAAAAAACACTGTAACATGTGAGTAATTTGGGTTTGGTCCTGCGAATGACGGGAAATGAAATAGTAAGCAGGACTTTTTGCATAATAGATGAGATTAAAAAAGTACAAGTAAATCGTCTCTATTCAGAGTAAATGCGTGCAAGATCCGCCTATTTGTCATTAACCATTCAAAATGTACAAATAAAGATTGACACTTCGGAATTTCATGAATATAATGTAATTAACCTTATGTCGACAATCGACAAGCTAGTCCTTTTTCCTTACAGATAGATTCACTCGTTTTATTTTTTTACCCTATCAATATATCTCATCGAGAAGCACCATTTCTCTTATGTGTCGACAAAAAAGAAAGCGCTTACCAAAGGCGGCGAAAAGGAACGACGGGGAGGGATAATCTATGTTGGCATTTCCTATTTCTGAATATCACGAACGTTTAAACAAAACGAAACACAAAATGGCTCAGGCCGGGGTTGATTTGCTGATTGTTACGGACCCTGCAAACATGAACTATTTAACAGGGTATGATGCGTGGTCGTTTTACGTGCACCAGATGCTCCTTGTGGCGCTCGAGGAAGAACAGCCGATTTGGGTAGGACGCGGCCAGGATGCGAATGCCGCGCTCCATACGACATGGCTGGAGGAAGACCGCATCATTTCATATGGGGATGACTATGTCCAGTCATCTGTGAAGCATCCAATGGATTTTGTATGTGATATTTTGAAGCAGAATAACTATGATACTAAAACAATCGCCGTTGAGATGGATGCTTACTATTTTACGGCCAAGAATTATGTGTGTTTAACACAAGGGCTGCCGAATGCCACATTTAAAGACGGAACAAACATGGTAAACTGGGTGCGCATTATTAAATCAGATCGTGAAATAGCTTATTTGAAACAAGCTGCCCGGATCTCTGAAAATGCCATGCAGGTGGCATTTGATATGATAAATGAAGGTGTGAGGGAATGTGACGTCGTTGCGGAAATATCCCATGCACAAATCAGCGGCACCGAGGATTTTGGCGGTGACTACCCGTCAATTGTGCCACTCTTGCCAACCGGTGAAAAAACATCAGCATCCCATCTGACGTGGACGGATGATCGATTTAAGGATGGCGATCCTGTCATAATCGAATTGGCTGGCGTATACCGGCGTTATCATTCACCGCTTGCCCGAACAGTGGTGATAGGAAGACCTTCAGAAGATATGCAGTACGTCTCGGACATTGTCCTTAATGGCATCAATACGACGCTTGACGCGGTGCGTCCCGGTATAACATGCGGGGAACTGGAAGGCGTCTGGCGCAGTGTTATTGAAAAAAGCGGCATTCGTAAAGAATCAAGAATGGGTTATTCAGTGGGGCTCAATTATCCGCCTGATTGGGGTGAGCATACAGCGAGCCTTAGACCTGAAGACGAGACGGTTCTGGAACCAAACATGACATTTCATTTGATCCCGGGTATCTGGATGGAGAAAATGGGAGTGGAAATTAGTGAATCATTTCGTGTGACTGAATCAGGCTGTGAAGTTCTTGCCGAGTTTCCGCGGGAGCTCATGGTCAAACCAAACATCCGGCTGGCATGACACTTCAGTGCTAAGGAGCTGGCTTGAATATGATAGCTGTTTGTTATCATTATGCTTTTAATTAAAACAGCCGTACAAGGCAAGCGAAGTACGGCTGTTTTTGTGTGTTTCACGCTTTTTTTATTGATTCAGGATTAACTAAATTCGGCGGATTCTCGCCGTTTATGCCCGCTTCAAGGTTCTTGGCGGCAAGTTCTGACATGGCAAGTTCGGTTTCGTGTGTGGACGAGCCAATATGCGGTGTTGTCACCACGTTTTTCATCTTCAGGAGCGGGTTATCGGGCTCAACTGGTTCGTTTTCAAATACATCAAGAGCCGCAGCTGCTATTTCGCCATCTTCAAGGGCTTTAATCAGGTCTTTTTCCACAATTGTTTTGCCGCGGGAGCCGTTAACGAAAATAGCCGAGTTTTTCATCAGCTGAAACTCCCGAAAGCCGAGCATTTCTTCTGTTTCCGACGTCAGTGGCGTGATCATGCAGACAAAATCGGATTCCTGAAGCAGTTCATCCAGCTCGCGATAGCCTGCAGAAAAAGTTGCTTCAGCATCTTGCTTCCGGCTGCGGCTGTGATAAAGGATAGCCATGTCAAATCCAAAGTGGGCACGCTGGGCAATGGCTTTTCCAATCCGGCCCATCCCAATGATACCGAGCGTTTTATGGTGAATGTTTGTCCCGTAATGTTCTTCACCAATTGCTTCAGTCTGCCAGTTTCCATTTTTGACAAATTGGTCAAGCTCCGGAATGCGTCTCGCCGCTGCTGTAAGTATGCTGAAAACGGCGTCTGCCACTGTATCGGTAAGAATGCCCGGTGTGTTAGTGGCCATAATTTGCCGCTTGTTCATTTCCTCTATATCCAGGTTATTGTATCCGACCGAGACATTACTGACGACCTTTAAGTTTGGTGCGTTTTCGAGCAGGTCACGGTCAACAGGGGTTTCAAGCCCAATAATTCCTTCCGCGTCTTTTAGATGTTCCAAAAACGCCGGGTCTTTTTTTGTATCGACGTTTTCAAAAAAATGGACGTCGTACTTTTCTTTTAAATCATCCAGAACCGGCTGTTCAACACGGTTATAGGCTATAATTTTCTTTTTCAAGTCAATCCCTCCATTTTGCGTCACAGTTTTTAATCCTGTAACAGGTAAAGAGCTACAAAATTTTATTATAAAGTGCCTTTCTTTTAAAATAGACGCAAATCAGAACTAAGTCAATTAATTTCAAATTATCTAAAATTTTTGTTGACAATGAAATGGTGCTAAATTATGATGAGTGTAGGATGTTTTTTGTCGACAATCGACACTGAACAAAAAGACATTTCCAGAAAGGAGCAGTTGGTTTTGCAGCCTATCAATAGCGCCATTATGCAAAAACCATTAAGCGAACTGATTGCTGATGAACTGAAGCATAAGATTTGGAATGAAGAGATTCAGTTTGGTGAGAGGCTCCTGGAAACCGATTTGGCGGAAAGTTACGATGTCAGCCGAAGTACAATCAGAGAAGCGCTGAAAATACTTGAAAGTGAAGAACTTGTTGTCAGTCAGGCACGAAAAGGAACCTATGTTGCTGATTTCACCAACCACGATGTCAATGAAATGATTGAATTAAGAACGCTTTTAGAATCACATGCATTTAAGCAGGCAGTAGCACGCCTTAAACCTGAAGACACGGCAAAACTGGAAGCCATTGTAAACGAAATGAAACAAAAGGCAGACGAAAATGACTGGAATGGTTTATTCGATTTGGATATGACATTTCATAGTTATGTCGTTGGGTTGTGCGGGAATACAAGAATTATTAAGATTTATGATTCCCTTCAAGTACAGATCAGAACATTTTTAATGCATCTGGACAGGTACTACTCAAGCCCGCAAGCGTTTTATAATGAGCACAAGCAATTGCTTGAGGCATTAGTCTCAAAGGATGGGCATATTGTGAATGGGAGAGTCAGAGAACACATTGAGTATGTCGAGACTAAGCTGCTGGGAAAAAATAGTGATATAGATTATAAGGAGGTATGACAAATGAGTAAAAAATTTGCTAATGTCAAAACGGAACTGCCAGGACCAAAGGCAAAGGAGCTGCTTGACCGCAGGCATAATATAGTGCCTGATGGCGTGAGTTATGGTGCGCCGACATTTGTGGATACGGCAAAAGGGGCGCTTCTGAAAGATGTGGACGGTAATCAGTTTATTGATTTTGCCGGGGCGATTGGCGTTATTAATGCCGGTCATAGCCATGACACCGTTGTAAGCGCTTTACAGGATCAGGCTGCTAAGTATATTCATACAGGTTTTAACGTCATGATGTACGACCCGTATATCGAATTTGCAGAAAAACTAGCAGAACTTGCGCCAGGCAGCTTTGACAAAAAAGTCATGTTTCTTAACAGTGGTGCCGAAGCGAATGAAAATGCCATTAAAATTGCCCGGAAATATACCGGTCGCCAAGCGGTTGTTTCGTTTACCGGCGGCTTTCATGGCCGGACACTGATGACGATGTCAATGACAGGGAAAGTGAAACCGTACAAATTTGAGTATGGCCCATTTGCTCCCGAAGTTTATCATGCACCGTTCCCGTATAATTATCGCCGACCTGAATCGATGGGTGAAGATGAATATGCTGAATACTTGCTGAAACAAGTTGAGGATTTCTTCATTACGGAAGTCGATCCGACACAAGTGGCCGCGTTTATTATGGAACCGGTCCAGGGCGAGAGCGGGTTTATCATCCCGAATAAAAAGTTCGTCCAAGGGGTATATGAACTATGCAAGCAGCATGGCATCCTGTTTATCGCTGATGAAATCCAGACAGGGTTTGGCCGAACAGGCAAATATTTTGCAATGGAGCATTTCGACGTTGCTCCTGATATGGTTACTGTATCCAAGTCCATGGCTGCCGGGTTGCCGATCAGCGGCGTGATTGGCCGGCAGGAAGTTATGGACGGAGCCGGAGCAGGCGAACTGGGCGGCACATATTGTGGAAGTCCGCTTGGCTGCCGCGCAGGTCTTGCAGTATTGGAAGTTATGGAAAAAGAAAACTTGAATGACCGTGGGGTTGCAATCGGTGAAAAAGTTATGAGGAAGTTCAGTGAAATGTACGACCGGTTTGATGCCATCGGTGATTACCGTGGTCTTGGTGCCATGTGTGCGCTTGAGTTTGTCACGGACCGGGACAGCAAAGAACCGGATAAGAAAATGGCCCCGCAAGTATTAAAAGAAGCGCGTGACCGTGGGCTGATTGCTTTGAAAGCGGGTGTTTATGACAATGTTGTCCGCCTGTTAATGCCGCTGGTGATTACTGATGAACAGCTGGAAGAAGGTTTGGAGATTCTTGAAGAGGCAATTGAAGCAGCGACAGCCAGCGTAAAAGTTTAGGCCATATTCGAAAAAACATTTCAAAAAAGCTGGCAGCGGGTTAAATCCTGTGCCAGCCAATAGACTAAAACACAGGAGTGATGCAGTGATGGCAGTTCAAACGAAAAACTATTCAATGTGTATTAACGGTGAATGGGTTGGCAGTGATCTTGATACGATGGACGTTGTGAATCCGGCTAATGGCGAAGTGATTGGGACGGTTCCATATGGCGGTGAAAAAGAAGCTGAGCAGGCTGTCGATGCAGCTTATGACGCTTTTCAACCATGGTCCGAACTGACAGCGTATGATCGCGCAGCATACCTGGAAAAATTGAACCAGCTAATGCTCGACAACCAGGAAGAAATGGCTGAAATCATGACGCTTGAAATGGGGAAACCGATTAATGAATCGAGAGGCGAAGTTAAATATGCCGCTTCATTCTTGAAATGGTTTGCAGAAGAAGGAAAACGCATCTATGGTCAAACGGTACCGACCCACGGGAGTGATAAACGGCTTCAAGTGTGGAAGAAACCAGTTGGCGTCGTAACCGCTATTACACCATGGAACTTCCCGGCAGCTATGCTGACACGTAAGATGGGACCGGCGCTTGCCTCGGGCTGTACCTTTATCATGAAGCCATCGAGTGATAGCCCGCTCACGGCTGTTAAACTGATGGAACTGGTCGAGCAAGCCGGATTTCCAAAAGGGGTCGTCAATCTTGTAACAGGCTCATCATCCAAGATTGCGAAAGTATCGATGGAAAACAGCAAAGTGCGCAAAGTGACATTCACCGGCTCAACCGAGGTCGGCAAAACATTAATTCGTCAGAGCGCCGATCAGGTGAAAAAGTTATCGCTTGAACTTGGCGGGCACGCGCCTTTGGTTGTTCTTGACGATGCCGACCTCGATGCTGCAGTTCAGGGAACAGTCGCATCTAAATTCCGCAATTCGGGGCAGACATGTATTTGTGCTAACCGGGTTTATGTGCAGGAAGGTATTTATGATCAATTCGTTGAGAAGCTGACCGAAGCTGTTAAAGAATTGAACGTCGGGGACGGCATGGACGAATCTAACCAAATTGGACCATTAATCAACCAGGATGGTCTGGATAAAGTAAAACGTCATGTTGATGATGCGGTCTCAAAAGGCGCAACTGTAGAAACCGGCGGTGAAACAGCTGGCGGGAGTGAAGGGCTCTTTTATCAGCCCACAGTTATTAAAGATGTAGACCAATCAATGGTCGTCATGCAGGAAGAAACATTTGGTCCCGTTACCCCTGTTGAGAAAATCAAATCTGATGAAGAAGCGGTCAAGATGGCTAACGATACGCCGTATGGGCTGGCAGCATATGTCTTTACCGAAAGTGTCTCCAGAGGCACACAGTTAATTGAAAAACTTGATTTTGGAATTGTCGGCTGGAACAATGGTGCTCCGTCAGCGGCACAGGTGCCATTCGGCGGCATGAAAGAAAGCGGGATCGGCCGTGAAGGCGGTCATGAAGGAATCGAGGAATTTGTGGAATCACAGTATGTAGCAATCGGCATGAAATAAGCACTCAGAAAGGATGAGTATCTGATGAAAGAAGCCATCCAAACGCTGAACGCGCCTCAGCCGGGCGGACCATATTCACAGGGCGTTAAGACTGAGTCATTCATCTTTGTTTCCGGACAGGATGGTGTAAAGGCGAACGGTGAGTCAGTCGGGGCATCAATTGCTGCCCAAACGACTGCCGCGCTCGAGAATATTAACAATATACTGGCGGCGAAAGATGCTGATTTATCAAGTTTGGTCTATGTAACGTGTCATTTGACAGATTTAAACGATGAGACGGTTCGCGAATTTAATAAAGCTTATGAGGATTATTTTCACGACGTTGATGTGAAACCTGCCCGGATCACCGTCGGAAGCCAGCTTTTGGAAACGGATGTCGAAATAACAGCAATCGCCGCGGTGGAGCGGTAAATAGTTAAAGTGAATAATAGAAACGTGTGACGGAATCGGCTTGGGTGTCGATTCCCTTTTCTCACTAAGAATTTAAAGCAGGGGGGGTAAGATTGTCGAGCGATATAAAGTCAGCTGCAAAAAATATGCAAACGCAATTATCACAATGGCGGCAGCATTTACACCGGCATCCGGAATTGAGTTTCCAGGAAACTGAAACGGCTAATTTTATTGCAAAAAACCTGGAGGCGATTCCAGATATGACAGTAACCACGGGAGTCGGTTATCCAACAGCTGTAATGGGAACGCTTACAAATGGTGCCGGACCAACTGTGGTCATCAGGGCAGATATGGATGCATTGCCGATTCAGGAAGAAAATGAGTGCAGCTATAAATCATTGCATGATGGGGTTATGCATGCATGCGGACACGATGCCCACACAACCATTGGACTGGGAACTGCCAGTTTAATAGGTGACTTGTTTGAAAAAGGTGAGTTAAAAGGAACGGTCAGATTTCTCTTCCAGCCGGCCGAAGAAGCTGCAGATCAATACGGTTCAACAGGGGCCCCGTATATGATCAAAGCTGGGGCACTGGAAGGTGCTGATTGTGTCCTCGCACTTCACATGAGCCCGGAAGATGAGCTTGGTCAGGTTAAAGTTCATGACGGATACAGCATGGCCAACGTGGATGTGTTTGAAGCAGTCGTTACCGGCAGTGGCGGTCATGGTGCATACCCGCACCTCGGCAAAGATCCGGTGTGGATGCTTGGTCCCGTGCTTCAAGCGCTTCATGGAATTGTTGCGCGCCGTGTTTCACCGCTTGATTCAGCTGTGGTCAGTGTTGGCAGTATTCAAAGCGGTTTTGCAAGCAATGTCATCCCCTCAGAAGTTCATGTAAAAGGTACGATTCGCAGCTATCATCCCAAGGTTCGTGAATTGCTGCATAACGAGCTGGAAAAAGCATTTTCATTAGTCCGGGCGCTTGATGGAGATTATCACTTGACGATTAAACCTGAAGATCCCGCTCTCTACAATCATGCCGTCGTCAACCAGCTAGTCAGACAAACAATCAGCGAATTATATCCCGATTTTTTAATGCTTAATACACCGTTTGGGCTGGGTGGCGAGGATTTCGCCCATATGACACAAGAGGCCCCTGGCGCAATGTTCTTTCTTGGCTGCGCAGTCGGAGATGATAAGGTTCGTGATTTGCACACGCCGCATTTTGATATAGATGAGAATGTATTGCCTGTCGGGACAGCAATTCTGGCTGAGTCAGCGCGGCGCTTTTTAAATAATGGGTCACCGTAGTAGCTGGATACTGTTTGAATTGGCTTATTGACACATAAACAGAAATAGCAATCATACCATCCAAAAAGGGGGGGTGACATGGCAATAAATCAAGTTACCCAACAAGATGTTTGGAATGCTAAACGTCGGATTGCACCGATTGTTTCGAAATCACCATTAATATTCTCTGAACAGCTTTCAGAATACACCGGGATTCCGATTCATTTAAAACTGGAAAACTTGAATGTCAGTCATTCGTTTAAAATCAGAGGGGCTGCCAACAAAATTCTGAGCCTATCAAGCGAAGAACAAGCGCGGGGTGTGACAACATTTTCAACAGGCAACTTTGGAATGAGTGTTGCATATGTTGCGAGACAGCTCGGTATCAATGCGATTATCTGCATTTCCAGACGCGTTCCAAAAGCGAAAGTAGATGCTTTAAAACGTTCCGGCGCACAAATTGAAATTTATGGCGACTCGCAGGATGATGCAGAGGAGCGCAGTTATCAGCTTGAAAAAGAGCAAGGATTGACAGTGGTCCATCCCTTTGATGACGCGCATATCATTGCTGGTCAGGGAACGATCGGGCTTGAATTACTGGAAGACTTGCCGGATGTAGACACGGTAATCGGCGGTTTATCAGGCGGCGGCCTTCATTCCGGTCTTGGTGTTTCGTTGAAATCAGCTAATGCCGGGATTCAAATTTTTGGTGCTTCCACCGAAAAAGGCCCCGCAATGTATGAAAGCATTCAAAAAGGAAAACCGGTCGTGATAGAAGAGCAGGATACGCTTGCTGATAGTCTGCTTGGTGGTATCGGACTGGAAAATAAGTATACGTTTAACATGGTGCAGCAATATGTTGATGATATCCAGTTGCTGGATGAAGCTGAAATGGGAATGGGAATGGCTTTCATGCTGGATAAACACCGTATGATGGTGGAAGGGGCCGCTGCTTCAGGTGTCGGTGCAATCTTGAATAACCGCTTCACACTGGGTTCAAAAGGCGTCGTTGTTATCAGTGGCTGCAGTGTTGATACGGAAACAATAATGGACGTTATGAAAAAGTACGGTGATTATGGTCCCGGAAGTTAACTAGCAGAAGGAGGTTTTACAGTGGGAAAAATGCTTTATAATGATCAGATTATGGAGCGGGAAAGCGTGATGGATATTGAGGACCGCGCGTATCAATTTGGTGATGGCGTATATGAAGTCATCGGTGTGTATGACGGCACCCCGCTGATGATGGATGAACATATGGAGCGTTTGGAAAGAAGTGCGCGTGAACTGCGGCTGGATTTGCCTGCTCCCGTCAAGGATATCAAAGCTAACCTCGAGAAATTGGTGGAAGCCAACGAGCTGGAAGAAGGGATTATCTATATGCAAATCTCCCGTGGCATCGCTTCTCGTGAACATGCATTTCCTGAACCAGGCACTCAGGCTGTCACCGTTGCCTATACACGTGAAGAGACCCGGCAGTCTGACCTTGAAGATAATGGCGGAACAGCAGTGCTTGCTGAAGATATTCGCTGGCTGCGCTGTGATATTAAAACACTTAACCTGCTCCCTAACGTCATGGCCAAACAAAAAGCTGTCGAGAATGACGCAGTGGAAGCCATCCTGCACAGAGGCAATACTGTGACAGAAGCAAGCGCATCGAATGTTTTTATCGTTAAAGACGGTGAGTTATATACCCACCCTGCTGATAATTATATATTAAATGGCATTACAAGAAGAAAAATAATTCAGTTAAGCGGCGAGTTGGGTATTAAAGTGAACGAACAAACATATACGGTTGATGATTTGCTGAATGCTGATGAAGTCTTTATTTCAGCTACAAAACAAGACATTGTTCCAATTTTGAAGGTTGACGACCAAACGATAGGCGATGGCCGGGCTGGTAAAATAACACACAAGATATTACAGGCGTTCCGGTCACTTTATCAAAAAGAAACCCATCATCACAAAGCGTAAGACGCGTGCATGTTTGCCGGCCAGTCTCAAATCGCATTACGTCTCATGTTGAATAAGGGGGAGTAGCTTTGGCACATCCATCAACTTTAACCGCATATGGTCCGACGGTAGCAGAAGTCGATCTGGGTGCATTTGAAGATAATGTGAGAACTTTTAAAAAGCGTGCCGGGAAAAGTAAACTCATGGCCGTCATTAAAACAAATGCTTATGGGCACGGTGTTGTGCCTGTCGGGGAGGCGGCTGTGCGCGCCGGCGCTGACCGGCTGGGTGTGACGATGGTGGAGGAAGGGGCACAGCTCAGGGCGGCGGGTATCAACGTGCCCATCCATATTTTAAGTTCAATCATGAGTTGGCAGGCAGCGGATCTTGTTGCCTGGGATCTTACGGCGTCGGTTTCCACTTCTGATTTGGCAAATGCGCTGAGCAGAGAAGCTGTCCATCAAAATAAGACCGTTTCCGTTCATCTAAAAATTGATACCGGGCTGCACCGGTTTGGCGTGCACCCTGAGGAAGCCCTTGATTTTTGCAGGGCATGGTATGGGATCCCCGGTTTGGAATGGGAAGGGGTTTACACCCATTTTTCCAGTGCGGACGAGGGAGAATGGAAAACAACCGAAAAGCAATACGCATCGTTTATGAATACGATCGAAATGCTTAAGAAAAACGGTTATCAATTTCCGATTCACCACGCCGGCGCCTCTACCATCGCAATTGAGCGAAAGGATATGTATTTAGACATGGTCCGATGCGGCATTGCTTTGTTCGGCTATCCGCCTGAAGAGCGTCAGGACAGTATGATTTCACTCAAGCCGGTGATGGGACTGAAATCGCGACTTTTGCATGTTCATGAACTGCCGCCTGGTTCGCCTGTCGGGTATGGCGGCAGTTATGTTACAACCGGTTATGAAAAAATAGCTGTCGTTCCTATAGGACATGGTGACGGCTATCACCGGGCATTGTCCAATAACGGACAAATGCTTGTAAACGGGAAGCGTGCTGAAATAATCGGCGAGGTTTCGCTGGATCAGACGCTGATTAATGTGACCGGTATACCGGAAGCGAATGACGGCGATGAGGTCGTATTAATGGGTGAGCAAAACGGCGATTACATTTCCGCACGTGAAATAGCCGGTTGGATGGGAAGTATTGTTGATGAAGTGCTGGCAGGTTTAAAAGAACGCGTGGAAAGAATCTACAAATAAGGCTTGTTATAAATATAATTATCTAAATATTAGGAAATTATGACGGAGGGGAGCACAATGGATTTCTTATCAGTCGTTCCACCGATTGTAGCTGTAGTTTTGGCTATTGTAACTAAACGTGTTTTGCTGTCACTCTTTATAAGTATTTGGGTTGGCGGTCTTATTGCTGCTGGCGGGAATCCGTTTGAAGCAGTCAGTGTCACATTTACATGGATTAAAGATGTCATGGTTGATCCGTGGAATGCACGTTTTCTTGTCATGACGGCATTGCTCGGCTGTGGGGCAGCCTTTATGTTTAAAACAGGTGGTTCACAAGGTTTGATAAACATTTTGGAGAGCAGACTAACCACTGGAAAACGCGTGCAGTTTTTAACTTACTTCTTAGGACTCATTATCTTCTTTAATGATTATGTGAATTCAGTCATTGTGGGCAATGCTTCAAAAGATATTGCTGCTAAACATAGAATTTCAAGAGAAAAACTTTCCTATGTACTGGATTCGACGGCTGCGCCGATTGCAACAATTGGGCCGGTATCCGATTGGATTGGCTTTCAGGTCTCGTTAATAGCAGGCGCTTTTGCCAGCCTTGCCATTGTTGGATTGGAGCCATACTTTGCCTTTCTTCAATCGATCCCATGGAATTTTTACGCCATTCTATGCTTGGTTGCGGTTCCGATGATTATTGCCGGGCGGGATTTCGGGCCGATGGCTAAAGCAGAGGAGCGCGCCAAAGAAACAGGCAAACTGATTCCAGAAGGCTCGACACCATTGTCCTCGGTTGGGGAGGATTTAGGCGAACCACATAAAAAGGATGCGAGTGTGTGGAACTTTATCCTGCCGCTTGTTGCACTTATTTCAGTAAGTATGTGGGCTCTATGGTATGTTGGCGGCGGTGCAGAAGGTAATACAATTATGGATGCGCTCGCCGAAACGGATGTTTCAATTGCCCTGACGTGGGGCGCTTTTGCGATGACAGGTGTTGGTCTCATTATGGGTCTTGTCCAGGGGATGAGCCTTCAGGATTGTGAAGATACCTTGCTTGGCGGTATCAGAACGATGCTACCGGCTCTCATAATCATTTTACTCGCCTGGTCAATTGGTACGGTTACCTCAGAGCTGGGGACCGCTGAATTTGTTGTTTCAGCTACGGAAGGCTGGATGACAGCGGCACTTCTGCCATTTTTGATCTTTATTATCGCCATGTTTATATCATTTGCAACGGGTACGTCCTGGGGAACGATGTCTATTTTGACACCGATTGCTATACCAATGGCATTTAACTTTGGCGGTGAGGAACTTATTCCGATTGTTATTGGTGCAATTTTCGCTGGTGCTATTTTTGGGGATCATGTTTCGCCGATATCGGACACAACAGTTATGGCATCGATTTTTGCTGAATCCGATCACATCGCGCATGTTAACACACAAGCGCCGTATGCATTGGTGCCGGCAAGTATTGCAGGTGTCATGTATTTGTTGTATTCCGTGGTCGGAAGCAGTATTGTGCTCTTAATCGCCGGTATTGTTGCACAGTTTTTCATTCTGCGCTATCTGGGCAACCGGCATGCCAGGAAATATCATGATCGTGAACACAAGATCGCCTAGTAATCTATCTAGACTGGAAAATAGCTGCCTAACCTAGCGACATACAGAAGGAAGGATTTTCACTGTGTCGCACTTTACATCTGTTGCGAGGGCTTTAGGTTAACGAAATTTTTTAAAATGAATTTTTATGCTTAACCAGTCCGTCCTTACGGGGGAGGGCTGGTTTTTTTGTGTGAATGGACCGTTCTAGTATAATGGGAAACAGAGATTGATCGAAAATTGTGGGAGGTAGTGTGATGATTGAACATTTGCAAGATACGGTGACGTTAAATAATGGTGTCAAAATGCCGGGCTTCGGGCTGGGTGTTTATAAAGTTGAAGAGGATGTTGCGATTGATTCAGTAAAGGTAGCCTTAAACAATGGCTACCGAAGCATTGATACGGCCTCATTTTATGAAAATGAAAAAGGGGTAGGTCAAGCAATTAAAGAATCCGGCGTTCCGAGAGAAGAGATCTTTATTACCTCAAAGGTATGGAATGACGAACAAGGGTATGAAGAAACGCTTGAAGCATTTGACCGAAGCCTAAAGAAGCTAGAATTGGAGTATCTTGATTTATATCTGATTCATTGGCCGGTTAAAGGAAAATATAAAGATACTTGGAAAGCCATGGAAAAATTGTACAATGAAGGAAAAGTACGTGCAATTGGTGTCAGTAATTTCCATGTTCACCATTTGGAGGATTTGATGTCAGACAGTCAGGTGAAACCTGTGATTGATCAGGTAGAATATCACCCGCATCTGACCCAGGAAAAATTGCGAGCATTTTGTGAGGATAATGATATCAAACTTGAAGCCTGGGCGCCGTTGAAACGCGGCAGACTGTTCGATGAACCGGTGATTTCAGAGCTTGCTGAAAAGCACGGCAAAACACCTGCGCAAATTATTCTGCGCTGGGACGTGCAGAACCATGTTGTTACAATCCCAAAGTCAACACATGAACACCGAATCAAGGAAAATGCGGATATTTTCGATTTTGCTTTAGCCGATGACGACATGCGCCGGATCAGCCGTTTGAATAAGGATGAACGCACCGGCATGAATCCTGATAGCTTTGATGAATAATCTGCTTTAGCGTCCATGGTTAACTAAAAGAAGCCTGATAACACGAGTAAATATGTTTTAGGTTGACACCTTTCACTTTAATTAGTGGAGGGGTCTTTTTCATGAGGGTGGGACAAACTAAAAAGAGCATTGTGAAAAAGAACAAATTGATAGTCAGCGGAAGAAATATACGGAGACTTCTGCGGGAGCAGAGGCATAGGTGAGACCCCGCAGGGCGTAGCCCGAGGAGGCTCACCAGCCGCCCGCGAAAAGCGAAGTATATTTCTGGAGCGGGTTGTTTGCACCCCCGTTTACTTGGTTAGTTCGGATTTTCCTTCAAAGAAAACTCTTTTGTTTCAGCCCCATCGTTAAATGATTCTTGTTGCTTTCGTAAACCTTCATAACAATTTTATTTTTCGCAAATATTCTTTAAGTATTTAAATTCTCTCGCGCACGTTTTATAATGTTGAAAGTGCACTTTAAATGATTATTTTTCAGAATTTTATCCAAAAGATGGTTGAGAGGAGAATTTGATGGGAAAGCAACGAAATGGCGTATTTCAGCGTTTCTTGGACGGCGTTGAATTTATTGGCAATAAACTGCCGCATCCGGTTACACTGTTTGCTATTTTAGCAGGAATTGTTCTTATATTATCCGCTGCTTTGCAACCGCTGGGAATCAGTGTGGAACATCCTGGCGAAGAAGGTCAAATGGTTGAAATCAATAACCTGCTGAACGCTGAAGGCCTTGAATATATTTTTGGAAACATGACAGATAACTTTATCGGCTTCGCACCACTTGGTGTTGTGCTTGTTACAATGCTTGGTATCGGTGTTGCAGAGCGGACCGGGTTGATTAGCGCGTTATTGCGCGGTTTTGTATTATCCGTGCCAACGCGGTTTATTACGGTAGGACTTGTGTTTGCTGGTATTATGTCGAGTGTTGCATCAGATGCCGGATATGTTGTCTTGCCGCCGCTTGGTGCATTGATTTTCGCTGCGATGGGCCGGCATCCTTTAGCTGGTCTGGCGGCTGCGTTTGCGGGTGTATCGGCAGGTTTCAG
The DNA here is from genome assembly GCF_900112705.1 of Lentibacillus persicus. GTDB lineage: Bacteria > Bacillota > Bacilli > Bacillales > Amphibacillaceae > Lentibacillus > Lentibacillus persicus. The sequence goes on from NZ_FOMR01000010.1 coordinate 68,944, forward strand.
TGCTAATCTGGTGCTTTCAGGTACTGACGTTATGCTTGGTGAGCTGACGATTGCCGCAGCTTCAACAATTGATCCGGCTTATGCTGAAACGATGAATATAGCCATGAACTGGTTTTTCATAGCTGTATCGGTATTCGTTTTGACGTTTATTGGTACTTGGGTAACGGAACGTGTTGTTGTACCGCGCTTGGGCGAGTATAAAGGTGAAGATGGAGAGGAAGACGAAGAAGAAAACGACAGGCTTGAAGGACTGAAGTCTGTCGAGAAGAAAGGTTTAATCTGGTCAGGGATCTCCTTGCTTGTTGGTCTGATATTGACAGCCTTGCTTATATTGCCGGAAAACGCCCCGTTACGCGGGACTGAGGGCAATTATATGGATCAGATCATCCAGTCGCCATTCATGAGTTCGCTTGTGCCGATTATAGCGATATTATTCTTCATACCGGGACTCGTCTATGGTATGGTCACAAAAGTAATCCGTAATGACAAAGACGTTGCAGCACAAATGACGGATACAATGGCTTCAATGGGCATGTTTATCGTGCTTGCTTTTACAGCAGGTCAATTTGTTGCCTATTTTAACGAATCGAATATGGGTCTGGTGCTTGGTGTTTATGGCGCCGAATTTCTCGACAGCATCAACCTGACAGGCATTCCGTTAATTCTGATGTTTGTTATTATCACTGGTTTCATTAACTTGTTTATCGGAAGTGCTTCAGCTAAATGGGCGATGATGGCCCCGGTATTCGTACCGATTATGATGCAGCTCGGCTATTCGCCTGAATTGACACAAATGGCTTATCGTGTGGCTGATTCAACAACGAATATCATTACACCGTTGATGACTTACTTCGCGATTATTATTGCTTTTGCACAAAAGTATGATAAGAAAATGGGGATTGGCACATTGATTTCGGTTATGCTGCCATACTCGTTGTACTTCCTTGTAGGCTGGACAATCATGCTGGTTGTCTGGATGCTGACTGGCCTTCCATTGGGCCCAGGCTCACCTATTCAATACGGCGGCTAAACACAAAAAAACCTTTCACTTCCCCAGGGGGAGGTGAAAGGTTTTTATTTTTATCTGCCTTTGTATCCTTTTCGGAAAATTTCCTGTACAGGGTGGACAGTAACGTAGGCATCCGGGTCGGTTTCAGAAATGATTTTTCGAAACGGTACAATTTCGTACCGGTTGATGACCAGATAAAGGACCTCCCGTTGTGTACGGGTATAACCACCCTGTCCATCAAGCACCGTAACGCCCCGTGCCATCTTATTTGTGACAGCTTCCAAAATTTCATCGGAAGATTTGGAAACAATCAGGACAGCCGTTCGCTCATTGGCGCCTTCAACAACCACATCGATTATTTTTGCACCAACATATACGGATACGAGCGTGTACATAGCCCGTTCTTGCCCGATAACAAACGCTGAACCGGCAATAACGGCAATATCGATTATCAGCATTCCTTTTCCAATAGTCCATCCGAAAGCCTGATTGGCAAGCCTCGCCAGAATTGCTGACCCGCCAGAGGTCCCGCCAGCCCGGAAAATAAGGCCGAGCCCCAATCCGACACCAAGACCGGCGAATAATGCTGCCAGCAGCATATCATCGTTAACTTCGCTACCCCAGTCAACAGTGATGTGCAAAAAAAGTGATGAAAAAATAATTGCGATAATCGTATAGATGGTGACGCGTTTTTCGAAAAATTTATAGCCAAGCGCGACAAGCGATGTGTTTAGCACAAAGTTGACAGCGCCCGGTGACCAATCGAATAGATAGTGGAGAACAATTGTGACCCCGATAACGCCGCCCTCTGATAAACGGTTTGGTATGGCGAAATAGTTGACACCAATTGAAAATATGAACGAGCCGATGATAATCAGTAATATGTCGCGTATCGTGTTGTTCACACATACACCTCCTTTTCAAACGTTGTAACGGTGATGTCTATTATAACGAATCATACCCTTTTTGAGAACTGAATAGGGCAGGAGGTGTATATACCAGATTCCTGTATAAAAACAACCAGGCAATTATTTGCCCGGTTGTGTAGGGATTGTGATTCTATTATTAGTCTTCATGAAAGGTGAGGACGCGTCCCCAGAGATCTTTGGTTCCCCAGATGCCGCGTCGCAGGACTTCCAGTTGAACGATCTGGCTGTGGTCAACAAAGACGTTTACTTCAGGGCCATAGTTTTTGATATACCATTCGAAAACGTCCGGATCGGCTGCTTCAAACATGACGTTTTCAGTGCCGAGTTCACGGGCGAACTGGGTGGCAATTTCTGTCCGCCAGTCATTGACGCTTTCAGTAATGCCTTCAGATTCGATCATCAGCATATAGGCTCCTGCTTCAAGACAGCGTTTGCCGACTTCAATGGCTTGTGACGGGTCGGTGATGCCTTCAGCTTCATTTTGTTCGGCTGTATTGGTTCCGCCGGCGCCGAATTGAACACCGATTTCTGGCTTGGCAAGAAGCCCTTTTTTCTGCACTTTTTCAACAAGACGGACGATGTCGTCGGTCGGCATGGTGATGAACCCGGTGGATATTTCAATAATATCAAAGCCCAAGCGTTTACACTCATCAAGGTAATGATCAACTGCTTCAGGACCTTGTGTCAGAACGGTTTCCATAAAGCCGCCCGTGGATACCTTCACGTCATAATCATGAGCAAGATCAAGCAGTTCACGCAATTTATCTTCCGGATACAGCGTAAACGCCCCGCCTGAAAACTTCAAAATGTCGACGTAGTCACCCATCGTTTCCATAATATCACGCAAGTAATTGGTGCCCATAACGGCATAATATGGACCGCGGATTTCGGTCAGGCCTTTATTACGCGGTTTTTCCTGGCGGCTGTTCATCCGAATTTTTTGGAAAGCGCGTTGGTTACTCATATTGATACATCCTCCTTGATTTGAATTTGATCAAGTAATTGCGTCAGGTCGCTGACATTCACATTGTCCAGATTCCGTATCGTTTCGGCTATTTCATGGGCAAGATCGCTGTCAATGTTACGGGTCAGGCTATTGTATTTTGCCATTAGAACATCCCAGCTTGCCGGTTTTGATTTAAAGCCTTTGTAATCACTTTTTTCAATTTCAAAAATTTGTCCGTCATTTGTTTCCAGTTCAATCCGGCACGCCATTTCATCCGGGAACCGGCTGCTGTAGTGAACATCAGGTTTGACATCAACTTTTTGCAGCAGTTCCTGGATATCACCCCGGTTGATCCGGTCAGAATCGTATTGCTCAGGCATCACTTGGCCGTCCAAATAAGCTGCCGCGAGCATATATGGCAGCGAATGATCGGCTTCTTCTTTATAGCGAATCAGTTTCTTGCCGCCTTCTTCACCACCGCCGATAATGTTATATGCAACATCAAACGTGGTGAGGCGAATGGCTTTAATGTCTTCCGGTTTTATATTTTCGCGGTCCCGAAGTTCAAGCAGACCTTCAATGGAAGATTGTGAATGAATCTCAGCATTGAAGCGTTTAATAATCGTATCGGTGACGCGTTCGAGGTTTTCGTTATGCCAATTGATTGTGAATTCACCGGCAATCGAGTCCATCAAGCCTTTATTGCCTTCAAAAACTTCTCTCGGGCCTGATATGCCATATTTGGCAAGCATCGTTGCATGCATCGCTCCCATAGCTGTATTCGGGTAGGCGAGGCCCTTCCAATTTGACAATTCACCGGTTCGTGTTACCCGGAGGGAATTGTAGCCTGTTCCGGCAATTGCGACCGCGTTGGCAATTTCGCTGCTGTCGAATCCCATTGCCCGAGCGGCTCCGGCTGCTGCACCGTATGCACCTTGGACAGTATGGTCAAACCCGTATTTTCTAACCGGTGCAACGTCTGACAGGCGGCATTGTACCTGGTAGGCAATCGCCAGGGCGAGCAGAAAGTCTTTTCCGTTTGCGTCTGCATATTCAGCTGCTGCCAGAACGGGTGCAATATTGTCCGATGGATGTCCGGTTTCTTCTTTTGCCAGATATGAGTCATTGAAATCGAGATAGCGGACAGCCGCTCCGTTGTAAAATGTTGCGTAATCAGGCGTCGTTTTGCCACCGCCAATCAATGTGACGAGCTTTTCACCGCCGAGATTCTCTGTCATTTGTCGAATATTTTTTACCGGCTCACCGTTAAGTGCGCCAATTGCAACACCAATTGAGTCGAGTACCCGCCCTTTTAATGCTTCTTTTGCTTCATCGGACAACATACTCCAATCGGCATCGTGCGCCCAATCTGCAAGCTGTTCGACCATCGTTTTTTTATTAGACATGTGAATCACCTCCAAAAGTGTTGGAAATGAAACCTCAGTGGCCACAAAGAGGGTTCTGGGAAGGAGTGTCTTGCCTCCCCTCACTTATAATAATACACCATTTATATATAAAAATAAATAATTAAAATTGAATAAAGTGATATTAAATACTTATATATAATGATAAGTTTATGTTGTTGGACGTTAAAAGATTTGTGACCAAGTACTGTTTCGATGCTTTGGCTAATAAAATGATAGTAGGATTGCAGGAGGGGTTCGATGCGAAAGGTAGCAGCCATCCTCATTTTGGCAATAATCGGCGCTGTCATATTTATGCTGCTTCATCAACCGGAAGATGACGAAGCGACTGGAGCAGTTTCTGAATTCTATTCATATGAACAGGAGGCAAATTTTTCAGGTTCGTGGGAGATGTTTCATCCATTAATGAAAGAGAAATTTGACAAAATTGAGTATTTGCAGGAAAGATCCCATGTAATCATGGACCATTTTGGTGTGGAAACATTTAGCTTTACGCTAGGCGAAGCAACAGCGATTGAGGATTGGACGATTGAGGGAGAAGCAGAAGTAAATGGTAAAGTCTATCAAGTGCCGGTTACGCAAGTGTTCGAAGGAAAATACGGGAATTTTAGCATCGTGCAGAACACCTATGTGACCAAAGTTGAAGGTGAGTGGAAGATACTTTGGGATTATAATAGGTAAATTAAAGGCGCCATCATGTAAGAATGGCACCTTGAATAGTTTTTTCGGCAATTTGACAGCTCATTTTTGTTCAATCACTATTCTTGTTCATTTTCCACCTGATACAAATAAATTTTATAAATCGACTCACTATTCTCAAAGCTGCGTTCAAATGCAAGCTGATTTTCTTCATGATTTTCGATTGGCAGAGCTGAGAAGATATAATCTCCGCCCATTTCACGGAGTGCATCGGTATTGATGTTCAAATTATCAAGCGTTTTATCGCTGTTCTTCGTAAAAATATAATTTTCGCCAAGTTCGGCGACATACATATACAAGCGGCCGCCCCACGTATCAAAATAGTTTTCCAATGAAGCATTTTTTTCCAGTTCCGGTGCAATAATTTCTCTAAACTGGTGTTTATAATTGAGCGGGTAACTGTTATTGTACGTATCAAGTGTATAAAAACCGTTAAACTGTGCAATAGTTGGGTGCATCGCAATACTTACGACATGGTACTCAGACTGTTCACGTCCGATATAGTCTTCAATTGATTCAAAAAGTTCCTCTGAATAGAATTCGGCATATGTTGGCATACCGAGCCTTTCGTACTTCACTTCTTCATTCAGCCAGAACAAACTTAAGGACTGGGCAATAATGATAAGCGCAACAAATGTCTTTCCAAACCGCATATGTTTCCATAAAATCCATAGAGCAAGCGCCAATGCGATATACCAGAGCATCGGATCGAAAAAATGAATCCGGCTGAAATTAAACGTATTGGCAATCATGAAGTTGTCCTTGACAATGCGCCAGCCTTCCCAGTACCAAAACGCGTACCAGAGTGAAAGTGCTGCATTGGTGAGAACCATGATAAGAAGCCATTTAGGTTTGACGCGGTGGAAAGCTGCTACAAGAAGGGCGATGCCAATTACCGGCAGAACTATGTATGTATTTATGGCCATGTCGTGCGTGTGCCCGGTTAAAAAGTTTTCGGAAAACAGGCTGAACGTTTCAGAAAGGCTGTTATGGCCCAGGTCAAGCTCCTCACGGTGCGATGTAAACCCTTCATCGATAAACATTGAATAGAGGATCATGTAATTTTTAATCAGATAAATGCTGCTCATGACAGCAGTCGCTGTAAATAGTGCCCAATTGCTCTGTTTCCGCCTTATCCAGTCAAACAGCCACAGAACGCCCATCAGGCTAAGAAAGAAGACAAACGTTAGGATGAAACTAGAGAAAAAGGGCATTAGAATTAACGTCAGCCAATGGTACCAAGGTGTCTGCCACCCACGATCACGGATGGACAGAAACACGTAAAATGCAAGCGGCAATCCTGCTATGGACAACCAGCCTGAAGGCCAGAACGGCAGCATCGCAAATGTCATCGCGACCCCGGCTATAATCCATTTGGAACCAATAAATCGTCTCAAGAGTAAATACATACCGATGAAAGCGGCAAAACGCATAACGGTCTGACCGATCGTGTAAGCCGTCATTGGCTCAAACAAGACATAAAGCCATACCATGAAATCAAAGGGCGTGGCAAGCGTGCTCCGGGGCAGGCCATTGATAACGTTGGGCAGCTCAGACATCGCAAAAAATTGACCGCTTTCCGCAAGTAATTTGTACCAAACAATATTTGAATCCAGATTATCGTGCACGCGGATATGTGTATCTTCACCCAAAATATAGTAGGGTGATAGATACACAGCGATAATCAGACACGCAATCAGTATATGTTTATGTCTTGAAAAAATCGTTGATATGGTTGATGACATGAGTCACATCCTTTTCTTCCATGCCATAATACAAAGGCAAACGGACCAGTTTTTCGCTTTCTGCAGTTGTATAGTTATCATCACCGGCAAATTGGCCGAATTTTTTACCCGCATAAGAAGAATGCAGTGGGACATAATGCGATACTGCCATGATGCCGTTGCTTTTTAAGTATTTCATTAACGCATCACGATGATCGGTTTTAACGAAAAACATATGTGCATTATGCGTACACTCCGCTGGTATATGAGGGATCGAAATGGCTCCGATATGTTTTAATCCTTCATAATAGCTGTGCCATGTTAACAATCTGTCTTCTGTGATTTGTTCGGCATGCTGAAGTTGAATCCAAAGATAAGCCGCACTCAATTCGTTCAGCAGGTAAGAAGAGCCGACGTCCCGCCATGTATATTTATCGACCATTCCTTTGGCAAATTGCTGCCGGTTGGTGCCTTTTTCTTGTAAAATTTCGGCGCGTTCAATTGAAGCGGCGTGATTAATAATCAATGCGCCGCCTTCACCGCACGTAATATTTTTCGTTTCGTGAAAGCTGAGGGTGCTGAAATGACCGATCGTACCAACCTGCTTGCCATTATATGTACTCATTAAGGCCTGAGCGGCGTCTTCAATGACCCACAAGCTATTTTTATCAGCTATTTTCATAATCGCATCCATATCACAGCTGATGCCGGCATAATGGACGACGACAATGGCTTTTGTTTTTTCGGTTACAGCAGCTTCAACAGCTTCCGGGGATATGTTCATTGTATCAGGTGACACGTCCACAAATTGAATCGAAGCGCCTCTGAGTGCAAAAGCGTTCGCGGTTGAGACAAACGTATAGGACGGCATAATAATTTCATCGCCCGGTTTTGTGTCAATTAACAGAGCAGTCATCTCCAAAGCAGCCGTACACGAAGGGGTAAGGATTGCCCGTTCACAGTCGAGATAATTCTCAAGCCAGTCGACACATTTTTCACCGAAGGGCCCGTTGCCGGCAAGGGTTTGATTCATTATAGCTTCCTGTATTGCAGTTTCTTCTTTTCCAATATAGCATGGTTTGTTAAAGTTCAGCATTTCTCTCACCTCACAATGACTGGCTGGTTACGATAATCCCCGCAATTATCAAAGCGAGGCCTACAACTTTTTGAACGGTAATGGGGTCTCCGAATAAGAAAACGGACAGTAAAAACACGAGCAGAAATGAAAGACTCATAAATGGGTAGGCATAGCTGATATTAAATTTGGTCATGGCGGCCATCCAACTCAAAGCGGCAAGAAATGCAGAGGCAAAACCGGATAAAATCCATGGATTTAATAAAAGCTGGATCAGAAACATAAGTTTATCCCACAGCCCGGCGGGTAAGGCTCCCGCCTGATCCATTTGCCATTTTAAAACGAGCTGGCCGTAAACCGTAAAAATGACCGTTGAAAAAATATAATAATAGCCCATCACGTTACCTCGCCGTTCAGCTTATGATAGACATCCACCGTGTTCTTCAGCCGGAACCCAAGGGCATAAAACAAGTTTAATGACGCAACATTGGCAGCAGATATGGACGTGCGTAATTCATCATAACCCGATTTCAGCTGCTCGCTGCACGCCATGCTTGTGAAAGCTTTCGCAAGGCCTCTGGAGCGGTATTCTTCACGCATGCCAAGCAGGAGCACTTTGTCCCCATCCAATCCGTAAAAGCCGGCGGTGTCATTGTCATAGTTTAACGCGATAATCTTTTCGTCGTTAATTAAATCATTAACCCAATTCATATACCGTTTGTCAGCCAAGGAATTAGGAATATTAAAGTCTCTGTGGAAACGTCCGTGGACGAAAACCTCGCTGGCAATTTTCAGGATCTCCTCCGGGTCGTATGCTTTGGAAAGACTTGCATGTTCGGCGGAAAAGCGTGTTAGATTGTCTTTTTTGCAGACAGGTTCAATTAATGTATCCACATAATAAAAACCATGATCAAGTAATGGTTTAGGGTTTTCGAGCGGTCTGACTTTGAGTGTATAATGCCCTTCATTTTGATCGGTTTCCTGTAATGCTTCGTCGTCAGTCGTCAATACTTCATATGTGTTAATATTAAAATTTCGTTTGTCCCAGGGGGTTTCACGCAGATGGGTCATGCCATCACCTTCCTTCATCCTTATCTTCTGTCGTCTTTCGTATGAGGTAGAGCGGCCGGTTTTTAGTTTCATTAAAAATCTTTCCGATATAGAGACCGAGGACGCCAAAATTGAAAAAAATTAACCCCCCAATAAAATAAATCGAAACCATAACACTCGTCCAGCCCTGAACATGTTGGTCGAGAAAGAAATAGCGTATGAACAAATACAAGCCATACACGAGTGAGCCAAGCGCCAGCAAAAATCCAAATTGAATGGACAGCCGGAGCGGTTTATTTGATTGGGATATAATCGCATCTGTGGCAAGCGTAATCAATTTTTTCAGGTTATAACCGGTATTGCCTTCTACACGGGCATCGTGCTTAACCGGGACGTTTCCGGTTTCATACCCCATCCATTGAATGAAAAGCGGGAAAAAACGGTTTTGTTCACGCATGCCGCGATAAGCTTCAATCACTTTCCTTTGGCTGATGCTAAAGTTGGCGACGGTATGATCAGAGGCAGTCCCGCTGAAATAATCATAAACACGGTAAAACAGCTGGGACGTTTTTTTCTTAAACCAATTATCCTGGCGTTCGACGCGTTTAGCAAAGACGACCTCGTAGCCTTCCTGTGCTTTTTCATACAGTTTTTTTATTTCCTCAGGCCGATCCTGAAGATCACAGTCCATGACCACTGTCCAGTCACCTGAAGAATAATCCAGTCCTGCTGTAATGGCGTGATGCTGGCCAAAGTTTCGGGCAAGGTCAATTCCCATGATTCGCTTGTCCTGTTCATGAAGCTCCTGAATTGTTGCCCACGCATTGTCCGGGCTTGCGTCATTGACCAGAATAATTTCGACGTCGGCTGGAATCGACTCGATTGTGGTTATCACACGTCTGCACAATTCTTTCAAACAGCTCTTGCAGCCAAAGACAGGAACGACGGTCGAAATTAAAGGGAGACTTTTTCCCATTTCGCCACGTACCATTCGACTGTTTCATGCATGCCGCTTTCAAACGGGGTTGAAGGTTTCCAGCCAAGTGTTGATTTTATTTTTCTGTCATCTACTGCATAGCGCCGGTCATGTCCTTGCCTGTCATCAATAAATGTGATCAGCTCTTTGTGACTGTAAGGCCCCGGTTTTAAATGGTCAAGAATATCACAGATCATCATCGCCAGTTCATGGTTAGTCTTTTCATTGCTGCCGCCGACATTGTATTTTTCCAATGTCTTGCCATTATGGTAAATTAAATCGAGCGCGTGGCAGTGGTCTCTGACGTAAAGCCAGTCACGCACATTTTTTCCGTCACCATAAATGGGGATGGGCTGACCTCTCAAGGCATTGTCTATAATGGTCGGGATTAGTTTTTCTTCGTGCTGTCCCGGGCCATAATTATTCGAGCTGCTGGAGGTCACAACGTTCATGTTATAGGTGTGTCCGAAGCTTTTGACAAGCATATCAGCGCCGCCTTTGGATGCGCTGTAGGGATTGCGCGGTGCATAAGGTGTGTGCTCATTGAATTTTTCGTTTGAATCTAAGTCGAGCGAACCATAGATCTCATCTGTCGATATTTGATGGAATCGCCGTTTGTGAAGTTCACCGGCGTTATCCCAGGCTTGCCTGGCAGTTTGCAGAAGAACAGCGGTTCCCAGTATATTTGACTCGATGAATGTCTTTACATCTTTTATTGACCGGTCAACATGAGACTCAGCCGCAAAGTTTACAACACCGTCAATGTCGTAATCAGAAAAAATAGTAGTCACAAGTTCTTCATCTGAAATATCGCCCTCGATAAATACATAGTTGTCGTCTTCATTTACCGCTTCTAAATTTTCTTTTGATCCGGCATAGGTTAGTTTATCCATATTAATAATGTGATAGTTTGGATACTTCTGCCTCATATAATGGATGAAATGAGAGGCGATGAACCCGGCACCGCCTGTTACCAACAGCGATTTACTCATTTTGAACCAGCTCCAGTACAGGGTTTTTATTGATTTTTTCCCAATATTGTTCCGTGTGTTTACGATTAGCAATTTCCATAAGGTACTGCCCGTAATCGGTCTTCTTCATGCGTTCACCTTTTTCTTGCAATGCTTGCCTGCTGAGGTAGCCCATATAATAAGCGATTTCTTCGAGACAGGCAATCTTGAACCCTTGGCGCTGTTCGGTTATTTTGACAAATTCGGAAGCGTCAAACAGGGCTTCATGAGTGCCCGCGTCCATCCAGGCGAATCCTCTGCCAAGTAGCTGCACATCGAGCTGGTCCCCTTTTAAATATTCTTTGTTCAAGTCGGTAATCTCCGTTTCGCCGCGCTCGGAAAAAGGTAATTGCTTGGCGATTTGGACCGCACGATAATCGTAAATATAGAGCCCTGCTGCAGCGAAATCGGATTTTGGATCATCCGGCTTCTCTTCCAGGGAGATAACTTTTTGATTTTCATCGAATTCAACAACACCAAATCGTCTCGGATCTTTCACCCGGATACCGAAGATGGTGGCGTTCTTGTGATGATGCAGTGCTTCACGCAGTAATGTCGTGAACCCTTGCCCATAAAAAATGTTGTCGCCGAGAATTAACGTCACATCATCATATCCGATAAAGTCCTCTGCTAAAATAAATGCATCAGGAATGCCGTTTGGTTCAGACTGTTCCTTAAATTGCAAGTTAAGACCAAAATCTGAACCGTCACCCAGCATTTCCCGAAAACGCGGTAAGTCTTCCGGGGTACTTATAATCATAATATCTTTAATGCCGCCGAGCATAAGAACAGAGAGGGGATAATAGATCATTGGTTTATCATAAACGTTCAATAAATGTTTATTAATGCCATTTGTGCTCGGAGCCAGCCGTGTACCGCTGCCGCCTGCCAGTATAATGCCTTTCATGCAAATCACTCCCTGAAAGATTTGTTTAGCGCTCATATTTCTTATACCTTTCTATATACTTATTACCGTTTTTAAAGAAAATAATCTTACAATTTAGTTTCATCTTAGTTACAGACTTTTAAGGAGAAGCAGTGCTTTCCGCCTATTTACATGACATTTATCAAGATTACTGCTTTTTAAATCGCCAAGTTGTTGTAAAATGCGACGTAGTGAAAATATCATCAGCCTCTCTAGCGACGCAGCTGGAATACACTCGCTTTCCGGTGGGCTCACCAGCCGCCCGCGGAAAGCGACGAGCAAAACATCCGCCGAATCCGCTGCGCGTTGCGAGGAGTGCTTCTTCACCGAATTTGCTTGCAACACGACGAGCACCAAGTGTATTTCCGAAGCGGTGTACGACGCACTAACTAATCTACTGTTTTCGAATTTTTTTGTCAAAAACAATAGACTCTTAGAAATGCGTTTATTCGTTTTGCAGGATTATAGAAAATGGTAGCGAAATAAAATGAAAGAGGGTATTTTAAAGGGGGAGTATTTATTGGAGACACAAGAAGCTTTGAAGGCACCGGTGAAACGAAAACGACGTAAAAAGAAAATAGTGTTCACAATATTTGCCGTCTTCGCGGTTATCGCGATTCTGGCGTTTATTTTTCTCAATATGTACATAAATCGCTCAATCGCTCAGGTTGAGGGGGAGATTGAGATGCAGGGCTTGGAAAATGCGGTTACGGTTATAACCGATGAGAACGGGGTGCCTCACATAAACGCAGATAATGCACATGATTTGTACATGGCACAAGGCTATATTCAGGCAAACAGCCGAATGTTTCAGATGGAAATGTCACGGCGGCAGGCTTCGGGCACATTAAGCGAGGTTGTCGGCGAGGCCTCTGTGGAACAGGACAAATTTTTTCGAACACTTGGCTTAAGACGGGCGGCTGAAGCGTCGTATGATATCTATACCGAAGAAAGTAAGCAAGTTTTGCAATGGTTTGCGGATGGCGTGAATGCGTATATCGGTGAGGCAAAAGCTTCAAATAGCCTGCCGGTCGAATTCACACTGATTGGATCAGAGCCTGAGCAATGGACACCAATTGATTCACTGACAATTGGCAAGTATATGGCGTTTGATCTGGGCGGTCATTGGGAGCGTCAGGCCTTTAACTATTATGTTTTAAATAATCTTCCTAAAGAAAAAGCATATGAACTTTTTCCGTTCTACCCGGAGAATAAACCGACAATTATTGGAGAAGGCGAGGTGGATGTAGCGGTAAGTTTTAAAGATGCTGTCATCCCGCATGCTTTTAATGGAAGTAATAATTGGGTTGTAAGCGGCGAGAAAACCCAATCGGGTCTGCCACTACTGGCAAATGACCCGCATCTTGGTTTGGCAACACCTTCAATTTGGTATCAAATGCACTTATCATCGCCATCAATGAATGTGAGTGGTGTAATTTTTGCCGGTGTTCCTGGAATAATACTCGGTCATAATGAATCAATAGCCTGGGGTGTCACCAATACCGGACCCGACGTTCAGCAATTATACGTCGAAAAGCAAAACCCCGAACAGCCGCATGAATTTTTATACGAGAATAAATGGGAAAAAGCTAAGGTGATTGAAGAACCGATTAAAGTGAAAGACAACAAACCAATTGATTATCAGGTTGTGGAGACGCGGCATGGACCGGTGATTTCTGAGTTTGCCGAAGAGTCTTCCGGTGATACCGTTATGTCGCTTCAATGGACGGCATTGGAGGCGACGACAGAGCTTGAGGCGATTTTGGAGATCAACCAGGCGTCAGATTGGCATGAATTTGAGCAAGGACTGGAAAAATTTCTCGCCCCGGCGCAAAATTTTGTGTTTGCCGGAAAAGATGGGACAATAGCTTATAAAGCGAATGGCAATATCCCAATTTATAACAACGGTGAGGATGCGCTGTTACCGCTTGAAGGCTGGAATAAGGAAAATGAATGGCGCGGCTATATACCATTTGCTGAACTCCCGACGGTTATTAATCCTGACAAAGGCTTTATCGCTACCGCCAATAATAAAATTGCAACTGACAATTACCCGTATCACATCAGCAATGTCTGGGCACAGCCATACAGATACGAACGTATTTCTGAAGTTCTTTCAAAGGGCGAGGATTTGACTGTTGAAGACATGAAAGCGTTGCAAATGGACCAGACCAATTTGCAGGCACGCGAATTTGTACCAGTGTTTCTGGATACCCTTGAAAACGCAAATCTAAGTGAAGAACAGCATGATGCGCTGAAATTATTGTCCGATTGGGATTACACCGACGTTAAGGATGCTCCCCAGCCACTGATATTTCACCGCTGGATGGACGAAATTGAATCGATATTATATGATGAATTACCAGATGACATGATGGACTTGTTTGGCGGCAAGGGTCAGACAACCGATGAACTGCTGAGGGCTGGCGATGAGTCAATCTGGATAAGGGAAAATGACGGCATGCAAGAAGTCCTTAAAACATCGCTGCATAAGACAGTGCGTGTGTTGAGCGATGAGTATGGCAGTACCATGAAAGATTGGCGGTGGGGTGACTATCATCAGGTTCAATTTGATCATCCGCTATCGGGGGTCAGTCCAATTCTTGCATTCTTTTTCAATCGTGAAATCCCAATACCGGTGGGCGGCAGCAGTGTCACACCGATGGCAGCGAGCTATAATGCCGAAACGGGAATTGTAAATCACGGCGCCTCTTGGCGGTTTGTCATCGATACAGCTGAGGCGAAAAGCTATCAACTGGTAGGCCCAGGCCAGGCGGGTCATTTCAGAAGCGAGTGGTACCATGACCAGATGGGTGATTGGGCAAAAGGAGCCTATCATGTGACGCGGCTTGACGAAAATGATGGAATGAAATTACAACTGACACCAAACAGATAAAGGAGTCGATTCAGTATGACAAAACAGGATAATGCCAAAAAATTAGCAGGCGAAGCATCACTCACACACGTTGAAAATGGTATGACAATAGGGCTTGGCTCAGGGTCGACCGTTTATTGGATGATGCGAAAGCTGGGAGAACATATAAAAGAAGGGCTTAACGTTAAAGGGATTGCCTCCTCAAGGCAAACTGAAACTTGGGCAGCGGAATTTGGCGTACCTCTGACGAACTTCCATGAGACTCAGCACATTGATGTTGCGATCGATGGGGCTGATGAAGTTGATGAAGCGTGGAATCTAATTAAAGGCGGCGGCGGTGCACTTGTCAGGGAAAAAGTCATTGCAGATGCAGCCGAAAAATTTGTGGTCATTGCAGATGAATCGAAACTCGTTTCACGTTTAGGCGATTTTCATCTGCCGGTGGAAATTTTGCCATTTGGATGGGAAGTAACGGCAGAGCGAATTGCCCACCTCGGCGGCAGGACGGTCTTGCGAAAGAGAGACGGTGAAGCTTTTGTCTCTGATAACGGCAATTATATTGTTGATTGTGACTTTGGCATTATAACTGACGCGGAAAAGCTTCATAAACAATTAAAGCTGCTGACAGGTGTTGTCGAAACCGGCCTGTTCATCAATATGGCTGATGAGGTCATTGCCGGATATGCTGATAAAGCAAAATCATTAAAACGGTAAGTTATGATGGACGCAGCATGAATGATTGCCTTATTCCTGATACAATAGATGTAGAATTTAATTTGTCAAAGAATGAGGTAACACGTACCGATGAGTCGAATTATGGATATTTATAAACAATTGCAGAAAATGGGCGCAAACGGTGCAACTGCTGCGGAAATAGGCGATATCATGCAAATTAATCGTTCAACAGCCAGCCGTTATTTAAACGATCTTGTAAAAGCCAGGCGTGTGATTAAAAAACCGGGGAAACCTGTGAGGTATGCGGTAACACAGTCTGCATATGAGGATCGCGCAGAAAGTCATATTATCGGGTCCGGCGAAAGTCTTCAGCCACTCCTGGAAACCGGTTTGGCCGCCTTTTTGTATCCGGTCAGACCGCTTCCGATTCTCTTAACGGGTGAAACAGGTACGGGAAAGTCATATTTGGCTGAAAAACTGTCCGATATGGCAATTGAGAACACAAAGGATAATAAAGATGCGCCGTTTATTGCTTTTAATTGTGCCGATTATGCGCAAAATCCGGAACTGCTTGTCGGTCAAATCTTCGGTATTAAAGAAGGCGCATTCACCGGAGCGGATGAGGATAAAATCGGTCTGGTGGAACAGGCAAACGGTGGCATTTTGTTCTTGGATGAAATTCACCGACTCCCTCCATCGGGTCAGGAGATGCTGTTTTATTTGATGGATAAAGGTGTCTATCACAGGCTTGGCGAAGCAACGAAAGAACGCCGGGCGGAAGTGGCTCTGATTGGGGCCACTACTGAGGATTCTGAATCTTATTTGCTCTCGACACTTCTGAGGCGATTTTCTGTAAAACTCGATGTACCCCCGCTAAGGGAACGGACGACGGCGGAACGCGAGGCACTCATTGATTATTTTTTGAGCGAAGAAGCAGCGAAAATGAAAACCGAGCTTTCGATTGAAGAAACGTGCCGCCAAGCTTTCGTTACCTACGAATGTCCCGGAAACATCGGCCAGCTGAAAAGTGATATTCAAATTGCCTGTGCTCACGCGTATTTACGGTTTTTGAACGATGAAAATAACAAAGTGCTCGTTAAACTTGAGGATTTTCCGGGCAACGATCCTATAAAAACAGCCAATAATGAGCAAAACATAACCGCTTTCAAAATTAAAACAAACCGTGCCTCCGGACCATCTGCTCACTTGTTTCCGAATATTTATGAACGGCTAGATTCCGAAAATAAGCATAATCAAAACAGTGATAACGATGACCTGCAAAAAGTTGTTATAAATTATATACGGGACTTAATGAAAGAGTATCAGCACCCTTCTTTTTCCAGCTGGCGGGATCTTATTGATCATGATTTGTTTCAGGTACTTCAGAACACACAAGATCACTTAAATGCAATCGTGCCGCATGAAATTCATAAGAGCCAGCTATATATAATTGGCTTGCATTTACAAAATTATCGTAACCATCTGCAGCAAAATGTGAAAAAAGATCCTATACCAGCCATGGTTCATCCGAACGCAGCATATCGTCAGGCTGCACATCAGCTGGCCTCACAACTTCAGGCAGAGTTGGGAATGATTTTGCCGCATGAAGAAATTGAACTGATGGCGCATTTTCTTGCACCGGAGCAGCATAAGGCATCAGATTTAACCATTGAGCAGGAATTGGCGGTTATACTTGTGACACATGGAAAATCGACTGCTTCCTCCATGGCAGAAGTGACCAACTATTTACTTGGTAATAATGTCATCATTGCAATTGATATGCCGATGGATATATCAGCAGAAGAAACCTATGATCGTGTGAAAGAGACGATAAACAATCTGATGGGAATCCGAGGGGCTCTGCTGCTGGTTGATATAGGATCGTTAATAACAATGGGGGATACAATCCAGCATGAATTAAATGTCCCGGTCAAAACGTTATCAAGTGTCAATTTGCCAATGGTTATGGCGGCCGGCAGACAGTCGCTGATTTCTGATCAGACCCTGGGCGGTATGTATGATGAGGCAAAAGCTGCGCTAATGAAGTTTACTGAAAAAGATCAGCAAGAAAACAGTATCCAGAAGAAACGTCTGATCGCGACAGTGTGTTTTACCGGGGAAGGCGCAGCTCAGCTGTTGGAATCGTGGCTGGAAGATCAGCTTTCAACGGTCGATCAGGATGTATTAATCCGTTCAGTAAGAATAGATCCTGTCACAAAGGATACGTCAGTCTTAACGGAGTTGGCAGATTACTATGAGGTTATTGCCATTATCGGTACTGTTCCGGTAACCATTGAAGGGATACCGTATATACCCGCTTGGGAGCTTCTTCAGAATGAAGGTATCTCCCGAATGCAAAAACTGCTGGAGATTACAAGGAAGTCGGCTGTTCCCCAGCTTGATGACTACGTTTCCGGTGATGAGATATATGAACTGATTATCCGGGGCCTTCAAGAAATCATAACGTATTTTAATCCCAAGACGATGGCAGATCTGCTAAAAAAATATATGCCGCCTATCCGCGGTCACTACGGTTGGGACAGCAACCGCGAACTTGGCATGTGGATGCATATCGGCAGTATGATTGACCGAATTCTGGCTGCAACATTAAAAGACCAAAGTGACGAATTCCTGTCGTCGGTGCCTTTGGATAATACGACAATTCTTTCAGAAAGAGAATTTGAAATCTGGAATCCGCTATTTGAACAACTTAATAAAACGTTTCATATTGAGCTTGCGGATGATATAAAACGCGAGGTAGTGAAACTTTCCAGGTGAATGTGTGCAAAATACTTTGCACACATTTTTTCTGTTGCATTTTCTGATTTGCCGGAGATGCGTTATCCCTTGACAAGTGTGTGCTGAACGCGTTCATTCTCTTTTTTTGGAGTCATTGGCATGTTTTTTGCATAACAAAGGTAGATGCAGATCCACTGCAATTTGGTGCATGGAAGTTTCCTTAACTCGGAAACTGCATAAATAGATTGGAGGGATAGGATGAACAAATTGAAACGATTTTTTATCACGTACGCAACGGTCTTTGCACTGATCTGGATTAGCTATGGTCTTTTTTCAGTCTTAACCGGCAAACCGTCAGCTAGTCTCATCCTAGGGTATGGTATTGCATTTTCGATTGTTATTTTTGCTGCATCATGGTTTTCCTATTGGCTGATGGGCCACTATAAAAAAGTCGATCAGATGGCTAAGGAGATTCTAACTAAAAAATAAATTTTAAAAGGAGCGATTTATTATGGCAGATCAAACAAAAGTTATTATTCTATGCAGCTGGGGTGCGACATCAAGTCAACTGGCGAAGAAAGTACAGGAAGCAGCGGAAAAACGAGGTCTTGACGTTGAAGCTTTCGCCGGCGGTACAGGCGAATTTAAAGAGAAAGCAAGTCAATATGATGTTGCGCTTCTCGAACCGCAAGTCCGGCATCTTAAAAAGGAAGTATCAAAGGTGGCGGACGAACATGATATTCCAATGGAACTAGTCGATCAGCGTGCTTTCGCTTTAATGGATGGTGAAAAAGTTCTGGATCAAATTCTGAAATTAAAGAAATAATGGGGGGATAAATTGTCATGAACATGGTTGAATGGATGGAAGATAAATTAATGGAGCCATTGGGCAAAATTGCTCAAAATAAATACCTGCAGTCAATTCGTGATGCATTTGTCATTTTTGCGTTGCCGGTCATTATTACGGGTGCGATCTTTCTGATTATTGCCAACCCGCCAACGTCACTTGATTGGGGTATTATCAATGCGTGGGAAAATGCGATTGAACCGATTCAGGGACAAATTTTGTTTCCTTTTAATTTAACGTTTGGCATTATGGCTTTAACGGTGGCATTTGGTGTCGGGTACAGCCTGGCTACCCGGCACGACATGGATGCGGCTATGGCTGGTATATTATCAATGCTTGCGTTTCTTATGACAGCATTTCCGGTGACAGATATTACACAGGTCCCGTTCGGTGATATTCTGAATTACCTCGGCGGTCAGGGGTTATTTGTGGCCATCATTTTAGGTATTTTAACAACCGAAGCGATGCGTTTTCTGATTAATAAGGGCGTTGCTTTTGAAATGCCCGCGGGAGTGCCGCCGTATGTCATGCGAACCTTCCGTGCGCTCGTTCCATTCTTGCTGATACTGCCTGCTGTATGGGCGTTGCAATGGATTGTCTGGTCAAACCTTGGTGTTACGATCCCTCAGGCAGTTCTTGACTTATTCAGCCCGCTGGTAAGTGCGTCAAACTCTTATTGGGCTGCGCTCGGGATGATTCTCTTGATGTTGGTGCTTTGGTCAATTGGTATTCATGGTATGAACGTTGTATCTTCTGTTGCGTACCCATTCTGGATGACGCAGATGGCTGAAAACGCTGATGCCATCAGTGCCGGAAATCCAGGCGAAGCAAATGGTATCGTCACTGAGCCATTTTTCCATATGTTTACACATATTGGGGGTTCCGGTGCAACGCTTGGTCTTGCGATATTCCTGCTGTTTGCTGCTTCAGTGCAGTTGAAGCAGGTTGGGAAAACAGCCATTATCCCATCACTTTTCAATATTAATGAGCCGTTGATTTTCGGGGTGCCAATTGTATTGAACCCGCTTCTGATTATTCCATTTGTGCTGGGCCCGGTCGTTATTGTTACGATTAACTATATCTTGTTTGCTACGGGTGTTATGCCGCCGGTTATCGTACAGCCGCCATTTACCGTGCCGATTTTCTTTGGTGGTTTTATAGCGACAGGTGGTTCAGTTGTCGCCGGATTGGTACAAATTATGAACGCTGTTATAGCGGCACTCATCTATTGGCCGTTCTTCAGACAGTATGATAAACAACTGGTTAAAGAAGAACAGGCAAGCGTAGAAGCGTAAACCGAGTTTAGAGGAGTGGTAAGTATGAACTATGAAGAGACAATGACACAGTTGATTCTGCACGGCGGTAATGCCCGCGGTGCAGCATATGAAGCACTTGATGAAGCTGAAGAATATAAATTTGATGAAGCTGAAAAATTACTGGAAGAAGCAAACGACGAGTTTCTGAAAGGTCATAAGTATCAGACCGAGCTCATTCAAAGTCAGGACGAACAAGCCGTACCAAGCTTTTTCATGATTCATGCTCAAGATCATGTCATGACTGCACAGGCTGAATTACAGCTGATTAAGCGGATGATCGAACAATTGAGACAGACGGAAAAGCTTGAAAAACGGATTGAGAAACTGGAACAATAGACGAATCAGTTCGAGGGTGTGAGGGGGGAAGACAATTTCCACCCCTTTTTATTAACTTGGGGGACTTGAAAATGAAATTTGGAACTGTTGGGACAGGCTGGATAACGGAAGCTTTTATAGACGCCGCACGGGAAACAAAAGGCTTGACCCTTGCAGCCGTATATTCAAGACAAACGGACAAGGCTGAAACGTTCGCAGAAAAACATAACGCAGATTTTGTATTCACTAACATAAAAGAAATGGCAGCAGCTGAGGAGTTGGATGCTGTCTATATTGCCTCACCAAACACATTGCATTTCGATCATGTCTTAACCTTTCTGGAACATAAGAAGCATGTCATATGTGAAAAGCCAATATTTTCCAACTTAAAGGAATGGGAAAAGGCGCATGTAACGGCTTCAAAGAATAATGTTTTTCTGTTTGAAGCGATGCGGAATCTTCACTCACCTAATTTTAAAAGCTTACAGGAAGGGCTGAAACAAATCGGTCAAGTCCGCAGTATGGTTTTGCCGTTTGTGCAGTATTCATCGCGATATGATAAATATTTGGCGGGGGAGGAGCCGAATATTTTTACAACGAAATTTTCAGGAGGCGCTCTGGTAGACCTTGGTGTTTATCCCTTATCACTTTCAGTCGGTCTATTCGGTAAACCTGATACGGCAGCTTATTTTCCTGTGAAGCTCGAGAGCGGTGTTGATGGCAGTGGTACTTTGATTTTGAAGTATCCAGAGTTCACCGGCACAATATTATGCTCAAAAATAGCCCAATCGTCAAACCATTGCGAGATTCACGGTGAAAAAGGAACGCTATTCTTTGAGAACCCGGGAAATATGTATACGCCAAGCGTTGTTATCAACGGGACTGAAGAGGAAATTAGGCTCGAGGCAGATGATCATCCAAACAACATGGTTTATGAAGCAGAAGAATTTGCCCGTATCATTGAATCTGGCGATATAGATGCATATGAATGGTTGAAACAGATCAGTTACGATGTGCTAGAGGTTACTGAAAAAGTACGAAAAGAAAATGGAATTATATTTGATAGTGAGAAAGAATGAGGGTCTCGAGAGGGGCTTTTTTCTATAGCTGTCTTCTAATAGAATATTGTTACGCCTCTAACTGGATGTAATTGCGACGTCGTGAAAATGCTTCCTTCTGATTTCGGTAAGTATGGAAAATTGCTGAAAAATTGAAATAGAATACAAACTGAATTATATTATAGCTAACAACTGTTGGAAAAGAGGATTATCATGCATATCGTCATCGCACCTGATTCCTTTAAAGGGAGTCTGACGAGTATTCAAGCTTCAGAGGTTATGAAACGGGCTGTTCAATCGGTTGACCGGCATAATCATGTTACATTAAAACCGATGGCGGACGGTGGTGAAGGGACACTGGCATCAATGCTTGTCGCAACGGGAGGACAAAGAATTACTGTGGCGTGTACAGGAGCGCTTGGGGAAACGATCCATGCTTCATATGGAATAATTCATTCCGATAAAGCCATCATTGAGTGCGCCGAAATTGCAGGTCTGATTCAGGTGCCTGAAAACAAACGGCATCCAGCTTTCACAACAACCTTTGGAATCGGTGAAGTCATTAAGGATGCACTGGACCGGGGGTGCAGGCGATTTGTGATTGCACTTGGGGGCAGTGCAACGAATGATGGCGGGTCTGGCATGCTTAAAGCACTGGGGATGAAGTCGGTGAATGCGAATGGTGACGATGCCGGGTATTTTGGTAAAGATGTTAAACATATAAGCCAAGTCAGCTTTGATGCGATCGATTCAAGACTGGCTGATGCAGATATAGAAGTGGCATGTGATGTCGACAATCCACTGCTCGGAGACAGCGGAGCGACATATGTTTATGGCCCGCAAAAAGGGTTGAAAACAAGTGAGCTGAGTCAATACGATACGGCGTTAAAACAATACGCAAATAATGTAGAAAGCGTTCTTGGTGAGCAGTTGCAGACGGTCCCCGGTTCAGGCGCTGCAGGTGGTCTTGGTTTTGCGTTGCTGGCCATTGGCGGGAGGCTTATTTCAGGTGCTGAGCTGATCGCGGATGCCATGAAACTGGAAAAAGCGGTCCAAGGTGCTGATGTGGTGTTAACAGGGGAAGGCCAGAGTGATGAGCAAACGCTTTATGGTAAAGCACCTGGCTATATTGCAGATTTGGCTCAAAAGCATCACACGACCGCTGTTTTAATTTCAGGCAGCCTGGATGGTGATGTTAGCGTCCTCCGTGAAAAGTTCTCCGGCTGCTTTTCGATTGTTAATAAACCAATGTCACTTCAGGAGTGTATGGGTCAAGCTGAAAAATTGCTGTATGAGCAGACTGCCCAAGTCATTCAATTATTGCATCAATTTCAAAGGTGATTTTAATCTAATTACGGTGGTCGAGAAGGGCCGAATTAACGGACCTTCTCAACTACAAAAGACCAAGCTGTTTAAGCCCGTAGGCAATCCCGTCTTCAGCAACGGTTGCTGTTTTATGTTTTGCATAATTAAAAAGGTCCTCAGGCGAGTTCCCCATAGCAAAACCTTCTCCGACAGCTTCAAGCATTTCTTTATCGTTCATCCCATCACCAAAGGCGATTGTCTTTTCACGCGGTACCCCAAGCAGGTGGCATATTTGTTCGACAGAATAGCCTTTATTGACATTTGTGCGCAAAATATCATACGTGTGTTCCGCTCCCGCAACATGAACGGGTGAAAGACGCAAGTTAGATTCGATTTCATATAACGAGGCTTGGTCTGGTGTTGCATCGATAACGGTCGCACTAAGGATCTTGTCGGTTATTTCAGGTGTGAACACGTCATTCTGGGTTAAATTAAAAATATCAATAAATTTATTGATATATGGTTTGGTAAGATCGGTAAAATAGTTTTTGCGATGCGTATACATAACCAGATCATTGTTATTTTCATATGCAATATTTAAAAAGCGTTCCATGTTGCTTTCAGGAATGGGTTCATTGACAATTGTTTTATCCTGATGTATCGCAAACGCGCCGTTATAAGCAATAAAAGAATGGATATCCAAGTCTTTTGCCAAACCGCTAATTTCATGCAGTGGGCGGCCGGTTGCCAGAAAAACGTCAATACCGTGTTTCTTTACAGAAGCAATCGCCTGTTTTGTAGCGTCAGAGTATGTGTGATCAGGTTTTAAAATAGTACCGTCAATATCCAGAAATAAAAGTTTGTATGTCATGTCGATCTCCTTATGGTTTATGGTCTATAAAGCATTTTAGCATATGCGATGATGGCAGGCTAATTGTTTTAGTTAAGTAAATATTAACAAGGGTAATTGGTGAGGGTTTGCGAAAACTAAGCACGAACGGATGGTTTTTCATCTGTTCAATCCCCACAAGGAGTGATCAGGTGTGGCAGCGAACAAAAATGATTTGCTTGTGACTGGAGCAGAAGATGCGATGGAAAACATGAAGCAGGAAATTGCTCAGGAATTTGGTATCCAGCCCGGAGCAGATACAACTGCACGTGAAAATGGCTCTGTGGGAGGCGAAATGGTCAAGCGAATGATCAAAATCGCCGAATCAGACATGTCCAATAGAAAGCATTAAGTGTATTGTGACATTGTCCTAGAAACAGACCGTTCTGTGCTAAAGCAGGGCGGTTTGTTTCTTGTTGATGAGCGATTATATACCTGCGTATACATTACATTTTTTATTTCGTGTGGTATTTTAATAACTATAGTCTTACGTTTATTCAGAAAAATGATTTCGGGCAGCGAATAATATATTTTGGAGGGGATTACGGTATGCAAAATCATTTTTTAATTGAACTGGATGAAGAATGGATTGTTCTCATAAAAGAGGCAAAAGCTGCCGGGCTGACTGTTGAGGAAATACGCGCGTTCTTGGTAACAGACAATCCAAAAAAGTTTTTTTTCGTATAAATGTTCTAAATAAAGAATGAATTAGAGTCTATTGAGAACAATTGAATAGGCTTTTTTTGTTTTGTAACTAATTTTATCTTCTATAAATGTAAATAATATGAGAAGATAGAGCATATATTCTTAATGGGTATGTCCATTATTCAGGAAGGGGGAATTAAAAATGGAGTTTGGAATATTTTCTTTGTTGCCTCCGGTCATCGCAATTGTACTGGCACTTATTACTCGAAATGTTATACCTGCATTATTTGCGGGAGTGTGGCTTGGAGCAACAATGATGTATGACTGGAATCCATTTATGGGTCTTTATGCAAGCTTCAGTGATTTTATTATTCCAAGTGTTGGAGACCCATGGAGTGCAACAGTATTAATCTATTGTGGACTGTTCGGTGTTCTGATCGCTTTTCTGCAAAAGACGGGCGGGGCACACGCGATTGCAAACGCCATTTCTGAAAAAGCCAAAACAGTTAGAGGCACACTCGGCTCAACAATGTTATTCGGCTTAATTGTTTTTTTTGATGATTATTTTAATGCCTTGACAGTTGGGAGTGTCATGCGTTCGGTGACAGACAAGATGCGCGTTTCCCGGGAAAAACTGGCTTATGTGGTTGACTCGACCTCCGCACCTATCAGCCTGCTGGGACCTGTTTCCACTTGGGTTGTATTTGTTATGGGGCTGATCGGAGCTCAGTACACCGAACTGGGAATATCTGAGTCAGAATACATGACATATATTTTCACAATCCCTTTTAATTTCTATGCCATTTTGGCACTTGTGCTTGTAGCTATTATCGTATTCACTAATTGGGATTTCGGGCCAATGGCGAAAGCGGAATACCGTGCCAGAACGACAGGTAATTTAATGCGTGAGGATGCCGCTCCGCCATCTGATGATGAAATGCTGGATGTCGAGATGGCTGAAGGCTACACACCTAAAATCCGGAATATGATTGTGCCGCTTGTGGTACTTATCGGAATGATTCCGCCGTTGTTTCTATGGACCGGCGGCTACCCGGAAAATGGATTTGTGACAGCATTTGGTGAAGCTGACGGTGCAACATCGATTTTGATTGCTGCTTTTGTAGCAGGGATTGTAGCGCTTTTAATGGGTATGCAGCAAAAGCTCTACACGTTCAAAGAATCGATGTCGCTCATCGTGAGTGGTTTTAGAAGCATGGTACTTGTTTACATTATTTTGGCGCTTGCCTGGTCAATTGGCAGTGTCACAACTGAACTGGGAACAGCTGAGTACATCGTAAACTTTGCTGAGCAAACAACGTCACCTGCAATCATACCGGTACTGATTTTCTTTATCGGTGCGATTGTTGCTTTTACGACAGGCACATCTTATGGAACATTTGCGATAATGATTCCTATCGCCATGCCGCTGGCCGCTTCGATGGATATATCGATGTACTTGGCTATTGCAGCAGTCTTCAGCGGCGGTATATTCGGGGATCATTGCTCGCCGATTTCGGATACCACCATCCTGTCTTCAGCGGGGTCATCGAGTGACCATATTGATCACGTTAATACCCAGATCCCCTATGCGGTCACGGCTGGCATAAGCGGCATTTTAGCATTTTTGACAGCCGGCATGATGAATTCAAGTATATTGGGGCTTATCGTTGGTGTGATAACATTAATCATCCTTGTCTTTATCTTAAATAAAGTGTGGGGGAAAAGAATTCCAGAACCGTATGAAAGAAATGCAACATAAAGAAAAGGTTCGTTTCAATTAAAAAACTGCTGGCTTTTCCAGCAGTTTTTTCTGAAATCTTCCTTTTAATTAGCATTAAATTGACTTTGTCTTTCCGAATAGATAAACTAATATATAGTTCATTAAGATATATTGAGGTGATTTCATGTTTAACTTAGCTTTGGTAATGGGCATTTCATTACTCGTTATTGTTATGATTATTAATATTATAATCACCGTGGCAACTCCTCCCGGCGGCTATGGTATTTACATACCTGCAGCTGCAATAGCGGTTGTCGGCGGCATTTTGGTTACCATTTCGGCGGCTGCTGATATTGAAATGATGGGACTTGGATTAGGTGGATGGGGCGGTGCCAGCCTCTTTGCTGCGGCACTGGCATTAATTGTCACATCAATCGTTGAATCGTACAGACATCCCTAAACGAGAAAAAAAGAGGCTGGGACAAAAAAATTAAAGTAAATGAAAAGACGAACTATTATCAGGAAGGAAAGCGGGATACTCAGCTGACCGTACTTATAGTTCGTCTTTTATATTGAAGATTTTTGGTTCGGAAGACAAAATCGGTTAGCTTGCGGTGAAAGTCTGTGGTTTTAAACGACAATTGTTACATCCGAAATGTTTTGCCATCCTCCTGTTTGACGTGACCGTCTTTCATTAGCTTGCCGAGGGCGCGCTTAAAGGCAGCTTTACTTATGTTGAAAGTTCCGCGTATATCCTCGGGATCGCTTTTATCGCTAAAATGCATAACGCCGTCGTTTACTTCAAGGTATTTAAGAATCGTTTTCGCGTCCTCGTGCATGCTGTCTTGTTTAAGCGGTCTTAGTGAAACATTCAGCGTGCCATCATCCTTCACGTCAATGACGCGTCCTTCCACCCATTCACCGAGACGAGGTTCGTGTTTGCGTTCTGTATGGTGGATAAATCCGCGATAGCCATCTTCTGAAATAAGCGCGGAACCCTCTTTGCTGGTGTGGTAAACACGACCGCCGATGGATTGATGAAGGAGGTCGCTCGGTGCAATCTGCCAATGTTTTCTAATTAAATGTTCACCAGCAGGCACCGCAATCAAGCGCCCTTTTTTATCCGTGTCCAGATTGACAAGCAGCATATCCCCTTTAGCCGGCCAAACACTTTCTATAGGCGGGAGATCTTCTTGCGATACGAGGACCTCTGTTTCGATCCCGATATCAACAAAGACACCGAGCCCGGAGACGGCCTCAACAACCTCAACCCAGTCATACACATCCACTTGGACGGCGGGAAGGTTGGTTGTGGCGAAAACATTGCCTTTGCGATTATTGTAAAGAAAAACCTCAGCTTTTTGCCCTTCAGAAAAATCGGCATCAGCCGCTTCTTTAGGCAAAAACACATCATTTTGTAACATATATCCCGATTTTGTCTCACGGATGATTTTCATCGTCTGAATTGCTCCTAGTTTCATTTTCATGCCTTCTTTCCTGTTATGTATTGGAAAAGGGGTACCCTTATTATGAAGAGTACCCCTTTGTTTTCTAAAGTAACACATAAGCTTTCATTTTATATATTTCTTTACCGCGGTCTATGTTCCACTGGGTGTTTTCTAAACTTAAGCAACGTCAGCCCTACCTGCTCTGACGTCCTTGCGGCCCCGAAGCCGCGCCAGTGTGATTAAGCATCTTCAAAAACGAACTAGCAGAATGCCAGAAATGAAGTCTTATTTTACTTCCAATTCCATAACTTTACTACATAACTTACCGGTTGTCAACTGGCTGGCATCTTCATCAAGTGAATGATAGACTGATATAAGATTGTTTAAGCAGTTATAGGCGATTGATTGTTTTAACGGAGATGTTTTTATATGGCTATATTCTTTCAGGTCGTATTGCCAATTATGGCAGTATTTGGATCTGGTTTTATTTTGCAGCGGATTCGGGTTCTTGATGTCAAGTCGCTGGCAGCAGCCTCAATTTATATATTTTTGCCTGCGCTGGTGTTTACAAATTTATATGAAGCGACCTTTAACCAAGGATACACGGTGATTGCTGTTTATGCTTTCCTGTTATTATTTGTCATGATAATCGTTATAAAATTATTTGCGAAAGCTTTCCGCTGGAGTGAATCAGTCGAAAGCGGATCGATTTTGACAACGGCGTTTATGAATGGCGGCAATTATGGTGTACCGGTTATTTTGTTCAGTGTCGGCGAAGAGGCGATGCCTTATGCTATTTTTTTAATGGTCATACAAACAATGCTAATGAACGTGTTCGGCATTTATTATGCTTCCCGCAGTACAAGCGGCTTTCTTCGGGCGTTTAAAACAATTTTTAAGATGCCTGCAACATATGCTGCCTTACTGGGGATAGGGTTCCAAATGTTGTCCGTCAATATGCCTGAATCCGTTTATTCGACACTGACCATGCTTGGTGATGCGGCGATTCCGTTAATGATGGTAATTCTGGGTATGCAGCTTGCTTCCATTACATCACTGAAGTTTGACTGGCAGGTTATTTTGTCAGCTTCAGTAACAAGAATGGTCATTTCACCGCTGCTTGCATTGCTGTTTATTTGGATTGTTCCGGTGGACTCTGTTGTTGGTGCAGTGCTTGTGATTGTTGCTGCAATGCCAAGTGCCGCTACAACGACAATATATGCAATTGAGTTCGATTCCGAACCTGACCTTGTTTCAAGTATTACGCTTGTCACCACATTAGTCAGCATTGTTACAGTTACCGTTTTACTTAATATCATCACATAACCAACTATATATGTTTCCTGACTCACCTTTCAGGGTAAGGTATGGTTAAACAGTGACTCATGAAAGGATGAATTGTATGTTACGAACGATTTTAATGGTGATAGGTGCTATTGTTGTTATAGGCTGGATTATTTCAATGCTGTAAAACGGCAGCAGAGGAGTCATTCAGAACACTGCGATTGTTATTAGAGGATGTTAAAAATACCTAATAAAATGAGCAAAAATGGAGGCAGCAAGGTTAATTGTTGTGTCCATTTTTTTGTTGAAAGGAAATGTCCCATTCTCACACCACAAAAAACCAAAATACCGCTCATCAACGCAATTGATAACGCAGTCAAAACCGGTGAATATGAAAGCATCGCTGCACCAAGTCCTGCTCCAAACGCATCGACAGCAAGCGCCGATCCAAGCAAAAATGCTTCTGAAAATGAGATGCTCCCGGACTGGTCGAGGTCTGCCTGCTGCGGTTCTTTCATGACAGTTTTGAATTGGCTCCATGTCTCTTGAGTGTATGAGGAGGACGGTATTGTTTCCTTTTTGGAGCGCAGCACGTTATATAAGCAATACACACCGATAATGAGTATAATAAATCCGCCAATATTGTCAGCGATTCCCGGTGTTATCCATGTCTTTAGTACATTGCCGATTGTCATTGCCAGATAGACGACAAGCCCGGAACAGAACATAATAACCCCAATTGCGGCAAGCGGAACATGCACACGCCTGACCCCATATGACATGCCAACACCAAACCCATCGATACTGACGCCGAAAATTAATAATATTAATCCGGTATAGTGAAGCATCGAATCATTTTCCTTTCGTAACTGTCTAACATAGTGTATGGAAATAGGAGAATGGTGTGAAAGGCGCACATATCAGGCGGATTTGTGTTACAGTATTAAGAGAAATTTTTTGAGAGAGGATTTATTTTTTTATGGGCAAAACAGTCGTATTAGCAGAAAAGCCTTCTGTCGGCCGGGATATCGCTCGAGTACTGAACTGTAACAAGAAGGGCGACGGTTTCATAGAAGGAAGCAACTATATTGTAACGTGGGCTTTAGGGCATCTTGTAACGTTGGCAGACCCGGAGGTATATGAAGATAAATGGAAAACATGGCGGCTTGATGATTTACCGATGCTGCCGGAGCGGTTAAAACTTGTTGTCATTAAGAAAACCGGCAAACAGTTCAACGCGGTCAAAACACAGCTTAACCGAAAAGATGCCAGTGATATTGTAATCGCTACGGATGCAGGCCGTGAAGGCGAGCTCGTTGCCCGTTGGATTATTGACAAAGCGCGTGTCAACAAACCTGTCAAACGGCTCTGGATTTCATCGGTTACGGATAAAGCGATCAGGGATGGCTTTAAAAATCTAAAACCGGGTAAACAATATGAAAGTCTATACGCCGCTGCTGTCGCACGTTCTGAAGCAGACTGGTATGTTGGGCTGAATGCTACACGTGCGCTTACAACGAAATATAATGCTCAGCTGTCCACCGGTCGTGTACAAACGCCGACATTGGCAATGGTGCGGACAAGGGAAAAAGAAATAAATGAATTCAAGCCACAGACATTTTACGGTATTGAAGCTAAAACAAACACGGGTATGCGTTTGACATGGCAGGATACGAACAACAACAGCCGTATTTTTTCCAAAGAAAAAGCCGAAAAAATAATCGGTCAATTGAAAAACAAACCAGCAACCGTTGCCGATGTTAATAAGTCATACAAGAAAAAACATGCACCGCAATTGTATGACCTGACCGAATTGCAGCGGGATGCCAACCGGATATTTGGTTTTTCCGGAAAACAGACACTGTCACTGATGCAAAAACTGTATGAGCAGCATAAAGTTCTTACTTATCCGCGTACAGACTCCCGTGTCCTTTCCAGTGATATAGTTCCTACACTGAAAGACCGTGTAAAAGCTGTCAATGTGGATCAGTATGCGAAGACGGCGGGAAAGCTGATGAAAAAAGAATGGAAATTGCCGAAGTCGGTTGTTAATGATACGCAAGTGTCGGATCACCATGCCATTATCCCGACAGAGGAATCGCCTGCTTTAGCCGATTTAAACGACAAAGAACGGAAGATATATGACCTCGTTGTGAAACGTTTCCTGGCGGTACTGTCGGATCCTCATGAGTTTGAACAGCTGACGATTGAGGCTGAAATCGCAGGAGAGCGTTTTACTGCCAAAGGAAAACAAATTAAGAAGCAAGGCTGGAAAGAAATATATGGTGATCATGAATCAGATGGGGAGCAGCAATTGCCGGACGTGAAAAAAGGTGCGCAGCTTTCCGATATGGACCTTCATTTAACAGCCGGTGAAACAAAACCGCCT
This sequence comes from Lentibacillus persicus, assembly GCF_900112705.1. GTDB lineage: Bacteria > Bacillota > Bacilli > Bacillales > Amphibacillaceae > Lentibacillus > Lentibacillus persicus. Next base: position 100,216 of record NZ_FOMR01000010.1, read on the forward strand.
GAACGGTTTACAGAAGGGGCCCTTTTGCAGGCAATGGAAAATCCTGTCCGTTATATGAATCAGGAAGAGAAGCATTTGGCGAAAACCATCAGTAAAACCGGCGGAATCGGAACGGTTGCAACCCGGGCTGATATCATTGAAAAATTGTTTAACAGCCAGTCAATGGAATTACGCGGTAAACACATTTTCACAACTTCGAAAGGCCGACAGCTGCTGGAACTCGTGCCTGAAGAGCTCCGTTCCCCGGCACTGACTGCTGAATGGGAGACCAAACTAAGTCAAATTGCAGAAGGCAAATTGAATAAGAAGCACTTTATCAATGAGATTAAAGGTTATACGAAAGATGTCGTCTATCAGATTAAAACGAGTGATGATAAATTTAAACATGATAATTTGACCGGAAGTAAATGCCCGGATTGCGGCAAACTGATGATGGAAATTGATAACAAAAAAGGCAAAATGCTTGTTTGCCAGGACCGTTCGTGCGGCCATAAAAAGAATATTTTTAAACGAACGAACGCACGCTGTCCGAACTGCCACAAGCGGATGGTGCTGCGCGGTGAAGGTGACGGTCAGACATTCACATGTCAGTGCGGCTTTTCTGAGAAACTGTCAGCGTTCAATAAACGAAAAGAACAGGAGAAAAACAAGAAAGTATCCAAAAAAGATGTCAATAAATATTTGAAAAAGCAGGATGACGGCTTTAAGAACAACGCACTGGCAGATGCCTTGTCCAAGTTGAAGGAATAAGTTGCCGCGGAAGCTTTTTGTTTAGTTCAATGGCTTCAATAATATTTTGGTAACGAACGCGTTAAACATGAAGCAGGATACTAAATCCAAACCGTAAATAAACAGTTCAGTAAACCGGAAACTGAACTGTTTATTTTTGCTCTGACTTTAAACAGCTTAGGCTGTTTACTGCTTTACCCAGAAAGTTTCCTGCATAATAAACAAAGAGAGCAGGCATTAAAAACGGATAATAGTTTTATAAGTGAGATTATGTTAATGTAATTAAATGATAATTCATACTTTTGATTTACATACCAAAGTGGAGGTGACATGATACATGACGAGTAAGACAGAAAAGAATAAGGGTTTCAGACAATTTTTAAATGTTATTGAACGCATTGGCAATAAACTACCTGATCCTTTCATGTTGTTTGTAACCCTTGCTGTTATAGTGGTGCTATTATCGGGATTTATTTCATTATTTGATGTGACCTTTACACAGCCCGGCAGTGATGAACAGACATCGATTAAAAACCTGCTGTCTGTTGAAGGAGTAAGATTCATGGTTACATCCGTTATTGAAAACTTTGTCGGATTTGCACCGCTCGGGATTGTTCTTACGATGATGCTTGGGGTTGGATTAGCGGATAAAGTCGGGCTGTTGGAAGCCTTTATGAAAAACACCATTCTTCGTGCTCCAAAACGATTAATCACTTATGCAGTTGTCTTTACCGGTATTCTCGGAAATCTTGCTGCAGATGCTGCTTTTGTGATTGTACCGCCGCTTGCAGCGATGGCTTTTTACAGTGTGGGAAGACATCCGCTGGCAGGTTTGGCAGCTGGATTCGCCGGTGTTGGCGCCGGTTTTACGGCCAATCTTATCGTGGCGAATACCGACAATGTTTTATCCGGGATTTCAACCGAAGTGATGCAGACCATTGAGGGTGCGCCTATTGTTACACCGGTTGATAATTGGTATTTCATGGTTGTGTCCGCACTGGTTTTGACGGCAGCCGGTGGGTTGGTAACCGAGAAAATAATTGAACCGCGGCTTGGTCAATATGCAGGAGGATTAAGTAAATCGTTTGAAGAAACGACAATAAAAGAAAAGAAAGGACTCCGAAATGCTTTTTTGGCTGCTGTCGGTTATGTGGCGTTATTGGTTCTTTTTATCGCATGGCCGGAGTCGTTATTGCGCAATGATCAAGGTGGTATGATTCCATCCCCGTTTATATCCGGTATTGTTCCAATTATTATGCTGTTTTTTATAACGGTTGGTATGGCATATGGTATCACGGTAAATAAAATTGAAGATTCGCGCTCAGTTGCTCGTTATATGGGAGAAGCTATGAAAGACATGTCAAGTTTTATCGTGCTTATTTTTGCTGTTTCCCAGTTTATTGCTTATTTCGAATGGACAAATATTGGTTCATGGCTGGCGATAACAGGTGCCTCATTGCTGGAATCGGTTAATTTGACAGGCATAACAGCCGTTGTGTTGTTTATCCTCCTAACCGCTTTATTAAATTTGTTTGTCTACAGCGGTTCGGCTCAATGGGGACTTGAGGCCCCAGTGTTTCTAAAATTGTTTTATTTTTTGGACTACCATCCGGCGTTTATTCAGGCAGCCTTTCGTGTTGCCGATTCATCCACGAATATTGTGACGCCGATGAACCCATATTTTGTCATTGTCCTGGCTTTTATGAAAGAATACGATAATAAAGCCGGATTAGGAACGTTGTTGGCGCTTATGCTGCCATACAGTCTTATATTTTTGATTCTGTGGATTAGCCTATTTTTAATTTTTGTGTTGCTTGGCATACCATTTGGTCCGGGGATCACTGTTCATGTATAAAATACCCTGCAACTGCCAGTAGTAAAGATTTATAAGACTGTACCGTTTTTGTGAAAATGTCAGTATTCAAACGGGCAAATGTATACGGCCTCTAATGAAGAGGTCTTTTTATTCATTGATAATTTTCTGAACCTTTGCTAAACTGCAGGGGGAAAACATAATTGAAGTGCTATGGGGGAGGAAAAAAATTGTCAGAGAATGAAGAGTTAGCAAAAGCGACCGGGGATAAGACTGTGCAAAAGCTGGAATTTCGCCTTGGTCCGTTTGGAGCAGCGGTTCCTTTACTGTTTTTTGTCGTTTGGGCAATTACCATCAGTGTCATGCAGCTGTCGTCTGAGGTTGCACTTGTGCTGGGTGCTATTATGGGCCTGACACTCGGATTGCTGTTATGTAAAAGTAAATGGGAAGACTATGCACAAGGTTTGTTCGATGGACTGGCGCAGCCCGTGGGTGTTATTGCCATGGTGGCATGGTTTTATGCCGGCATGTTCGCCCAGGTACTTCAGGTTGGCGGACTTGTCGAAGGACTGGTCTGGATTGGTTCGGTAACAGGTGTTGAAGGCGGCATGTTTGTTGCCCTGACATTCTTGCTGGCAGCAACGTTTTCAACAGCTGTCGGTACCGGATATGGCACAACCGTCGCGTTCTGTACATTGATGTATCCCGCAGGTGTAGCTGTAGGGGCAGACCCGACGTTTATGTTTGCTGCGATTTTGGCCGGAGCGGTATTCGGGGACAACCTCGCGCCGGTTTCCGATACGACAATTGTATCTGCAACAACACAGGATGCCGATGTGCCCGGTGTGGTAAGAAGCCGCTTCAAATATTCAATTGTTGCTGCTGTACCGGCAGTTATTTTGTTTGCCATCTTTGGCGGTGGTGGAAGTTCCGTGGCCGATCAAGCTTCAATCAGTTCTGTAATGGATTCTGTCAATGCAAGCGGACTGATTATGCTCGTACCCTTCGCGATCGTCCTTATCCTTGCTCTGTCTGGACAGCATCTGCTGACCTCATTAACATGGGGGATTATATCTGCTATACCGTTGATTTTGTTGCTGAATTTAGGAACATTCGGGGATATTTTAAACTTTAACCCGGACTCCGATGCTGTTGTAGAAGGTGCGTTGGTTTCTGGTTTAACCGGCTATTTTAATATGGCGATCCTAATTCTGCTGATAGTAGGGGCAGCTCACTTGATGAGACTGGGCGGAACAATGGCAGCCATCACGGAAGGCCTGGTTAAATGGATTAAAAACTCCGTCCGTAAAGCTGAGGTAGCAATTTGGGCGATTGTTGCTTTGCTGAATAGTTCTATCACCATCAACACGGCAGCTGAAATTGCAGCGGCGCCATTTGTAAAAGAAATTGGTACGAGATACGGCATTCACCGCTATCGGATGGCGAATATGCTTGATGCGGTAACATCAGCATTGGGTTATATTTTTCCATGGGGAGCACCGGTGTTATTAGGCTGGTCAACGATCCAAACGATGAAAGAGCAATCATATAGCTGGTTACCCATCGTTGAACCGAATGCGGTGTTTCCATTCGTCTTCCAAGGCTGGTTCCTGTTTATTATCATGCTGATTGCGGCATTGACTGGATGGGGACTGCGATATGAAGGAAAGAACGGCGAAGAATTAAAAGAAAAACCGAATGATTAATTGTTTTTTGTGAGGATGAAGTGGTCAAATGACTGCTTCATTCTTTTTTGCACAGCGACGCGCAATTGTATACCCAAGTATACATTACAGATAAGGTTTCAGCATGGTAAAATTTATTTAATTATTAAAAGTTTCTATAATTAGTAGGGAATAAGAAAGTTCCCAACTGATTGAAGGTCATTTTAAGACAGCGAATTATTTAACTAAGGGAGGGGTTAGTATGAGGGACGATACGAAGACGGAGACGTCAAATGTGATCACAGGGGAAGAATCTGCTGACGTGAAAGATAATAAAGGAATGGCAATTTTAGCGTATATTATCTTTTTTATTCCGCTGATTGCTGCTAAGGATTCTGAGTTTGCCATGTATCATGCCAATCAGGGCCTCAACCTGTTTCTGTTAGGCATGGCCACATGGATTATTGGATCAATTGTGCCGATAATAGGCTGGCTGATCGTATTGCCTTTTGGAACGTTATTCTGGTTTATTCTTTTAATCATCGGGATTATAAACGCATCCAATGGTAAGAAAAAGCAATTACCGCTGATCGGCAGTTTTAAGCTGATAAATTAAACGGACACGGCAGGCTTCCAGTTTGCCTGCCGTGTCCGTTAAGAAATGATTTTTAACAGACGGTTAACGAGCTGGGACCTGTTTTTAACATCAACTTTTCTGAAAATACGTGTGATATGTTTTTTGACAGTGATTTCTGCTAAATACATTTGCTGCGCAATGGCCGCATTGGTTTGTTCTTCGAGTATCAGTTTAACGATTTCGATTTCGCGTTCGGTTAAGTTGAATGTTGATGCAATCACATTCATATCATTTTCTGCCGCAGGTGCGGACATGAAGTGCTGTAAATAGTTTGCCAGTCTCGGGCCGCGGACATCAAGAAGGTAAGTTGTTGCCGGACAATTTTCGCCATAGTCATAATGTGTTGCTTCGGGAATGATTTCAAACCCGAAATTTTCGAGCAGCTGCTGGAAGAAGGGGAGCGGGGTTGATACAACTATCCGGCCACCGGTAACTAAAAGCGGAAACAAATTATAAAGCATGTATGATCGGACTGCTGTGTCTACAGGGTCAATATAGTCCAAATATCGAATGAACCAACCGCCAACCTCATCTTCAGGCACGGAATAAGATCCAAGCTCGTGCGTGTTTAATCTGCTGAAATAGGATCGGGAGACCGGTTCCTTAGCCAGCAGTCCCAATGTTTTTTTGTTAATAGGAACGATGATTGACATTCCCAACGCGGTTCCGTCGCTGTTTTTTAAAAAACGTGCACCTGTATAATTGATTTTCTTAATATAGCTGGCATCAATAAGCTCCATTTCTTTTTGGTTATGTTCGGCTGAAGCATGAAAGCGGAACGACTCATTTGTGCCACGATTATAAAACTGTACCTCACTTTCGATTGAACGTTTGCGCTGAAAGGCGAAAAATTGTTTCACTTCTTCAAAGTTATACTCACCAATTGGTTCAAAATACATCGAATTATCCATCTCCGACTGAAAGAACACACTTCTTATAAAATCATTGTCCAGATGATAAAAGAAAGATGCGGCATCTTCCGGTTTACGGCTTGCGATGGTCCGTTTATAAAAAAACGCAGCGCTCCGCTGATTTAATAAAGCTGAGCGGTCAGGGTGCCGCAGCTTCAAGTCGATCTGGATGGAATCCCTGATTAAATCATGCATCGTCCATCCGTATTTAGCGGGTTTCACAAATGATAAAGCAGTCAGCTCATTAAACGTCGCATTATCAATGTCCTGTTTAAGAACAGCAGACAAGTTTGATTGGTTAAACGTATAAAAAAGTGCAGCCGCTTCAATTAATAAAAGCAATTTCTCATCTTTTACTTCACTCAGCCAGCGGCGGGTAAGATCGATTAAAATGTTCGGCGCTTTGCCATTTAATGTGTCTTTTGAAATGACACCATCTGTTATGGCGGCTAATGTAAGCGTTAAGGGGTGCCCTTCGGTAAAACGCCACATCGTTTCGATCAGGTCTTTATTGTGGATACCATAGTGCTCAAGAAATGCGCTTGTCTGATTCAGTGAAAAATCCTTTAATTCTACCGCTTTGGTTATCCTGCGCCAGGCAGGTGACTCGACCCACCCACCTGATAGAGCGTGGCGTCCGGCCATGATAACAAAACTTGTGTTTGGAAGGTGTTTTACGAATACTTCCCGAAACCAACGATCGAGTGAATCCATATGTTCGTAGGAATCAATTGCCATAATCATTCGTTTTTCCGAGGCTAATTCTGATATGGTCTGTAATAATTTCCGGAAAGAGGGCTTTTCGGTAACATTATTCAGTGGTGTATGGAGTTCAATAAGTGTAAGAAGGTGTTCAGTAAATCCTTCAGGAGTCTGTGAAAAATCTCTGCAGTCCATGCTGAGAAAAAACGTCCCTTTTTCTGCAGCATACCGCTGATATTCATTTAACAAATATGATTTCCCGACCCCGCCGGTACCATGGACATAGAGCACCCTTACATCCTGGTTGTCAGAATGCAAATAATGACGGAATAAAGCTCTTTCCCATTCCCGCCCGATAAACAGATCTTGTTCATCAGTTTGAAGGGCATCTTCAATGTGCTGTGTATTGATTATAAAATTATTCTTTTTCACTTAAATAAGCCTCCCCACCCCTTTAACAGAATTATTAAACTATTATAAATAATATAGTACTTATAGCCTAATGTCAATATAATTTTTTTTCATTGTTCGCTCTGAACGGTAGTGGTTAATGATAACTTATGATAAAGTTTTTTATAAGCGACAAGGAGGCAAGGTCGAGGTATGCGAGTAATAGGTGCAATTGACGCTGAAACAAGATGTAAACATTATCATGCGCAAAATGACCGGATTGCAATTAAATTTTACTGCTGCGGTGAATATTTTTCCTGCATTGACTGTCACGAAGCATACGGCTGTAGCGATCGAAAAGTCTGGCCACGCAAGTATTTTGATCAACGGGCGATTCTTTGCGGCAGTTGCCATCATGAACTGACGATTAACGCGTACTTAAGCAGCAGTTACCGCTGTCCAAATTGTGATGCAGATTTTAATCCGGGATGTGCGTGGCATTATCATTTGTATTTTGAGCGGTGATACGAGTCTGGAAGTTTACGGGAAGTTGCGGTATCGTGTATCATGATAGTATAGTTGGAAGGAGGGAAAAGTGTGGCTTTTGTCATATTAGATCCGTGCCGCGGTGAAAAGTCAGGCGAATGTGTAACGGTTTGTCCGGTTGATTGTATTGAAGAAGGGCCGGAACAATTTTACATAGATCCGGATATATGCATTGATTGCGGTGCATGTGTTTCAGTCTGCCCGGTTGATGCAATTGTTGAAGAGTATGAGATGACACCTGAACAGGAAAAATACCTGGACGAAGCTGAAGAATTCTTTGCGAACAGGTGACACTTCCTAAAAATAAAAAACCCTTGTACATGTTGTCAGAGAGCATGGTACGAGGGTTTTGTTTTATCGTCTGTGTGTTATCAAAATTTGTGGGGTTAGGGGTTAGTTTGAAAATCGATGTTTTAATTGGGCGATGTCACGTTCGTTTTGGACGGTTTTACTCCAGATATGGTCCTGATCGGCTCGGAGAATTTTAAATTCATCCATAATTTCACGGTGACGTCTGTCACTTTCCGTTTTCATAGATGTCATGACTTCTCTCATGGAGGACTGGTCTGTCTTTATTGAAGTTAACTCTTCCCTCATAGAAGCTTGGTCTTCTTTTATAACAGTTTGTTCTTTAAAGACGCCGTTCAGCTGCGTTTTCATTTCGGTTTGTTCTTTAGAGACGCCGTTCAGCTGCGTTTTCATGTCAGTTTGCTCTTTAGAGACGTCGTTCAACTGTGTTTTCATGTCAGTTTGATCTTTTACGGCCCCGTTCAATTGTTCTTTCATCGCAGTCTGTTCAGTTCGCATGCCGCCTACCATTGAAATGAGCTGGGAAAGCATATCTTCCACGTGTTCTAAGCGCTGTTCACTCATTTGTTTCACCTCCCTCTATAAATAAATGATTTTCTTCCAATTACTCCAAATTACTTTGATTTTCTCAGGGGTTTGATTGAAGCTCCCTCATCGATTTCATTGCATCCATTTCATTTCGGAATTTTCCGATGCAATGGAGGATAACGACCCGGACCTTCCCAGGAAGGTGATGGAAAATTTTACTATAATCGCGCGTTTTTCCATCTCCACAGAACTCATGGTCGCTGACCCTCCCATGTCTCTCAGGATTGTATCCAAACATTCCTTCGTCCGGCATATCCATGAGGTGGAGGCCGAAAATGCTCCTTTGCAGGGTCTTTT
>NZ_FOMR01000013.1 GCF_900112705.1 Lentibacillus persicus
ATCCGTATCAGCACTCAAAGGATGACGCATACTCAAATTTGATTATATTACATGAGTCCGTTCATCGGTTGATACATTTAAAAGACAATGAGAAAATCAAAACTCTAATCAAAATTTTGGAGCTTAGCAAAAAGCAAATTCAAAAGGTAAATGAATTACGGAAACAATGCGAAAATGACTTAATCTTAAATTAGGATAAACAGCTTCATTTCACAATACATAGAACTGAGTGAATTGGACTAGTTGGAACGCCGTATGAGGTGAAAGCCTCACGTACGGTGTGGGCGAGGGGAAAAGGGAGCGATAACTTCAAACCCTTACCTATTCGTATGAACAAGGAGAAGTGCTTCTTTTTAGGGCCATTTAATGGAATAAGCAACGTGTGGGCTACCTTAGCCTATAATCAATACTAATGCTCTTTAAGAATAATGAAGGAGAGGTGGTATTTTATGCTAGGTACATCTTTAAGAGTTCTTTACTTTCTAATTGGTATTTCTGTCTTAATTTCTAATTATGATGACTTGTATTTAAGAATTACTAGCATTATTATAATTGTTTTTTCTGGGTTAGATTTATATAAAGCTGCCAAAAATAAAAGTAAACGTAAAGCGGAGAGTTCTTAATATACTTTTCATCAATATCAATCTTCCGGAATACCAGCCAATAGCTGAAAGGAATATTATGTTAACGGGCGCGTTAATTTAAGATTGAAACTAAAAAGTAAATTTTATATATAGCTCAGTTCTGGTCGAACTGGGTTATGCAAAAAGCACCGCATTTTGCGGTGCAATTTATAAGTAAGAGTTTTACGATAGGTGGCAGGATCTGTTTATGAAAAAAGCGTTTCGAGAGATATATGCTCTTTAATTTTTTGATGAAAGTTAACGAGCATACCATAAAACGTTTATAATGTATAAGACGTGACTTCTCCCGACTTCTTTGCACACATGCTTTCACATTGTTCCTTGCTTGGCACTTTACTATAAACATGAATATTTATTTCAGACATTCCCCCATCAGTAAATTCGCCATGATAATCATCTTTCAAATGTTCCATATCCCTTAGAGATCCAAATCCAACTAGGTGTCCTTCAATTATTTTTTCCATGAATATATCTCCTCCTACCCCTATATTCGAAATTGGAAACAAAAGGGGGGCATGAAACCGAAAACTTTTTATACACTTATGTACGGCTAGTAATGCAGGTTCTATTTTGATTAAACTATTTCAAAATGAGGCCTTTATATTTATCTTGAATACGGATGTACAAAGCATCAATTCTCTTCATTATTATTAATTCCAAATGTCAATAATATATGAGTAGTTCCGAACGAAAAGCGAACAAAAAACGAACGAAAAGGCGAACGAATGACGAACAAAAATGCTTCAAAAAGCTGTTAAATTATTAGTATCAGGAAGTTTATAGCTTCCTATTAACTCTTTTCTTTCACGGAAAGGGTTTTTATTTTTGCTAGATAAGGAGGTGTAAACCGTGTCTAATAATGAATTTGGAAAAGCAATGGATAATAATCAGGATAAAAACGTTAAGACAGCTACTAAAGAATCTGCTGAATCTTCATCGAGCAAAGCATCATCAAAAAGAAGGCGCAGACCAGTTAAACCAGAAGGGTTCAAGGAATTTGAAGAGCTGGCGAAAGGCATTATCGAAGCTGACGGGTCTTCATATTATGAATGGCTTCATGAGCGACACCAAGAAATCATCTTGAACTTTAATGTATCAAATCAGAAACAGATTACTAATGTAGCGAAGAAAGGAGAGTGAGTTGCGTGCAAGACGCTATTCAAACCATACAGAATATCACAGATGGTATTAAGCCAATTGCACCAGTCTTAGCCGGACTGGTGCTGGTTGTCATTGGGTTATTGTGGACGTTTGCCAAAGATCCACAGAAAAAGGAAATGTACACAGGATGGATGGTAAACGTTGCAATCGGCTTTGGTATTGTTTATTTGGCTGCCAGTCTTGTTTCTTGGCTGGGCGGTCGGGTTGTTGGATTTTAAGGAGGTAAAGTGATGAGTGCTGCGTACAAATATTTCATAAGCTATCTTTATGAAGATGGTGGTGGGAATGTCGATATAACATTGGAGGAGCCGATTCAATCGATAGATGACATTCGTGGTATTGAAAAGGCAATCAGTGATGAATTTAATCTGGGTGATTCTGTCACCATTCAAAACTTTATAAAGTTAAACAATTAATTTAATTGGCCTTCCAAACGTATGGAAGCTTTTTTTAATGAAAAAGTGCTGATGCTGGACAAGAACTTAACATTCTAACAAAAAAGAAGGCAGTGAATAATGAAAAAACAAGAGGTGAACACGTAGGGCTTCTGTTCAGGGAGTCCTTTTATTGGAGGTGACATAAATGAAAATAAAGCATAAAGTACTTCCCAATAACAATGGTGTTAAGTCGGCGAATAAGTCATATGAGGCCTTTAAAAAACGATTTTCTACCGTAATGGGCGATCAATTTGACCTGACGGATGACCAATTAAGACAAATTTATGATGGGATTTCATCCTGTGTTGAAACAAGTATTTATGCGGAAATGGAAGATGTCCTGTCAGCGATACGAAACACCTACCACGCGGATATAAATTGGGTGATAGAAGAAACCGTGAAACTCTCTAAGAAACATCAAAATCAATCAAACAAGTACACCAATGATGGAACATTGAGGAGTCATAAGTCATTTTCTAATTTGAATAAGGAAGAATATCAAAGTAAACATGGATCATTCAAGCAATTTATCACACATGTAGTTACAAATTATCAATCACTCCCAAAACAGAGAATTGATGTACTGGTGATCAAACATGAAGGCTATCAGCATCTTGAACTGACGTTATTTGGTGAGTCCTTCATACAACAACACGGGTTTAGGACAGCTCATCATCTTCATAACGAATTGATGCATGCCTTTTACACAGCTTTCGATGACTTATTAGCTAAAGGCACAGTCCTGAAATCAGACCAAGCTATTCAAGAACAAGTTCTTGCACCCGTATTAAAACGATTTGACGCTAAACTAGCTGCTAAAGTGGGTGACAGTTATGAGCAAGTCGAATCCCTATAAGAAACTTGTTTTTCAAAATATCGAAGACGCTTTAAGTGATTTGAATGCCGAAGATAAAGGGCGTTATTTTATCTGCAACTGTCCGGAATGTAACCAGCATGAAGCCTTTATGTATAAGAATAATACACGGTTCATTCAATGTAATCGGGAAAACCATTGTGGCTCACGGATGATGCTTGAATTTTATGAGAAGGGAGACATGTCAACTTATGAGCAAAGGGTCGAAAAACAGTATCCCGACCTGACGACGGAACAACGGCAGGCCTTGGGCTGGTCACACCGCGTATTCTCCTATGCGAAAAACTATTTTAAAAGTGAAGCATTAGACAATGGCTATCGTGGCCTGTCAAAACAGACAACACGTGGTTTTGTAGCTGATTTACAACATGAGGCTATCGTTCAGCATGTCTTTCAAAAAGCTAAGACCTTATTGAACAAAGATTATTCCAATAATAGTTGGATGTGCAAGCGAAACTTGATTTTTCCGTTATACGGCGAAGACCGTACGCTAGATCGTGTTTTACTCCGTTCCAGCATTGATGAAAACCTTGATCCTAAAGAAATACAGCTTATTTTCAATCCCTCAAAAGAAACGAGGGATTTTTTTATGGACATTCCGCAGGATGCTAAAAATGTGGTGATAAGTGAATCCATCCTGGATGCGTTGTCCTTTCGTGAGATCGATGAGAATGCTGGTATTATCGCCCTAACAGGGGCAACCAAAACAAGACAGATCAACGATTATTTGGCCGAACATAAGGAACAGTTTGCGGACAAACAGCTTTTAATCGCCATGGATGATGATCAAGCTGGATGGAAGGCAACAAGAGATATCGTGAATACAATCGAAGAGGCTGGAATAGGCAGGGATTGGTCAACTTTTGCTTATTCTCCAGGAACGAAAGATGCGAACGAAAACTTGCAGCAAAACCGCAAAGCATTCACCAAAACATATGAACAGATGGCAGCACGTACGAAGCAACATGAAAGGGTGATGGACCTTGAACACGAGCCATAAGCCATTGACCGAACGATTAAGTAATTGGCAGTTTATTGTGCCTTTGATATTGCTTATCGTCATATCGGGCTTCTTTCTAGCAAACTTTCTATTACACTTTTTCCAGCAAGTGCTGCATTTGATTGAGGGTTTTGCCAACAATCCGGAACAAGTCAACTTGAACACATTCTCAGTTGATTGGGAATACGTGTTCATCTTTCAGAAAGAATGGCTTGAGTTTTATATAGGCTTTTATATCCTGATCGGGATCAGTCTTCTAAAACTCTTGTATAACATCAAAATGAATTATCAAACCATTAACCGTGGGCAACATGGTACGAATGAATTTGAATCCGTGAAAAACATGAAGAAACAGTACCAAATTATTCCGGCATCCAAAACAGAATATGACGGAAAGGGCGGTACAATTGTTGGCGGATTGCAGGAGGCAGGTAAACCATACCGCCTTTTACTGGACGATGCCCCTGTTCACACAATGGTCATTGGGATTACACGTTCCGGTAAGGGTGAGACATTTGTGGTTCCGATGATTGATGTCCAAAGCAGGGCGAAAGAGAAACCCTCCATGGTCATTAATGATCCGAAAGGGGAACTGGCTGGTGCCTCTTATGAAACTTTAAAAAATCGTGGCTATGACGTGTACGTGTTTAATCTGATAGAGCATGCCATGAGCATGGGATTCAATCCCTTACAGTTAGTGATTGATTCATGGAAACAGGGCAGGGTGAGTGACGCGCAAAAATATGCCAACAGTGTGGCATTCAGTTTGTATCATAATCCAAATGCCAAAGATCCGTTCTGGTCAAACAGTGCAAAATCACTGGTGACAGCTATTATTTTAGCCTTAACGGAGGACATGGTGAAAATCGGCAAGGAAGAACGGGTGACCATGTACTCTGTTGCTAATTTCCTTTCCAGTAAGGGAAGTGAAACGGATGAAGAAGGGAATAATGCTTTGGACGAATTCTTCCAGGCACGGGATGAGAATAATCCGGCACGGTTAATGTATGCCACAAGTAATTTTTCAACCGGCAATACAAGGGGCAGTATCTTCAGTGTTGCGATGGATAAACTGCAAATCTTTACACTTGAACCGAACGCGAAAGTAACTGGTCATAACAGTTTGGATTTAACTGAAATCGGTTTTGGTGATAAACCAGTAGCTGTCTTTTTAGCGACACCTGATTCAGACAAGTCAAATGATGTATTGGCCAGTATCTTTGTTAGTCAGTTGTACCGTGTCAATTCGGAAAAAGCAACTAAAAGCAAGAACGGCAAAATGAAACGGCATGTGCAATTCATTTTGGATGAGTTTGGGAATATGCCGGCGATCGATGGGATGGCAAGTATGGTAACGGTAGGGGCTGGACGCGGCTTCAGGTATCACTTAATCGTTCAAGCCTATTCGCAAGTGAAATCGGCTTATGGTGAAGAATCGGACACGATTATTGGCAACTGTTCCAATCAAATCTATATCCTCACCGAAGATAAGAGTACGGCTGAACATTATTCGAGCATGCTTGGAGCTAAAACAATTACCGATGTCAGCCGCAGTGGTGATTATCATTCATTTGATAAGTCGCACAGTGAATCGACAAAAGAACGCTCGCTTTTAACGTCTGATGAATTGATGCGGTTAAAAGAAGGTCAGTCGGTATTGATACGCGTGAATAAACGGCAGGACAAGAACCGAAAAAAGATTGAGCCAAAACCGACTTTTAACCAAGATAAAACCAGTCATAAATTCCGTTATCAGTATTTAGCCGATGACTTTGATACAGACCATTCCATCATGATGCTCCCAATTATGTCCGAAACGTATCATGATATGGATTTAAACAGTATGGTTTATTCGGCCAAATCAAATGATGATTTATTTTTACGAATGGCTGACGTACTGACAAATAAGGAATTTGAACGATTTAAACGACACATCTTACAGATTGAACAAAGTCAGGGTGAACTGGATGAAGAAAAAACCAAAGCATTGCTTCAAGAGGTTGATCACTGGTCGTTTCTTCATTATATGAGTTTCATTGTCCATCATCCTCATTTTTCACGCATACACTTAAAAATATTGGCAGCATTACAGAATTATCTTCCGGCAGACGTGATGCAAACATGGCAGGATAAAGCAACGAAACAAATTGAAGAACAGGTGCATCAAAATGAGAAAGCTAATCAAAGAGCCGATCATCATGCATCAGATGAACAATCCCATGAAGATCAAGAAGCTGAAAAATTACGGGAACAGGCACTATCTTAATAGGGAAGGGAGTGAACAATCGTGAAAGAACCAAAATATCGTGTCGATTGGCGTGTAATTGAAGAAATTGCCGTATTGCATGAAAGTCAGGCAGGCTGGACGAAAGAACTTAACATTATTAGCTGGAACGGTGATGAACCGAAATATGATGTGAGGTGGTGGAATCCGGATAAAACGAGGCTCGGCAAAGGATTTACGTTTACGGAAAAAGAGCTAGGTAAGCTAAAATCGATTATTAATATAAGATTACCGGACGATGTGGATAGGACAAGTTAACCATTTCAAGTGCTAAAGAGGGCTGTTATACTGGTGTCAAAAGGGTATATGGGAGATGATGGTAACTTGATACGGAAACGAACGTTATTGACCTTGGTATTAATAGCCGGTTTACTGATGTTAAGTGCCTGTAGTGGAACGGATAGTGCTGCAGAAAATAATAGCGATGAAGCGACTGAAAATAAACCAAAAGCTGGACTCAATGAAACGACATTAGATGATGTGATGACAAAAAAGGATAATGACGAAGCGTTTTATGTGTTGATCTATGATGCGAAACAAGAATATGTGAAAAACACTAAATTGCTTGAAGCATATGATGAAGCATTAAAAAAAGAAGATATGAAAGTTTTTCATTTGAATATTAGAGATGCTAATGAACAAACAATATCACAGCTATATGAAGAATATGAATCTCACTCAGGCTCATCGCATAATCCATTTGAAGATGGTGGTTTATCCGTTGTGTTTAATGGAGATTTTAATTCTGCTTTTGAGTATCACGGGAAATCATGGAATTTAAATAGATTGATAGGTGAGATGGGTTCAGAAGAAGATACTTTCTTTGACGATGATCGAAACAGTATTATACAAGAAAGCATCCAATATAATCTTGATTATGTAAAGGGAGAAGAAATTGAATTAACGTACTAATTAAGTAACTATAAAAAAGAGCTTACCTCTGGGTAGGTTCTTTTTTATGTCAAAAATGGAAGGAAGTGTATTAATGCAGGATAATCTGAAAAAGCTGTATGAAGATTTAGCAGGAATATTAGATTTGAGCAGTGGATGGCTCTATGATGACCTCCTACGAAACATTGGATGGGGAATTATTCAAGCATTAGTTTGGATTAACAACTGGATCGAAGGTGTGGCAACGGATGTTGTCACACTAGGCGGGGTGTATGATAATCCAGCCATGAATCGCTTTATCGAAACGATTCAGCCTTATGTGTTTGGCATGTTTGTTGTCACACTAACCGTTGTAGGATTTCAGTTTATGCTGAATAAAATTGAAAAACGAAATGAAGTATTGATGAATGTTTTAATTGCTGTAAGTGTCATTGTCATTCTACCGACTATGATGAGTATGATGGATGATTTATTGAACGAAGGCATAACCGCATTAGATGAACCCGGAACACTATCCGATAATGTCCTTAAACGGAATATCGCGGATGTGATGTATTATGTTAATACTGGATTTAATTATGCCAATGGAAGCAATGAGGAGACCGTGGCAGGCAATGAAAATTTGCTTCCACATCCACCAGACCCCGAAAATAAAGACATCGGGACAACGGATTATACGTTCGGAAATCAATTAGAAGATCCTTCTTCAATTGAAGTGAATGAAAAACTGGATGTTCAACAAGATGAAGGCTGGTTTAATTGGACTACGAAGCCGTGGGTAGATGAATTGAAAGAAAAACAAGACAACGGTGGGAAAGGATATGATTTTTTAACACAACGCCTTGTTTCAACAGGTGATGGTGGCACAAGGATAGTTGATTTAAACGAAAATACAGTACCAGCTACCAATTTGGGACAACAAAGCTATTACAGGTATCATGTTAACTGGGGTATTGCCATAGCGACATTGGCTGTAACGGCATTTGCATTAGTGATTACAACCATCAAAATCGGGCGTGCCATGTTTGATTTGGCATTCCATCAATTATTTGCCATGTTCACCGCGGCAACGGACTTAACGGGCGGTCAACGCTTGAAGAAAGTGTTAGTCGAGATTTCCAGTACATTCGCTGTCATTTTTGTGATGATGGTGCTGTTACGGATGTTTATCATTTATGCCCAATGGGCGAATAACATGGAACAACATATTGGCATTATCGGTACTATCTTACTGTTGATTGCTGGTGCGTGGGCATTAATTGATGCGCCTGATATTGTGCAACGGTTGTTGGGAATTGATGCCGGACTGCGCTCTGGCTGGCAGGCTATGATGGGCGGTTATGCTGCAAGTCGTATGGTTGGTGCAGGTGGTAAAATGGCAGCCGAAGCAGGGGGTAAAACCCTTAAAGCAGGAGGCAAAATTGGCGGTGGCGCGGTTGCTGGTGGCACTGGCATGACAAGAGCATTGAAAAATAACAGCCATCTGAAACCAATGCCTTCCCGTCGACAAGCTGGATCACCACGTCAAGAAGGCCAGTTTTCGACAAATATGATGAACGGAGATGCTTCACGTTATGAAAACAACGGAGGGAGTACGGTTGGGAAAGGCCAACCGACTCAGGAAGCTCGACCGTCATCTGTTAATTCGCAAAGTCAACAATCTTCCACTATGAGTTCCGAGCATTCAGGTGGTGTCACACCATCATCAATTCATGGTGGCCAGTCGCAAGAACCATCTGGCCAAGTTAATATCCCGACAGCACCTAAGATGACGAATAAGCCAGGTTCTGGTCATTCAGATGGCCATATTTATCCAAAGCCAAAACATACGTTGTTTGGTGGAAATCGTACAGTGCAGCGAGCCGGCCACTTCCTGACACGGGCACATAACACTGGTTATGATGCAGGACAGAAAATGAAGTATGTTCGTGGCAGTATTAAGGATAAAAAGGATGTGCAAAAGCCAAAAGATATGCAAAGGGGCCTGAGAGACAATGACATACGAGATTCCAAAAGAGATTAAGGCCAAACCGAAGATTTTAGGATTGGAAATGCGAGAGCTAGTCATTCTATTGATTAGCTCTCTTTTAGTTTTAACGATTTTGCGGGATTTAGTTCACAGCGTTTTTATGATTCCGTACTTTTTGACCGTGATCGGCTTCATGATTTATCTGTTTATGCCATCCGGGCACAATCCGAAAAAAAGACATTATGAATCACTCATTCTATATTTTCGTCATAAAAAAACTGGTTACTATGCCATGGATAAACACAAGCAAGAGAACAGTCAATTGCGTGAATAACGTGTAACGGAAGGAGGTTAGCAGTGACCATGACTCATGAAGAAAACATGACTTCCGGTAAGTCTGACGGCAAACAGACGAACCAAAGGTCATGGGCAACTAAAATCAAAAAAGTTTTTCAGCGTAAAAAAACTACGAGCACAAAGAAAGAAAAAATGTTACGGCAAACACCGGAGGTCCTGCCGTTTCTTCAAATACACAATGATTATATTTTGTTGAAGAATGGTGTGATGGATATTCTTCAGATTCAAACGAAAAACATTCATGCTTTGAATGATACGGATTTGAATGTTTTATTGCTGAACCGAACCCGTTTTTTACGAAGTTATTTCAGGTCCTATAAAGAGATCATTTTAAACTTTCCAGCGAATACAGAAGCCCAACGTACTTATTGGCTTAAAAAGCGCAAACAGACAACCAGCCCGATTCGATTGGAATATATTGACCAAAAATTACTTGAGTTTGATTTTTTAGAACGTGAACGCTCCAACCGTGAATTTTTTATTTTGGTGTATGCCGATGATAAGCAGGAACTGACTGATCGAAAAAATGATGCCATACAAGGAATGCAGCAGTCTTTTCCGTTAACAGAACTCTCACGGGCGAAAAAGGAACAGATTCTGTTTCTATTAAACAATCAAAACACGAAACTGTAGAAAGGATGAAAACGATGGCAATGCAGATGAAACAAACAGGAAAACCGAAACCACCTCAGCTGGATAAGGATTTTCTGACAGCAATCCAACCACAAGGCGGTATTCGTTTTCAAGACAAATATATTAAAAAAGGAGACGGCTATGAAGCGTGTATCCATGTTTTTGAATATCCATCCAGTGTCGATGTGTTATGGCTCGATAAAATTATGGCCATGTATGATGTGACCGTTGTAACAGATGTCGCAACAATGAATCAGGATGAGACGGTGAGCGCCATTAATAAAAGTATGGTGGAACAGGATGTCCGGTTCAGAAGCTCCAAGCATGAATCAGAACGGATGGATGCGCAACGTGGTTATCAGGAGATGGAAGACTTATATCGCCAAATAAGTGAAATGGGGGAGATCATTAAATTACTGCATATTCGCTTATTCGTGGCGTCACCAACCATATGGGAACTGGAAAAGAAAGTGGAACGAACCATGTCCAAATTACAGTCATTCGGGTTTAAAGGTCAAATCTTTTTGAATGAAACGTATTGGGAATGGCAGTCTCTATTTTTACCCTACGAACAACAACTGGCGCTTCCAAACAAACGAGAAGGAAAAGGCATGCCGGCTGTGACACTTGCATCAGGTCTGCCGTATCATTTCTCAGAATTAAATGATCGAACCGGCAGTTATTTAGGGACATCGTTTACAGGAGGAAATGTACTGTTTGATCTCTTTCATAAGGATAAAATGAGACGGTTTTTTAATGCAGTGGTTGTCGGAAAGATGGGTGCCGGTAAGTCAACGACACTCAAGAAGTTATTGATGGATAATGAAGCACGTGGCCATTTTATTCGCGGTTTTGACGTAACGGGTGAATTTAAGACCCTTGTTCAGTCCGTGAACGGCCACACGATTAGTCTCGATGGCAGTGATGGCGTCATCAATCCACTGCAAATCTTTCGTACAGAAGACAATAGTAATCCGGAAAAGAATGAAGAAATCAGTTTTATGCAGCACATATCAAAGGTGGCAACCTTTTATATGTTTTTGGCCGGTAGCCCTTCCTCTGAAGAAATTGAAGAATTCAAAAAGGTACTGCGCCTATTTTATGATTCACTTGGTTTCACGGATAAAATTCATACAATAGGTATTACGTCACTGGCTAATGAGGACTATCCCATTTTCAGTGACTTTTTAAGATTCATTCGTGATCAACTCTATGTCAGTACTGAAAAACGAATCATTCGTTCAGAACTATCATCCACGAGGGTTAAGCGACTCGAAAAAATTGAATTGGTAATTGATAATCTGGTGAACAGTTTTTCGTATTTGTTTAATGGCCATACAACAATTCCTGACATTACGAATGAACAAGTAATCTTCTTTTCAATCCGTAATTTAACCGGACTCGAAAAAAGTGTGTTCAATGCCCAAATGTTTAACGCATTGAACTTAATTTGGGATAACTTGATTCAAATAGGCTCGTCACAAAAGCAGCTCATGTATGATGATGAATCGTTTGATATTGATGAAGCGACACGTTTTTTGGTCATGATTGATGAAGCTCATCGACTGGTTAATTCGGAAAATATGCTGGCGGTTAAGTTTTTAACAGACTTTGCACGTGAAGCACGGAAATATTTCGGTGGCCTCATTTTGGCCAGTCAATCCATCCGTGATTTTGTGCCAGACCATTCTGATACAGACACGGTTACCAAAATACGGACGTTATTTGAACTCACCCAATATAAATTTGTGATGCAGCAGGATTCTAATTCCTTGGATACGTTACGGACCGTTTTTGAAGGGCAGCTGACAGACAGTGAATTAGAACATGTTCCGCAACTCCAACAAGGAGAATGCTTATTAAGTATCAGTGGTGTTGGCAATTTAATGTTATCCATTGAAGCATCAGATGAAGAATTGCATTTGTTTGAGGGGGGCTTGTAATGGCAAAACGGGTTCTTTACAAGTTTATATTTCTTCTCATCGTTGCTTTGTTAATCATAGCCGTATATGTCTGGAAATGGACAGCCGATGAAGAACAAGAGCAACAAAATCCTGAGAGTTTATTCGATGAATCACAGCAAGAAACCGAGCAACCGCCAGCACTTCAGGAAGACAAAATTAATGAAGCATTAGATGCTAAACCAGACTCAAATGCTGCAGATGATACACAGAATGACACAGAAAATAAGGCTAATCAGCAAACGGAAGATCAACATGAAACCACCTATCAAAAACAATTTGGTGCGCAGGCTGTCACTACTGCAAAGGAGCAGGCTCAGGAAGGGCTTGCGCTTTATTTATCGCAAATCACCGATTGGGATAAATGGGACGGGGTTGTTACAGCTTCATTTCTGGAAGAAATCAAACAAGACATTCCAGAAGTGAAAGAAGCAAATGTTGAACGGCGTATTGAATCGATTGAACTGTTTGCTTCTGATGCAACACAAAAAAACAACATGACATTCGGTGCATTTGCTTCATGGCATGTCACATCAAATGGACGACTAACCAATCAGCGCACGCAGCTTTTTTACGTGACCATGGTGCAACAAAACGATCAATGGCTGGTGAACAACATGGTAACCCCTGATGACGGGATGGAAGGAAAGAAGGCTAAATGAAACATATTTGGGGTGCTGTGAAAGCCATTGGTAAGAAAAAAGCGATTGGATGGATTGTTGGTCTAGCTGCAGCGAATATCATTCCGATACTCATTGGCTTAGTCCTAATGAGTATTATGTTTGCGATTATTGGCGCATTAGGTGGCAGCGTTGACGAACAACAATCAAACCAAAATCATCCATTTGCCGGTTATGTATGCTCGGCAACAGGTGAGATTAATCAGGAAAAGTGGACGTCTGTTTTTCAAAATAAAGAACGTTCCGGTGCCTTAAAAGGTCATGGTGAGGACATTATTCAACTGTCAGAAGAAAAAGATCTTGATCCTGTTTTGTTTGCTTCTATTGCGCTACATGAAACCGCTTGGGGGAAATCAAATGCCATTCAACAAAAAAACAATCCGGGAGGTTTAATGAATCCGGATGGCAGTGGTCTTTTTTCTTTTCCAACATTGAAAGATGGATTGGAGTCCATGTCGCAAACATTATATAACCGTATTAAAGTTGATGGCTTGGTAACGATTGAACAATTAGGAAGTGTGTATGCGCCGGTTGGTGCTGAGAACGATCCCAATAATTTAAATGAACATTGGGTGCCGACAACGAAAGAAGTTGCCCAAAAGCTGGGTGGTTTAACGATGAATTGTGAACCATCTAATCAACCAGACATGGAAGTGATTGGTGATAAATCATGGATATCATCACATACAAAAAGAATTACATCTGGATTTGGTAATCGAAGTTGTGGTGGTTGTTCGTCATTTCATGCTGGTATAGATGTCGCATCGGGTGGTATTCGGGGAGCGCCAATCACTGCATTTGCGGACGGTGAAATTGTCATCAGTGAAGCAAATGGCACGACATTCAAATCAAGCAGCAACAACATGGGATCAGGGTATGGCTGGTATGTGGAAGTTAAACATGACGACGGTTTAAGGACAAGATATGCACACATGAAAGAAAAGGGAAAACCAGTAGGCACAAACGTTGAAGCAGGTGAGGTCATTGGAAAAGTGGGTTCAACCGGTGCATCGACTGGTGCTCATTTACATTTTGAAATCATTGTAAATGGTGAAAAAGTCGATCCAATGCCATATGTTAAACCATTTTTAACCGGTGAACAATGAACATGGAAGGTGTGATGATTTTTTGAAAAATAAATTGAATCGCGGACGTGAAAACAAAACCTATATTAGTTTATTACTTGTCGCCGGCCTTGCGTTTGGCGTCTTTTTTACGTCTAAAACATGGATGTATGATGACAGTGCAATAGCCCAAACGTCTTTTAATGAATCAATTAATGGGCTTAGTCAAACGACATTAACACTTCGTGATTGGGAGTATAATCCGAAAAATAAATTGATGGAAGTGACATTGGAACGTAACCATACCGGTACAGATGCCGTCGAACCGACATTTTCTTTTTATGCGAAAGAGCAGCATGCCACTCAAAAATATAAAGCAGAATTGGTGTACCAATCCGACAATAATATGGTGGTTCAAATTGAAGATGTCCCAGAATCTTTTGAGGTTATCGGGTTATTTGTGACAGAACATCGGGATCAAAATATCCTCAAACAAGAATACAAAAAGCAGCTGGAAAATAAAGATGGTGAAGCTACGGTGACCGATCAGAGCATCCAAAAATCTGATCTGCCTGAACCAGAACAAGTCATTATCCTTGGAGATTACAGAATAATTGACACCACTCAATCATTGGTAACGAAGACAGATAAAGGGTACAAAAAAGAAAGTATTATAGCCGATATGGAACGCACGAAACAAGCAATCACTACCATTGTTGAAGAAGATATACCGTTTCAGGAAGAGTTAATTACGACACTAAAAAAAGAAAAAGAATCACTGAAACAAGACATGGCGTTCGAAACAAAGGAAGAGCAAGCTGACACAAAACGTGAGATTGAACAAAAGGATAAAGCTATCGAAGAAGCGAAAAGTGAAATCGAAAAACTGAAAAAGAACGTGAAGGAACTCCAGGATAAATATCAAAATCGTGAAGAAGAACTGAATGCTTTAACACAAAATAAGGATGACAAACAGCAAAACAAGAACGAGAAAACGAATGCCGAAAATGTGAAAACTGGTCAACAAGATGCACACCAAAACAAACAAAATGATAACAACCATGCCGCCAAAAAGGATGAAAAGTAGCAGTCAAAACCTATATAAAACCTATATAGACACCTATATAATAGCTATATAATCGCTTGAGGAAATGGGCTTACCGGAAAACTAGGCGCTGCCTAGTTCCCCACCTTGTGTGGGGACATTTTCCCCTTATCCTGTTCAACACTATTTGCGCTCTCATGAAGATGCTCCATTTATTGAAGCGATTTGCCAAAGAGGGAAGGCATTCACATCCTATTGTAGTGTGAGCATGCAGCAAATAAACAGAAAGGAATGATGCAATAATGGAAATCAAAGTGCGCGATGTAGATACCGGTGCCGTCAACGTTTTAAATGACGAAGCACGAAAACAAAACGTGTCACGGAATGAATTATTAAAACGACACATTGAAGATCTAGCACAGTTTAATGGCATCAAACGTGCTGAAAAAGAATTGGATTCTACGATAAGTCGCGTAGGTGATGCATTAGAGATGACGTACAATCGACTCGACCAATTAGAAAAACAATCCATGAAAATGTATTTGTTACTAGCCACTGTGTTGGATGTTGATCCTGAAGAAGTAGATGATTATTTGGAGAAGGTGTTCAAGATAAATATATAAGGAGATGATGATAAATGAATGAAAAAAAGACAACAAAGAAAGGTTCATACTTCCTGTTAAATCCAGTTACGAAAGACAAGATACAGACCATTGCAGGTGAGAAAAATGTGTCTCAAGCCGATGTGATTACGGAAGCCATTGATCACTTTTATGCAGATTGTGATGAAAAGTATGGTGTGTTTAAAAACATGATCTCGGATTTAATGGATGAAAAGCTTGCAGCCATGCAAGACAAATTACAACGTATTCAGGTTACCGGCAATGTGGTGGACCGTGACACGAAAATTCTGTTGGAATTTATGAACCATTATTACTTGATGAATGAGTTTAAAGATTTGATTACCACTGAAAAATATAAAACGAATGGGATGCAGCAAGCAGAAGATTTAATTCAAAAACGTATCCATAAACATCGACAAAAGAAACTCGATTATGAAAAGCGAAAGGCACACAAGCAACAGGAAAGTGAGGCTTAAAACATGAGTAGTCCTGCGGTTGTGTTACGAAGCAAATTTGTTACACCTGGGTCCAATACTTTTAACGATTACATTAATTATATCGATCGTGAAGATGCCAAACGTCATATTCATGTGAACCAGTCATCCAAAGATACGGATGATTTTTTTGTCTTTCATAACTTCATGGATTATATGGATGATGAAGCAAAACAAGGTGATTTATTCACTAAAGATAACGATCAATTGAATGCGAATGACAAGAAAACGTTGAAGCAACAATTTCAAAAAGCACAACAAAATGAATCACCTATGTGGCAGGATGTGATTAGTTTTGATAATGAATGGTTGGCGAAACAGGGCCTCTATAACCCGACAACACATTCTGTCGATGAAGCAAGCATGCGCAAGGTTGTCCGTGAAACAATGGACACTGTCCTCCGATCAGAAGGTATGGAAAAATCAGCTGTATGGACAGCATCGTTACATTATAATACCGACAACATTCATGTCCATATTGCTTCTACTGAAACACATCCAACTCGTGAAAGAATGGATGTATTCGATAAGGAAAGTCAAACATGGCGGAAAGAATACCGTGCAAAACGTAAGCCCAAGACACTGGATAAAATGAAATCCAAAGTGGCCAACATGATTCTGGATAGAACGCATGAACGGCATAAAATTGATGACCTTGTTCGTGGAACCGTTCATCATAAAAAAGAACATGGTGTTTCCTTGGCCACTTATCGCAAAACAAAAACATTATTTCAGGAAGCCATGAACCATCTTCCATCGGATAAGAAACAATGGCGATATGGTTATCAATCGATAAATGAAGCAAGACCGTATATAGATGACATAACAACGATTTATCTGCAGCAATTTCATGGTGATGATATGGAACAGCTGCACCAGCAATTGGATGATGAAGTGAACGTCATGAAAGAGATGTATGGTGGAGGAAGTGACTATGAGCAATATAAACAAACAAAACTCGATGATTTGAAGAAGCGTATGGGGAATGCGGTGCTGTCTGAGATGCGTAACTATGCGAAAGCGCAAAACGATTTATCGTTTCAGCCAAAACGATTAAATAGATGGCAATCTTTCAATCAGCAGCAGTCATTTACTAATTCAAACCAGACTGTTTATGCGTTTAATGCTTCTATGATGAAGTTAAGTAAAGCCATGCGGAGAACATTTCATGACTATCAAAAAGACCGAAACCTGCAGGAATTTGACCGGCTAATGGATGGCTACGAATAAATAAAAAGGTGGTGGCGTGAGTGGACAATGTATACTTCTTATTTAGTATTATAGTGATGGCGCTATTTGTTTTTCCAATGATTATAAAATACGTTAAGAAGAAAAAACGGATTAACCTAATGAAAAGATCAGGCATAAGAGATATTGATCGTATGAAAGGCTATCAATTTGAAGTGTACCTCCAAGTGTTGTTTAAAGAATTAGGGTATCGGCCGGTTGTGACACAAAAATCAGGTGACTACGGAGCTGATGTGGTGCTGAAAGGCAGAAATAAAATTGTGATACAGGCAAAGCGCTATGGTACTAAACACAAAGTGAGCATGGATGCCGTACGTGAAGTATTGGCAGCCATGTTTTTTTATAAGGCAGAGGAAGCGTGGGTGATTACGAACTCCTTTTTTACCAAACAAGCTAAAACATTAGCCAAAGCATGCGGTGTTACATTATTAGATCGTTATGAATTGGAAGCGTTTATTGTAAAAATTAATCCAACGAAGCAGCCGAAACAATTCACAAGGAAAAGGAGCGAATTGCGTTGACAGTAACGGTATTAGCCGAGAAACCAAGTCAGGCGAAGCACTATGCAGAAGCGTTTCAACATGTCCGTCAAAAAGATGGTTATATGGAGGTGAACGATGATCGATTCTTTCAAGGCAAAACATATATTACGTGGGGAATTGGTCACTTGGTGGAGCTTGCTCCACCGGAATCCTATAACGACTCGTGGAAACAGTGGCATTTAGACAACTTACCAATCTTTCCGGAAACATTTCAGTTTCAAGTAGGTAAGGATAAAAAGAAGCAGTTCAACGTAGTGAAGCAATTATTGAAGGAAACAGATAAAATTATTCTCGCAACCGATTGCGACCGTGAAGGTGAAAATATCGCCAGAAGTATTATCAAAATGGCCGGCGCTTCCAACAAACCAACCAAGCGTTTATGGATAAACTCATTAGAAGTGGATGAAATTCAAAAAGGATTTAAGCAGTTAAAGGATGGGACAAACTATGTGTCGTTGTATCAAGAAGCCCAAACACGACAATTGAGTGATTGGCTGGTCGGTATGAATGCGTCCCGTTTATATACGTTGCTCCTGCAACAAAACGGGATGAAAGGTGTCTTTAGTGTTGGCAGAGTTCAAACGGCAACACTCAATTTATTGTATAAAAGACAACAGGAAATCGAGAACTTTGTCTCCAAACCTTTTTTCGAATTGGTTGGCAAGGTGAACGTTATGAACGGTTCGTTTGATGCAAAGGTGAAAGCGCGTTATCAAACGGAAGAGGAAGCTATGAACGCCTTGGATTCTTATCACCTATCAACTGGCGACAATCAAGGCACGATACAAAAGGTTACAAAAGAACAGAAGCAAAAGAAAGCACCGAAACTGCATTCGTTATCAACGCTGCAGGCAACAGCCAATAAAAAATGGAAGTATAGCCCGTCTGATGTATTAAAAACGGCACAATCATTGTATGAGAAAAGGGTGATATCTTATCCAAGAACGGACAGTCATTATATTACGGCTAATGAGTTTGCTTATTTAAAAAATAACCTTACAAACTATCAATCCTGTTTAGCTGTGGATATGGAGATTGTTTATCCCGATGCACGCCAACGTTATGTAGATGGCTCCAAAGTACAGGAGCATTATGCCATCATTCCAACAAAACAGGTACCGGATAAACAGGATCTGACCGATAAAGAATGCACGATTTACAGGGAAGTTGTTGCTACAACGCTCGCGATGTTTGCCGGAGACTATGAATTTGAAGAAACAAAGGTAGAGGTTGAAACAAACGGTTTGTGCTTTGAGAAAACCGGTAAAGTGGAATTAAAGAAAGGCTGGAAAGCTTTATTTAAGGAAGATACAGATGATACAAAGAACAAGGATGAACAAGAAGATACTGTACTTCCGTCTATGCAAGAAGGGGAATCTTGTAACGTTGCCATTAACATATCTGAAAGAAAAACAAAACCTCCGAAGGCCTATACACAAGGTCAATTAATTAACGTCATGAAACAAGCTGGTAAAGAAATCGATGATGAATCATTGCAGCATACATTGAAAGAAAATGAAGGCATTGGGACTGAAGCGACGAGAGCAAATATCCTTGATACTTTGAAAAAACAGCAATATATCGCGATTAACAAGAATAAAGTGTCGGTTACGAAGAAAGGCCAAATGTTATGTCAGGCGGTTGAAGGAACCCTTTTAGCTAGTCCGGAGATGACGGCCAAATGGGAAACATATTTACACAAAATCGGGCAAAATGAAGGCTCGCAAGAACACTTTATATCCAAAATAAAACAGATGCTGGAATCACTTTTGAAGGAAGCACCAGCAAAATTGCAGACGCTTGAGTCACAATTTCAAGAGGTGAAAGAACAGTCTACTTTAGGGGATTGTCCTATTTGCGGAGGTGAAATTGAAGACAAAGGAAAGTTTTATGGCTGTTCCCATTATCGAGATGGCTGTACGTTTACACTTCCTAAACGATTCTTAGGTAAAACAATCAGTGAAGCCAATATTAAAAAGCTGCTGGCAGGTAACAAAACTAATTTAATGAAAGGATTCAAAAGCAAGAAAGGGAAAAAATTTGATGCATATTTACGCTATGACAGCGAAGAACAGCGAATAAAACCTGAGTTTGAGAAGGGATGATATGGCATGGATATGATGTACGTAAATGGTGAGTATCGAGTAGTTGATGTTGGGTAAGGAATCAAGCATTGTACGCGGAATCTGGAATCCGTAATTTATATGTTTGTAGAATTCACACCAGTATCCTTGTATAAGAATCTGGTGCATTAGAAGATATGTTGGATGTATATAACTAGAAGAATTATTAAAACAGCTTATTATTATGTGTCAGCAGTTGCAAACGGTCTTCTTTGATAGGGATAATCCATTAACATTTGAATTAAAATGATTTTCCGAGGTTTCGGCAGTAATGCTAGGTGATGAAATTAGAAATAATTATGATGTGAAAATGTGAGGACTTCGGTTGGGAGTCCTTTCTTCATGACTAGAAAGGATGAATGAATTGTGGAAAAAGATAAAAGAGAAATATATGTGGGGAAAGCTGACGTATATCTTATTCATGGATTGGAGTTAGATGTTGAGTTTGATTATATTTCACAGACAGAACACACAGCAGCAATCCTTGAATTAGAGGATTATATACAGGAAGAAGGCATACATCCAGTTAAAAGTGAGAACGGTTTTGTTGATACGGAGGAAGATACGATTGTTTATATTCCCAAAACAGGGGAGATTGATTATGCTGTTGGTTTTTATGGTCAAGATCTCTTAGAAAAAGATCATCGAACAGAACAGCTATTAGAAAAGCGAAATAAGCTATCTGATAAAAGTAAGAAAGAATATAAGCACGATATGGACATGTGAGCAGGGATACTCTTTTCGCCTCGTTGTCAGAAGGGTGAATTTGATGCAGACTAGTATTTGTGTATTCGAAAGGGTGATTATATGGATTTGTATGTAAATGGCGCATATCAGTCTGTTGATATTGGTTATGTGAAAGAAATTAAAGAATCCAGTGTCGTATTCATTGTCAATGACGGTAAAGTCGAAATAGCTATTGATCCTGTTACACTGGATGCAATTCAAACGATTATTCAAGTGGATGAAGATGCTTTGATTCCCTTAGATTTGGAGACGAAAACTGTCATCTTAGATGGTGAGCCAACCAAATAAAGCGACGTTTTTCAAGAGGACTTCCATTTAGGGAGTCTTTTTTATTTTGGAGGTGATGATGGTGCAAAACGTTTATAAGATTGTTTCATCCTTTGAAGCGAATTGTCCGGCTAAATTCGTCATGAAGGATGGAAAGAAACAGAAAGAAGTGACTATAGGCATATGGAATCCAGAGCCGGATGACAGGGATGACTTGTATGTTTGCTTATTTAACCCGGCTGAATATGAAACACCAGGGTTGAATGACTGGGACGATGCATTAGATGTTTTTCAAATGGACGACATTCTGACACCAGATGCCTATGGTCAGTTACAAAGTGCGCTTTTTGATTATGAGGCGCATTTTGAGATCGCATTAACTGAAAAAGACTTTTCAATTCATCCGACTGAAATATTGGACGATGAACTGAAAGGTGAATCGGCTAAAGAACAGATGAGATCGAATGAGAAGGAACAACAATTTGATATGGAGATGTGAGGGCTTCCTTCGTGGAGGTCCTTTATTATTTACAATCATTTTTTATAAAGGGTGATAGCGTATGGCTAAACGTAAAACATTGGAACAAAAGAAGGAAGAAGTTAAGGAGCTGACAACGAAAATGAATGACGCCATTGATTATTATTTTGAGTCGCCGGAACAAATGAATGAGTTAATGGCGTTTATGTTGAAGTTTTATCATTATTCACCGAAGAATGCAGCGTTAATTCGCAGTCAATTTGAGGGTACGCAGGCTGTCGGCAGTTATAATTTCTGGAAAGAAAAAGGGTTTCAAGTCCAGAAAGGTGAAAAAGCTCTTAAGGTATTAGTGCCAAACAAAACGGCACCGAAATTCAAAACAGCCGAAGGTAAGTGGAAAAATATAAAGTACGCAACGGAACAGGAGAAAGAACGGATAGATAAAGGGGAACTGGAAGAAAGAAAAAGCCGATTGTATTTTTCGACTGGCAATGTCTTTGATATAAGTCAGACGGATGCCAAAGCAAGTGATTTGCCGGAGATTTTTCCGAATAAATGGATGGAAGGCGATGTTGCCAATTATAAAACGATGCTGGGTAGTATGCATCGAATCGGCGATAAACTGGATGTCACAATTGGTGAGCCGTTTGACGAACTTGGTACAGCGAAAGGAGCATTTTATCATAGCGTTCATGATAAAAATAACGGCCATATCGGTTTGAATCCCCGTAATGGTGAGCTGCAGAATGTCAAAACATTATTGCATGAGCTGGCACATGCCAAGCTGCATAACCCACAGAACAAAGATTATCAAGTAATGCCGGCAGAAAAAAAGGAGTTTCAAGCTGAAATGACAGCTTATGCGGTAGCATCTTATTTTGATATAGATACAAGCGATTATTCTCTTCGCTATTTAGCCAATTGGACACAGGATAAAGAGATGAAAGATAAAGCAAAACTTTTGGCAGATGTACGTGAAACGGCCATTGAATTTATAGACGAAATAGAGCCTGATTTGGTGAAAGAACGTGATAAAGAACAAGAGCACGAAAAAAACATGATATTATTGGAGTACGGTTTTAATCATGTTACTGACATAAAGGAAGTATCTTTACAGGAAATAAAGGATTTTGCCAAAGAGAATACAAATGGCAACGCATTTAACAAAGTGCAAGCATCTGATGATCTGACGGAAGAGGAGTATCTGAAACAGTTTAATGAAATATTTGCAGGTAAATATGCCATTATCGATAAAGCAATTGATGAACCGCAGTTGTTGATTCAGTGGTCGGAAGCACCGGAATTAGAAGATAACACGATGTACCCTTTTGCAAAGGGTAATGAAAAGATAGAAGCATTGGAAGAAAATTATCAGCAGGAAACAGGTAATTGTAAAACACGATACCATGTGGTTCTCCCGGCAAATGACCATTCAAAAATGCCAAACGTTTTGAGTATACCAGATAGATTGGATATTGGTGATGGGGCATATGTCTATCCATATCATCATATTCGGAAAATGGGCGAAATGACATCAGATCAACAAAAAATTTTAGATGATGCTTATCACGATCATCTTATTGAAACAGAAAAAATGGAATTAGAAGGGTTGAAGATACAACAGCAGCCAGAGCAGGTACAAAATAATTATAATGACGGTTTGTATTGGTATGAAATGTGTCATCGGCCAGTATCGTTAGGATGTCAGCCGAAAGGGTTTATTGAGTTTGATGATAATGAAGGAAAAAATGGAGTAGTTGCTTATGATAGAGTATTAACAGATAAAGAATTACATGATTTTGAAATGAAAGAATGGACTCTTAAGCAAGATAAAGAAAAGGAGAAAGAACAGATACAGAAACTAGAAATGGAAATAAAGGCTAAAAAAGAGCACTCATTATGAAAGATTTTTGATAAAATAATTTAAGGGTGGTAAAAATTCTAGTAAGATATGCTTTTCTTATGAGCTAAAAAATATTATAAATGCTCATATCTTCTATTTATACGAAAGGTTTATCTAAAATTCAATTCAATGCTCGTTGAATATAACGTACCAATCTTGTTAAATAAAACGGAATACGGGGAATCCTTTTGGAATAACATGGGGGCCTTGAGGTTCTGAAGACAAGTGAATGTAAGCTTATAGTAACATTAAAGAAGGCAACCAACCACTGTAGAAATTAACAGCTCTACCATAAATCAAATAGTTTATTTTTTATTTATTGATATTGGGTTATGAATTGAGCTGAATTATTAAAAAAAGGAAGATGAATTATGATTAGTGATAACTTAGAAAGGAATCAGTCAATTAAACCTAACAGTAAAGAAATGACAAAACTTAAAAATAACTTTCCACAGTATTTTGACAAAGATGGTCAATTCTTAATTGATCGTTTTAATAGAATGCTAGAACAAGAGGAAGTAGATATTCAAGGAGAGGGTTATGAATTAAATTTCTTAGGAAAAAATTATGCGAAATATTTATCTTCAACTGAAACAGAAACAGTTCTAACTCCAGACATAAAACATAATAATAAAGATAAAAATAAAGAAAGTGAGAATCTTTATTTAGTTGGAGATAACCTAGATTCTATTAAGCACTTATTGAACTCTTACAGTGAGACAATCAAGTGTATATATATTGATCCTCCTTATAATACAGGTTCTGATGGTTTTGTCTATCCAGATAAATTCAACTTTAACAAAGAATCGCTAGCAGAAACAATAGGAATTACTGAAAGTGAGGCAGAGAGAATTCTTAATCTTACAGGAAAAAGCACTCACTCAGCTTGGTTAACATTTTTGTATCCTAGAATGTTATTAGCTAGAGACTTTTTGACAGATGATGGCGTAATATTTATAAGCATAGATGAAAATGAAATGGCGAATTTGCAACTACTATGTGACGAAGTATTTGGTGAAGAAAACCGTATTGGAGAAATTGTTAGAAATACAAATAGTTCCAAAAACCAATCATTATTTCTATCTACTAGTCATGATTATTGTTTAGTTTACTCGAAAAACATTTCTGTATTAACAGAAAAACATAGCGATAATAAATGGTCTGTTCCTAAAAATAATGTCAAAGCATATCTTAAAAAAGTAGAATATTTACAAGAACAAGGTTTATCTAACGAAGAAATAACAAAGGAATTAAAACAACTAACCAAGTATCCTAGGTTTATTGACTTTGAAAACTATTGGTATTTAGATAATCATGATTTATACAGGAAAGGCGATTTAGGTGGAGTAAAGAATGGAAATATGACTCCTATCGTAAATCCTTTAACTGGAGAGGAGGATCGTGTTCCACCGGGGGGATATCGACATGACCCATATAAAATGAAAGAACTTATAAAAAACAAAAAAATTCACTTCCATACGGATGGGAGTCTGCCTACGATCAAGAGATACTTATCTGAAAATCTAAACCAACGACCTAAAGCAATAATGTCTGATGACCAGAGACCTGACGATAAGTTAATGAAAGAGTTTGGTACGCCGTTTAGTAACCCAAAACAATTAGCATTTATGAAAAGAATTTTAAGTATTGTTGATAGTGATTCAATTATAATGGACTTTTTTTCGGGTTCTGCAACAACTGCGCACGCTACTATGGCATTAAATGCTGAGGATGGTGGAAACAGAAAATTTATAATGGTACAGTTACCTGAGGTGATTGATAGTACTGATCCTGCCTATAAAAAAGGGTATCGTACAATAGATGAGATTGGTCGCACTCGTATAGAAAAGTCAGGTGAAAAAGTGAAAGAAGAAACAGGTGTTGATATAGATGGTGGATATAAACTCTTTTATGTAAACCAGTTACCCATGAAAACCGTAGATAAAATGTTAAGCTTTGATCCTCAACAAACCTTTGCTGTTGATGATCCGACTTCGATATTCAGTTTTAACGGTACTCCAGGAGATAAAACTATGCTAGCAACCTGGTTAAATAAAGATGGATATGGATTAAGTGCTATACCAGATTATATAACACTTGATACTTATTCAGCTCCTTATCTATATGGTTCCTTATACATTATTAAAGAAGATATTTATTCTGAAGATGTTATAAAACTTATAAAGCTTATTGAAGAAAATAAATTAAATATTAAAAGAGTAGTTATTTACCCATACTCGGTTCGCTTTAATATTATTCATGAATTAAAAAAGAATTTAAAAAACCTTAGAAATGGAAAAAAAGTGACTGTGATTGAGAGGTATTAACATGGCTATAGAATTAAACATTATACCCCATCAGACTGAAGTTTTAAATACAATTGCAGAGGTTTTTAAGGATGTAGAAATTACAACAGAGAACCCTATTCATCAAAACCCTATAATAAATTTAAATGACAACCAAATACAAGAAAACATAGATAGAATTTGGCAAGATTCCAATCTTAACATTCCAAGAAATATGCAGAAAAGACGAAAAGATAATAAAAATATATTAGGGATAGATGCTAAGTTAGAGACAGGAACCGGAAAAACTTATATTTACACTCGACTTATGTATGAATTAAATGAAAGGTATGGCTTCAATAAATTTGTTATCTTGGTACCATCTACACCAATAAAAGAAGGTACTAAAAATTTTATAAAAGCTGATTATTCAAAGCGGCATTTTTCCGATTTGTACCCAACAAAAAAGCTGAGTTTAGAGGTTTTAAATGCACAACCTTCACAGCAATCAGGAAGAAAAATGTTTCCTACGAGCATTGGAAATTTCATCAGAGGAAATAGGCAAAGTAAAAATAAAATAAATGCGCTATTAATGTCTGATAGTATGCTCTTATCTAAAAAAACTATGGCTAAAGATGATTACGATCAAACTTTATTTGGGGGTTCTACTCAACCGTATAGCGCTTTAGCAGAGACAAAACCAATTGTAATAATAGATGAACCTCATCGCTTTAAAAGAAAGAACAAAGCGTTTCAATGTATAGAAGAAGAGTTAAAACCGCAAAGTATTATACGGTTTGGTGCAACTTTTCCTGATCTTCCAGAAAAGGAGGGTAAAGACTATAATAATCTAGTTTATGACCTAGGCCCTTCTAAAGCCTTTAACGATAACTTAGTAAAAGGAGTAGCTGTTCAAACCATAGAAGGCGCATCTATGGAGGATGGAAAGATTAAGTTAACAAATATGAGTTATCGTCCTAGAACCTGTACTTTTAGAAATGAAAAGACTAAAAGAGTATTCACTTTAGAAACCGGTAGCTTTCTAAATACAATTGATGAACAATTCGGCGGTATATATATAGAAAATATATGGAATACTTCACACCCTGATATAACAAAAGGTGTTACACTTTCAAATGGTCAGGTTCTTCAGGCAGATGATATCATATACTCATCTGTTTATGGGGAAACCTATCAAGAGCTTATGTTAAAACAAGCGATTAATAATCACATAAGAAAAGAGAAAGAAAATTTCTATAGAGAAAATAAAATTAAATCCTTATCATTATTCTTTATTGAAAGTGTCTATTCTTATCGGAGGGGGAAAGATCCTGGACCACTTAGAGTCACCTTTGAAGATTTGTTACGGCAACGATTGAAAGAAGAAATTAAACTGCTTAATAACAAAGAAACACTAACATCAATTGATGTAGAATATAAAGATTACTTATTAGCTTCTTTAAATGATATTTCCAAGACAAATGGAGGTTACTTCTCAGTAGACAACTCGACTAATGATAAAGACATACAATGGGAAGTAGAAAAAATTCTTCGAGAGAAAGAATCTTTGCTTTCATTCAAAAATGAAAATAATGAATGGAATACGATGAGATTTATTTTTTCTAAATGGACCTTACGAGAAGGTTGGGATAATCCTAATGTCTTTCAAATAGCAAAGCTTAGATCAAGTGGAAGTGAAGTAAGCAAATTACAAGAAGTAGGGCGTGGTTTACGATTACCGGTTGATGAATATGGAAATCGTATAGATGACGAACAATTTCACTTAACTTATTTAGTTGATTTTTCAGAAAGAGATTTTGCTCAGAGGTTAATATCAGAAGTAAATAAAGAAGTTGAATCATATTATAACTTATCGGGAGTACTTTCTAAGGCAGCGCAAGAACGCCAGACAACAGAAGAGAATTTATTTGCAGAGTTGTTATCTAAAAACCTAGTAGACATTGAAAAAAATGTAAAAGAGGGTAAATGGAGCGAACTAATTTCACTTTATCCAGAATTAAATGGTGGAACTGAGCAGGATAAGATAGTGGATGAAAATAAAGATAACAAAGGGAAAGTAAAGATTAGACCGAATAAATTTAAGGAAATTCAAAATCTCTGGAGTGAAATAAATGAAAAATACTACTTAAAGATGGATGACATAACTGATGAGGACCTCATGGAAGTAGTTTTCAATATACTAAATGAAAAATCTCTTTATAAAAAAGTTATTCATCATACAAAAGAGCAAAAAACATTTAAAGACAGTAACAAGGTCGGGGTTAAAGAAGAGTATATAGACCATCATTTCTCAGAACAGACACTACAATATAATGAATTCGTTAAAAGAATCCAAAACCATACTGGAGTATCGCCTAATATATTTCATAAAGCTATGATTAAACATTCAAAAGATCATAGTATACCAGATGATTATTTCAACTCAGTAACACTCACTAATTTTATTAATGCTTTCCAAACTTGGCTAGAAGATTCATTTATTAAACGTTTCAGTTATCAAAAAATAGGAGTGGAAGCTAAAGAGACAGCATTAACAAATGCTGATGGAACAATGAAGGATAGCATCATACAAGGTAACTTAGGTATCAAGAGGGATGAAAACGTAATAATCCCCGAAAATTTTCTCTATGATAGTTTTGTCTATGATTCCCCTAAAGAAAGAGAAACGATATCTCATAGTGATATAGAAGAGGTTGTTGTTTTTGGAAAGATACCTAGAAGAAGTATTCAAATCCCTTTGTATTATGGGGGAACAACAAGTCCTGATTTTATGTTTATTTTAAAAAAGAAAAATGGAGAATATGTAGTTAATTTTGTTGTAGAAACAAAAGATATCCAAAATAAAAATAAGACTCGAAAAGATGAAGATTATCGTATTGAATCTGCGAAAGTTTTCTTTGAGGCATTAAAAGAAGAAGGCCTTCCTATAACATTCAAAAAACAAATGAAAAATGATGATATTGTAAACATGATTAAAGAGTTAGTGAAGTAATATAATGATGTCACTAATCGAATACGAGTAAAAGTTTAATAGATAGAAATGGGCGGTCTTATCTAATGGTCGCCCTTATTTTCTATTGTCTTTATTGGTTATGGCATACCGCATCAAGTTACTGGTTCTTTATGTAGTAGATTCACGACATAACATAATCTTTTAAAATTTTGTAATTATCATGTCTTAAGTAGCAGGACTTTCTTCTTTTATTGTCGAATATGGAAGAAGAGGGGGGACATGATAGTGAATTTTGATTATATCTATCAAATGTTAGAAACATATAATGATCCTAGAGGAAGATTATCAGTCTTATTTGTGAAAAAAACTGGGACAAAGTATGAATCATTTTTTCCAAGCGTAACAAACGATGTGCAAAAAGAAATTACGAGCCTTTTCTTAGATACTATATCAATAAAAAGAAACTTAGATTTAGAAAGAATTTCTTTCAATCCTAGCGGCCAAGAAAATGATCAATATTCCGAATGCAGCACTGACTATGTAGGTAATTTTGAAGAAGTAATTAATTTGTTTGATAATCCAAATATGGAGGAAGAAATAGAACCTGATAATGTCAACTTTTTGATTTTTAGACTTAGGGTTAATAATGATGATGAGACTGAAAAATATTTGTATTTCTTTAGAAAAAACCATAAATTAAAAAATATACGGAAAGGTTTTTGGATGCGAAAAGTCAGTAATACCTTTAACATTCTAGAAGGTAATAAGCTTATGGGGATAGATGGTGGTATAGATGCAGTATCTGATGGGAGAACGATTTTTTTCTTCAGTCACATTTCTGCTGAACGTATCTTTAACTTGAGGGAAAAATTCAAGGAAAATGCAGGAGTGGTTCTTGGAGAAGTAGAAAAAGGTGAAAGAATTGCCAATTTTAATCAATTCAAGGACGATTGTTTAGAAGATGCAAGAATCATCAGAAGATTAACTAAAATACAATCTAACCCTCAAATAATTGAATTATTTCATCAGCATTTTCATAATGCACCAGAGGTAGTTCAGCTATTTGACCTTAATATTTCTTTTAATGAAGATAAATCAAAAATTGTTTACGATGACAAAGAACAATTAACGCATATAACAATGCTGATGAGAGACGCATATTATAGAACGGTTCTTGCTGAAAGAAAAGGCGTCGATGATTACAATATCTAAAATTCATTAAGGCCATAAGGAGGCAAGACTTAATGCTTACAAATACTTATAAAACGTTTTTATTTATATCTTCGTTTTTGCCTCTTTATGTAATTCTTATTGTTAAGTTTTACGACTTTGATAAAAGCATTAGATATAATCTTCTGGCAAACCAGGTTGCGTTTATTATTCTTTTACTACTTATTATTATCTCGATTATTACTTTTTTGTATTTTTATTCATGTGAACTAAACCATGAAGAGTCATTTTATGGAATTGAAAATAAAAATAGTGAAATACTCACTTATTTCGTGACCTATATAGTTCCACTAACAACATTAAATGTTAATAATATTAATTCAATCTTGGTAAATATCCTTTTATTTATAGTTATAGGAATTTTTTATGTTAAGAGTAATTTATTTTATTTAAACGTATTGTTCACTTTATCAGGGTTTAATGTTTATACAGATAATGATAATAAAATAATTATTTCAAAGAAAAGTGCAGATAAGATTAATAACAGAAGGTTCGTGAAAGTGAAAAAAGTCGGGCATAAAATATATATTATCAATACTAAAAAGTAAGCACTTCAGTGACGGAATGTTTATCTTTAATCCACTATTGTAATCGAAACTTTAATGGAATAAGGATATTTAAAATATCGGATTTCAGCATGTTGGGTTCCTTAAATAAAACTCAACTAAAGCTACTTTTTAACAATGCTTAGAGCTAGTCCATCTCCTGAGCTTATCTAATAGGCTGACTCTTCACCCCCTTACGAATAATTACTACAATACAAATCAGAGAGTTGTTGGTGCGTTGTGGTCAAACTTATTACAGTTGAACGAGCCAAGAAAGAAATACAGAGGTTGCAACATTTCATAGATCTTGTTGAGTCCTACGAGTCAGATACTCTTAATAAGTGGATTATTAAAGAGTATGCTTATACCAATAGCATTAAAAAGGTAGTAGAAAAAGCTAACTCAGAAAGTTTTACTGTTAAAGGTGAGCCACTCAGTAGAGAATATGCTGTATCAGTCATTAACGGTAAAGCGAATGACGAACTCCATAGGATACTCAGGAGAGGTTATAGATTAAAGATTAAACCAAACAAGAGAAAATACTGAGTAGTATAACTCAAGATACTCTAGCAAGGGAGAAAGCAACTTGAGAAGGTTCTATACAAGACATGTAGCTTTTGAGCGTACTTTTGATAAGACTAAAGAAAACATTATGAATTAAGAAGAGTTAAAAAATGGGTTATTGGTTTTAGGTGTTAAGTGTTGTCAGGTTTGAGTGGAACTATTGGAAACAATTTTTAACCTATTAATAAGAGAGGTTATACAATGTTGAAAACAATTACTATTGATGTTTCTGATTCTGTATTCGAGAGTGAAATGCCAGCATCTATGTATATAACTAAAGAAGAGCTTAACGACACTGATGAATATATTGTTTCAATTCCAAGTGTTAATTTTTCGTGTTATATATCTGGTGTAGATGATTATAAAGCACTTTTGGAATTAAACATTTTTGCGTTTCCGCATTATAGAGAAAACTTAGTTAAAGTTATTCGTTCCAATATTAATCTATTAATCGATTAATAGTCTGTAGCGTGTGCTTCAGAATAACGTAAAATTATTTGACCACTTAAATGACCACATTCTTACTAGTTTACAACAAACATAAACAAACAATTGTTCTGTTATTGAAGAAATAACACTAATTATTAAAGGTGTACGAAGGTAAGTAAATGCTTAAAAATATTGATGGAGAATGGGCGGCATGATGTAATTATGTCGCCCGATAGTATTTGTCCGTTTCATTTTTTGGTGATATTTACTATTCCAGAATAGGGCCAGTTTGTTGAAGATCACTCTTAAAAGTTTTTGGATATTTATGTAAAAATATAATGGAATTGTGAAGAAAATGTACTTAAATTATAGAATCAAAATAGTTGTTGATGAAGGATTTGAGGTGAAAAATGCCCTCTGTTTGAAAGGGCACTATAATTTTCATTTGTCTTTTGCAATTTTTTTCCTGTCAGGAGCAAGAGGGGGCTGCTCTAACCATCTATTTTTCGTCATAATATTAAACCATTCTTTCGTAACCGTTAGACTTTTTAAGATGGATTGTTCATAATTCACAACAAGATCTGTCCGCATTGCGGTTGCAAGACCTGTCCCATGGAATGCTTGTGCAGTTTGCAATAGGAATCCTATATGATACAACATCAGCTTATCTGAAAAAGGGGGATCTTGAGAAGTTGTCACTTCTGATTCCCATGACATTGGTACAGGCAAATTATCTTTGTGTAATATTTTTCCGAATGATTGAATTTGTTTATCCGAAGCTTTTTCTGTCGACTTTAAAAACTTTCTAACTTCTTTTGATTCCGTTACCTGACTGAATCCAATTGAAAGGGATTTTTCCATTATCTTTTTCTTCATGTTAAGCGATAGGCTGATAATTTCTGTCGCGGTCAATGGACGGTGATCACCAAAGTAGCCGTCGATAAACTGTTGCCCCGATATAAACTCAGGATTATATTCAGGATAAAAGTATGGATCTCTTTGGAAATGCCCTTTTTCCAATAGTAATTCAGTCGTTTGGTGGTACATTTTTTTCCCACTATCATCACACCCGTCATAAAAATCCCTTAGATCCTTTCTTACCGAGGAACTGAGCGATCCCGTATGCCCTAATAATCCATGTAATGTCATAATGTGCAAATAGTGTAGACAAAAAGTGTCAGAAAACAATCTTTTTGCACCTTTATTAAGATCCGATTCTGTAAATCCAATCGGAACTGGAAATCCTTCATTTTCAATGAACATCGATATCTGTTTCTTTTGATTGCTAAATATATGTATTGCTTCTTCAAAAAGCGTTTTTATTTTTTCATCTTCTATGATGGACAACATATATTTGTTTATAATATCAACAGCTGTTCCATTTACATATTCTCCCCATAATGTCCCTATTTCAGCGGATGTGAGTTTTAAATCCTCTTTACTCATATAATCACCTCGTCTTTATGTTTCCCAAAATGTTTTCATTTTATTTAAGAATATTGTTAAAAGAAGCATTTAGGCAATACGATCGGGTGCTAATCAAGAATAAGTATTAGCGTCCGAACTTGGATATAAGGGCCATTTTGTGGAAGAACAATCTTTAAGTACTGTGCGTTCGATCAGGAATCACTGTGGAAAAATATCACTAAAAAGATGCCGGCGGGGATACTCCCGGCATCTTTTTGATTTGAAGGATCAAACCACTTCAACATAGTTAAACTTTGGACATTTTTGATATATGGACTTTTAACTTTTAACAAATATATACAATGCTGTTTTAAAATAATAAAAATAAAAGTTAGAGGAAGGTTAAAGATAAACTAGGTGAAATTAGGAGGATTGAAACATGACAACTTCAGACCATCTGTCAATTTCAGGGGCAGAGTTAGGAACACTTTGGATGGCGTATCAAAACAAGACGATGAACATGCGGTTTTTGGAATATTACATTGAAAAAGCAGAGAATCCGGAAGCCAAAGATATTTTAGAATCCTATTACAACAAGGAAAGTGAACATGTAGAAACACTGATAAAAATATTTCAGGACGAGGGGGCTGTGTTGCCTGTAGGTTTTACCGAAAAAGATGTTACTCCGGGAGCACCTCGTTTGTACGATGAAATGTTTGATACCATGCACTTGCGTATGATTACAGCCATAAATATGGGGCTTTTCACAGTACATCTATCCATGGCTTATAGAGAAGACATAAGAGAATTGTACCAGCGTTTTACAGCCGATGCTCAAGAAGCTTATGACCAAACAACAGGTTTTCTTTTAAAGCACTCAGCAATCCCTCGTCCTCCTTATGTCACGATGCCAAAAGAGGTTGAATTTGCAAAAAATAAACAATATATGTCTGGATTTAATCTGTTAACTCACAAAAGACCTTTAAATTCAGTTGAAATTGCTCATCTTTATCAACCGATAGAGGCAAACACAATAGGGATGACACTCATGACCGGATTCGCCCAAGCAGCCAATAATAAAGATGCAGCGAAAGTTTTCTTTGATGGAAAGGAACTTGCGAAACAAATCGTAACCAAATTAAGTGACGTTTTGCGTCAAAGTGATATACACACCCCTTCTATGTGGGCAGGTACAGCAACTGATTCGACTAACGCTCCCTTTTCAGATAAATTGATGATGTACCAAACCAGTGTATTCTCCAGCTTCGGTCTGACAAGCAATGCTATTGGTTCATCCTTCAGTTTACGAAGCGATTTACCTTTGAAAATGGCTAAAATCGTACAAGACATATTCACTTTTTCTAAAAA
Source organism: Lentibacillus persicus (assembly GCF_900112705.1). Classification (GTDB taxonomy): domain Bacteria; phylum Bacillota; class Bacilli; order Bacillales; family Amphibacillaceae; genus Lentibacillus; species Lentibacillus persicus. The sequence goes on from NZ_FOMR01000013.1 coordinate 34,228, forward strand.
TAGCGGGCAGGTCATGATCAAAAATGGATGGATGGAAGAACCCCCTCAAGCACAGGACAGAAGAAGATTATCAAAAGGACAAACCAACAAATAAAGACAAAATCTTTGTCAATGCTTTCGTATTGCACAAAGAAAAGCAGTGTACAAAAATAGCATCTACGATAAATTTGGACTGGTAATATGAACAAAAATAATAAGTATGAAAAACTTTTTTGGAGTATTGCATTGCCTGGGTTTGGTCAATTGTTAAACGCAAAATATATCAAAGGAATTGTATTAATATTTTTAGAGTTTTTGGTTAATGTCCAGGGGAATTTTAACGAGGTCATCCTCCTAAGTTTCCATGGAGAAATTGAAAAGGCCATTCAACAAACCGATTACCACTGGCTCATGTTTTATCCTTGTTTATACTTTTTTGCGATGTGGGATGCCTATAAAGATGCAGGTGGAGGAAAAAAACCTTATTCGTTTTTGCCGTTTGTATTTTCAGCCTATTTTGTGACCGTGGGAACCATCTTTTCATCAAGTCTAAAAATTTTCGGGGTGTTACTCGGTCCGATCTGGCTTCCAATATTAAGTGTCATACCAGGTTTGCTTGTGGGATTTTTATTACAAAGAATTCTAAGAAAAAGCTGACCATTTAATCAGCTTTTTCTTAAGTATCCTCAAACAAAAAATCCATGCACTTATCGATGACAAAATAAGTAATGGCAATATGCGCCTTATCGGTGAAATGCGTGCCGAGGAAGCATATCAGTTACATGTACAGGGGTATAAGGAGGATCTGAAAGAGATTACCTCAAGCAAGACTATAGGAGAAACGCCATTTTTAAAATTCTTCGTGCAGTGTATTTTGATCATCAATTTGCAGATGTCGCCGTTCTATTTCCTCTTGAAGTATTAAAAGGAATTCAGTGTTTAAATGGCGTCTTTTTGCCTCGATATAGGCTTGAACCAAAAGCTTATCCGACAGCTCGTTCATCTTTCATAAAACACCCCTTTTATTTTTTAAAATTTTTCTAATTCAGGATTCAGACACTTGTTGTCGAACCATCCAATCAATAAATTCGTACTCTTTTTTGGTTAAGGTACGATCCAACTTCTGCTCAAACTCTTTGAGCAGCCTTGTGCGGATTTTCTCGACTTCTGTGATCACTAATCCTCCTAGTGGCGTTTCTCCTAAATAATTGTTCATACGAATAATAACATATTTTCGCAAGGGGGTATTATTTCCTATGTTGGTCTTAGAACGCTATATTTACATTGTTCTGCTAACGGGCGATTTAATGGAATAAATGAAGCCATTAGGGGGAGGGAAAAACAAATCACTACCCGGCTAACTCGCTGGGTAGTGGTTTTGGTCTTGTCCACAATCTGTCAACGTTGCCCACGAAAATTCAACGGATTATACATGTTTGTATATATGCTAATTTAAGTTTTTGTTACCTAAAATTGCCTGTTCAATGAGTTTATAAATAACATAGATAGGCCAACATTGCTTATTATTGGTACAATTAATATTTGCAAGATACAAATGCAGTGGGTAGCTTATTTAAATCTTGCAGAAGGGTATTTTATCATTTTTCGATTGATTTTTCCAGCAACGAAATTCTTTTAAAAAAATTTTATAAAACTCCTTGCGTTTTTCCCGAAACCATAGTAGACTATGTCTTAAGCAAATGAAATTGAAATTAGTAATACTTTACGATCTCTTTAACAAGTGGTGTAAGTATTTATGGTTCAATTACTTTGCACAATTTGTATAAGGAGGTCATTTAATATGATGACTGGAACAGTAAAATGGTTTAACGCAGAAAAAGGCTTTGGATTTATTGAGCGCGAAGAAGGAGACGACGTATTCGTTCACTTCTCAGCAATCAACGCAGAAGGATTCAAAACACTTGAAGACGGTCAAAACGTTGAATTCGAAATTGTTGAAGGCAACCGTGGACCGCAAGCTGCTAACGTATCAGCTGTATAATCCATTAAAAAATTAACAAAAAGGTTTATCTCATTTGTGAGGTAAGCCTTTTTTATTTGCTATTATGGCGGACGGGAGGCGTTCATGTGCCAAGCGAATTCGATTGGCATCAAGAGGCACAACTGCAGTGGGATAATCGTGCGGAATTCTGGAATGAACGGAGTATGGCAATGTGGGATACGGGAAGCAGGAAGGATATAGTCCCATTTATTAAAGAAAACCTGGAAAAAGGTAAAACAATTCTAGATGCTGGATGCGGCGATGGTTATGGATCTTATAAACTTTCCCGGGCAGGATACGATGTGACTGGCGTGGATATTTCAGGCGAAATGATCAGGCGGGCAAATGAAATGCCTGTTCAATCGTCTATGTCGTTTAAACAGGGGGATATTTCCAGTATGCCGATAACTGATAATAGTCAAGATGCCATTATGGCGATTAATGTCATTGAATGGACGGCATCCCCGGAAAAAGCATTAAAAGAATTTAGCCGGGTGCTGAAAAAAGACGGTTTACTTTTTGCCGGGATTCTAGGACCGACAGCTGGCCCCAGAGTGAATAGTTATCCGCGGCTTCAAGGTGAGACGACTATCTGCAATACGATTATGCCATGGGAATTTCAAACACTTGCTGCCGAAAATAAATTTAAATATGCCGATGGGTTCGGAGTGTATAAAAAAGATGTAAAAGAGCGTCACTATAAAGGCTTGCCACTGGATCTGCAGCAAGCTTTGACGTTTATGTGGGTTTTTATGCTGCGAAAGGCGGAATAAGATGGATAAAAATGAAATGGAACAAAAGGTAATTGAAAGCTACCAACAGGATGAAAAAATGATGATCCTCGTATACGCCCAGTGGTGCATCAATCATAATATTGACCCAGTGGTATTATATGAGCAGGCATATCCTGGACAATTTGATAATCAAGCTTTAAAAGATGCCCTGGAATTAACGGTTTCCAAGCAGGAATCAGAGCATATTCCCAACGAGACAATACTTAATATTCTTCAAGTGTTTGGCAATAATGATCTCGCTTTTGTTGTCCAAGAGGAAATCGACAAAGCTGAGCGGAATGGCGGGAGAAGTCATGAGGGAGCGGACGATTAATGGATTGGTCTATAAAATCATTTCAGCAACTGTCAAATGACAATCTTTACGCGCTGCTGAAACTGCGAGTCGAGATTTTTGTCGTTGAGCAGGAATGTGCATATCCGGAGCTGGACGGTTATGATAAACAGGCGATTCATTACTTTTTAAAAAATGGTGATGAAATAGCGGCCAACGTGCGTATTTTGCCGGCCAATACGGTGTTTAATGAAGTCTCGATAGGCAGAGTGGCGGTGGCCAAAAAATACCGCGGCCGTGACTTTGGACGGCAGATTATGCGAAAAGCCATTGCTTATATTACGGATGAATGGCACGAAACCGTAATTAAGATTGAAGCACAGGAGCACCTCAAGAAGTTTTATACAGACTTGGGTTTCCGGCAAGTTTCCGAATCATATTTAGATGACGGCATCCCACATATTGATATGCTTTGGAAGAATTCGGATTGATGCTGTTCTGCCGATTAACATGATATGGAAGTTGAAATGAAGTATCAATCATCCATATCGGCACATAGTATGATTAGCGATTCATTTTTAAAATGGAGGCTGACATCTATGATGACAAGCGAGCAGCTTAAACAATGCAAAAACGCACTTGAGCAGCGACAAGATGAACTAATCGGGCAGGTAAAGGATCATTTTGGAAATTCATTAGAAATGACGAAGCAATCAGTGGATGAGCTGTCTAATTACGATAACCACCCCGGAGATATGGGCACAGAGATGTTTGAACGCGAAAAAGATATAGCACTGAATGAACATGCCGAAACCGAGCTGGAGGATATTAACACGGCACTTCACGCAATTGCCGATGGCACATACGGGATCTGCACTGAATGCGGACGGGATATTCCGTTTGAGCGCTTGGAAGCCGTCCCGACAGCGGACCGCTGTTTTGACCATGCTAAAACCGGGGACGACATGGCACAAAGCGATCGACCAATTGAAGAAGGTGTTTTCAGCCCGAATATAAATCCTGATGAGGCAACAGATGAGGAACAGACCGGTTATGATGCAGAGGACGCGTGGCAGGAAGTTAGCCGTTATGGTACCTCGGAAACAGCATCCGATTTTTACGGCGACCGCGATAACTACGATGAAATGTACCCGAACAGCGATGAGAACGTCGGAAGCGTGACCGATGAGGAAAGCTTTTTAGCTGCTGACCGTGAAGGGAATTTCACCGGTGTGACGCCGAATCACAAAAAATATGAAGAATAGCATGCGAACATCAGCCTCTAGCTTGAACGAAGAGGTTGGGACATAACTTATATATCCAATATAAAAGACGAACGATAATCAAGGTTAGCGGAGGAAATATGCGTAGACTCCTGCGGGAATAGAGGCATAGGTGAGACAACGAAGTGCCTTGGCACGAGTTGGCTCAACAGCCGCCCGCGGAAAGCGAAGCATATTTCCGGAGCGGTGTATCCCGCTTCCTTTCCTAGTAATCGTTCGTCTTTTCATTTACTTTTAAACCTTTTTTCTCAGTCTCTTTTAAAATCCGCCGAACATGGTGTCCATCATGTTTCCGACGATTGACGTTACAAATGATTGACTGAAGAATCCAAACGCCAGAACGATGATAATATTTAATCCGAGCAAAACATAAATGATGTCAAATCCTTCTGAAGGCTGCTCTAAAAGAATAAATGCCGGAACAAAGAGAAGGAATCCGAGTATACTTATGACAATCGACAGACCAGCGAGCACCGGTATCCCAAGGATTGAAAAAATAAGTCCTGCTGCATATAAAAGAAGAAACGGAATGAGATAAGCGCCATATTTGGCTATGATGTCAGGAAATGAGAAAGCTTGGGCGGCCAATTTCGCCCCCGCAAACGTCAGCGACGCGATCAAGAGCTGCAGCAATATAAATGATATAAATGGCAGAATTAAACCATCAATAAGTGAAATGCTTCCGTAAAAATTAGCCGGGATACTATTGAACGCAACAAAATAGCTGACCGAAAGCAACAAGGCCATTATGATAATTGTTGTAAGGCCGGAGATTGTATCTGTGTGATTTGCTTTTTTGGCCTCACTCGGCGTTTTGACCAGTGTTGTGAAAAAGTGACCAAAATCCTCTCCTGCCGTTTTTATTTTTTCCTGTAAATCCCTCGTTTTTGCTGTTTTTCCGGAATTGGCAGTAGCAGCATCATCGCTTTGTGAAGGCGTTTGTTCATGCTGCTGGCCTGTTACACCTTCATTCTTTTCTTCAACAGCCAATTGCGCACCGCAATTTGTGCAAAACTTTCCTTCAGAAGTTTGCCTGCCGCATGACGGGCATACCATTCAATCACATCCTCTTATAAACCTTATAATAAAAGTATAAAGGCTTTTGTTGTATTTTTCATCACCTGAATATCCTAACCTAAAAATAAAACCTGCAGCTTATATAAACTGCAGGCCTCTAATCAGCAAATTGCTTTCTTTACTGAGACGGTTGTTCACGTTCGGCGAGTTCGAGTGAAACAGCTTGAGCTTCACCATTGCGGTATATTTCAAGTTCAACTGTCTCGCCGGCTTCAGCTTCATTGTAAAGATATTTACGCAGATCAACGATTGATTTTACTTCATTGCCATTAATTTTGGTTATGACATCGAATTGCTGCAGGTCGGCTTCAGCTGCAGGTGATCCTTCTTCAGTCTGGGCAATTACCATACCGCCTTCCACACTTTCAGGGACTTGGACTTGATCCCTGTATTGCTGCGGTACTTGGCTTATTGATACAGAACTGATGCCAATAAATGGACGTGATACGGTGCCGTCTTTTTCCAATTGCTCAATAATTGGCATTGCGGTATCAATTGGAATCGCAAAGCCGATGCCTTCTACAGCTGTCTGGGCTATTTTCATCGAATTGATGCCAATGACCTCTCCCTCGGAATTCACAAGGGCACCCCCGCTGTTGCCGGGGTTGATGGCTGCATCAGTCTGGAGAACTTCTGTTACCCAGTCAGGCTGTCCGTCACCATTTGTATCCATATTAACGGAACGGTCGACGCCACTGATGATGCCCCTGGTCAACGTATTTGCAAATTCCATTCCGAGAGGATTACCGATTGCAATCGCTGTTTCGCCGACCTCGACATCACTTGAAGAACCAAGACTTGCGACGGTATCGATTTTGGATCCGTCAATTTTTAATACAGCCAGGTCACTCAATTGATCTGTACCGAGCACTTCAGCATCAATCCGCTCGTCATTATTGAGTGCTACTTCAACTTCCTGGGCATCGGCAACAACGTGCTGGTTGGTTACAACATAAGCATCGCCATTTTCTTTTTTATAGATAATACCTGAACCTGTGCCGGATTCCGAGCTTTCTTGTTCCCATATGTTTGTCTGTTGTATGCGGGTGACCCCAACGACTGCTTTTGAGGCTTCTTCCATGTTAGAAGCGGTATCAGCATTGTCTGAGGCAATCGTTTCAGTAACTTCAGGTGTGTTGGATGATTGGTTGTCATTATTTTCATTTGAACTGCCATTAGAACCAGAGTTGGTTCCATCATTTGGTATAATATTTGTCGTAAATAACAACACGACTATGACTGCTGAAACAATACCGCCGATTAAACCACTGAGCAAATTTCCGGGTTTTCTGTTGTTTGTTTTTTTATCCTGATTTGCTTGAGCGTTTTGTCTGGCTGTCTGTGCGATCCCGCCCTCTTCTGCAGAAGTTGTTTCACGATCTGACTGATTGTCCGGAAATTCCTGATTCATATTGTCTCTATTTTCATGATCGTTCTGATTGTTATAATCCATGAATAATTCACCCCTTTACGTTATCATGTAGTCAACTCTTATTATATTGCCGTTACTTGGTAAGAATTTGGTGAAAATACGGCAAAAATGTGTAAATTGCATTCTTTTATTGACATTCCCGGTACTTATTCATAATAATCATAACAAATAAATGATGGAGGCGTCCTTTGTGAAACATCATATCGGAGTCGTTGAAGATGACACGAATATCCAAAATATTGTTGAAGCTTACCTGAAAAAAGAAGGTTATGAGGCTACGGTAATGGCATCTGCAGAAGAAGCCTGGAAACTTTGGGAAACACGCCGGCCTGATATGTGGGTGCTGGATATCATGCTGCCCGGCATGGACGGTTATGAATTCTGCAAAAAAATTCGTCAGGAAAGTGATGTCCCGATTATTATAATTTCCGCAAAAGACGATGAAGTTGATAAAATCCTCGGGCTTGAACTGGGGGGCGATGATTATTTGACAAAACCTTTCAGCCCGCGAGAGCTTGTAGCAAGAGTCAAGCGTTTATTCAAACGTGCCAGTTCTCCTGCGGGAATCAGTCAAGAGGCAAATGAACATATTAAAGTTGATCAATTACTCATTCATGAGACCGAACGCAGGATTTTTTGGCATGGAGAGGAGCTGGATGTAACAACGAAAGAATTTGATCTGCTTTTACTGTTGTCTAAAAATGTAAACAGAGCTTTTTCCCGTGAAGAGCTGCTGATAAAAATTTGGGGCGAAGATTATTTCGGCAGCGATCGCGCTGTAGATGACCTTGTTAAACGTATCCGGAAAAAAATGAGCGATCTCCCCTTGGAGACGGTATGGGGTTATGGTTACCGCCTGCGCAGTGAAGAGGAATCTTCATGAAACTTCAGTCCCAGCTAAATCTGGCTTTTACCGCTCTGCTGCTGGTCATCCTCACTGTCACAGGCTATGTCGTTTATTCATTAATCCTTGGCATGCTGATCGATAATGAGCGGACCGAATTACAGCAAAAAGGAGAGCTGCTCGTCCAGGTGTTGAACCAGCAAGATGGATCGGTTGATAACATGGAGGAGTTCAGCACTTTTTTGCAGGAACAGGATCTGCAGTTGTTTCTTTATGACCGCAGTCAGGACCAGGTTATGTTGTCAACGATGCCCCAGCAGTTTGTCCGGAATTTTTCAGCTAACAATTATTTTGCCAATGAACAGGAAGAATTATGGGAAGCTGGTAATCGTAAATTTGTAACCTCAAGGATACTAATTTATCCGGAGCGAACGGGGCTTGAATTGGTGTTGTTGACGCCAATGACCGATCTGCATTCGGTCCAGCAGGATTTCTTTCAGCGGATGATTCTTGTTTTTATTATCGGGGGGATAGCGGCAATTTTGCTCAGCTATTTGTTGACGAATAAATTAGTAACCCCACTGACAAAGTTGAAACATCAGCTGAAAATAATTGAGAAACGAAAATTTAATGAAATTGAACGCGTGAAAGCAACAGGTGAAATTAAAGAAGTTGAACAGGGATTATATGATATGGCAACTGAGCTTGAAAGGTATATGAAATCCCAACAGGCGTTTTTCCAGAATGCGAGTCACGAATTGAAAACGCCGCTTATGACAATTCAGGGCTATGCAGAAGGGATCCGTGATGGTGTTTTTGACAATGATGACCGGGAAAAAGGGCTGGAAATGATGGTAACGGAAGTCAGCCGTTTGAAGACCATCATCAATGAAATGATTTTACTGGCAAAACTCGACAGTGAGCAGACGACGTACCAGCCTGAACAAATTAATGGAGCTGAACTGATTGAACAGGTGTTGGACCGGGCTTTGCCGTTAGTGAGTGACAAAGGAATCGAATTGCATCATTCGGCGGATAAGCATAGCATCTTTTACGCTGATCAGGAAAAATTGCTGCGTGCGCTGTCGAATATCACCTTTAATGCGATCAGGCATGCCCGTTCGCAAGTGGCGATTAAAGCCGGGGAGAATATGATTACAATTGAAGATGACGGGGAAGGGGTACCACAGGAGCTTATCCCGCATATTTTTCATCGGTTTGTTAAAGGTAAAACTGGAGAGACCGGTCTTGGGCTTGCAATTGCACGGGCAATTGTTGAGCAGTCCGGCGGCAAAATTACAGTGCAAGACTCAGAGCTTGGTGGCGCAAAGTTTATTATCACGTTTCACGAATAGCATATCCACTTTTCCCGGAACATGATGTTTCATATGGTGGAAACAGCGCTGTTTTGGCAGACCACGCGAAAGGGGAGCGGGACCAATCGAAATCCGGAGAGGACCAACCGAAATCCGGTGAGCTTCACGCTAAATGTGAAGTGGACCACGCGGAATCCGCCGCACATCACGCGATATTGGTTCGTCCCCACGTGACTAAAGACGTTTGCCGGGCGTGTCGCGCACCCGGGGGACTCATACACCATAACAAAACACATAAAAGTCTGGGAAAAGCCTTCGTTGCACGAAATTTAGCTTTGTGATACAATTGGATAGTTTTGAGTCATTCTTAAATGATAGAGGAGCGTACTTTTTATGCAATTAAGAGAAGACATTCGTAATATTGCTATTATCGCCCATGTTGACCATGGTAAGACGACACTTGTCGATCAGATGCTGAAATACTCGGGAACATTTCGCGAACATGAACAAGTGGATGATCGTGCTATGGACACAAACGATATTGAGCGTGAACGTGGAATTACGATTTTATCCAAGAATACAGCAATAAAACATGATGGAGCAACGATCAATATACTCGACACACCGGGTCATGCGGACTTCGGCGGGGAAGTTGAACGTATTATGAAAATGGTTGATGGTGTCCTGCTTGTGGTAGACGCTTATGAAGGCTGTATGCCACAGACACGGTTCGTTTTGAAAAAAGCACTCGATCAGAAGCTGACACCGATTGTTGTATTAAATAAAATTGACCGGCCAAATGCCCGTCCGAATGAAGTGATTGATGAAGTGCTGGATTTGTTCATTGAACTTGGTGCAGATGATGAACAACTGGAATTTTCGGTTCTCTTTGCATCAGCATTGAATGGTACTTCCGGTGAAGAGCCGGAGGAACAGTCGGAAACGATGGATCCGGTATTCACAACGATTTTAAACCATATCCCGGCACCGCCTGATACAACAGACGACCCATTGCAATTTCAGATTACGCTGCTGGACTACAATGATTATCTGGGGCGCATTGGTGTCGGCCGCGTTGTTCGAGGGGAAATCAGTGTCGGAAAGCAGGTTGTCGTCATGAAAAAAGACGGATCGCAGAAATCGTTCCGTATCAGTAAATTGTTCGGGTTTACCGGTCTGAAGCGGGTCGAAATTCAAGAAGCACAGGCAGGCGACATTGTAGCAATCGCAGGACTGGATGACATCAATGTCGGGGAGACAATCTGCCCGCAGGATCATCCTGAGGGCTTGCCATGGCTTCGTATTGATGAGCCGACACTGCAGATGACATTCTTGACGAATAACAGCCCTTTTGCCGGGCGTGAAGGTACCTATATCACGTCCAGACAAATTGAGGAACGTTTAATGAAACAACTTGAAACAGATGTCAGTCTTCATGTTGAGCCGACCGATTCACCTGATGCGTGGACGGTTTCAGGACGCGGTGAGCTGCATTTGTCCATTTTAATTGAAAATATGCGCCGCGAAGGTTTTGAATTGCAATTGTCAAAACCACAGGTCATTATTAAAGAAATTGACGGTGTCAAATATGAACCGGTGGAACATGTGCAGGTAGATGTGCCCGAAGATTATACAGGACCTGTGATGGAATCGCTTGGCGAACGCAAAGGTGAAATGATTGATATGGTCAATCAAGGAAATGGCCAGGTTCGTATCGAATTTAAAGTACCATCACGCGGTATGATTGGCTATGCAACTGAATTTATGTCATTGACACGCGGTTACGGCATCCTGAATCATACGTTTGATACGTATGAACCGCTCGTCAAAGGACAAGTCGGCGGACGTCGCGAAGGTGTGCTTGTAGCCATGGAAAATGGCAAAGCATCCACTTATGGTATCATGCAGCTTGAAGACCGCGGTGTGATTTTTGTTGAGCCGGGCACCGAAGTTTATGCCGGCATGATTGTCGGTGAGCATAACCGGGAGAACGATTTAACGGTTAATATCACAAAAGAAAAACATCTGACAAACGTCCGTTCATCAACAAAAGACCAGACAGCGACAATCAGAAAAACGCGTGACATGTCACTTGAAGAAGCGCTTCAGTATCTCAATGATGGCGAGTATTGTGAAGTGACACCGGAAAAAGTTCGCTTGCGGAAGAAATTGTTGAACCAAAATGAACGTGAAAAAGCAGCTAAAAAAGCAAAATTAGGTTAACGGATTAAACCGGCAATGGCAGGTAATGCTTTTGCCGGTTTTTACATATTTTATTAACAAGCCCAACGAGCCTGCAGCAGGAGATAAATTGGGTGCTGTCCTCATCTGAGATGTTAAAATGGTGATAAGATAACCAACGGGAGTGATGATGATGCGCTATCTTCTAACGTTTACCACAAGCCTGGTCATACTGATGACTGCCTGCTCCCAGGATGACAGTCCGGAACAGTCAGATGAAGGACAGGCACCATCAGACAGTGAACAGGCAGAGGAAGCAGATGACACTGAAACAAAAACGGCAGATGAGGATACGGAGAAAAAAACAATTGCTGAAAATCTAGAGGAGCCCTGGGAAATCGAGCACGCTGATGGCAAATTTTATGTAAGTGAACGGACAGGGAGCATCGTGACAATCGATAATGCGGAACAGACCCGTAAACCGGTGCAATTTTCAAAAGATCTTTCAAATCAGCCTGAAGCAGGACTATTGGGTGTCCTCCTGCCAGATGGTTTTGCTGAGACGCGTGAAGCCATCGCTTATTATTCATATCAAGAAAACGAAGCTTATTATCAACGGGTGGCAACAATTGAAGAGTCCGGGGATCAATGGGAAGAAACATCAGTCCTTCTTGATGAAATCCCGGGCGGACAAGTCCACCAGGGCGGACGGATTGAAGTGGGACCTGATGGAAAGCTTTATGTAACGACGGGTGATGCCACTATGGAAGATTCGGCTCAAGACCTTGACAGTTTAGCAGGAAAAATACTGCGTATGAATCTGGATGGTACGATTCCTGACGATAATCCATTTGAGGGCTCGTATGTCTATTCTTATGGTCATCGTAATTCGCAAGGGCTTGCCTGGAACGGTGATGGCGAGTTATACGCGACTGAGCATGGTTCAAATGCAAAGGATGAAATAAATCAGATTGCAGCCGGTAATAATTACGGCTGGCCGGTCATCCGGGGCGATGAAACGGAAGCAGATATGACAGAACCGCTCATTCATTCCGGAAACAATACGTGGGCACCATCCGGCATGGTGTATCATGAAGGCTTTTTCTATTTTGGCGGACTGGCCGGGGAAGGTCTGTATCGCTTTGACCCGGAAAATGAAACAGAAGAGCGCATTGTTTCGGATGAGGGGCGTGTGCGTGATGTCTATTCGACCGAAGAAGGAATTTACTTTCTAACTAACAACACGGATGGCCGGGGCGCTCCTGGTGTAAACGATGATAGAATGTTGTTTATGCCAAACCGTTTATTGAAATAGGGAAACGTTTAATTTAAAAGCGCGGGTGGTACAAAACGAGTATAGAGAATATGAATTTTAAATGATTAAATCGCGAAGGAGAGGATCCTTGATGCAAGAAGCTCAGGAAAAACAGGGAAAGAGTCTGTTTCTGAAAGGTGCAGTGATTGGCGCTGCAGCAGGTGGAGCAGCTACGTTACTAAACAAAAATACGCGCCGCAAAATGGGACGTAATTTAAGAAGTGCCAAAGGGACTATCGCTGAGACTACCAGCACTATAAAAGAAAACCCTCGGGAGACCAAAGATGAAGTAATGGCGAAAGCAAAAAATGCGGCCAGTGTTTTGAAAGAAGCAGCAAACAGCGTGCAGCAAATCTATGATAGAACAAATGATGAGCTTAAAGAAGAAGTAAGCAATGTTAAGCAGGACTCTGAAATGGCTGTTCAATCCGCAAAGGAGATTAAGCAGGACTCCGAAAAGGCGCTGCACACGGTAAATGAAACGAAGGAAGAGCTAAAATCAGCTGGGAATAAAGCCAAAGAAGCTAAAAGTGAACTTACAACATAAGAGTAAGAGTGAATGCGTTAGTTCGGCTGAATAGCGGCTGAACTAACGCATATTTTGTTTCGGCAGAAAGGGTGGTTTTTTCAGCGTCGGTCGTTAATTATATGTTATTCTTTTTAAAGGAAGCTGCTTCCGCATAGACGGTTGTTATCTGCTCCGTATTTGATGTAAACTGCGAAGTAGTGAAAATTCTCATTCTAATTTCAGTTAGTGCTATACCACCGCTTCGGAAATACACTCCGCTTTCCGCGGGCGGCTGGTGAGCCAACTCGTGCCAAGGCACTTCGTTGTCTCACCTATGCCTATGCTCCCGCTGGAGTCTCCGTGTATTTCCTGCGCTATGGTTGGATCGCATAGCACCACAGAAGCAGCAGTATCCCCAGCGCAGGCAATATGCGTAGACTCCAAGGGATGCGCACGTGTCCGAAGACCCCGCAAGAAAGGTTCAAAGGCTAAGAACGCCGCGTCAATAGCCAACGCCTTTGTGACCAACATCGTGTTGGCCCGAGGCCGTGCCCATGGAAAGCGAAGTATATTGCCGGGGCGGCTTTAAGCATTCAATTGTATTTCCGAAGCGGTGCACGGAGCACTAACTAGTTCGCAGTTTATGGGAACTGCGACAGTTAAAGAGCTACAAACTTTACGAAAAGAGACTTAAAGAATCGGGTGTTGCTGATGAAGAAACTGATTAAACGGTTTAAGTTTTTATTCACATTTCATAAATCCATTCCATTTATAGCTGATTTCTTCTATTTTTTCGGTTTCGTGGATGATATTACGGTCGCTGCTTTTCTGCTTCAACAAATGGTAAAAGCTGCCCCGGCGTCATTGAAAGAAAAACATGATTTTAGATGATTGCATCTTTCCGTCAAATAGTTATAACAGAAGACCATTGCGGTCAGTGGATTTATTATCCTCTGAACCGTGAGGCACCGTTTTATACATTGGTAACAAATCGTGGAATCTCTCCCGGTTCAAGAACCATTATACCAGGAAATGAATAAAGCTAAACAATTAAACCAATGTTAATCCGTCTTAGGGGGAACACGCATGGACATACAAACAATCTTAGCAATCATTATTTTTCTTGCGACACTTGTACTTATAATTTGGCAGCCTAAAAATCTCGGGATAGGGTATACAGCGTGTTTTGCTGCGCTGATAGCCTTGCTTGTCGGTGTTGTCACATTTGATGATGTGATGGCTGTTGCCGATATTGTGTGGAATGCGACGTTGGCGTTTGTTGCGATTATTATCATTTCTCTGGTGCTCGACGAAATCGGATTCTTTGAATGGGCTGCCTTACATATGGCGCGGCTTGCAGGCGGCAACGGCGTTAAAATGTTTATTTATATTTCGGTTTTGGGTGCGATTGTTGCGGCGTTGTTTGCCAACGACGGGGCAGCGCTGATTCTGACGCCGATTGTACTGGCGATGGTCCGGGCGTTGAATTTTCGGGATGCCTTCATACTGCCATTCATTATGGCGAGCGGGTTTATTGCGGATACAACCTCACTTCCATTCGTTGTCAGTAACCTGGTTAATATTGTCTCAGCCGATTTCTTTGGGATCGGGTTTTTGGAATATGCAACGCGCATGATCATACCGAATATATTCTCGCTTCTTGCCAGCATTCTGGTATTGTATTTATTTTTCAGGAAAGATATACCGGGAAGCTATGAGGTCAGTGACTTAAAGACACCACGGGACGCCATTAAGGATGAAAAAATGTTTCGCTTGTCGTGGCTGGCTTTGGGCATTCTTTTAGCCGGCTATTTTACAAGCGAGTTTTTCGGAATCCCAGTGTCATTTGTGGCCGGAACAATTGCGATTATCTTTCTGCTTCTCGGGCGGCAAAGCAGTGCAGTAGCAACCGGTAAAGTTATAAAAGGCGCGCCATGGGATATCGTGTTTTTTTCGCTGGGCATGTATGTCGTTGTCTATGGCTTGCGGAATGTCGGCTTGACAGATCTGCTGGCAGGTGTTCTTGATGCGGCCGTTGATCAGGGCTTGTTTGCAGCAACGATGTCGATGGGATTCATCGCGGCGATTTTATCATCGATTATGAATAATATGCCGACTGTCATGATTGATGCACTGGCGATTGCTGATACAAGCGCTACCGGGGTTTTAAAAGAGGGGTTAATTTACGCCAACGTTATCGGAAGCGACCTTGGTCCGAAAATCACCCCGATTGGCTCGCTGGCAACACTGTTGTGGCTTCATGTGTTAAAGACGAAAGGTGTTAACATCTCATGGGGCTATTATTTTAAAGTCGGCATTGTGCTTACTGTCCCGACACTGTTTATCACCTTGTTCGGGCTGTATCTGACGTTGCTGTTGCTGTGAACCTCTCGGAATACAAACCATTAAGGAGGAATATTATGGCTGAAAAACCGACCCTCTATTTTCTTTGTACGGGAAATTCGTGCCGGAGTCAGATGGCGGAAGGATTTGGGAAAAAATATCTCGGTGATAAATGGGATGTCAGGAGCGCCGGAATCGAAGCCCACGGTTTGAACCCGCTGGCTGTGAGAGCCATGGAAGATGCCGGGATGGACATTTCTGAACAGGAATCAAGCACGATTGATTCTGATCTTTTGAATAACGCTAAGATGGTCGTGACACTTTGCGGCGATGCACGGGAAAACTGTCCGATGACACCGCCGCATGTGAAGAAAGAGCACTGGGGATTTGATGATCCTGCCAAAGCTGAAGGGACAGAAGCCGAACGCTGGCAAGCTTTCGAACGCGTACGTGATGAAATTGAAGCACGCATTATTCAATTTCAAAAACAAAACCGGGGGCGCTGATCGGCTCCCCGGTTAATGTTTCTCGTCATTTTCATCATTTGGAATATATTTTGTGAAGTATACGGCGAAAATAAGGCAAATAACCGTTATTCCCCATGCAGCAATGCCGCTCCAATAAAGATCCACACCAAGGCCAATAATCAGCACAACAGCGCTAATGCCTATGAAAATGGCCGTTAAATAACGTTTCATGATTTCACACCTCGGTATATTCAATCTAACCCTATTATAATATATGTTTCAATTATATGCTGTTGAAAAATTAGTGTCCTGCGACGTCCCGTTTTGTGAAAAAGAGCCATGCCAGGCTAAGGAAAACAACATAGTATACAGCCAACACAGTTAATGAAAACCCTAAGCTCATGCCTTCAAACATAGGTGAACCGTTTATATATTGGTTCATATTAGTGTTGGCAAACAAAATATACTTGGCCCAGCTGTACTCGGAAAAAAATGAGACAATCGCATTTCCCGAAAGCATCAGGAAAATAGCGACACCAATAGCCAGCGAGCTTTGCCGGAATATCGCAGAAATCATGAAGGCAAACGTTGCCATCATTACAAGTGTCACAAGCTGTAAGCCATAACCTTCGATGATTTCTCCAATGATGGAAACGTGGGCAAACCCATCACTTTCATTTAGGACAATGTACGGATCCATTCCGTTGACACCGAAAAATAGTGCACCGGAAAGCCATGAGAAAATCAAGACAAATAAGAGTGTGAACAACGCAAATAATAAAACGGATACGTATTTCGCAGCTAAAATTTTAGTTCGTGTAATCGGGCGAATCAACAATAGCTTGATCGTTCCCCACTTAAACTCATTCGCGATAATCCCTGCAGCAACTATGATGGTAAAAAGACTTACCAGCGATAGTAAAAATTCGTTTCCCATGACAAACTGCCAGGCATCGTAACTGCGCGGCTGGACATCATTTTCAAGATAGAAATTATTTTTCTCAATCTGCGTGTTATTAAAGCCTTGCATCATATCGTCCTCTTCCATTTGCTGCTGCAGGTCGGCATTTTCCTGTTCGAGTGTCTCTTGCCAATTGTCATCCTGATATTTCGCGGCTTGTTCAACAGTATAATCAGATAAAAAAGCCAGACCAAGGACAAGAACGGCTATGAGAATATACATGATCCATGTTGATTTGCGTATGTACAATTTAATCTGCTCGTTAATGAGCAGCTGAAAAAAGTTACTCAATCGTATTCTCCCCAATCAAATCAAAGAATTTATCTTCAAGCGTAGAGGTCGTCATGCTTATCTGGTAAATCTTTATCTCGTGCCTGACAAATGTCTCAACAATATCGGGAATCATTTCACGTTCCGTACGAATTGTCAGCGTGGCGTTAGAAGCATCTGCATCAAGATTGTAATCGTTTCGAAGTACCTCACAGGCCGTGCTCAGTGGCGTTACTTCCATTTGAACTTCTGCGGTTTCAGTCTCATCTGCTGCTGCATTAACATCCTGAATTGCGATCACTTCGCCATTTTTAATCAGACCAATCCGATCACACATTTGCTCGATTTCAGACAGCAAATGACTCGAGATGATGACAGCAACATTTTCTTCTTGTGCCAGCTTTCGTATGTATTGCCGGATTTCTTTGATGCCGGCGGGATCCAATCCGTTGGTGGGCTCATCCAGAATGAGCACGGAAGGCTTCTGCAGGAGAGCCTGGGCTATACCGAGCCGCTGCCGCATTCCCAGCGAATACTTGCCGGCTTTTTCATTAATGGCTTGTTCCAGTCCGACAAGCTTAATAACTTCTTCAATTCGACTATGCGGAACGTTAGGCATCATACGGGCGTAATGCTTTAAATTCTGTTTCCCCGTTAAGAATGGGTACATTTCAGGGTTTTCAACAATCGCCCCAACTTCTCTGATAGCTTCTTTATAGTCTGTTTTAATACTTGCGCCTTGAATGCGGACATCGCCGCCTGAGAGCCCCATTAACCCTACCATCATGCGGATGGTTGTCGTTTTGCCGGCGCCGTTGGGTCCAATAAACCCGAACACTTCTCCCTTATGAATTTCGAATGAGACCCCTTTAATAATCGCTTTGTTTCCTAGTGTCTTTTTGACATTGATTAATTCCATGGCTGTTTCTGACATAAATAGTCCCCCAATATATGTAACTATAGTTAACTACGAAAAGAATGCGGGTAAGTTTCAAATGATTTCCATCGTTACATAAACTGGAAAGAAGTGCAATACACAAAAATACCCTGTCCAACCGTTATGGACAGGGTAAAACTATATTTTATCCCGCATTTAACGGCCAGTAATCCGCCGAAGAAAGGCGGCTAACTGGCCCTAAATGCCCGATTCTGTTCGGGCCTGCAGGACGCAGGTCACAAAGGCGTTGCAACGGACGTTGCGGTTTTAGCCTTTGTTCATCTTAATCAGTGGGAAAAAGCGCACCACTGATTGAAGTTTCACTTTACCTTTTTAAGTCGGGGTTTTCGCGTTTTGCTTCTCTGACATTGGGTCTGCGATATCCGCCGGCAATGTCGGCTTTTTTAAATTCTTTTGCGAAATGTACTTCTTGAGCATCCGTCAGTTGCTGATCTTGTGCTGGCTGATATTGTGCTTTTCGCATATTGGATTTCCTTTCTTTTGAAAAGTTTTAATAAACTTTTCCCTGTATGAATCAAATTAAACATTGATAAAGAAAGGACTCATCACTTTACGAGCTGCATTTTTTTGTTCATTACAACCGAAGAGATATACATCACAGCTCCAGTAAGTATAAAAACTGGAAACGAAATTTGTATGACATGACCGATATCGGGCATGAACCGTGGGACGAGCAGTGAAAGGCCGATGAACAATGCAGTCGAAGCCCATAGCAGTAAGAATTCAACCCATTTCCTGGGTTGTTTTTCTTTAAAAGTTGAGTTTTTGACCCATTTTAAAATAGCCATGACAAATAACAATAAAAGTATAAGGTCGATAAGGATAACCAGAATTCCAGACCCCAGCGGAAAGGCTATCGTTCCTTCTCCGAGACCGAAAATGAAAAATAAAACAAGTCCAACGGTTCCGGCAGTTAAACTGACAAGACCACCGAGGTTCATGACGAGGTAAAAAATAAACGAAAGACGATTGGCCTTTTTCTCCGATGGAATTTCCCCGACGATATCGTTGCAGTATGCTTTTGGGTCATCCCCAAAAACGTCTTTGGCCGTTCTGCCGTTTGCCTGGGCCTGCAATAAATGGTCGAGTAACTCCATCAGCACTTCTTCGATATAACGTTCTGATTTTGTAAAGTTCGTCCGGATATAGACGAGCATATCACCATAGTATTGTTTATTTTCTTTGGTTAACTGCTCTCGTTTTTCATTGTTGAGCTGGATAAGGTCTTTTGTGTTCATAACCGGTGGCCTCCTTTTTCAATAATATTGTCCACTGGCTGTTTAATGGTTGTCCAGTGATGGATAAATAGCCTCAATGATTCGAGCCCGTCATCGGTTAAATAATAATATTTGCGTTTCGGCCCCGATTCAGATTTTTTCATTTCACCCTTTATCAGTTTTTCTTTTTGCAGCCGCAATAAAATAGGGTAGATGGACCCTTCACTCACATCATCCAATCCGAATCCCTGCAATTTCACGGAAAGTTCATAGCCGTATGTGGGCTGCTGACTAATGATAGATAAAATGCAGCCTTCGAGAATCCCCTTTAATAACTGGCTTCGTAATTTCATAATCCAACCTGCCTTGTTATGCAAGATACTATATAATAATCAAGCTATCTTGTATAACAAAATAGCTTAATTGCAGTATATAAAATTTCAATGTGATTTACAAGCATAATTTGATATGATGTTCTTATGATTTTATAAGAGCGCTGGAAAAAAGGAGCTAATTAATAATGGAATGGAAAAATATTTACCGTGGCATTTTGATGGGGGCGAGTGATGTTGTGCCTGGCGTAAGCGGGGGAACGATCGCCGTTCTGCTCGGGATTTATGAGCGGCTTATTGCTGCCATCAACGGGTTTGTAAGTAAGGAGTGGAAAAAACAATTAGGCTTTTTGATTCCGCTTGGCATTGGAATCATTACAGCAATTTTTTTGTTAAGTAATGTGATCGATTGGCTGTTTAAAAATTATCCGGGACCGACAAAATTTTTCTTTTTGGGGCTGATTTTGGGTGTCTTGCCGTATTTGTTCCATAAAGCTGATGCAACGAATAAATTCAAGACTAAACATATTATATTGCTTTTAATAGGTGCCGTTATTGTTGGTTCGATGGCATTTCTGCAGGCCAGTGAGGGACCTGTAATTGAAAACATGACCTCGTCGACTTATATTTTGTTGTTTTTTTCCGGGTTTATTGCCAGCAGCGCGTTGGTCCTGCCCGGAATCAGCGGTTCATTAATGCTTTTGATCCTGGGCGTGTATACAACGATTATAGGTGCCATCAGCAATCTGCAGCTTGATATCATTGCTGTTACCGCTGCCGGAATTATCCTTGGCATTGTTTTCATGAGCAAGCTTGTTAATTTCTTTTTAAATCATTATTATACCGGGACGTTTGCTGTAGTTATCGGCATGGTAATCGGATCTGTTTTTGTCGTGTTTCCGGGCTGGCCGGCGGAGGTCTCACGCGTGTTAGTTAGTATTGTGACGTTCGCAGCAGGACTGGCTGGAGCTTATCTGCTTGGAAAAGTTGAATATAAGGCGTAAAGCGTAAACAAAGTAAAAGACACACCGGGTTAAAATAGATACAATGTAAATAGAAACGTTATGAGGGGGGGTTTTTGATAATGAAGCATATTGAAACTGAACAGCAATTCAATGAGATTATTCAATCGGATGCACCTGTGATTGTGAAATTTTTCGCTGATTGGTGCCCGGACTGCAAACGCATGGATATGTTCATCGGGGATGTCATGGAGGAGTTCAACAACTATGACTGGTATGAGATTAACAGTGATGAAGTGGAAGGCATTGCGCAGCGATATGAAGTCATGGGTATCCCGAGTATTTTGCTTTTCAAAGATGGCGAGAAGCTTGCACACCAGCATAGTGCTGATACAAAAACGCCGGAATCGGTGACCAAATTTCTTCATCAGCAACTGGCGTAGAATAGTTAATCACCCTTGTTTTAAGGGTGATTATTTTTTGTTTTATGGGGAATAACGTTCCCATAAGGAGTCGATGTACATGGGAACATTTTTTTCACAGTTCGCAGAGCCGCATGGCAAAACAGGGTATTTGGCCGGTTGGTTTATGTCCAAAGAAAATAAGGCGATTAACAAATGGACAATTGATTTTTTGGGTATCCAGGATGACGAGCACATCCTCGAAATTGGCTTTGGTTCCGGCAAAGCGATGAAATATGTGCTGGAGCAGGGAGAGAACCTGACAATAACAGGAATGGACCCGTCTGGTGTGATGGTTTATCAGGCACTAAGGCAATTAAACAAACGTTTGATCAATGGGCAAATCCGTTTAATTGAAGGGAAAGCGGAAAACATGCCGCATTTGCCGCAAAAAATTGATAAGGTGCTTGTTATCAACAATGTCACGTTTTGGGAGGCCCCGGTCGGGACACTTGAAAACATTCGCAGTCAGATGAACATTGGCGGAAAAATTGCTTTAACGATCAGGCCGCACGAAAAAGGCGCTTCTGATGAAACGAGCGAGCTGATCGGAGGACAGTTGTCAGCATTGCTGACCCACGCCGGATTTAATGATGTGGAATTTTTCCTGAAACCGACAAAACCGAATGATACGGTATGTGCGCTTGGCACAAAATAAGCTGATCACCCGTTGCGGATGATCAGCTTATATGTTGAGAATGATAACTGGTGAACTGAAAGCAAACAGCAAGGGAAGTGTGATAAAATAAAGAAACAATAGACCGACTTCTCATGGGAGGGCGGCTCGTCCCCGGTAGAAAGGGGGTGATGCCTTATGACCACTTTTCAGGTGTTGTCTTTAATGATTTCATTTGGAACAATGGTTGCGATTCTTGCTTATCCAAGCAAGAAGTAAACCTCCCCTGAGTTGGTCGCTCGAGGTGGGAGGTTCACACACCTTCCAAGAGCCGCCCCCTTTGATGGGGTTCGGTCTATTGTTGACCGCCGGTGTTTATCGGCGGTTTTTCTTATTATATGGGGATTGCCCCTTTTCTATGTTTAGTATACCACAAAAGCCCCTTTTGTACACAAACATATATAAGACACAATATAGAGAGTGTGTGGCTGCGTTTTGGAGCGCATGCTTCCATTTCACCCCCCATCTAATGGCCAGTAACCCGCCAAAGAACGGCGGCTAACTGGCCTTAAATGCCCGATTCTGTTCAACTAACATTCAGCGGGAAAAGCGTCCCGCTGAATGAAGTTTCACTCTTCCCCGCATCTAAAGGCCGGTAACCCGCCAAAGAACGGCGGCTAACTGGCCTTAAATGCCCGATTCTGTTCAACTAACATTCAGCGGGAAAAGCGTCCCGCTGAATGAAGTTTCACTTTATTTTCATGAGTCTTAATGCATTTAATGTCACGAGCAGTGTTGCTCCCATATCGGCAAAGATGGCAATCCATAATGTCAGCCAGCCGGGGATAACGAGCAGGAGAGCAAGGATTTTTATACCGATTGCAAAGCCGATATTTTGTTTAATGATGCCCAGTGCTTTGCGGCTCAATTTAACGGTGTAGGGTAATTTATCCAAGTCATCTCCCATCAGGGCAACATCAGCTGTTCCCAGGGCGCTGTCGGTTCCAGCTGAGCCCATGGCGATGCCGACGTCGGATGCTGCGAGTGCCGGTGTATCATTAATGCCATCTCCAATCATGGCGATCTTTCCGTTTTCTTGTGTCTTAATGAAGCTTAGTTTATCTTCGGGCAAAAGATTTGCTTTAACATCGGTCAGCTTCAAGTCATTCTTTAATGCCTCGGCCGTCTGTTGATGATCCCCTGTCAGCATATACGTCTGTTTGATTCCAAGAGCGTGCAATTTCTGAATGACTGATTTACTTTCGGTCCGCGGTTCGTCGCGCAGGGCAACAGCCATCAGCAGTTCGTCGTCTGTCCCGCATACCATAACGGTTTTGCCGGCTTTCTGATAGTCCTTGATCTGATCGGCAGGCACGTTTTTAAAGAAATCAGGCGACCCGGCGTAAACGGTCTCGCCATTAATCTCACCTTGAATGCCTTTCCCGTGAACGGTATGGAAAGATTGAACATCTGCTTTTGGAATCGTTTGATGCGTATCATTCATATAAGTCATGATTGCTTTTGCCAACGGATGATTCGAATTAGCTTCAAGCCCCTTCAGGCAACTGAGTGCTCTGTCACGTTGATCGGTGAAAAAGTGGACGTCTGTAACTTGTGGTGTTCCTTTCGTCAATGTGCCTGTTTTATCAAACGCCATTTTATTGATGGCACCGATTTGTTCGAGGTGAATGCCACCTTTTATCAGAACCCCGTTGCGGGCGGCATTACCAATTGCTGTAACGATAGCTACCGGTGTTGATACGACCAGTGCGCACGGGCAGCCGACAACGAGAACGGCAAGCCCCTGATAGACCCATGTTCCCCACGAACCGCCGATTAGTGGCGGGATGACAGCAACCAATGCCGCAATAACCATAATGGCCGGGGTGTAATAGGCGGCAAACCGGTCAATGAACGCCTGCGCCGGCGCTCGCTCTTCTTGTGCCTCTTCGACCATATGGATAATTTTTGCGATGGTCGTATCTTCAGCTTTTTTTGTTACTTCGATTTCGAGGAAACCGTCTTGGTTGATTGTGCCTGCAAAAACGTCATCACCATCCGTTTTTTCTGCAGGGATAGACTCACCGGTGATCGATGCCTGATTAATAGAAGAAAACCCGGTGATAATCGTGCCGTCCATTGCGATCCGTTCACCCGGCTTGACGAGCATGGTGTCGCCAACGATTATATCTTCAACTGCTAACGTTTGTTCGCTGCCGTTTCGCCTGATGCGTGCTTTATTCGGTGAAAGTTTCATCAAGGAGTGAATCGACGAACGTGCTTTATCCATCGAATAGGACTCAAGCGCTTCACTGATCGCAAATAAAATAACGACAACAGCAGCTTCGCGCCACTCCCCGGTTATGGCCGCCCCCAACACGGCAATTGTCATCAATGTTTTCATATCAAAGCGAAATTTCGTCAGATTGATAAGCCCCGCCTTAAACAGGCTCAAACCGCCGATGAGCGCTGACAGCCCGTAGAGCACGTTTGGCAGGTAATGTGAACTGCCAAACACGATATTCGCCACAATACCAAATACGAGAAGCAGAGCGGCGAGCAAAATCGTGTCATGTCTCACCCAAAATGGTTCTTTTTCAGGTTCGGTGTTTTCTCTGATAACTTTAATATTTTCGAACGATCCTGCTTTTTCAATGTCGGCAATGGAAGCTTCTCCGACAACTTCAATTTTTGACGTGGCAAAATGAACGTTTGCATCTTCTACGCCATTAATATCTTTTACATTATTTTCAAATGTTTGTGCACAATTGGCACATGATATACCATTCAGCCGGTATGTTTGATGAGGTTCAGCCGACATGAGCGCTTTCCTCCTTTCCATGAAGGAAGCTCTGTGAAATCACTTGTTTCATATGGTCATCTGATAATGCGTAATAGGCGAGTTTACCTTCTTTGCGGAAGGTGGCAATCCCTGCCTTGTGGAGTTTACGCAAGTGATGGGAAGTGGTGGCAGTCGTTGCCCCAATAACATTGGCAAGATCACAGACACATAGTTCCTTTTCCACTAACAGCGCCAGTGCAATTTGAAGTCTGTTACGATCTGCCAGAAGTTTATATAGTCCGATAACCTTGTCAATCGGCTGGTTATTCAGCTCCTGTTTGACATGGTTTACTTTGTCTTCATTAATACAGGTGACATCGCAAACATCCTGCGCCATCCTTCACACCTCATTCAAATTAATATTTGATTGTATTATATTCAAATGGCTGTTTGAATGTCAATAAAAAAAACCGGCATTCACTTTTGGGGGTGAATGCCGGCATCGGATGGAGTTGGTTTAAGTGATGACACGCGCTGTGTCTTTTTTTGCATGTGTTTAGCCGTGTTTCTGCCTATCCAATTGAAAAATTAAGGTCATCAGAGCCCTTTAATGCCGTATTCTCCAGCTGGACTATCTGATTTTCCGTATTCAGCTGATAAATGGAGGTGAACTTTCCAGACGCTGCTCCAGGAATTGAAATTGAGTTTATCGCCTTGTTGTTGATCAGCTTGGGGTCCTGCGGCGTATTTTTAACCTCACCCCATTCGATCAGAAAAGGCAAGACCTTCCGATCACCTTCAGGGAAAAGCATCCGCCATTCCAGCAGGCTTCCGTCCGGGCGTTCGCGACTTCCGGGTATAGGGCCTGCAAATGGGAGATCGCGTTCCTGCAGATTTAGTACATAATCATCCATTTGATCAGTCCGCAGCGCGACTTGAATAGGCCCTTCATTACCCTCCGCAAGCTCTCTGAAAAGCAGATGGATTAATGGATTTTTTGAGCGGGCTGCAGTTGTTTCATCAAAAATGCCAATCCATTCGATATAGCAGTCATTGGTGAAATAAGCAAGATAGTTGTACGTTCCCCAGTTGGTGTGCTGACCGCCTTCAATTACGGTAATATTATGTTTTTCTCCAAAACGATCAGCCGCTTTTTCCGGATCGTTGGCAGCAATGACGATATGATCAAGTGCAAGCATATGATCCCCTCCTGGTTTCATCTTATTTTAAAATGCTTCTTAAGGAAAGTATTTGCGCTTGTTTGTGGCTGATTATCCCGAAGTTCACGAGGGAATCTCCGAAGTTCACAGCGAATTACCCGAAGTTCATGATGAACTCCCCGAAGTTCACACGAAAATCCCCGACGTTCACAAAACAGACGGGCTAAACGGTCCAAGCCATCCACTTTTCGGTCAATATTTGATATAGTAACTACAAGAGCTAAAGGAAGCGAGTGGAGTCTTAAATGGAAAAACCCAACATACTGATTGTGGAAGATGAACAAAAACTGAGCAGGGTGCTGCAGCTTGAGCTGGCGTATGAAGATTACAACACAACCGTTGCAGCAGATGGGAACACAGCCTTAACCCTTATAACGGATGAAGCGTGGGATCTTGTGCTGTTGGATATTATGCTTCCGGAATTGAGCGGGATGGAGGTGCTCCGGCGTGTACGGCGATTTGATGAATCCACACCTATTATTCTCCTTACAGCTCGTGACGAGGTTTATGATAAAGTGAACGGTCTCGACCAAGGGGCTAATGATTATATTACAAAGCCGTTTCAAATCGAGGAACTGCTTGCGCGGGTCAGAGCACAGCTGCGACGGCCTAAAAAAGCGGCTGCTCCGCAACATGAGGAACTTAAAGTTGGTGATCTGATCGTTGATGTTGAAGCACGCGAAGTCCGACGGGAAAAGCAGCCGATTGAGCTAACACCAAGGGAATTCGACCTGCTTGTTTATCTGCTGCAAAATAAAAATGTTGTGCTCACACGTGATCAGCTGATTGAGCATGTGTGGGGGTTTGATTATTTCGGTGACACGAATGTTGTAGATGTCTATATTCGTTATTTACGCCAAAAAATAGATAAACCATTCAAAGAGCCTTATGTTTCAACCGTCCGTGGCGTCGGTTATACAATAAAGGAACATAGTTGATGAAATTATCGGTTAAAATCAGGCTGTTTTCCAGTTTGTTTATGCTTATACTGATCTTGCTTGTGAACACATCGATTTATTATTTATTCCACGCGCAGTCCCTGGATCGTGAAATGGCAGATTTAAACACACAAACAAATGAAATAATTTCAACGTTGAATGAGAATCCGGACATATCACAAAATGACATGCTTGATGCTTTTCTGCCAACAGAAGGCATGATTAGAGTGATTGATGAGAGCGGATCCTATATTGTTGAAGTCATGAAAGCAGATTATCGGGAGCTTCAAGGGCGTTACGTGACCTCCGAATCAAGGTCGATTATTTCCATGGAAAATCAAGCTGACTTTGCAACGGTTGCTAAACCTGTTATCTGGGAAAACGGTGATGTCGTGACATTGCAAATTTATAAAAAACTGACGAGTCACACATCAACAATGGAAACGTTATTTTTCGTTCTGGTTGTCGCATCATTAATCATGCTGATCCCAACGATCGTAGCGGGAAGCTTTCTGTCCAGAGTCATTACCAGACCTGTTGGGGAGCTGACAGAAGCCATGAAAGAAAACACCATCTATGGCAGCTGGAAGAAAATCAGCGCAGATGATCAGTCAAAAGATGAATTGTATGAAATGAAAGTAACGTTTAACCGGATGATTGATCATTTAAGAGAAAACTTTGAGAAGCAGGAGATGTTTGTGTCTGATGCGTCACATGAATTGAAGACGCCGATTTCGATTGTCAAAAGCTACTCACAGCTTATGAAGCGGCGGGGAGCTGATAATCCGGAGCTTTTGGAGGAATCGACGGAAGCGATCGAGTCTCAGGCTGACCGTATGCAGAAACTTGTGGAACAGATGCTGTTGCTTGCCAAAAGCAAGGACCAGGACGTTTATAAGCTGTTTAACCTCATCGAACTTGGCCGCTCCACTGCAGAGACATTTAACGGGGCATATGAACGGGACATTATTTTTAATACATCCGCTCAGGCACTTCAAGTCAATGGGAGCCGTGATCAGCTGGAGCAAGTTTTGTATATTCTGATGGACAATGCGATCAAGTATAGTGAAGAGGCTGTCACGTTATCAATCAGGGAAAAAGGACGGCATGCTGAAATTACGGTCAAGGATAACGGCTTGGGGATTTCTGAAGCTGATCAGGAAAAAATATTTGACCGGTTTTACAGGGTTGATAAATCAAGAAGCAGGGAGACGGGAGGCACAGGCCTGGGTCTTTCCATAGCCAAAGCGATAGCAGAGGCACATGGCGGAAAAATCAATATATCAAGCACGTTGGGCAAAGGCACCGTCGTCACTCTCAGTCTTCCAATTCATCCAACGCATGAAAACTAATCGCTTTCTCATCAAATTTTAATTTAAACCACAGCGTCTTTTCATTTGCAGAAGATATTATATAGTTACAAACAAATGAGGAGGCAATATAAATGAAGAAAAAAATTGGAATTGTGCTGGCTGTCGTTCTTGGGATTTCTGCACTGGGATTCGGTGTGTTTCAGTCAAGCGCCACTGAAGCATCGCCAAAGATGGATCGGAAAGAAATTGAAGATGTCATTTCGGCCCAGTACCCCGGTGAAATAACTGAACTTGAATTGGATAAAGAAGGCACCCGTTCAGTCTATGAAGCTGAGATAGTCGATAAGGGAAAAGAGTATGAAATTAAGCTGGATGGTGACACCGGCGAAGTTTTAGAACTGGATGAAAAATTTGCTGCCAAAGAAAGCAACGAACACACTGAAACAACTGATAAGAATAAAAACACCGTCCAAGAAAAAGCTGACCAACAAAAGGCAAAGAAAAATGATGATATTGACGACAGGGAGGATAAGACGCAGCGTAACGATAACAAATCACGGGCGAATAATGACAATAAAGACGATGACGATGACACGGACGACCAGGATGACGACCGGATGAATCTGAAGAAAAATGAAACTAATTCCAACACTAACACTAATAAAGATAATAATAAATCAGCAGTTATCAGTACGGCACAAGCAGAAAAAATTGCAAAAAAAGAATTCGATGGATCGATTACTGAGCTTGAATTGGATGAAGATGACGGTAGATTATATTACGAAATCGAATTGGAATCGAAAAATAGCGAAGCCGAAATCGAGATTGATGCTTATACTGGTGACATAATCGTCATGGAAATTGAAGATAGGGACGATGATGACGATGACGACGACCGTGACTAATGAACAATAAGACTGCCCCCGCTCTTGAATTTTCCTCTGAGCGGGGCTTTTTGTAGTGTGCGAAATTGTTTATTTCTTCTCAAGAATGTTGTCAATTGGTTAAAATAGGGTAAAGTTAAGGTGTGTACACAGAGGGGAGGATGCCACTTGAAATACGAACATGGCTTATTCATTTATAACGGGCAAGCCGGTGATGAAAACATCGAACAAAAACTATCTCAGACGCTTCCAATCCTTGCCAAATCGATCAAAAAATTAACCGTGATTCAGACCGAATCTATTGAAGAAGCAAAGGACACTTTTACACAATATGCTGAAGTGGCGGACATCATGATTATTCTCGGCGGAGATGGGACACTGCA
The DNA here is from genome assembly GCF_900112705.1 of Lentibacillus persicus. Taxonomy (GTDB): domain Bacteria; phylum Bacillota; class Bacilli; order Bacillales; family Amphibacillaceae; genus Lentibacillus; species Lentibacillus persicus. The sequence goes on from NZ_FOMR01000013.1 coordinate 63,337, forward strand.
TGCGTGCATTAACAGCTTAGCCCCTTTGGAAAAACGGCCGATTGTTGCTGTCTTGCCCGGAGGCACATGCAATGACTTCAGCAGGGCGCTGGGTATGCCGCAAAACCTGGCTCAGGCAGCACAGGCCATTGTTGATGGCGACGTGATAAATGTTGATATTGGTAAAACAAACGAAAGGTATTTCCTGAATTTCTGGGGGATTGGGCTCGTAGCTGATACATCATTAAATATTAATGAAAACCAAAAAAAGAACTTCGGTGTATTAAGTTATTTTATGAGTACGCTGCGAACAATGAATCAGGCAACACCATTTAAATATAGTATTAGTGCTGACGATGAGGAGCGATATGAAGGTGAAGGTGTTTTAATTCTTGTGTTGAATGGCCGTTTTCTGGGGACCCGGGAACTTCCGTTGCCAAATGTCGCTTTGGATGATGGTAAACTGGACGTTCTCATTATTAAAAATTCCACTTTGGCTTCTTTCCGCGAATTACTGGCCATGAATAATCCTCAAACGAATTCACAGCAGCTGACGGAGCTCACTCATTTTCAGGCGCGTTCGCTTGAAGTTTCAGCTTTAGAGGAAAAAGCTATCGACATGGATGGAGAGATTGATGGCGCGACGCCGGATCAGATAACCATTTTGCCAAAACATATTCCAATGATAAAATTCAGCAATAAAGTGATCTGAATCATAGCTGCCACCGAATTGAACTATGATAGAACCAGAGGAAGGGGAGCCTCTGCGCTTTTTAAAGGGGTCAATTTAAAGAAGTAAACTCTAACTTACAGAGATTGCTTCTTTTTTGGCTTTTGCAAAAAATGCCTTAATTATAAATTTCCGTGTAATGATTTTGTAACAAGTATGTTTAATTTGTTACGTTAAGGGTAAAACGATAGTTGAATCAGCATAGAAAAATGAGGGGGAGCAATAGTGAGCAATCAGGAAGTTATTGTCTATACAAGTGAAAATAATGATCAGTGCGAAAAATTGCTGGGAAGATTAAACCAGTGGGAAATTGATTATAAACAGAGAAATGTCACAAAAAACAAAGATTACTTGGAGGAACTTCAGGAAGAGGGTATATACGGGACACCTGCTACCTTTATAGATAAAAAGGTTGTCCTGGGAAATCAGCAAAATAAAATTAAACATGCGCTTGGCATGATAAATAACTATCAATCGCATAGCGAATAGGCTTGGGAAGGTTGTGTCACACATTCTTTCAGTGTTTTACATATGATACTGAAAGACGTATAGAGAGAGGTGTGTGTAATGATCCAAAAACCCGGCCCTTTTTTGTCTTCGGCTAATCTTTTTTCCGCCTATAACCCCCAAACCATAAATACACGTTATGATGCTCATAACCTGACAGCTTTTGAAGTGTTTGCCAAACCGAAACAGCCTGTGTATGGGCCATTTCCTCATTATCCTGGGATATCTGCCCCACAGCCATCACCCCAGGCAAATTTGCTGAAGTACTTTCAAAACCAGGACGGTCAGATTGATATTGAAAAAATGCTTTCGACGGCCGGCCAGGTAGTAAACACGGTTCAGCAGGTTTCCCCAGTTGTTAAAGATGTCGGTCAACTCATGAAGAATTTAAGATAATGTTTAATATTGGATGTTTAAAAAAATGCCCCGTTAAGCATTAAATACACGGGGGAGGGAAAAAGAATAGAAAAGCATAACAAGGAGAATTTAACATGACAGGATGTCTAATCATCCATGGCTATACGGGGAGTCCGTATGAAGTTGGTCCTCTGGCAGAATATTTAAAAGAACATACCGATTGGCTTATTGACGTTCCAACCTTGCCGGGTCACGGCAGTGAGCTTGATCTGGAAAATGTTTCGCATCAGAATTGGCTCGAGGCGGCAGAGCATTCGTTGACACAGTTGAAAATGAAAACCGATACCGTGTATCTGATCGGTTTTTCAATGGGAGGGATGATTGCTGCTTATCTGGCCTCCAAACATAACGTGAACAAATTAGTTTTGCTGGCGGCTTCCGGAAAATATCTATCGGTACGCCAAATTGCACGAGATGTTAAAGGTGTTCTCTCTGATGGTTTTAAAGGCAAGCTGAAAGAAAATAATTTGTATCTTCACTACAAGCGGAAGTGGGGAACGGTACCCTTCAAGGCGAATATTGAATTTCTTAAGTTGGTGAGGTTTACCCGGAGGTACTTAAACAAGGTCAAGGCACCTGTTATGATAGCCCACGGTCAGCAGGATATGATGGTTCCGTATAAAACCGGTTATTACCTTGAGAAAGAAATGACATCCGACCAGAAAGAAGTCGTCTTTTTTGAGAAATCGCGTCATTTGATTTGTCTGGGCGATGACAATGTGACACTGAACAGACTGGTTTATGAATTTTTAACGAAAGAATAAAGAGTGTGGATCAATATTTGAAGCAAAAGAAAAGACGAACTAACTAATGGAAATAGTGGGATACCCCGCTCCAGAAATATGCTTCGCTTTCCGCGGGCGGCTGGTGAGCCCCTCGCGCTAAAGCGCTGAGTGTCTCACCTATGCCTCTTCTCCCGCAGGAGTCTCCGCATATTTCCTCCGCTATCATTAGATATCGTTCGTCGCCTTTCGCACTAATTTTTAAGTTGTATCCTATCCGCTTTTTCACTTATGTTGTTTATCGCTGAAAAAGGAAATAACCAGGCCGCCTTCACCGGCGTAAGTCGCAATCAACGGACCCATTTCAATGAGGTATGCCTCCTTGAATGGATATTTCGCCTTAATTTCCGCTAGTACTTTTCCTGCCCGGGCTTCTGCATTACAATGTGACATGGCAATCACTTTATCCTCGAAATCTTTTGTGTACTCACCGATTTGCTCGATGAAACGTCTGACTGATTTTTTTTCGCCGCGCACTTTTTCTTTAACTTCGATTGTTCCTTCGTCACTCGCCTGCATCAGCGGTTTGATGTTCAAGGTTTTAGCGATTGTCCCTTTAACCCGGTCAAGTCTCCCGCCCCGGATTAGGTTTTCCAGCGTTTTAAGAACAAATAATGTACTGGTTTGTTCAATACGTTCTTGCAAATGATCAACCAGTTGTGGGAACGAATAGTTTTCATCAATTTTGGTCTTCGCTTCGTCCAGCAACAGGGCGATTCCGCATGAAGCGGTTTTGGAGTTAATGATTTCGATTGATCTTTCCGGTTCTTCTTCAAGCAGCATATTTTTCCCCATGACCGCATTTTCATAAGTTCCGCTCAAGCCTTTTGAAAGACTGAGCATCAAAATCGGCTTATTAGGATCAACTTGCTTATAGGCTTCATAGAAGTCATTTGGGCTTGGCGCGGCGGACCGAGGAAGATCGTCAGCTTCTGCCATTTTTTCATAGAAGGTATCGAGGTCAAGTGTGACGCCTGTTTTGTATTCCTGCTCTTTAAAATGCAAGTAGAGCGGGACGACTTTTATGTTTGTGTCATCACTTAAGCGTGTCGGGATATCAGCCCCGCCATCGGTCATTAATTGTATATGCATTATCTCACCTAATTTCAATGTTAATTAATTTAACTATACCAGTTTATGCCTCTGGTTGAAAAAAGAAACTGCGGGGCAGCGCCTTAAAGTGAAGCGTTCAACTTTTTTGCGATATTGTTACTTTGCGTTTTTTGGCTGTACTCATTGTAAACAAAAACAGCCCAAACAGCACGATTGACCCGCCCAGCCATTGTGACCATGTGACCGTTTCACCTAAGATAAAGTAAGCGAGGATAGAGGCACCGACTGGCTCAAATACAATCCCCATTGATATAGTGGCGGTACTCAGCCATTTCAACGCCCAGTTAAATAGCGTATGGCCAAAAAACGTCGGGAAAATCGCAAGTGCCAAAAATATCAGCCAATGGTCTGCAGGGTAACCGAAAAAGTTATTGCCACCAATTAAGTTATAGATGACAAGGGTTACTGAACTGATACCATAGACCACAAACGTGTACGTCATTAATGAAAGGCGTTTTCTGGCTTGCTGACCCATGAGGAAATAAGCCGTTATTAAAATAGCGCCCAATAAGGCGAGTATGTCACCGAATAGAGCGGCTCCGCTGATTTGAAAGTCGCCCCAGCTAATAATGACACTGCCTAATAAAGCAATGATCATACTGATGATCGCGCCGTAGGAAAACCTTTCCTGAAAAAAGAGGTATGTTCCCAAAAAGGCAAAGATAGGCTGAAGCGTCACCAGCACGACAGAACTCGCAACAGATGTATAATCCAAGGATTCAAACCAGACAATAAAGTGAAAAGCCAAAAAGATTCCGGCTAGGCCTGACAAAACCCAATCTCTCTTCTGAATAAGCTTAAATTCATGGCGATTTTTCAATAATACGTACGGTGCCATAATCAAGACTGCAAGCAGAAGACGGTAATTGGCAATAATAGCTGACGGTGCCTGGGCAGCCAGTTTGACCAGCACTGCAGAGGTTGATACAGAAATGACCCCAATTACCACTGCGAAATATGGATTAAATGGAGGGATACGCATAATAGCCTCCTTAAAACGTTACAATTATTGAATCTCATATATTTTATCATGCTGGGCACAAAAAATCATATCTCAAGTAGTGGATATTAATGTAATTCCTGTGTTATTATAGAATAACTGTCATGTTGGATGAGAAATTTTATGAGGGAGGCCTTTTCCATTACTGGGAAAAGCCTTTTTTACAGCTATCTTACGTATAAAATTGAAAAAAACAGGTGTTTAACGAGGTCGGATATGCTGCTGAACCTGTATGATCACCTGCCGGACGTCAAAAGTTGGTGGCTGTTTTCTTTCAATAGGGGTTGTCCCCCAAGAAGTGTGAAACGTTGTAATAGATGTTTTAAATCTTCAGGGCTCGGAAACAGAAAAACAGCGCAGCTATTCATTAGCTTGGCGCATCAGTGGACATTTTCTTTTCCAATGAGCGAAAAACAAGCCAACCATGACATTTTGACGTCGCCGGACTTTTGGAACAACTAATAAAGGAGAAGATTGACAAAGTGACAACATTTAACGAACTCAATATTTCACAGCCTATTATGGACGCACTGCAAAAGATGGGCTTTGAAGAAGCGACACCGATTCAGGCCGAAACAATCCCACAGGCTATACAAGGTAATGACGTGATCGGACAAGCACAGACAGGAACCGGAAAAACGGCTGCATTCGGTATTCCAATGCTCGAGAAAATTAATCCGAAAGAACGTAAAATTCAAGGCTTGGTGGTTGCGCCTACACGGGAACTTGCCATCCAGGTAGCTGAAGAGCTGAACCGGCTTGGTAAAATCAAAGGTATACGCTCCATGTCAGTATATGGCGGACAACATATGGAACGGCAAATACGAGCCTTAAAGGATGGTCCGCATATCGTTGTTGCTACACCGGGAAGACTGCTCGATCACATGCGCCGAAAAACGATTCGGACGAGCGACATTCAGACCGCTGTTCTTGATGAAGCTGATGAAATGTTGAATATGGGCTTTATTGATGATATTCGCGATATTTTGAAAAACATCCCTGAAGAGCGGCAGACATTACTATTTTCTGCAACGATGCCAAAAGAGATCCGTGATATCGCAACGAATCTTATGAACAGCCCTAAAGAAGTCAAAGTGAAGTCCAAAGAAATGACTGTGGAAAATATCGAACAGTATTTCATTGAAATTCCTGAGAAGCAAAAATTTGATACATTAACCAATCACATGGACTTTTATGCGCCTGCACTTGCCATTATTTTCAGCCGGACGAAAAAACGGGTGGATGAGATTACGGATGGACTTCAGGCCCGCGGGTTCCGTGCAGAAGGTATCCACGGAGATTTGACGCAAGGAAAGCGGACGTCGGTATTAAACAAATTTAAAAACAATCGCGTTGATGTATTGGTAGCAACTGATGTCGCGGCGCGCGGTCTGGATATATCCAATGTGACGCACGTTTATAATTTTGATATACCACAGGACCCGGAAAGCTATGTACACCGCATTGGACGTACCGGAAGAGCAGGAAAGACCGGGGAAGCCGTCTCATTCATCACACCGCGAGAAATGGCGCACTTGAATTTGATTGAAAAAGTGACCAAGAGTAAGATAAAACGGATGGCTCCCCCGACTTATCAGGAAGCGAAACGCGGTCAGCAACAGGCTGCAGCAGACAAAATCCGCAATAAGATTGCTCAGCTTGACCTTAAGGATTATCAGGAAACAGCGAGTGAACTGCTCGAGGATCATGATTCAATGACAGTCGTTGCTGCTGCGCTTAAAATGATGACAAAAGAAAGGCGCAACGCTCCTGTTAATATTTCATCTGTTCAGCCGATCAGCGTGAAAAAAGGAAAGCATAGCGGCAAAAATAACAAAGGCAGACCTCAAAACAAGAAATATTACGGACAACGCGGTCAAGGCGGTCGCAAGCAGAACGGCGGCCGCAGCCAGGGCGGACGAAATCGTAAAGGAAATTACCAGAAAAACCGCGGTTATAAATAAAATTAACTAAAGAAAGAGGCTGGCGCAAAAGGTCACTGCTAAGTGACTTTTTGGCGTCAGCCTTTTTGCCTCTAAGGTGACCCAATACGGCACCTATTAAAAGTACTGAAACTTTGGTAATATAAATCCGTATATAATAATGTGACGAAAAATTCAGTAACGAAGGAAGGGACACATATGCGACAGCCACCGGCTAACCGGATTGCGCCCGATGCGATAAAAGCATGGAAGATAGCGGAAGCAATTGTGGCGGGCGTCTTCTGGTTAATTACGATTGCGCTTTTTATTTTAACATTTATATTTGAATTTTCTTATTGGTATGGTGCAGGCGCTGCGCTGATCAGCGGACTTTGTACATATTTGTTTGTGTTTTTGCTGCCGAAACTTCGCTGGAGGCGGTGGCGCTATGAAGTTTTTGAACAGGAAATTTATATTCAGCATGGGATTTTGATCGTCTCACGCACGCTTGTGCCAATGATTCGCGTGCAGCATGTGGATACAAAACAAGGGCCGATTCTGAAAAATTATAAACTGGCGAGTGTTGAAATCTCCACGGCAGCCACAACCCATGAGATTCCTGCTCTATTGGAAGAAGACGCTTCGGATTTAAGGGACAGAATATCAGCGCTGGCAAGGGTGGATGAAGATGATGTTTGAATCAAAACGATTGCACCCTGCAGCTATCCTATTTAATTTAATCAAAACGGTACGCGAATTTTTGTTTGCGATTGTTTTAGGCTTTATCACATTCCGGGACGAATCTCTTTTTTATTTTGGACTCATTATTGCAGTGCTGCTTGTAGTCTTTATTACCGCAAGCATTTTGAGTTGGTACCGTTATACTTACCGGATCGAAGAGGAAGAATTGCGGATCGAGTATGGGGTGTTCATTCGGAAAAAACGGTTTATATCCAAAAATCGCATTCAATCGATTGATCTGACCTCCGGCGTGATTCACCGAATCTTTAAACTGACAAAGGTCCAGATTGAAACAGCCGGAACAGGTACGAGTGCTGAAGCATCACTCAGTGCTGTTAAGCTGGAAGAAGGCGAAGCATTGCGTGAAGAGTTAAAATCCAGCACTTTTTACTCACCAGACGATGAGGAAACAGCTGAGCAATCAGAGGAAACATTTCCATCTGCGAAAATCAGTTTTAAGCGGCTGTTTATTGCAGGCACCACCTCAGGAGGTGCCGGTGTGGTTCTGGCTTTGGCAGTGGCAGGCTTCTCTGAGTTAGAGCAGTTTATACCTGACCAGTACTTTGACAATACAATTGAATGGGTCATCGGACTCGGCGTGATTATTCTGATAGTAATGGGCGTCTTTCTGCTGCTTCTGCTTTGGCTGCTCGGAATCGCGGGAACGATGATTAAATATGGCAACTTCACTATTACAAAAAACCACGAGGAATTATTTATCACCCGCGGACTTTTGGAAAAGAAGCAAGTGACGATACCCTTGAAGCGAATCCAGGCGGTCGGCATACAGGAGAGTATTATCCGGCAACCGCTGGGATATGTGACGGTATTTGCGGAAATCGCCGGCGGTTCGATGGATAAGGGCGAGGATTTTTCGTCGATTCTCTTTCCCATCATGAAACGTAGCGAACTGGAAGGTTTTCTGGAAACCTTTCTGCCGGATTATGCGGGGCTTCAGCACGAGCTGACACCTCTCCCAAAAAAAGCGCTCAAATATTATGTGCTGCGGGCTGCCGTGCCATTTTTGCTGCTAATTGCAGTTGTTGCAACCTTGATTCCGTCGTTTTTGTGGATTCCGATCGTATTGCTTATTGTCGGCGGCATTCTGCTGGGCTGGCTGCGGTACAAGGATGGCGGTTTTGCGATTAATGGGAGACGCTTAACGCTTCGCTATCGGGTGTTAAGCCGGAATACAATTCTGTTGTATCAAAAACGCGTTCAGGCGTTTGAGAAAAAACAGCATAAAGTGCAAAGTCTGCAAAATCTCGCGACGGCCCATTTTTCGATTGTCGGTACAATGGGAGCTGGGAAACATTTCACAATCAAGGACCTCGAAGAATCAAAGACTGATGAATTATCAGACTGGTATTCGCGCAGAAAAGACGGCGAGTGAAAAGGACTCGGCATGAATGCTGATGCAATAATCAGGAGTGCAAACCACCGCGATTTTCGCACTCCTCTTTACTGGCAGTTTATATTAGAGGCTGACAAATGCCGACGCATTTAAATAGCGTGAGGGCAATTTTTAAAATATCCGGCCGAACAAACCGAGAACAACCAGGATGCCGAGAAAAATCCACAGGCCATTTTTTAAAAGCTTTTTGTTCCGCTGCTTTTTTTGCCAGCGGTTTGGATCAAATCTAACAGACCCGTCATCAACAACCTGATGTCTAATCCACGGGTTATAGGGCCGAATGTTTGTTAAAATAAGCGGTGATAACGCAAAGCCGCCGATAAACCCGAAAACATGGGCATAAGCATTCACACCTGGATTGACAAACGTCATGACCAGACCAATCACCAGGATGATGGTTATAATTTGTGCACTGGATTGATCGATAAGGTGCTTACGGAAAGCGACCATAAAAACATAAATGCCAAACAGACCGTAAATTGCCCCTGATGCACCAACATGTGCGTAAATGGAAGGGCCGAGCAATAGCGTTGCAATGTTTCCGGCAAGGCCTGCGCCAAGATATGCTGCTATGAATTTTACTTTGCCGAGCATCTGTTCAAGCGCCGGACCGAAGAGGACAAGCGCAAATGAATTAAATAATACATGCATGAGATCGACATGAAGAAAAATAGATGTCAATAAGCGCCAGTATTCTCCCTGACTGATATAAAAGTTGACACCCCTTCCCCAGTTTTCGATCATCGTACCGAGCGGGGTCTGTAAAAAGCCGGTCAGAAGCCACAGCGCTAATTGGATAATAATTATCCAGAAAACAACCGGGTAAAGCTGCTTGAACTCCTTAATGCTGCGCTCGTTTCGTATAAACATTCAGACCCTCCTTTTATAGTAGCTAATTTAACATTATTCATAAAAAAACGATACTGCGAATCACAGCAGTTTTATTTCAGTCGGCGAGCGGGTACTATTATTTTAAAGTATGACCATTATGATCTGACTAGTCTAATCATATACAATTTCCCGGAGAGAGGAAAGCGATTTTCATGATAAAAGGTATTGGGATCGATATAATTGAACTAAGCCGGATTCTTGAAAGCATTCAAAAAAGCAACCGATTGGCCGGAAGAATTTTAACTGAACCGGAAATAACGGCTTACGATTCGCTCAAGAGCGACCGGCGCAAAGCTGAATACCTGGCTGGACGGTTTGCTGCTAAAGAAGCATTTTCAAAAGCGGCGGGCAGTGGAATTGGAAAGACAAGTTTCAAAAACATTCGGGTTACAACCGATGAAAACGGGGCACCAAAGATGCGTGTCGACGGATATGAAGACTTACATATATTTATATCAATTACGCACAGCAGAGATTATGCAGCGGCACAAGTCGTTTTGGAAGAAAAGACCTGATGTGTAACTCTGCATAAATGGATAGGTTGTCTCATATATTCTAGTGCGGGCAGGAGGGAAATGTGTGAAGGTTGTCACCGCGGAAGAAATGTACGATATGGATCATAGAACCATTCAGGAGATAGGGATTGATGGAAAGCTGTTGATGGAAAATGCCGGACGGGCGATGGCCGAACAGATCGCATCGGTCAGCGATAAAATGGCGTGTATTCGGGTTTTTGCCGGGGGCGGAAACAACGGCGGTGATGGATTCGTCATTGCCAGAGTCCTGCTTGAATTAGGGGTAAGAGTCTCTGTGGTGCAGGTTGTGCCCGACGAAAAGATAAAGGGCGATGCGCTTTTTCATAAAAATTTACTGATCAGGTGCGGCGGCGACGTTGAAGTTTTAATGGAAAGTGCGCCCATTCAAGCGATTGCAAGAAAAACAGATATAATCGTTGATGCGATGCTGGGAATTGGTGTGTCAGGTGTGCTGCGTGAACCGCTCGCTCAGATTGTCAAAGCTGTTAATGAAACAGATGCATATGTCATCGCCGTTGATATTCCTTCTGGGCTCCCGGCAAATGAAGAAAGCGATGATTTTCAAGCGGTACAAGCCGATGAAACGATCATTGCTGGTTATCCCAAGGTGAGTGCATTTCTTGAAAAGACTGCACCTTACTATGGAAACTGGAACACAGTGTCTTTCGGTCTCCCGCGGACCATTACAGCGGAGCATTCGCACCGGCAAGTCTGGACACCGGAAATGTTTCAGAAGACGATGCCCGAGCGAAAGCCAAATGCCCATAAAGGTAATCACGGCCGGGGGCTGGTTATAGGCGGCAATTCGGAAATGCCTGGATCGATGGCAATGACCGTAAGTGCTGCGCTAAGAACAGGTGCCGGTCTCGTAACAGCTGCCACAGTGAAAGAGGTTATTCCGACTATTGCAGCGCATTGTGCAGAAGCCACATATCTCGCGCTGAATGATACGGACGGTTATGCGGATGGTTCCAGTGCAATACCTTTTGAAAATTTTGATGCAGCGGTGCTGGGTATGGGACTCGGACGCCGACCGGAAGCTGCAAAAATTGTGCAGCAAGCTATCAAAACGCGGTTGCCTCTAATTATTGATGCAGATGGTCTCTTTCATTTAAAAGGAATGCTTCAGCACGTAAAACAGCGTGAAGAGCCTGTTGTCCTCACACCCCACCCGGGTGAGATGGCCATGCTTTTGGACATTGGCGTGCCCGAGCTTCTGAAGTCGCCTTTTTCTTATAGCAAACGATTTGCTGAAGAATATCATGTTTACGTTGTCCTTAAAGGCAGGTTTACGATTGTGACAACACCTGAAGGCAACCAGACAGTCAGTGACGCCGGCAATTCAGGACTTGCGAAAGGCGGTACGGGGGATGTTTTGTCAGGTGTTACGCTCGCCATGATAATGCAGAAACAGCCAATCCCGGAGGCGTTAAACAATGCCTGCTTTGTTCATGGCAAGTCTGCAGAGCTTCTCACGAAAGAGACACATTCGGTCTATGATTTGATGGCAACTGATGTGATTAAAGGTATCAAAAAGGTCTATCGTACATTTCAGGCGTAAACGTGACAATGAACTTTCCCTTCGTCAAAAACCTCAGCATGAACGCTCGCAAAATGTGTGAAATGCGACAAGGGAGACATGTCCATGAAGAAAAAGTTAGGCTTGTTGTTTTTCATCGTCCTCAGCATCGTTTTTGTGATTTCTGCATGTGGTGAGCAGTCACAGGAAGACGTGGCAGGCAAGCTGGAATCAAAACTCGAATCCATGAAGGGTTATAAAGCCAATGCTGAAATGACGATGAATACGGGACAGGAAGACCAGACTTACCAGATTAATATTTGGCATAAGAAACAGGACCTGTACCGCGTGGAGTTGAGCAATGACCAGGATGAAAAGGGAAGACAAATCATCCTTAAGAATGAAGATGGCGTGTTTGTACTGTCACCGGATTTGAATAAAAGTTTCAAATTCCAGAAAGAATGGCCGGAAAACGGCAGCCAGCCATATCTGTATCAATCGCTTGTCAATGATATATTAAAGGACACGGAAGCTGAGTTTGAGATAGGCGAGAACCACTACGTTTTCGAGACAAAAACGAATTATCAAAGCAACAATAATCTGCCGTACCAAGAAGTTTATTTTGATAAAAAAGATTACACACCGGTTATGGTAAAAGTTCTTGATAAAGACCGGAATGCATTAGTAGAAGTGAAATTCTCTGAATTTAATACGGACCCCGATTTTGAAGATGATGATTTTACAATGGATAAAAACATGCCAGATAAGGAATCTGATGCAACGGTTTCCAGTGAGGGCGGAAATGAAGATGAGCCGTTTACCATCGTTTATCCGCAAGACGCGAAAGGCTCAGAACTAACGGAAGAGACACAGGTTGAGACAGAAAAAGGCCAGCGGGTCATTATGACTTTTGCGGGTGAAAAGAACTTTACGCTGGTTGAAGAAAAACAGGATGTTGCACCTGCCATGACTTCAGCGGAAAAAGTTGATGGCGAGATTGTAAATTTGGGTCATTCGATTGGCGCATTATCCGGGAATACAATTGAGTGGACCAATAATGGCATGAGTTTTGTTCTGGCAAGCGATGAATTGACGAGAGAAGAATTGATTGAAGTTGCACAATCTGTACAGGGTAAAGAAGCGAAATAATGGTATGTGCAAGCAGACTCAACAGAGAGGGGGTCTGCTTTTTATTTTTAGTTATTTCCGATAAAATGAACTGAGATGTGAAGAAGAGGTGATTGGTTATGAGCAGACAAATTTATCGTAGCACATGGGCAGAAGTTGATTTGAATGCAATCGGATATAATATCAGCGAAATGAGAAAGCGCCTCCCTGATCACTGTGAGGTTGTTGGGGTGGTTAAGGCTGATGGTTATGGCCATGGCGCACCAGCTGTTGCCGAAAAAGCACTTGAGGCCGGCGCGGCGATGCTGGCAGTTGCTTTGCTGGAAGAAGCGCTTGTTTTGCGTGAGGCACGGATCACGGCGCCGATATTGGTGTTCGGGCGAGTCGCACCACAGGATGTTCCGGTTGCTGCAAGTCAAAATATTATTCTGACCTGTTTTCAGAAGGAATGGGTTCATGAAGTCAACCAATTGAATCTTCCTTACCCTGTTGATGTACATATGAAGTGGGACACCGGGATGGGGAGAGTTGGGCTCAGGACAAAAGAAGAACTCGCTGAACTCACGGAAGAGCTTCGTAATAGTAAACGTATTAACCTGACAGGTGTATATACACACTTCGCAACAGCGGATGACGCTGGATTTGAATACTTTAAAATGCAAAATAACCGCTTTGATTATTTGTTGCAGTTCTTTAAATCGATCTGGCATAAACCGGTTGATGTTCATATTGGTAATAGTGCTGCTTCAATACGGTTTCCTGAACGGATGTATGATCACATGCGTTTCGGCGTGTCGATGTACGGTTTGTACCCATCCGATGCTGTCAAAGCGGAACGCGATATTGAACTGCAACCGGCTTTTTCACTCCATAGCAGACTGGCGCATGTCAAGCGACTCGCCCCGGGCGAATCGATTAGTTATGGTGCGACTTATACGACCGACGAGGAGACGTATATCGGGACAATACCGATTGGCTATGCGGATGGGTGGATTCGAAAACTCCAGGGCGCCGATGTGCTGGTTGATGGAAAAAGGATGCCGATTGTCGGGAGGATAACGATGGACCAGACAATGATCAAGCTGGATCAGGCTTATCCTGTGGGCACGCAGGTCACGCTGATTGGAAAACAGGGCGATCAGGAAATCGAGGTTGACGAAATCGCGGAGAAACTGGAGACTATCAACTACGAAATACCTTGTATGATATCCGAACGTGTGCCAAGAAAGTATAAATCTTAATTTGGCTTATTCAAATTTTAATGGCATAAAATGTCTGTGGTGCAATAATATAAATAACAGGAGCCCATTTAACCTGAGAGGATTAAACAGAGAACACTTTTTTATATTCTCTGGTGCGGAGTTGATGTAAGCTGCGAGGTAGTGACAGCATTGATTTCCGCTGCGGGCAGTCGCTTTCCGCGGGCAACGCTTCAGCTTCCTCGGAAGCAAAAACCGCTTCCTGCGGGATCTTCAGCCGTTGCTTTCCCGCAGGAGTCGACTGCCCTCCGCTCCAATCAATCGACATGTCAGCGGAGGAAATACACGCCGACTCCTGCGGGAGCATAGGCATAGGTGAGACTTCGCGTGCGATAGCACGAGAAGGCTCACCAGCCGCCCGCGGAAAGCGGCGTGTATTTCCGAAGCGGTGGACGACGCACCAACTCAAATTTTAAAGTTAGTTCGCAGTTTATGGATTTTGTGTATTTATTAACATTTCTCAGATAAACAGTTGGATGGAATTTTTCGTATAAAATGTGCTGGATCAGTGAATCATGGGAGTTAAAGAGTCTCCTGCTTGTATTTTTTATTAAAATAGCCTTTGCAAACCATGTCATACAATGGTATCATTAAAAAAGAATTCGATAATGATCGTTTACAAGTTGTCGGAGGTGCATGGTTTTGTCAGAAAGCTCACAAGAAATTTCAGTACGCTTACCAAAGAACCTGCTAAATGAGGTGGATGGACTAATGAAATATGAAAACAGTAATCTGAGTGATTTCATATGTCAAGCAACACGAAATTATCTGGAACACAAAAAAGAAGAGCACGTCCAGCAGTTTCGTGAATCAATGCAGCAAGGCTACATGGAAATGGCTAACATTAATCTCACCATCGCTTCAGAAGCTTTTCAGGCCGAGGAAGAAGCTGAGAAAAACAACTTACAGCGCACAGTGATCGGGGTGTAGGGCGTTTGATCGTGCAAAGAGGCGAAGTCTATTTCGCCGACTTATCCCCTGTAGTGGGATCAGAACAGGGAGGCATACGCCCCGTATTGATCCTGCAAAATGATATCGGAAACCGATTCAGCCCAACAGTTATTGTTGCTGCTATAACTGCTCAGATTCAGAAGGCCAAACTCCCGACACATGTGGAGATCAATGCGAAACGGTATGGATTTGACCGTAATTCGGTTATATTGCTGGAACAAATCAGAACGCTGGATAAGCAGCGGTTGACCGATAAAATAACAAAGCTTGATCATCATATGATGAAAAAGATTGATAAAGCTTTAGAAATCAGTCTTGGACTGAAAGAAATGTATGATCAATAGGTGATGCCCCCTTTCTATACAAAAAAAGGGGTTTTTTTATTTCCCCTCACTTGTGTTTAGGCAAACATTATACTAACTTCATCTTAATCTATAACGAATAATCGAAATTTGTATGGTTTTGTGATAAAATGTTCCTAAGTATTGTAAAATATAAATTTAAATAATATAAAACAATAGGGAGAAATCAGGAGGAGAATATGGACAGTAAGTTTAAACAAATTGTGCTTGATAACAGTGATATAATTGTTCAAAAATGGCTCGACGAAATTGATACACTGAAAACTTCCAACTATTCATCCAGTATAACAGAAGAATTGCTGGAGAGTACGAATCGGGAATTTGTTAATATTATTTTCAGCAGTATCAAAAATGAAGGCGACACTAAGCAATTAAAAGAGTTCTCCGAAAAACTGATTAATCTTGGATGGCAGTTAAGCTACATAACAGACGGGCTTCAAGTCTTCCGACGTGTCACGATTAATTTTATTCTTGAGCAATCCGACCAAATCGACACCGAATACATTTCTGAACTGCTCCAAAGTGTCGATAAATGGGTTGAGCCGGTTATCAGACAGCTTGTAAATGAGTATTCGGGAAATTGGGAAAATATTATTTCCCTGCAGCAGATGGCACTGCAGGAATTGTCTGCTCCTCTTATCCCGGTAATGGATAACATTACAGTGATGCCGCTGGTTGGCACCGTTGATACAGAGCGGGCTAAATTGATTATGGAGAATTTGCTCGATGGAACCATCAAACATAATTCGGAAGTTGTTTTGATCGATATTACGGGTGTTCCTGTTGTCGATACGATGGTCGCTCATCATATTATCCAGGCGGCTGACGCCGTTCGGCTGGTGGGTGCCACATGCATTCTGGTAGGTATCCGACCGGAAATTGCGCAGACAATCGTGAACCTTGGCATTGATTTAAGTAAGTTCCCTACGAAAAGCTCGCTCAGAAAAGGGTTTATCAAAGCACTTGAATTAACAAATCGCCAAATTGTAGACTTGCATCCAAAAGAAAATATTATAGAAAAAATAATTGATCCTCTTGGAGGCGAGAGTTAGAATGCGAATACCTATTTTAAAATTACATGATTACTTGCTGATTTCGATTCAAACAGAAATAGACGATAATACGGCGATTCAATTTCAAGAAGATTTACTTGATAAAATTCATACAACGGGTTCGACCGGTGTTGTAATAGACTTAACGTCCGTTGAAATAATCGATTCTTTTATAGCAAAAGTGCTGGGCGACGTTGTATCAATGTCCGACCTGATGGGAGCTAAAGTTGTATTAACCGGAATTCAGCCTGCGGTTGCCGTCACGTTAATTGATTTAGGGGTGCACTTAAAAAATGTTCCAACCGCATTAGATTTAGAACAAGGACTGTTAAAGTTACACAGGGAATTGGGGGAATGAGTATGGAACCTCAATCCTGTGTGAAAATTAAACAAGAATGGGATATTGTAAAAGCTCGTCAGCTCGGCAGAGATATAGCCCGTGAAGTGGGGTTCGGAACAGTTGACCAAGCACGGATCGCCACTACGATATCAGAGCTTGCCCGTAATATATACTTATACGCTGAAGACGGCGAAATATGCTTTGAGGTCTCCGAGGAGAGCGGGCATAAAGGAATTCTTATCAGTTCGGTGGATACCGGCCCCGGTATCGAAAACCTCAGTCAGGTTATGGAGGACGGGTATTCAACCTCCGGTGGCCTTGGCGCAGGGCTTCCCGGGGTGAAGCGCCTCGTTGATAAATTTGACATCGAATCAGAGACTGGAAAGGGTACTCAAATTCAGGCTGTTAAATGGTTGAGGTGAAATTTATAATAAAAAGGGGAACGTGAGTTGGGGACCCTCTCCGTTCTCATTATTAATATACCGGGGAAGACTCGTTGGCGGGGGACATGGTGTCTTCTTTGAACTTATAAATAAAGTCAATCTTACTGAATGAAGTTAATTTAAGGGGGGGAACGAATGGAAACATTGAAATCAGACATTAGCAACTATCGAAACTTGTTAAAGCATTATATTGAGGTGAGAGATGAACAATCTCTTTATGGTGCCGAGCAAATCAGCAAAATGTTCATTAAAAACAACGTCCCGCCGGAAGAAATAATTAACCTTCATATTCAGGCTTTGGAAGAGTTACACCCGGATATGCCTGACTATTTCCGTCACTCGATGAATTTTTTGCTGGAAATTATGATTTCGTACGGAATAGCTCACCAGGAACACCATTCGTTGCGGGAAGAACAATCAGAACTAAAATCTGAAATAGCGATGGCGGCAGGTATGCAGGAGACACTATTGGCTACAACGAAGCCGGAAATCGATTGCCTTGATATTGGTGTCGTCAGTGTTTCAGCCAATCAAATGAGCGGGGATTATTACCATTTTCTTAAAGGCAGAGATGATTCAATCGGGATAGCTATAGCCGATGTTATCGGTAAAGGAATTCCTGCAGCCCTGTGCATGTCGATGATCAAATACTCGATGGACAGCTTTCCTGAGGCAACCATGAACCCAAAGACAATCCTTAAGAACTTAAACCGGGTCGTGGAACGAAATGTGGATGCAGGCATGTTTATTACAATGTTTTATGCCCAATACATTCCCTCGGAAAGTAAAATACGTTACGCGTCAGCGGGTCATGAGCCAGGCTTTTACTATAATGCTCAAACCCAAAAATTTGAAGAGATCAAAGCAAAAGGTCTTGTGCTCGGTGTTTCCCCGGAAGCGGATTATCGGCAATATGAACGTGTCATTCACAGCGGCGATATGGTTGTTCTGTTAACAGACGGCGTCACAGAATGCAAACAGGGCGATCGCTTTATTGAAATTGAAGAAGTACTGGATGTGCTTAACCAGTATAGTGACTTGCCGGCACAGGAAATGGTTGATAAGGCGTATAAACATTTTGAACGGATGCAGAATTTCCAATTCCGTGATGATTTCACATTGATGGTATTGAAAAAAGAGGCTGATGGCCAATAATGCTGCTGCCTCAAGTCAACTACAGATTTTGCTTCATAGGGTTTAATAGCGATAATTAAAACACATCAGCCTGTAATATAGTCTCATTTGACGATACTGACGAGCGGAATATCATTTTTGATGCTCGGGGAATCTCATGATGAAATACTATGCAGGCTGATGTGTTTTTTCAGATTTATAACACTTTATGTTTAATATGCAGCCAGTCAGGGAAAAAGTAGTTTGATGAATCTAACTAGGGAGGGTAATAATGAATTTAAATATTGATGTTACAGAGGGAAACGGAAAGTCAGCAATGAAACTAGCCGGCGAAATTGATGCTTATACTGCGCCTCAGCTAAAAGAAAAATTACTGCCATTGACCAAAATCGAGAATAATCAAGTCGAGGTTGATTTGGAGGGTGTTCATTATATGGACAGCACCGGGCTGGGCGTTTTTATCAGTGCATTGAAGTCTGTTAATGAAAGTGACAGCAAAATGCGATTGATTAATTTACAGAACCGGGTTTTGAGATTATTCCAAATTACAGGTCTTGATGAAATAATAACATTAGACACGGCGATTCGGGGTGGAAATGACTAATGGATAAATTTGATTTTATAGAAATGAAGGTTCCTGCCAGAGCTGAATATGTAGGTGTTGTGCGTTTGAGTTTGTCCGGGATTGCGAACCGGCTGGGTTTTTCATATGAGGCAATTGAAGACCTCAAAGTCTCAGTTTCCGAGGCAATTACAAATGCGGTGGAGCACGCTTATCATGATGAAGATGATGGTGAAGTAACGGTCGGGTTCGGTGTGTATGAAGACCGTTTGGAAGTGATGGTCGCGGATCATGGAGGCAGTTTTAACCTGAATAAAGTTAAGGGAGGTATTGGTCCTTACGAAGGTTCAGAATCAGTTGAAAATTTACGTGAAGGCGGCTTTGGTTTATTCTTAATCGATGCACTGATGGACAAGGTTGAGATCAATAACGAATCAGGTGTAGTCGTGGTGATGACAAAGTACCTTCATGAAACTGGGGTGGGTCTAGATGACGACCAAATCTCAACGAGACAATAAAAATCAGGATGAAATTTACCAGTGGATAAGAGACCTCCAGGAAGATCCTGAAAATGAAGCATTACAGGAAAAGATTGTTTTAACTTACACCGACCTGGTTGAATCAATTGCGCGGAAGTATTCCAAAAACAGCAGTATTCATGAAGACCTGTCCCAAGTGGGCATGATCGGCTTGATTGCTGCAGTGCGGCGATATGACGCGTCTTACGGCAAATCGTTTGAATCATTTGCCATCCCAACGATAATAGGTGAAATAAAGCGGTTTATTCGCGATAAAACGTGGAGCGTACATGTCCCGCGGCGAATTAAGGAATTAGGCCCGAAAATACGAAAAGCTGTTGATGAGCTGACCACTGAAAACCAGGATTCACCCACCGTTCCGGAGATCGCGGATTATCTGAATGTTTCTGAAGAAGAGGTGCTTGAAACAATGGAGATGGGCAAAAGTTATAAAGCACTTTCCGTCGACCGAAAAATCGAAGCCGATTCTGAAGGGAGCACAGTTGCGATATTGGATTTGGTCGGCAATAGTGACAGCGGTTTTGAGAATGTGGATCAGCGGATGCTTCTGGAAAAAATACTGCCCGTCTTGTCAGAACGTGAACAAGAGATATTACGATGCACCTACTTTGAACATATGAGTCAGAAAGAAACCGGAGAGCAGCTCGGTATTTCCCAGATGCACGTCTCACGTCTGCAGCGTCGTTCATTACGCAAACTCCGTGAGGCACTTCAATCTGACAGTGTGAGTGGTCTGGATTGACTGAAGCCGTAAACAAAGTTGAAACAATGGTCTTCCAGAAGGCAAAAAAACAGCAGTATTACTGTGGAGACAGCTATTTTTATATGGAGACGGAAAATGATTATATTTGTGCGATCGCTGATGGTCTGGGAAGTGGCGAGTTTGCTAAAGAATCTTCGGAAATTGTAATAAGTATTATTAAAGACAATATTCATTTAACGATCGAACAGCTGATTAAACGCTGCAATGAAAAGTTGAATGGCAAACGCGGGGCTGTCATTGGTATCTTAAGAATTGATTTCCGTTCAGAACGTTATTCATTCTCCTCAATCGGAAATATAGGGGTTATGACAATTTCTGAAAACGGCAAAAAAAAGCGGAACATCCCTAATTCCGGATACCTCGCCGGTTATCACAGGCCATTCAAAATTGTAACGGACGAACTTGAACCGTTAATGAATTTTATCATGTTCTCCGATGGTGTTACCGATAGAGATTTATCTCAGCGTTTCTTATTGAACAGGAATGTTAAGCACGTAGTTCAAGCGTATGCCAAGTACACCGAAGATGAATTGCGTGATGATGATACCACGTTAATCGCAATAAAATATGAAGCGTAAGATCGGCTTGTAATGGTCGGTCTTTTTTCATTTTGTTCGTTTTTTGATAGAATTAAGAGGGTTACTAAAGGAGGCGCAAATTGACAATGCAACTGGAACAATGGGTAGCTAACGAAACAGATGTTAAAACGACTGCTGTCAAAAAAGTCATTGAAATGATGAATGAAGGGAACACAGTACCGTTTATAGCACGGTACCGGAAAGAGGCAACAGGCGGACTTGATGAAGTTCATATAAAGCAGATACACGACAAGTGGCAGTATGCCGTTAATCTTGCTGAACGAAAGGAGGAAGTCATCCGTCTAATCGATGAACAAGGAAAGCTTACTGAAGAATTAAAACATGAGATTACAAAAGCCTCACAACTGCAGCGGGTCGAAGATTTATACCGCCCCTATAAACAAAAACGGCGGACACGGGCAACAAAAGCAAAGGAAAAAGGCCTTGAACCACTGGCATTATTGGTATGGCGTCAGGAACTAAACGATGTATCCAGTGAAGCGCACGACTATTTGTCAGAGGAGGACGAGCTGCATTCGGTTGAGGATGTTTTGAGAGGTGTCAATGATATACTTGCCGAATGGATATCGGATGAGCCGGAATATCGTGAATACATACGTCGTGAAACATTTGAGCGCGGAAGCATTAATTCTGAAGTGAAAGATAAAACGAAAGATGAGAAAAGTATCTATGAAATGTATTATGACTATACCGAAGCTGTCCGTACAGTTGTGTCACATCGTGTTTTAGCTTTAAACCGTGGTGAAAAAGAGGGTGTGCTGAAGGTGGCGATTGAACCGCCGATTGAGCGTGTTATCTCCTATTTGGAACGAAAGGTTGCTTCAAATAAAGCGGACAACGAAACAGCTGAATTGCTCAAGGCTGCCATCGACGACAGTTTCAAACGTTTGATTCGGCCGTCTGTTGAGCGGGAGGTTCGCAACAGTCTGACAGAGAAGGCTGAGGAACAGGCAATTGATATATTTTCCAAGAACCTTAAAAATCTGCTTCTGCAGCCGCCGCTAAAAGGAAAAACGGTACTGGGGGTTGACCCGGCATACCGGACAGGCTGCAAGCTGGCCGTCGTTGATGAAACCGGTAAAGTTCATGAAGTCAGCGTAATGTATCCGACTGCACCAAGACATGATACAACAGGTGCTGAGAAGATCGTCCTCGATTTTATTAAACGTTTTGAAATTGAATTAATTGCGATTGGGAATGGCACAGCTTCACGAGAAACAGAGCAGTTTATTTCTGATGTGATTAATAACAATCAATTGGATATTCCGTATATCATTGTAAATGAAGCAGGTGCGAGTGTTTACTCAGCCTCACCACTGGCACGTGAAGAATTTCCTGATTTGGAAGTCGAAGAGCGGAGTGCGGCATCGATTGCGAGAAGAGTGCAGGATCCTTTAGCTGAACTTGTTAAAATCGACCCTAAATCGATCGGCGTCGGTCAGTATCAGCACGATGTTGCTCAAAAAGCACTCAACGAATCGCTCACATTCGTTGTTGAAACGACGGTTAACCAGGTCGGTGTTAATGTAAATACAGCATCGCCTTCATTGCTGCAATATGTTGCCGGTTTAAGTAAAACGGTTGCGAATAATATTGTAAATAAACGCAATGAAGAGGGGAAATTTTCCGATCGCAAACAATTGCGCAAAATTCCGCGCCTTGGTGATAAAACCTATGAACAGGGGATAGGGTTTTTACGTGTCCCTGATGGGGAAATTCCATTTGACCGGACGCCAATCCATCCGGAGAGTTATGACCAGGCAGAACAGCTGTTAGAAATGGTTGGCTGTGGTCTGGACGATATCGGTACTGCTGACCTTCGCGAAAAGCTGAATAAGCTTGACATTAAAACAGCCGCGGCGGAATTAGATATAGGCGAACCAACGTTACGGGATATCATTACGGCGCTTGGCCGTCCTGAGCGAGATCCGCGGGATGACTTGCCAAAGCCGTTGTTAAAACAAAATGTCCTTTCAATGGAAGATTTGCAGCAAGGCATGGAAATGCAGGGGACTGTCCGTAATGTGGTCGATTTTGGCGTCTTTGTCGATATCGGTGTTAAACAGGATGGCCTCGTCCATATATCCAAAATGTCCAATAAATTTGTTAAGCACCCGATGGATATTACATCAGTTGGTGACGTTGTGACAGTTTGGGTGGATAATATCGATATCGATAAAGGCAGAATCGCCCTATCAATGGTTGAAAAGTAAACTAAAAAAAGCTGATGATCGTTAAGGATCATCAGCTTTTTATCGTTCTATGATTAATTTTTAACGGCTTTAACACTTTCTGGAACGGATAAGCCTAACTCTTCAGCAACCCGCTCGCCCCATTCAGGATCAGCTTTATAGAAGTGCTCGATTTGACGGAGTTTAATATCTTCACGGGTAACCGGGCGCATATGATCAGCGAAGTTTTTAACGAGGCGCAATTTCTCATCTTCGCTCATCAGACGGTAAAGGTCACCTGGCTGGGTATAATGATCATCGCTATCATGAGCTACACTGTCTGCAACACCTTCAACTTCAAATGGGTTGATTTTTGTTGCTGGATCTTCAACCGGCCCATCGACTGAGTTTGGCTCGTAAACCGGATTTCCGCCACCATTGCCGTTAACCGCCATATAACCATCACGCTGGTAATGGTTTACGTCAACTTTTGGACGGTTAACCGGGATTTGCTGGTGGTTGACGCCCAAACGGTAACGCTGTGTATCAGAGTAGCTGAACAGACGTCCTTGCAGCATTTTATCCGGTGATGTTTCGATTCCGGGAACCAAGTTGGCTGGTGACAGTGCGGATTGCTCTACATCAGCAAAGTGATTTTCAGGGTTACGGTTCAGCACCATTTTTCCAACTTCGATACGCGGATAATCTTTTTGGGATACTGTTTTAGTAACATCGAAGATATCCCACTTATACGTTTTATAATCTTCATAAGGAATGATTTGAACATATAGTGTCCAAGAAGGATTATCACCATTCTCAATAGCATTGTACAGATCTTCGCGGTGATAGTCCGGCTGTTCACCTGCAAGCTGGTCAGCCACATCAACATCAAGGCCTTTAACACCCTGATCACTGATGAAATGGTATTTTACCCAGAATGCTTCTCCTTCGTCATTAACCCATTTATAAGTATGGCTTCCGTATCCGTTCATATGCCGGTATGTTGCCGGAATACCGCGGTCACCATGCAAATATGTGATTTGATGGAGTGACTCCGGTGACAATGACCAGAAATCCCAGACCATATCTTTATCTTTCAACCCGGTGCGTGGATTACGCTTTTGTGTGTGAATGAAATCAGGGAACTTAATAGCATCGCGGACAAAGAAAATCGGTGTATTGTTGCCCACTAAGTCATAGTTTCCTTCATCGGTATAGAATTTCAGTGCGAAACCGCGCGGGTCACGTACTGTATCTGCAGAGCCCAGTTCACCGGCTACAGTTGAAAAACGGGCGAACATTTCTGTGCGCTTTCCTTTTTCACTAAGGAAATCAGCTTTTGTATATTTGGAAATTTCATCGTTGGTGACTTCGAAATAACCGAACGCGCCTGCGCCCTTAGCATGAACAACCCGTTCAGGGATACGCTCTCTGTCAAAATGAGCCATTTTTTCCAAAAAGTGAACGTCCTGAATTAGTGTTGGACCTCTTTTGCCGGCAGTAATCGAATTTTGATTATCGCCAACAGGGGCACCAGAAGCTGTCGTCATTCTTTTTTTCTCATTACTCACTACCTGAACACCTCTCCTTAAGTGAAATAATTTTCTACATCCACTATTATAATACAAATCTATTAAAAATCAATCTTTATTTAAAATCATTGTAAATAAGACACGTTGAAGAGACGTAATTTAATATGTGCATATATTATGGTAAAATATCTATTGATTAAATCTGGAGGATGGTATGTGTGGGTGCGACAGATGAGAAGGAACTGACAAAATTAGTACACGAAATTTCAATGGCACATTTCGGTAAGCCATTTAATGATAAGGCCGTTTATAATAATAGGCTCAGAACTACTGGAGGCCGTTATCTTCCCGGCAAAAGAACAATCGAATTGAACCCTAAGTATACAACAGAGTTTGACGATGAGGAAGTCATTGGCATTATTAAACATGAACTATGCCATTACCATCTTCATATAGAAGGAAAGGGGTTTAAGCATGGAGACAAAGATTTTAAAGCTCTCTTAAAAGCAACGGGATCACCAAGGCACTGCTCACCATTACCTTCCATGAAAGATCGCTATAAACACATTTATAAATGTAAAAACTGCGGTCATTCTTACAAGCGTGTCCGAAGAATTGACCTAAATAAGTATAGGTGCGGCAAATGCAGAGGCAAATTGGTGAAGGTAACACTTGATAACACCAGTGATTAATTTCTATCTTGTTCTGTATTGACGAAAGGCAGCTTGCATGTTAAATTATACAAGCCTTAAATAATAGGGTGTTGCAGGAAAGTAGCTTTTTAACGGCTGTTGAAAATTCTATTTGAAAGCTATTGACATTAACAGTTATCTATTGTATTATATTTTTCGTCGCGGTTGTTCGCGACTTTCGAACGACATACTTAGTATACTATTCCACAGTAGCTCAGTGGTAGAGCTATCGGCTGTTAACCGATCGGTCGCAGGTTCGAATCCTGCCTGTGGAGCCATTTATGGAGAAGTACTCAAGTGGCTGAAGAGGCGCCCCTGCTAAGGGTGTAGGTCGTGTAAACGGCGCGAGGGTTCGAATCCCTCCTTCTCCGCCATTTCATGGCCCGTTGGTCAAGCGGTTAAGACACCGCCCTTTCACGGCGGTAACACGGGTTCGAGTCCCGTACGGGTCATTGTTTTTTATGATAATTGGTTGGGTCCGGTAGTTCAGCTGGTTAGAATGCCTGCCTGTCACGCAGGAGGTCGCGGGTTCGAGTCCCGTCCGGACCGCCATTTGTTGGGCTATAGCCAAGCGGTAAGGCATCGGGTTTTGATCCCGTGATTCGCTGGTTCGAATCCAGCTAGCCCAGCCATTTTCGAATGCTTTCAATACGTTTGTTTATATATAGATGAATGCACGGAAGTTAGAATTAAGGTAGCAATCTTTAAAATGAAGAGCCATTAGCTGGCCGTCAACATCACCGAACATGCTTCTGTGTGCAGGCCTGCGAGGAGTGCGGCCTCATCGAATTCACTTGCAACACGACGAGCACAGTACAACTTCGGTGGCTAATATCACAATCGAAAATTATTCAATCATATACACGAGCCATTAGCTCAGTTGGCAGAGCATCTGACTTTTAATCAGAGGGTCGGAGGTTCGAATCCTCCATGGCTCACCATCCTTGCGGATGTGGCGGAATTGGCAGACGCGCTAGACCCAGGATCTAGTGTCTTACGACGTGGGGGTTCGACTCCCTCCATCCGCACTTATCATTAACTTATATTGCTGTGTTGAGCACGGCGTTTTTCTTTGTTTAATACGCGGTCGTGGCGGAATGGCAGACGCGCTAGGTTGAGGGCCTAGTGGGAGTTAATCCCGTGGAGGTTCAAGTCCTCTCGACCGCATTAAAAAACATTATTGACAAGCTCTCTTCTGCATGGTACATTAGAGGATGTCGCTTTAAGCGCCCGTAGCTCAATTGGATAGAGCGTCTGACTACGGATCAGAAGGTTAGGGGTTCGACTCCTCTCGGGCGCGCCAAAAATACGGGAAGTAGCTCAGCTTGGTAGAGCACATGGTTTGGGACCATGGGGTCGCAGGTTCAAATCCTGTCTTCCCGACCATCGAGAGATCATTAATTAACTTATATAATACGCGGGTGTAGTTTAGTGGTAAAACCTCAGCCTTCCAAGCTGATGTCGTGGGTTCGATTCCCATCACCCGCTCCATTTAGGGCCTGTAGCTCAGTCGGTCAGAGCGCACGCCTGATAAGCGTGAGGTCGGTGGTTCGAGTCCACCCAGGCCCACTTTGCTCCTTGAAAACTGAACAAAACAACCAGTATGATAAACGATGTCAGAGGTAAGAAGTTGACGAATCAGCTAAGCTGATTTGACGCAAACTTTTTAACCCCTTGAATCAATTTTTGAAGCTAAGTATGAGATTGATCGGTGTCAATCTCACACAAACTTTTTTGGAGAGTTTGATCTTGGCTCAGGACGAACGCTGGCGGCGTGCCTAATACATGCAAGTCGAGCGCGGGAAGCAGCGGGTCGCCCTTCGGGGCGCACCCCTGTGGAACGAGCGGCGGACGGGTGAGTAACACGTGGGCAACCTGCCTGTAAGACTGGGATAACTCGCGGAAACGCGAGCTAATACCGGATAATGCTTGTGGTTGCATGATCACAAGCTGAAAG
>NZ_FOMR01000006.1 GCF_900112705.1 Lentibacillus persicus
AGGGGTTAAAAAGTTTGCGTCAAATCAGCTTAGCTGATTCGTCAACTTCTTACCTCTGACATCGTTTATCATACTGGTTGTTTTGTTCAGTTTTCAAGGAGCAACTTGCCATCTCTGCGACAGCAATAATATTATATCACCGCTGATAGAAAGTGTCAATAACCTTTTAATCAATGTGATTTTTTAAGCGCCGCTTTTCAACAGCAAAATCAATATTACTACCGTGATTAACAAAAGTCAATAATAGATTCGAAAAAAATTAACTCAAAATCCCGTAACAATATTTACAGGGTCATTAAGCAGTCACTTCGCCATCCCAGTTTAACATGCCGCCTTCCATATTGGAGACGTTAAAGCCATGTTCTTCGAGAAATGACGCTGCCATCAAACTTCTCCTCCCTGAACGGCAAACGAGAATATAATGACTGTTTTCATCGAATTTGTCAGTAGAGTGAGGAATGTTTTCAAGTGGAATGTGCTTTGCGTTTTCGATCATTCCTTGTGCGACTTCATCATCCTCTCTAACATCTACAACTACTGTGCCATCATCTTCTTCCAACAGCTTTCTGACTTCTTCTGGTGTCACTGTATTAATATGATCCATGTAAAAGTCTCCTTCTCACTCAGATTTCATAAAGCCTATAGTTTATCGTAACTTTTCTTGCGTATATCACGCAAACATAACGCACAAAATATACCAACTAATAAACAAGGTGGTTAGTTTCCAATGAGGTGTATGGCAATCATCGTTATTATTATCGGTCTGGTCGCACCGCTCGAAGCTTATGCTGAAGTTACTGCTACGTCACAAAAGCAGCTTAGTGAATTCAATATAGACTTAACTGGTAATTCATCAAACGAAAAAGTTAAATTGAACGGGGTGCCTTTCGCGCCTGACTCCAATTATTATACCGAAATAAATACTATTATTTCAGACAGTAAAGACAAGCAGTGGGACATCACATACGAAGGAGGCTATAACCCTGCCATAAAATTTTATGACCTGGACCATGATGGTGTGAAAGACATATTTTACCAAAGTGATGCCGGTGGAAATAAAGGATTGTATCATTATCATCTGCATACTTTTAAAAAAGATCAACTGAAAGAAATTGCTCTTCCGGAACAACAAAGTATTCAGGCAAAGTTTGTAAACGGTTTTAAGATCGAAATTCAAATTGACTATGAAGCAGAACCAATCACCGCAAAACTTAACAACAGATCTTCGAAATATATAAAGCTTGGAATTTATAATGAAGAGGGGAAATTGTTGGATAGTACAACACCATTAGTGGAACCAATCTCCTTTTTTGAACCCGTGGAGGTCGAGGGACGTGAAGGTTACGGCCTAAAAAGTTATCAACATATAAGTGGTGCCTATCATGCAGATCTTATTGGCACTGTCGAAACAGTCTGGTATTACGATCGTGATAAATGGATCATCTTGGAAACAGAATGGCTTCCATCTTAAAAGTTTCAGGACGGGCCGACCCCAAGCGTTCCTCTTTCACGTTTTAATATTAGAACTCTGAAGTCAGAGGTCAGACTTCCAATCATCGAAACCCATAGCAACCTACAAATACCTATATAATTAATGAAGCCCAAAAGCTGCTTGAGACACTTTTGGGCTTTTCATTTTAATTATCTAATTAGCGACAATATTAACCAGTTTTCCTGGCACAACTATCACCTTACGAACGGTCTTGTCTTCAAGCAATTCCTGGACGCGTTCATTTTCCATTGCCAGCGCTTCAAGTTCATCTTTTGAAATGTCTTTGGATGCATTAATTTTGGCGCGAACTTTCCCCATAATTTGAACGACGATCTCCACTTCATCCTCAACGAGTTTGGATGGATCGTATTCAGGCCATTTCTCATAAGTGATCGTATCGTCATGTCCCAGAATCTGCCACATCTCTTCGGTTAAATGTGGCGCGACAGGTGAAAGCATTTTAACAAAGTCTTCAATGTACGATTTCGGTATTTCGTCTGCTTTATAAGCTTCATTAATAAACACCATCAGTTGTGAAATACCAGTATTGAATTGAAGCGCCTCAAAATCTTCCGTCACCTTTTTAACCGTTTCATGATAGACTTTCTCAAGTGAGTTTTCCTTAGCTGTATCAACGATTTGCCCGGAAACTTCACGGTTCTCATTTACAACAAGACGCCAGACACGGTCCAGAAAGCGCCGTGCCCCATCAAGACCGTTCGTCGACCAGGCAACCGCTGCCTCAAGCGGTCCCATAAACATTTCATATAATCGCAATGTATCCGCGCCATGGGACGTTACGATATCATCCGGGTTTATAACATTCCCTTTGGATTTACTCATTTTTTCATTGCCTTCACCCAGAATCATTCCCTGGTTGAACAACTTTTGGAAAGGTTCTTTTGTAGGAACCACGCCAATGTCATATAAAAATTTATGCCAAAATCGGGCGTACAACAAATGAAGAACCGCATGCTCCGCTCCACCGATATAAATATCAATTGGCAGCCATTCTTTCAGCGCTTTCGGGTCAGCCAGCTGGTCCGGGTTGGCCGGATCAATAAAACGCAAGAAATACCAGCAACTGCCGGCCCATTGTGGCATTGTGTTTGTTTCTCGACGTCCTTTCATGCCTGTATTTGGATCAGTTACGTTAACCCAGTCACTTGTAGCGAGCGGTGATTCACCTGTACCGGACGGTTTTACTTCATCCAATTCAGGCAGTTCAAGCGGCAAATCTTCTTCAGGAACTGCGCTCATCGATCCATCTTCCCAGTGAATAATCGGGATTGGCTCGCCCCAATAGCGCTGCCTGGAAAACAACCAATCGCGCAGGCGGTATGTCACTTTTCTCGTTCCTTTGTTATTTGCTTCAAGCCATTCAATCATTTTGGTGATGGCATCATCTTTATACAAGCCATTCAAAAACTCAGAATTAACATGCTCGCCATCATCCACATAAGCTTCCTTTGATAAGTCGCCGCCCGCAACGACTTCTTTAATTGGAAGGTTAAATTTTTGTGCGAACTCATAATCACGCTCATCGTGACCCGGTACCGCCATAATGGCGCCGCTGCCATAACTCATCAGTACGTAATCAGCAATCCAGATCGGCATTTTTTCATTATTTGCCGGGTTAATGGCGTAAGCGCCTGTAAAGGCACCCGTCTTTTCTTTTGCCAGATCGGTACGCTCTAAATCAGATTTTGTTTCAATCTTTTTCCAATAAGCATTTACAGCGTCTTGTTGGTCTGGTGTTACAATTTTTTCAACCAGTGGGTGTTCAGGTGCAAAAACGGCATAAGTGGCACCGAATAATGTATCAGGACGTGTTGTAAATCCTGTAAATTGTTCGTCATGGCCATCAATATCAAAGGTGATGTCAGCCCCTTCAGAGCGCCCGATCCAATTACGCTGCATATCTTTAATGCTTTCCGGCCAATCCAGGTCTTCCAAATCCTCCAAAAGCCTGTCTGCGTACGCTGTTATTTTCAACATCCATTGTTTCATCGGCTTGCGGACAACCGGGTGACCGCCCCGCTCGCTTTTACCATCAATTACTTCTTCGTTGGCAAGAACTGTACCAAGTGCCGGGCACCAATTGACAGGAACTTCATCCATATAGGCCAAACCTTTTTCGTAAAGTTTCGTGAAGATCCATTGCGTCCACTTGTAATAACCCGGATCTGTGGTATTTATCTCACGGTCCCAATCATAGGAGAAACCGAGTTCTTTAATCTGCCGTTTGAACGTTGCAATATTATGTTCGGTGAATGCGGCCGGACTATTTCCTGTATCAATTGCATACTGCTCTGCCGGCAGTCCAAACGCGTCCCACCCCATCGGATGAAGCACTTCATATCCCTGCATCCGTTTCATCCGCGAAAAGATATCTGTTGCCGTATAGCCTTCAGGATGTCCTACGTGTAATCCGGCACCTGATGGATATGGAAACATATCAAGCGCATATATTTTATCCTTATTCGAAAACGTCTCAGTTTTAAACGTTTTATGTTTAGCCCAATAGTCTTGCCATTTCGCTTCTATTTCCTGATGATTGAAACTCATTTTGTTTTTCCTCCTTCTTCATTAACAGCCATCTGAGCAGCGGACATAACCACTGCCAATCAACCCGACCCGCCAACATTGCCTAATAAAAAAGCTACCCATCCCTTTAAAAGGGACGAGAAGCTTTTTTCCCGCGGTACCACCCAAATTAACACACAACGTGTGTTCACTTGTTCCCTTAACGCGGGTTTAACGGCAAAGATTACTGGCGTTCATCTTTGCAACTTAAAGGTGAGTTCAAAAACTTTTCAGGGACAGTTTTCACCAGCCACTGCCTCGCTTTACCTGAGAGAAGTTATCTACTAATCCTTTTCTTTGTTATTGCTTATCAAATTGTTCGAAAAAAGGCGATATTTGTATTTCGAATTGTAAACCAAGTTGCTCAGCTTTGTCAAGGCACAGCAGCCCTTGTTCTTTCCAATAACAGGTCTCCATGCTAAACTATATCTATAACGTAAATTATAAAGGAGCACAAAGCTAAAATATGATAAAAGGAATTATAAACTACTCACATTTTTTAATGGAAGAAGCTGTCAAGAAAGGTGATACAGTAATCGATGCCACGTGCGGAAACGGGCATGATACCGTCTTTTTGAGCCAGCTGGTTGGGGAAAGCGGCCATGTATTCGGGTTCGACATCCAAGACCAGGCAATCACGAACACTCAGGCACTGCTTGCTCGTCACAAGCTGACAAACGCAACGGTTATCCAGGACAGTCACAGTAATTTTATGCATCACATGCCTGTCGATAAGCTGACCCGGCTTGGCGGAGCCATTTTTAATCTCGGATATCTTCCGGGTAGCGATAAATCAGTTATTACACATAGTGAAACAACAATCCTCGCTATTGAAGGCATTCTGTCGCACTTGAAACAAAATGGCATTGTGGTTCTCGTCGTTTATCATGGTCACGAGGGCGGCGATGAAGAACGCGAACACCTGATGCGTTATGTGCGGCTACTGGATCAAAAATTGTATCATGTCCTTTATTATGGTTTTGTAAATCAGAAGAACGATCCACCATTCATACTGGCTATTCAAAAGCGAAATTAAACATTACTAACCCGGAATTTATCGCCGGGTTTTTGTTATTCTATAGTAAAGTTTTGTATTCCAATGAAAAAAACGAGCTTTATAGCCACTGATGCGAAGTAAATCCTCTGATATCTTTATACCGCCCTCCACATGTTTAACTTTAGGGTCGCCAAGATACAGTCCTACTAACCCGTGATTCACCATTTCATGGAAATGTCGATCAGGCAGTCCCTGTACCTGATGATCAGCTTCCTCGATGAAATAACTAAAACGTTTTTCCATGATGTCGGGGCTATCATAATAACTGCAAAAATTTAAATCGCCTTCAATTCGATCCTCTTCCTGATCAATAAAATAATCCAATAAAATATGAAGCCCTTGGACAAACGGGAAATAAGCTTTCACAATTTTATCTGCCAAATCATTTGATACAGTCCCATTTAGTGCATAAGAAATTAAACAAAATATCCCCAATGTTGAGCCCGCTGCAGCCGAGAACTCATACCAATAGAGAGATGTATCATCAGTTTCTTCTTTAAACCAATTAACCAACCTCGGGATCCGTTCTTCTTCAGCTACATGTTTATGTACTTGCAAATCAATATATAAACGTTTAAGTTCCAGTATATGTCCTTGCATACTGTTAAAGTCGTCAAGGCGGCGCATAGTTTTTTGACAGGTTCGAACTAAATCGGCTAAATACTCGCCGTCAGATTGTTCTTGACGCAAGGCATAATAATTTTGAATCGGATTTTGTGTACTCAAAGCGTCCGACATCGCTTCATGCAGCTGCTGAAAATCGGCCGGATCAAGCGATGTGCTCCGGTCACATAAATTGTCAAGATAATCGCTGATTGTCTGATATGCAACAATAAATGTGATGGCTTCCCGCCACCTAATGCCGGCCAAAAGCGCATATACCGCGCCTCCCAGACAATGAAACCGCTTTGTTTCAATGCTTGCTAAAGCCTGCTTTTTTAATTCTTCATCAGGAATAGCGCTGGCGCGTTTTTTCCAAAAGTCCAGTTCAGCATTAACTGCCGGAAAAATTTTGCGATAGACTGCTCCCATTAATGTAAATGGTGTTTTTGGTATGGTGTAAGCCAACACCCATTCCTCCGATCATTCGCTGCAAACGTGAAAATTTTGCTATACTGCTAATTATAATATCACCATATTTTAAAGGGGGATTCAAATGATTCAGTCGTATAAACATCATTATCCAACGATTCATGAATCTGTTTTTGTGGCAGAGGACGCCGATATTATCGGGGATGTGACAATTGATGAACAATCGAGCATATGGTTTAAAACTGTCATCCGCGGGGATGTTGCCCCAACACGGATTGGAAAAGGCGTAAGTATACAAGATTTGTCGATGGTTCACCAAAGTCCAGATTTGCCGGTCACGGTGGAAGATTACGTAACAGTAGGCCATCAGGTGACATTGCATGGCTGCACGGTCCGTAAACACGCTCTGATTGGTATGGGATCGCTTATCCTCGATGGGGCTGAAATCGGCGAACATGCGTTTATCGGGGCAGGAAGCCTCGTACCACCGGGCAAAAAAATCCCACCACATTCCCTTGCTATGGGAAGACCGGCTAAAGTTGTACGGGAACTGACCGACGACGACTATCAGGAAATGGAACGTGTTTATCAATCGTATATTGAAAAAGGACAGTATTATAAGCATAACACAGGAACAGGCTTACAATTTTAACTAATCGGAAAGGGAAAGGTAAAACGTCCACCAGTGGGGTTCTAGATTAAATACCGGCAGTGTCTTCCTTTTTTGGAAGACTACTGCCAGGTTATAAACGGGCACTGCTTTGTTCACAAAATAGATGTCTTATCCAAATCCGATTGACCCAATTCATGCCAGTCAAATCGCTCTTCCACAAATAGCTGATGCCATAGCATAAACATGAGCACTGTCCATATTTTACGGCTGTAATCGCCTTTGCCCTGGCAGTGTAATTCCAGCAAGTCAAGTACATAAGTTTTATTCAGCAAATAAGTTGTGTCACTTTCCCGAATCAGGTTTTTTGCCCAATCGTACAGTTCATTTTTCAACCAATGACGGATTGGCACAGGGAATCCAAGTTTTTTCCGGTCCAGGATGTGATCCGGAACAATCCCGCGGGCTGCTTCACGCAACAGTCTTTTTGTTGTCCCGTTAGCTGTTTTCAGATTATCAGGTATGCTGCTGGCTATCCGGAATACTTCCTTATCCAAAAATGGAACACGCAATTCCAGCGAGTTCGCCATCGTCATTCGATCTGCTTTTAATAGAATATCGCCACGCAGCCATGTATGGATATCAATATATTGCATCTGGCTAACAGGCGGATAATCGTTTACCTTACCAAAAAGGTTTTGAGTTATTTGCTGATACCGCAACCCCTGTTTCCAGCATTTCAGAAAAACTTCTTTCTCATACTCCTCAAATATTTTGGCATTTCCAATATAACGGTCACACAATGGCGTTGTGCCCCGCTCGAGAAAACTTTTGCCGCGAACACCTTCAGGAATGACATCGGCTACTCTGGCCAGTAAATTTTTTGCGGAATACGGTATCGGCCGGAACATTTTCAGCGATTCCGGTTCACGATATATGTTATAACCCCCGAACAACTCATCCGCTCCCTCGCCGGAAAGTGTGACGGTTACGTGTTTCCGGGCCTCGCGGGACACGAAATATAGCGGTATACATGCCGGATCTGCCAGAGGATCATCCATGTGCCACATGATTTTCGGCAATTTCCCTACAAATTCCTCAGGTGAAATCATATAGGATATATTTTCAAGCCCCAGCTTGTCGGCGGTTTTCTTTGCAATGTCTACTTCCGAATAACCTTCACGCTCAAACCCGACTGAAAATGTCTTGATATTCGGATTGAAATCTTTCGCGATTGCTGCTATAAGCGTCGAATCAATACCACCGGAAAGAAATGCGCCAACCGGTACATCACTGCGCATATGCACGTTGATTGAGTTATACAGAACATCCTGAATTCGATTAATCCAATTATCTTTTTCCATCAGCACCGGGTTGAACCTTGTTTGCCAATAATGATAGAAAGAAATAGGTTGATCCGGTCTTTTTACAAAATAACAGCCAGCTTCAACTTTTTTGATCCCTTGTGTCATCGTCATTGGTTCAGGAACGTACTGAAAGCTGAGATAATTCTGCAAAGCTTCTGGATCGATTGCTTCGCTCTCCACCATTAATGTGATGCTCTTCTTTTCCGATGCAAAGATTATTCCATCTTGCGTTTCCCGATAGAACAATGGCTTTATGCCGAACGGATCACGAGCTCCATACAATGCATGCGCCTGTTTATCCCACAACAGGATAGAAAACATGCCACGCAAATAATTAAAAGCTTCTACACCATGTTTTGCAAATAATGCACCAATCACTTCCGTGTCCGATTCAGTTGAAAAAACGAAACCCTGCTCTATTAAATTATTGCGCAGTTCAATATAATTATAGATTTCCCCATTAAATACAAGCCATATCTTGTCATCACTATAACTCAACGGCTGTGCACCACAATCGATGTCAATGATACTCAGCCGCCTGAATCCAAATGAGATATGCTCGTCATCGTAATATCCTCCATCATCAGGACCTCTGTGAATCATTATATTATTTTGTCTTTTAAAATTGTCTTCTTGTCGATCTTCTTTAATAGTAGAATCGTCCTTGACTTTGCATACAAAACCGCACATTAATTAACCCTCTTTTTAATTATTTAATATCGGAACTATTCACACAACACTGAGGCTCAGCGCAGTATGTATTTATTAGACGAATCGTTTTACTTTTTGTTGCAGTTTATTTGCATTTTTATTACATTATTTAAAAAAGCAATAAAAATGACTGGTATGAGCCCGGTTCAATACCGTGCTCACACCAGCCACTCAGCTGAAGTTTAAAGTTTTTTATAACGATGCATCATGTTTGACGAGTGCCTGCAATTCTTCCACTTTATCCGTTTTTTCCCAGGGAAAGAGCGTATCTGTCCTGCCAAAATGACCATAAGCCGCTGTATTTCTGTAAATCGGCTTCTTTAAGTCAAGCATTCGAATTACCCCGGCCGGACGAAGATCAAATACTTTCCGGATGGCACTGACAAGTGTTTCTTCATCCGCAATGCCTGTACCAGATGTATTAATGGAAATTGAAACGGGCTCAGCCACTCCGATAGCGTACGCCAACTGCACTTCACATGTTTTTGCCAGTCCGGCTGCCACAATATTTTTTGCAACATAACGGGCTGCATAAGCTGCTGAACGGTCAACTTTGGTATAATCCTTTCCGCTGAACGCCCCGCCGCCATGGCGTGCGTACCCGCCATATGTATCCACTATAATCTTTCTTCCGGTTAGCCCGGCATCGCCTTGAGGGCCGCCGATTACAAACCGGCCTGTCGGATTAATAATGTATTTCGTAGTTTCATCCAATAGATTTGCAGGAACCACCGGACGAATAACCTGTTCAATCAAATCCTTTTCAATTTGATCTGTCGGAATGTCCTGGTGATGCTGAGTTGAGATAACGATTGTATCGACTTTGACAGGAATATTATTTTCATCATATTCGACCGTCACCTGAGTCTTTCCATCCGGACGTAAATAATCAAGCACTTGATCCTTACGCGCATCGGCAAGCTGTTTCGCTAATTTATGTGCCAGCGCGATCGGCAGCGGCATCAGTTCCTCTGTCTCGTTACAGGCAAAACCAAACATCAGCCCCTGGTCACCTGCGCCGATAGCGGCAATCTCTTCGTCACTCTTTTTCCCTTGACGCTCTTCCAAGGCAGTATCAACACCGCCGGCAATATCAGGGGATTGTTCATCAATCGCAGTCAGTACTGCACACGTATCGGCATCAAATCCGTATTTTGCCCGCGTGTAGCCGATATCCTTTATCGTCTGCCTGACAATTGCAGGAATATCCACATATGTCGTGGTGGTTATTTCACCTGAGACGAGCACCATTCCTGTTGTTACAACAGTTTCACAAGCCACACGGGCATTTGGGTCACTTTTCAATATTTCATCAAGTATTGCATCTGAAATTTGATCACATATTTTATCGGGATGACCTTCCGTCACCGATTCCGATGTGAACAAACGATTTTCTACAGCCATCTGGCCATATCCTCCCTTGAATATATGGTACGGAACTCTTTTTTCAGTGGTTTACGTTTATAAAATAAGCCTAAAAAACAAAAAACCTTCCCTGCATCATGAGGAAAGGAGTTCGTAGCCTTTCACTCTTATTGTTCAAGGATTGATCCTTGCACCAGATTAGCACCTTTTCACAAAATGTGATGGTTGCCGGGCTTCGTCGGGTCTGTCCCTCCGCCAACTCTGAATAAGAGAGTATCCGCTCGCACATAATGGTACCGAAAAGCCTGTGCCATGTCAACAGTTTAAAGCCCTCCCGCTGTCTCTCACAAAATTTTATAAAATTAATCGCAAAATTAGTATGGACTAATATAATAAATGTGTTATACTAATAGCACATTAAATGACATCATGTTGTTCTTGCTCTAAACCATTAAAAGGTAGGTAATGAATATGAAGACTAAAGAAGATGCGCTGGTAACTCAAGATTTGCTTGCCCATAAGCATATACAGACCAACCTGGCTGTTCCTTTATTAATTGAAAAAATACTTTCCAAAAATGAAGGCGTTCTGACTGCTACAGGTGCGGTTTGTGCATCAACCGGAGAATATACCGGACGCTCGCCCAAGGATAAGTTTATTGTTCGTGACGACGAATGTGATCACTATATAAATTGGGGGGATGTAAACCAGCCTATCGATGAAGCATCTTTTGAAAAACTGCTGAAAAAAGTGACAGCCTACTTGCATGAAAAAAATGAATTATTCCATTTCAGAGGATTTGCCGGAGCAGACCCGGCTCATCGTCTTCCTATTGAAGTCATTAACGAATACGCCTGGCATAATCTATTTGCTCGTCAATTATTTGTTACACCGAGCGATGATGAGTTGAAAAACCATCGCTCTGAATTCACGGTCATATCTGCGCCAACTTTTAAAGCAGATCCTGAAGCAGATGGCACGAATTCTGAAACATTCATCATTATTTCATTTAAAAAGCGAATCGTGTTAATTGGCGGAACGGAATACGCCGGTGAAATCAAAAAATCGATTTTTTCCGTTATGAATTATATTTTACCAAGAAATGATGTATTATCCATGCACTGCTCGGCAAATGTCGGTCAGGAAGGTGACGTCGCCCTGTTTTTCGGTCTTTCCGGCACAGGCAAAACAACGTTATCAGCAGACCCGTATCGGCGCTTAATTGGTGACGATGAACATGGCTGGAGCTCAAATGGCATCTTTAATATTGAAGGCGGCTGCTACGCAAAATGCATCAATCTGTCTCCAAAAAAGGAACCGCAGATTTACAATGCGATACGGTTCGGATCTGTACTCGAGAATGTTGTTCTAGATAAGTCATCACGCGAACCGGATTATGATGACACGTCATTAACCGAGAACACACGGGCTGCATATCCGCTTGAAAATATTGATAATATCGTGTCACCGAGTGTCGCCGGACATCCAAACACCATCATATTCCTGACAGCCGATGCATCCGGGACATTGCCGCCAATCAGCAAATTGACCAAGGAACAGGCTATGTATCATTTCTTAAGCGGCTACACGAGCAAGCTGGCCGGTACAGAGCGTGGCGTAACCGAGCCGCAAGCAACGTTCTCAGCTTGTTTCGGCTCACCGTTCCTTCCGCTGCCGCCATCAGCATACGCAGAAATGCTTGGTGAAAAAATTGACCAGTTTAATTCAAACGTCTTCCTGGTCAATACAGGATGGACCGGCGGATCGTTCGGTGTCGGTAAGCGCATGAAACTTTCCCATACAAGGGCAATGATTCATTCTGCGCTTGAAGGCGAATTGAATAATATTGAAACAGTAACCGATGATATCTTTGGTCTGGATATCCCTGTTCATGTTCCGGGCGTACCTGATGAAGTATTAGTTCCAAAAAATGCCTGGGACGATAAAGCCTCTTATGAAAATGAGGCAAAATCGCTTGCTATGAAATTCCATAAGAATTTTACGCAATTTACGGAAGCCCGTGAAGAAATTAAAAATGCAGGACCTTTCTATAAAGGTTGACCAAATCTTTTCAACGTTTCGTTTCCTCATCCCAAAAGGATTTAATATATGAAGGAAAATTCGTCAGCTTCATGCAGGCGAGCCGGTCTCAATCATTGAGACCGGCTTTTTTTGATTCTCATTACCTACTGGGCGTTCACACATTTTTTTCAGCCGCATAAAATGACGACATATAGTGAAACTTCCATCAGGGGATACCTTGACCCACTGCTGGTTAGTTGAACGAATCGGGGTGCTGCCGTCCGTTGTCGCTCATCACATGTTTCATCTGAGGGTGGAGTCTGCGGACCGTTACACCGGGATAACTACCATGGGAAGGGAACGAACATTATGATAAAACGAGTTGGCATTGCCTTATTATGCTCTTTATTTCTTCTTTTCATTGCTGCTTGTTCTTCAGAAAGTACAACATCAATTAAACTTGCTGAAGTGACACGATCAGTATTTTATGCACCACAGTACGTGGCAATCGAAGAAGGTTTCTTTGAAGAAGAAGGTATTAATATTGAACTTCAAACGACGTGGGGCGGCGACAAAACGATGACGGCTTTATTATCGGATGGTGCGGATGTTGCGCTGGTCGGGTCGGAAACGTCAATCTACGTTGCTGCCCAAGGGTCTAAAGATAAAGCGATTAATTTTGCTCAGTTAACGCAGACTGATGGTACATTTTTAGTGGCTAAAGAGCCTAAGCCGGATTTTAAATGGGAGCATATTAAAGACAGCACATTTCTCGGTCAGCGCGTCGGCGGAATGCCGCAAATGGTCGGTGAATATGTCCTGAAACAGAATGGTATCGACCCTCAGACCGATCTGAATCTTATCCAAAACGTAGACTTTGCTAATATACCGGGTGCTTTTTCGTCGGGTGATGCTGAGTATGTTCAATTGTTTGAACCGACCGCCAGCACCTTCGAAAAAGAAGGCAAGGGACATATTGTTGCTTCATTCGGTGAAGAATCAGGGTCAGTCCCCTATACAACATTTATGACGAAAGAAAGCTTCATCAATGAAGACGAAGAAACAATTAAACGGTTTACGAAAGCTATTTACAACGCACAACAGTGGGTTCAGGAACACAGTGCTGAAGAAATTGCCGCCGTAATCGAACCGTATTTTGAAGACACATCCAAAGAAATGCTCGCTGCCTCCATCGAACGATATAAAAATCAGGATTCATTTGCTGCGGATCCGTTACTTGGTGAAGATGGATGGAATAATCTGAAAGCCATCATGGATGAAGCTGGTGAATTACCAGAAGATATTCCATATGGAGACCTTGTCAACACCACGATCGCCGAGGAAGTCATTGGCAACTAAGGAGGCTAGCAAATGTCTTTTCTCACCTTAGATCACATCTCACATCACTATTTTTCAAAAAAATCTTATACGAAGGCACTTGAAAACATTTCTTTTTCGGTAAAAGATGGTGAGTTTGTCGCTCTCTT
This sequence comes from Lentibacillus persicus, assembly GCF_900112705.1. Taxonomy (GTDB): domain Bacteria; phylum Bacillota; class Bacilli; order Bacillales; family Amphibacillaceae; genus Lentibacillus; species Lentibacillus persicus. Next base: position 13,730 of record NZ_FOMR01000006.1, read on the forward strand.
AGGCCCAAGCGGCTGTGGCAAATCAACACTACTGTCCATTATTGCCGGTATTATTGATCATACTGCCGGTAACATATATATAAATAAGCAGCCACTTCATAAATCCAAACTCGATATCGGCTATATGCTGCAGCAGGATTATTTATTCCCGTGGAAAAACATCATTGATAATGTGCTGCTTGGCCCTAAAATCAGACGTGAGGATTCCATCGAAGCGAAAAAAAGGGCAGCCGATTTACTCAATCAAGTTGGCTTGCCCGGTATCACAGAAAGTTATCCGGATTCTCTGTCCGGTGGTATGCGCCAGCGTGCAGCGCTGGTCCGCACCTTGATGACAGACCCTAAAATTCTGTTATTGGATGAACCTTTCTCTGCGCTTGATTATCAAACGAAATTAAAGCTGGAGGACCTTGTATGGGATATGCTGCAAAAGTACCAAAAAACGTCAGTTCTGGTAACACATGATATCGGAGAAGCCATTGCAATGAGTGACCGGCTCATTCTAATGGACGCCAACCCTGGCTCTATTGCCAAGACGTTCGAAGTTCCACTGGAATTACGCAATGAGAAACCTTTCCTCGCCCGGCGTCACCCAAAGTATCAATTATTATTTGATAAAGTGTGGGCAGAACTGGATAAAAATGAAATACATGACCTGCAGCCAAAGGTGGTGGAACCTTCCAATGATACATGAGACTGATGACCAATTGCATGCAAATTATAAACAAAACCTAAAACGTGAAAAACAATTTGTCTTTTCATGGCAAATCGTTATATTGATTTCTTTCTTCGGGATTTGGGAATTGGCGAGCCGCATGTATTGGGTTGATCCCTTGATATTCAGTTCGCCTTCCGAAGTTGGCACGGTCATTATAAGTAAGTTTTCGGATGGCTCGATGCTCATGCATACGCAAGTCACCTTGTTTGAAACAGTGCTTGGGTTTCTTATCGGAACTTTTCTTGGTATTATGATGGCCACCGCTCTATGGTCGTCTGAACGATTTTCTAATATTATGGATCCCTACCTTGTTATCATGAATGCCATGCCTAAAGTGGCGCTTGGTCCCATTATCATCGTAGCGATGGGTCCTGGATACTTCTCTATTATTACAATGGGAGCTATAATCGCAGTAGTCATTACAACATTAGTCGTTTATTCCGCCTTCCGGGAAGTCGACTCAAATTATGTTAAAGTATTAAAAAGTTTCAAAGCAACACGCTCGCAAATATTTAAGGAAGCAATTTTTCCTGCTGCAATACCGGCGATGATCTCAACTTTGAAAGTGAATGTCGGATTGTCCTGGGTAGGTGTCGTCGTTGGAGAATTTCTAGTATCAAATGAAGGCTTAGGCTATCTGATTGTGTACGGATTCCAGGTGTTTGACTTCTCGCTCGTCATGTCCAGTTTAATATTGATTGCTATATTTGCAGCTCTGATGTATAAAGTTGTTGAGCGCATCGAAGTGTTTTTGATGAAACGGGTAGGCTGATATTGCCGCCTGCAGAGGGATGAATTAAAAAGCGACGTCCAATTATCCCGGACGCCGCTTTTTAACATTAGATATACTTGCTGTTTTCTAATCAGCAATATGTGTTAAACAAAGGGTGAGCACATCATCTTTCATAATGAAACTGTATTTTCGGTTACGCTTTACATCACGGGGAATATGATTTAGTAAAACAGGGCCGTCAGTCTCATAATATGTTTTTTGGCCTCCGATTTTCTTGACGTGAGCAAAATAGACATTTTTAACGATTGTTCCACCTTTGCCGGCAACCGTATACTGTCCTATATATCGAATTGTCGCCACTATTCCCCCTGTTTCCTCTTTCACTTCCCTGACTGCCGCGTCAATTGCTGATTCATTTTCTTCAACCTTACCACCGGGGAATTCAAGCCCCCGTTCCTTATGCTTAGTCAGCAGCCATTTATTTTTATACCGGCAAATGACCCATACATGCTTAGGGAATTGAGAAAATGGGTGATCATCAAATGATAACGTCACTTCATTACGATAATAATCTGTGAATTTGTACATGATTTCAACTGCTTTCATCCGTCTGGGTTATGATATGATTTGAATACATCTCTATTGGTGGCTGATATCGCTTATATACCACTGATCAGCTTTCCATTTAAACTCAAATATAATCGTATAAGTTCCATATAAATCCGTGGTATTTTCCTGTTTGATATAGACTGTATTACTGTCTTTGTGTATCATATCATAGTCATTATGCTCATTAAACCATGGCGGTGTTTCAGTTGGTTTAATATATAGTCCTTCGTTTTTTTCAGTATAGTAATAGTCCACATAGCCGGCCGCAACTTCTTTGGTTGATATGTTCTCGAATTCGTTCAACAGAGCTGATTTTGTATCAAAGTTAACAACCCTGTTCTGTTCGTCTGCTTCCTGAACAAGCGTGTCTATAAATTGATCGGTTAACGACACAATTTGTTCGTGAGACAACTCTTTTGAAAGTTGCTCTTTATCAACCACTTCGGCCTTGGATTTAACGGCTTGTGATGTCTCATGATCGCCGCCATATTTGCTTGCCAGTACGGTTTGTGCAGACGTTGATTGTAACGTAATAGTTGTTGTTATAATAAAAGCAATCCCCAAAATTAAGCTTACATATTTGCTGTTTATCTTCTTTTGCATGATGCATCTCCTCTCAAATGATATATAAGCTCTTATCCAATATATTCCTTTATCCCCTCCGATTTAAACTTAATTTAGTATTAAAAAGGAATAAGCCAAATTAGCTTATTCCTCATCCGTTTACTACTACATATGGTTATCCTTCAATATGCCAATATCGTCAATGTGCTGTTTTGTGCCTTTATCGCCCAACTCATAAATCATTCGATACGCTTCTGTGATACCCGTATCATACTCATCGTTAGACTGGTCATTGTGGTATGGTCTGAGTGGCACGTGAGCCCGCCAATACGCCTCTCTATCTGCTGTATGCATCCCGTCAAACCGTTGACGCAGCATACGGATTTCTTCATCTGTCGCGTAGATCGTAAACTCGTGGTTATTATCATACTTTATTTGCGAAATTTCCATGCTGCCCAGATTAACATAATATTTTTTCTTCACACGCAAACACCTCCTGCTATTAATGTGCCTGCAAAGGAGAAATATTATGAATAAAAACTGCTATAGGCTTCTCTCAGCGATTTTCCGTAAGAGGCTGGGACAAAAGGTTTAAAAGAAAAGACGAACGATTATATTAGGAAAGGGAGCGGGATACATCGCTTCGGAAATATGCTTGGGTGCTCGTCGTGTTGCAAGCGAAATCGGTGAAGCAGCACTCCTCGCAACTCGCAGCGGATTCGGTGGATGTTTTGGCTCGTCGCTTTCCGCGGGCGGCTGGTGAGCCAACTCGTGCCAAGGCACTTCCTTGTCTCACCTATGCCTCTCTTCCCGCAGGAGTCTCCGCATATTTCCTGCGCTAACCTTGATTATCGTTCGTCTTTTATATCTGATATATAAGTTATGTCCCAGCCTCTTTACGGAAATTCAATTGGTTGCCGCTTGTCTCAGCTCAGCAGCCTTGTCGGCAAGTATACATCGGCCTCTTCCGTGCGGGATGCACATAGGGGTTCCGAACATTGGATCAAACGTCACATCACATTTCATTTGAAATACCTCATGAACAAGGTTGCACGTCACAATTTCTTCCGGTTTCCCCTGCGCAAAAACAGTTTTATCTTTTAGGGCAACGATATGATGTGCATAACGACACGCAAGATTTAAATCATGTAAAACCATAACAACGGTACGCCCGTCTTTTTCATTCAGCTCAAATAAAAGATCGAGCACATCAATTTGATGCGTCATGTCTAAGTAAGTGGTGGGCTCATCGAGTAAAATCATATCTGTTTCCTGAGCGAGCGTCATCGCAATCCAGGCACGCTGCCGCTGTCCGCCCGAAAGCGAATCAACCGGACGATCCTTGAACTCAAGCATATTGGTAGCCTCAAGAGCATTATGAACAGCCTGTTCATCCTCCTGTGACCATTGCTTCAAAAACCCGCGGTAAGGGTGTCTTCCCTGCTTGACAAGCTCCATTACGTTTAACCCGTCCGGCGTGCCCGGGCTCTGGGGCAGGATGGACATTTTTTTCGCCACTTCTTTTGTGCCCATTTTGGCAATATCTTCCCCATCCAAAACAACGTCCCCATCTTTTGGTTTCAACAAGCGGGCCAGCGAGCGGAGCAGTGTTGACTTACCGCATCCATTGCTGCCTATAAATACTGTGATTTCACCTTTAGGTATTGTTATATCTAAATCATCAATGACTATATTATCGCCATAACCAAGTGTCAGATCATTCGCTGATAACGTTTGCATCGGAATCTCTCCCTGTGTCGTGCATTATCGGTTACGGCACATACATATGTATACGCGTGCACCGTAATGAATTCAACTTATATATTCAGTTTATTTGGTTTTAAGCTATAAGTCAATGACTTTGAGAATCATTATCAATGACATTTACTTCAGCGCTTAACCATTTTCCTAATCCGTTATATGCTCTAATAGTTTATTTCTGACCAGTTTATTTGAAGCATTCCGCGGCAGTGTTTCAATAAAATATATTTCTTTTGGCACTTTGTAGCTGGCTAAATGTCTGTGCAAATATGATTGAATATCTTCCGATGTAACAGATGGGTGGTCGGTTACCACGAAAGCGACAGGGATTTGCCCCCACTTCTCATCACGCTTTCCAACAACACCGGCTTCCCGAATAGCTTCCATACCAGCCAAGACGCTTTCAATTTCAGCAGGGTAAATGTTTTCCCCGCCCGAAATAATTAAATCTTTACGTCGGTCGACAACATAGAGAAAACCATCATGATCCGTATAACCGAGGTCTCCGGTTGCCAGCCAGTCATTCGTAATTGACTTCCTGGTTGCTTCAGCATTGTTATAATACCCTTTCGTTACCATCGGACCTTTGACGAAAATTTCTCCGACTTCATTCTTTTCAGCATTAATTTGCAGTTGGGCAGGAAATAACGGTTTACCCGATGAGCCGATTTTTTCAAGTGCGTCCTCCGGTCCTAATGTAACGATTTGTGAAGATGTTTCGGTCATACCATACGATTGAAAAACAGGCACTTCACGGGACTTTGCCTGCTCGAGCAAGTTTTGGGGCGCAGGGCCCCCGCCAAGCAGCAAACATCTGACTGTATCAGGATAGCGGCCTTCCCCCAGCAAATGGAGCAAATCTCTAACCATGATGGTCACAACGGATGCGATTGTAACATTTTTATTCATCAGCGCATCATGAGCAAGTTGCTTATCATATCTTTCCATCAAATAAATCGGGATACCATAAATAACGCTGCGCATCAGAATGGATAATCCGCCAACATGAAAAATCGGCAGAACAGCAAGCCACTTATCATCGCTGTGCAGTCCAAGGTTAAGCATTGACCCCACAGCACTCCACCAATGATTTCCGTAAGTATGGATGACCCCTTTTGGGAAGCCGGTTGTACCGGATGTGTAAATAATTGTAAAGACGTCATCCAAATCAATTTCTGCTTTCAGTTCGGTATCGTATGCCGGCATATCCCAAACTTCTGAAAAGGAATATTGTTCTGCTTCTAATTGTCGGTCATGTTGCTGAACTAATATCGTTTTTGCACCTGCGTCGTTAATTTGATAGTTCAATTCTTCTTCGGTTAACCGGGTGTTCAACATAACAGCCACAGCACCAAGGTAAGTTAGTGCATGAATGGCAATCACCATATGTGTGTGATTTGATGATAAGATGCCTATTTTTGTATCGTTTTGGACACCCAGCTTCTTTAATCTGCGTGCAAATGACTGACTTTTTTCTTTTAACTCCAAAAATGTATAAGTCGTTCCATCAGGCTGTTCAATTGCTATTCTGTCCGGAGCAAGCGCAGCCTGTTTTGTCAGCCAATGTGGAATAATATCAGCCATATCCTAACCCCCCTTTCAAAAATTCTTAGGAACTTTTAACATTTAATGTACGTCTGAATTACGTCTGAATCGTAAAATGAACAGAAGCCTTTGCCGCCGAACAGCAAAGGCTTCCTGAATTTGAATCCAATTTAAGGAAAACGCGGGAATTGCTTAAAGTCAGGCTTTCTTTTTTCTTTGAAAGCATCCCGGCCTTCCTTCGCTTCCTCTGTTGTATAGTAAAGCAATGTTGCATCTCCGCCCATTTGCTGTAAGCCGGCAAGTCCATCAGTATCTGCGTTGAATGAGGCTTTAAGGAAGCGAAGCGCAGTAGGTGATTTTTCAAGCATTTCTTCACACCATTGAATTGTCTCTTCCTCAAGTTTTTCAACAGGAACAACGGTATTGACCAGCCCCATGTCATAAGCTTCCTCTGCATTATACTGACGGCATAAATACCAGATTTCACGCGCGCGTTTATGTCCCACCATACGAGCAAGCAAACCAGCTCCATATCCGGCGTCAAAACTTCCTACCTTAGGACCTGTCTGACCAAAAATTGCATTATCAGCAGCAATCGTCAGATCACATACCACATGCAACACATGACCGCCGCCGATAGCATACCCCGAGACCATTGCTACAACCGGCTTTGGAATTGTGCGGATAAGCCGCTGCAAATCAAGAACGTTCAAGCGTGGAACCTGATCATCTCCAACGTACCCGCCATGACCGCGTACCGATTGATCACCGCCGGAACAGAATGCTTTGTCACCTGCGCCGGCTAATATAATAACACCAATCGATGAATCATCACGTGCATCCGCAAATGCATCGATCATTTCGTTGACAGTGAGCGGTGTGAACGCGTTGCGCTTTTCCGGACGATTCATTGTCACCTTGGCGATGCCATCATACTTTTCATAAATAATTTCTTCGTATTTTTTCGCTTCTTCCCATTGAACAGTCATTGTTTTCCTCCTCATATGTACTAAGTTAAACAGTTTTCAAAAATTCACTTACTATTCTACCAAAAACAACGGGTTGTTCCACATGAATTGCATGGCCCGCGCCCTCTACTACGGTTAGCTCCGCTTTAGGAATTTGTTTTTTCATTGATTGATTTATAGCTGTGAATTTGTCATCCCTTCCACCGGCAACTAACAGCACGGGCACTTTAAGGTTCTGCAATGCATCCCACCAGGAAGGCTGAGCACCCGTCCCCATATATTGCAATGATTGTGCAAGCCCTTCAGCTGATTGGAAAAGCCTTTCAGTACGTATTTTATGACGCACTTCTTCTGGTAAATGTTTTTGCGTGTGAAAAAGCGGGATGTTTTCCCAGAATTCAACAAACGCTTCTACACCATCGCTTTGAATCCGCTGAGCCAGCTGTTCGTCATTCTGCCGGCGTTCTTCTTTATCCTTTTCATCTGACAGCCCAGGCGACGCACTCTCCAGCGTCAAGGATTTCACCATACCCGGATAAAGTACAGCAAATGACAATGCTGCCCGTCCGCCCATTGAATAACCAACGAGATGGACTTTTTTCCATTGCAGTGATTCAACTAATTCTGCCAAATCCCCGCAAAAACGCTCCATGTCTTTGGGCATTTTCGACTCAGTCCGGCCGTGACCCGGGAGATCAATTGTCAAACTCTGCAGATCTTCCGGCAGCCGGGCAGCGATAGTGTCCCATGTCCCGCCAGTACCGGTAAAACCATGCAAAAAGACAACCGGTTCTCCTTTACCCTTTACTTCATACCAATAAACCGTGTGATTGATTGTTTTATACAAATTATCAGTCCTCGCTCGTTAGTATGCTTTCTATCATCAGCGAAGATACGTCAATAATGCATTCTCAATTTGTGCCCATTTCGTGCGATGCCATTGTAAATTTTCTGTCCGGTCTGTCTTAACTTCAATTACCGACAATCCCTCGTGCTGATAACTTTGATTTAAAACTTTTGTTAATTCAACTTCGTTTGCCGGCTGTTCATATGTTCCGCCGTACATCTTTACCGCGTCGCCAATGTCAATATTTAACGGTGTTCCAAACAGTGTCTCAAAGTGAGCTTCGTGGTTTACTTGCGGGAGGAAAGAGAAGATGCCACCGCCATTGTTATTGATCACGACAATCGTTATATTCAACCCGTAATGTTTAGCTGCCAGAAGTCCATTCATATCATGGAAGAAAGATAAATCACCAAGTACTAGCGTTGTCGCATCGCCCGCTGCTGCTGCTCCGAGCCCACTTGAAATCATACCATCAATGCCATTAGCACCCCGGTTTGCCAACACTTGAACGTTTTTCGGCGTCGCCAGGAAAAATGTATCAAGATCACGAACGCTCATGCTGTTGCCAACATATAGACTACTCTCGTCAGGGACCGCTTCAGCCAGGCACCTGACAGCTTCGCCTTCAGTCATATCAGGTTGAGTGTCCGTTTCAAGCAAATGAATTTTAGCTGTCTCGTTCATTTTTTTCCATGTCTTAAGCCACTCTGCGTCAAACGCATTTGCCATGTTATAAGTTGCTAAATCCCTGCACAATTCTGCACCATCGGCGTAAATCAACTCGGTTATATTACCCGCTGGTTCCCTATAACCTTGCACGTTTTCGACAACAAACTGCGCACAATCATTGTGATCCTTGACATAAAAAAGATACGGTTTGGATACCGGCATGGCTCCGAAACGAATGATGAAGTCTGGTTTCAAATGTTTCCTGATGGTCTCGCTTCTTAAAATAGCGTCATAACTTTCAATCACCAAATCTTTTTCGTGCTCTCCGGCTCTGACTTGCGACAGGGGATCAGCAAGAATCGGGATTTGCCACAACTTGGCTAATTCTGTGACTGCTGACGCAAAATCAGGATCAGTTTGCGGACCGCAGACAATCAGTCCTTTCCGAAACGAAGTCAGCATAGTTGTCAGCCGTTTAAGCTGCTCTTCGTCCAAACGGCGTTCACCTTCAATCGTTGTATAAAATGACTGTTCGGACCGATCTCCCCAGAGGTTTTCCAGTGAGAAATCGGGGATTAGCGGCTCACGATAAGGAAAATTCAAATGCACAGGGCCTTGATTTCCTTCATTTGCAGTATGGACTGCCCGCGAAGCTTTTGAACGTGCGTACCGAAGCATCGGATCATCTGCCTCGGGCAGGGCCATTTCATGGAACCATTTTGGATAATCTCCATAAAGCTTAATTTGATCAATTGCCTGCGGTGCACCTGTGTCGCGCAGTTCATGCGGCCGATCCGCCGTGAGCACAATCAAGGGCGTCCGGCTGTAGTATGATTCAATAACAGCCGGAAAATAATTCGCTGCTGCTGTACCTGAAGAACAGACGATTGCCACAGCATGTTGTTTCTTTTTTGCCATTCCTAAAGCAAAAAAAGCGGCTGAACGCTCATCAATCACAATACGCTCATGCAAATCAGGGTGCTCAGCTATTGTCATAGCGAGCGGCGTCGAACGCGAACCGGGTGAAATAACGACATCCGTTAAGCCGCTTGCTGCCAGTTCATCCACAAAATTCGCGGTATACCGTGTGAGATTTTCGGTGTGATTCATCATTTCAGCCTCCCAACACAGACAGCATCGGCATGAATTTTATGCCGGTTTCTTTATATTCTTCATCGGGATCAGAATCTCTGACAATACCACACCCGGCAAACAGTGATGCCTGCTTTTCTTGAATAAGACCTGATCGAATCGCTACTGCAAACTCCCCGTGAAGATTACTGTCCATCCAGCCGACAGGTGCTCCATACCAGCCTCTGTCCAGTTGTTCATGTTCACGGATGAACGCGAGAGACTCCTCTGTCGGCACACCACCAAGTGCAGGGGTTGGATGCAGTTTGTCAATAATATCGAAAATACTATGCTTTTCTTTTAAAACGGCTTTTACCGGTGTATATAAATGCTGTAAATTTTTAAGCGGATAAATGACAGGATTATCCGGTATATTCACGGCCCGGCAATAATGTACCATCGATTGCCTAATCATTTTCACCACAAATTCGTGTTCGCTGCGATTTTTCTCATCATGAAGCAATGACTGAGCGATTTGTTCATCCTCTTCCTTTGTTTGTCCGCGGGGTGCTGTACCGGCAAGGCAAGTTGACAGCACTTCTTCTTGTTCCTGTTTAATAAGCCTTTCCGGAGAAGCCCCGAGAAAACAATCACCATTACGTTCAAAAGCAAACACATAACTGTTTGGCTGCTGCTCAATCAAGTTATATAAAATAGTTGATACGGCAGATTTGTCAGATAGTTTGACGAGAAGTTTGCGGGCAAGAACAATTTTATCCGCCTTATTCGCTTTAATAAATTCGGTTGCATGTCTTACTGTCTGTTTCCAGCTTTCAGGATCAACTTCCTGCTTTTTTTCAATAGTGACATCGTCCGGAAGCGCGGAAGAGTGCGTTAGAAGTGAACGTTCGAGTTTATTTAAACGCTGTGTAATCTCCGATGCCTTGTCAATTCCATTCACTTTAACATTAATCGTTAAATAACAATTCTCAGCAGACCGGGTTAATACGATTTCCGGCACGGTCAAGGAAAGGGGTGGAAAATTATTCCACAAAGACGTTCGTTGAGATAATGGGTCAAATGACATCCCGCCCATTGTGACTAACCCCGTCCCTGGCTTTTTATATGGATTATGGATAATTGCTTCATCACGCAACTTCTGCCATGATTTTTCTGCCTCGTCCATTCGGTTGGACCCGGCTGTTATTTCATGGGCACAGCCAACACCTGCAATATAGAAGCCCTCTGAAGTACTCCCCCAGAACCCTCGGTCCATGGACAGATTTTCACCTGCTCCGATAAACGCTATCGGGTCAGCTTTATTGATTTGTTTTGTCATGCTCATTATTCGTGCTGTGTGATTCTGTTTTGCTTCATTGATTGCTTTTTCAAGCATCGACTGAAGGGATGCCTCTTGTACTTCTATCATCTATATTAACCTCCGTAATTATCTACCATTACAAAGTACCACATCTATTTTATTCTTTTTTCACAAGTTCCTCAAGAAAATTTGTCTGAAAGTGACGATTCCCTGACTTTTCCGGATTGACACCCTAAAGTGAATTGCCTAAACTTATAGTGATATGAATAAAGGAGCGAGAATCGATGGAGCCCATAACATCACTAAAAGACGAACTAAATGAAAGAAGCGGTTTTCATATATGGTGGCGGCTTCTGCGTCCGCATACACTGACCGCCTCTATTATCCCCGTATTTGTCGGTACAATGTTTGCACTTACCACACATCAAATTAATATGTGGTTATTTGCTGCAATGCTTCTGGCTTCGATACTGATTCAGTCAGCTACAAATATGTTCAATGAATATTACGACTTTGTACGGGGACTGGACAATGAACAATCGGTAGGAATCGGCGGCACGATTGTCAGAGACGGCATTTCGCCGAAAACGGTAAAGACGATGGCTTTCGCTTTTTTTGGGATTGCTATTCTTCTCGGGGTGTTTATATCCATTGAATCAAGCTGGTGGATTGCGGTTATCGGTTTAATTTGTATGCTTTTTGGTTATCTGTATACTGGCGGGCCATTCCCAATTGCCTATACCCCTTTTGGGGAATTGTTTTCCGGGTTTTTTATGGGAACCGTCATTATTGGCATCAGCTACTATATACAAACATCGGTCATAACTAGTTCGGTGATTTGGCTTTCAGTTCCAATCGCTATTTTTATCGGCGGTATTATGATGTCAAATAATATTCGTGATTTGGATGGGGATAAAGAAAACGGCAGGAAAACCATTGCCATTCTTCTTGGTCGGAAGAACGCCATCCGGTTCTTGGCGTTCATGTTTATCACTGCTTATTTGTTAACAGGGCTTTACATTGTTTCCGACGTCCTGCCGGTATGGTCGGTTATTGCATTTCTCAGCGCGATTAAAGCCAGTGATGTTATCCGTAAATTCCACGGTAAAACAAAACCGCTGGAAATGATGCCAGCTATGGCTGCAACGGGTAAAACCAATACAATATACGGTTTTCTGCTTGGACTTTCGCTATTAGTCAGCAACTTTTTCTAATACTTCTAATACTGCAGACGGACGAACCACCGCTTTGCCTATCTCAATTAAAGGAGTTTCTCTTAATTGGATTACAACGATACACTTATTGAAGCACTGGGGATTGAAACAGTTTCACTTGAAGAAGATTGCGTCATCATGACAATGCCTGTTGACACAAGAACGCTTCAGCCGGCAGGATTTTTGCACGGCGGGGCTAATGTGGCATTAGCTGAAACAGCTGCCAGCATGGGTGCGTTTATAAACACAGATACAGAACAATTTAATGTATTCGGACTCGAAATCAATGCCAACCATATCAAAAGCAAACGCGAAGGCACGGTTACCGCAACGGCAGTGCCACTCCACAAGGGGAAAACAACAATGGTGTGGGAAATCAATATTACGGATGAACAAGATGACTTAATATGCATATCCCGCTGCACAATTGGTGTTGTTCCTAAGAATAGAAAGGAGTAATCTTGATGCTGAGCAACGAAAAACTACATGATTTCAAAAAACGGTTAATGAACATGAAGGAAGAAATTGAATCCGATTTGGAATCTGAAGACGAAACTACTCCAAACGAAGCAACCGGTGACTTAGCTGATTATGATAACCATCCGGGAGATCTGGGAACTGAGCAATTTGAACAAGAAAGAGATGCAGGTCTCGACATGGTCAGAAGAGAACGACTTGATGAAATTGAAGCCGCTCTGGAACGTATTGACAATGGGACGTACGGAATAAGTGAAAAATCCGGCAAACCCATACCGGAAGAACGGCTTGAAGCCGAGCCAACAGCAAGAAATCTCGTAGAAGAAGAGCAGGAATGACTGTCTAAAATAAAGGACAGTCTTTTTTACGGTTCAAAGGTGACCTGGAAGTCACCTTTTCAGAAAACAATTTTGACACAAAAAAAGAGTGCCGCTTATGGACACTCCCGCATAATTTATGAAACTAGACTTGCTTGTTTTTGTTCAATCCATGTCTTCATTTTAATAAACAATGGCACGAACAATAGTCCGACTACGATACCTTTAATGAGATTGAATGGCAAGATACCAGCTGACACAGCAACCCATTTTGCGGTTTCCCCCGCCATTTCAGGTGCGCCAATAAACCATGCATAGGCTGGCAGAATAACGTAATAGTTTAATACACTCATGCCAAGAGCCATAACAATCGTTCCACTGACGATGCCGGATACGACACTTTTAACACCTTTAAAGCGGTGATAAAGCATTGCAACCGGGACAATGAACATAACCCCGGCCAGGAAATTGGAAGCTACCCCAATCGGATCGCCCGCTCCTGATACAATCAAATAAAGCAAGTTTTTGATGCCCTCGACTACAACACCTGCCATTGGTGAAAAAATAAGCGCCGCAATCAACGCCGGCACCTCACTGAAGTCAATTTTCAGATAAGGCGGCAAAAAGGGCAATGGAAAATTCAAAAAGAACAGTACTAATGAAATCGTTCCAAGCAGAGCTAAAATAATTGTTTTTAATAGTTTTGGCGATTGTAAATTCGTTTTCACCTTTCTTCCTCCTTCACCTTGATCGATTCCCATCTCTGTCTGATGAAGGATAAGCCGTTCCACCGCAGTGTCTTTTGAGGATACTCACACTGAAACTGTCTACAACAAAATAAAAACCCTAAAACCTATACGGGGCTTTAGGGTATTGTTCACAGAAAAATTAATACACAATTGTGTAACAGTTTCCGGCTCGTCATCTTCTCCCATCCAGACTTTAACTGTCGGTCCCGGAATTGCACCAGGTCCACCGCTGAGTTTTACAAAGCGGGTCACGGACTTAGAACATTTGCTTAAGTTCCTTACCGTCGGTCGGGAATTGCACCCTGCCCCGAAGATGTAGAATCGATATGCTATTTTAAATGTATTATACAATGAAATGATTCATTTGAAAAGGGAAATGTTTAAATTTGAATTCAATTTTTTCAGAATTAAAGGTCATCGTTTCGATCTATTTTTTGAAATTTACCTTCAGCCGCGGAAAGTGATCGAGGCAGCCTCTTCTGCTGTAAGGACAACTTATTATCTTTCTCATCCATTCCACTCCCTAAAAGCACAAACCCCGGAATGCAGAATAACGCATTCCGGGGTTTGTTTTGCTAAGCTGTCGAATCACTCATCAGTATTGATGAATAATTTACCTTCTGCTGTTTTGCGTGTTTCATTGCCAAAATCATCGACGACTTTCACTTCAATGGCAGCGCCTTCTGCAACCACATTATTCGTGGCAGTCCAATAGCCGACATACTGGCCATCAGACATTTCCATCATCGGCAGCTCGGTTACATTATCAATTTGAGCTCTGGAATTGGTCAGCGGCATGTGGATATAGAATGTAGCGTCCTGATCAGGCTCACTTTCAAATTCAATCCGCACACTTTCCCCCGCTTCCAGATTTTTGTCTTCCGCTGGCTGCAGATTTTCGATGGTTGGCGCCTCGAAATCGACTTCAATTGTGACAGACTCTGTTGTCGCATTGTCTGCTAAATCTTCAGCTGTGACCTCGATTGTGTTTTCACCATTATCAAGAAGGATCCGTTGTGAATAAGATCCGTCATCTGCTACGTCAGCTTCACGGCCGTTTACTTCAACCGTGTCAAGGTTAGCATCTTCAACAATGCCCTCAACTGTCACCGTTTCACGATTTGTTTTATCTCCGTCCGCCGGATTATCAATCGTAATCTCTGGGTTGGCTGTATCCAATGTAACGGTAACTGGTTCGGATTCGCCTGTTTCTGCGCCATCCATTAGAGATACTGCTTTCAATTCATTTGCTCCCTCAGTCAATTCGACCGGAATTTCAAATTCTCCGTTATCACCGACTTCAGCAGTACCGGCTTCTTCTCCATTATTCAACAATTGAATTGTTGTTGTTGGAGAAGCAGTACCTTGAACCGTTATTTCTTGTTCGTTCGTAATGTCCTCTTCTGCCGGTGTTGTGATAACAGGTGCTTCCACTTCAAAGCTGACACGTGAACGGATCATATAGTTACCTTCAACAGCCGGGGATGGTGACCAAGTGCCTCCAACCGACTGGTAACTGCGTTCAGCATTTGTACCATTTTCATCCGTTGCAAGGCCTGGAACATTCGGATTGGCTCCAGTTTGGACATAGACCATATAGAAATCACCATCAACGGTGATGTTGTGTTCCCGCAAGTCCACAACAGTCCATTCTTCAAGATCACGTATTGCTTCTGCTTCAACAGGTCCGGCAAGCTTTTCGCCAGGCATGCCGTCTGAGCCGTTTGCATCCCATACTTCAACTGCAAACTCAGTACCACCCGGGCTAGGCCAGTCGGTACCATGGAATTGGAACACGCCATCGGTAACCACGGCTGAATCTTCACCCTCCGGCAAGGACATTTTTACTGCCCATTTGTTGCCGGCATCATAAAATGCACGGGCATTTTCAGCAGTGCCATCGTCATAGCCGATCTCACCGCCGGGATACGTGTAGAATGGTTCGAGCTCAACATCCTGTTCAATATCCTCATCAAGCGTCACGTCAATCTCTTTGCTGTGATAATCGGCAGCCAGCACTCGAAGTGTATACGATCCTTCATAGCCTGTAATCGAATAGTTACCATTCTCATCGGTTTCAACAGGTGTCACATTGGAATCTTCAACAAGAAGCACAGTAGCTCCTTCAATCGGTTCACCTGTTTGTTCATCGGTAATGGTACCTGTAACTGTCGATTGTGGGACTTCATCAAGCGTAAAATCCGCCTGTGCTGTCGCATCTGCTTCAAGTGTCACATTTTGTTCTTTCGATTCGAAGCCATATGACTCAGCTACTAACGTAAATGTGCCGGCAGCATGCGTCATTGAATACTCCCCGGTAGCAGGATCTGTTGTTACCGACCTGCCGCTTTCAAGCACACTTACTTCGGCACTGATCGGCAACAAATTAGGGTTCACAGCTTCATCATCTTCGGGGATATCCTTTTCTTCAGGTAACACTGGCTGAATTTTGTCTGGGTCAACTTTTTCTTTCAATCCAGCTTTTTCGTTCGCTTTAATAACGCCCAGGCCTAGACCAACACCGTTGTGCAGCCCAGTGAACAACTGGTTTCCGCCTCTGTTATTACCTTTTCCTTTGCCATTTTTATCTTTTGAAGCCTTGCTGCTCTGAGATGTTTCAGATAAAGTCACATCATCGATATACCAGCCATCACGCGTAACGCTTCCATCAGATGTTAAGTTAAAGCCGATATAGATACGCTGACCGCTGAATTCAGATAAATCAACTTCGGCACTTTCCCAGCCATCTGACTCACCTTGAACTTGCGTCAGCTGTGTCCATTCTTCCTGATCCGTTGAAATAAACACATGGCCAAAATCGTAGGCATTTCCACTGTCATACATTTCCAAGTTATGCCATTGATTGAATTGCAGATATGCTTCCCCTTCTGGCATATCAATTGGAGGCATAACAAGGGTCGCGTTCATATCACTGGCATATTCGCCATCCAGGTTGGTTGCATAAACATTTTCACCGGAAGCAGCATTACCCGGGCCGGATGTCGGTTGCCCCAGCTCCCAGCTGTTATTCTCACCAAAGGATGTCCATCCTGAAGGATTATCTTCAAAATCCTCGGAATATCCCGTCGATATTCCCGGCTTCACTTCAATATCATATTCGTCGCTTGTTACATCATTGTCACCAAAATCCCGGATAACCCACTTATATGTCACTGAATCTTCAGTAATGGCATCGCCCGGTATAGTGGCTAAATAGTTGCCTTCTTCAAAATCGCCTGATACACGATCAGCTTCAACCGTCTGCCATTGACCGTCTGCATCCTGATATTCCAGCTCTACTGCTGCAACGCTGACGTTATCGGCAGCCTGAACGTTCAGATCAAGGTCCATGCCGGCATATGTTTCTGCCGGTGCAGTATGTTCAAATACAGGCGCTTCGTTGTCTTCACCCTGCTTCGTCACTTGACCTTCAATCGTACCAATCCCATCCTGCAGCGCACTTACAGCATCATAGGCGTTCACCAATCCATGTCCAAACCCATTATTCGGTGATTCCGGATAAGTGTCGTCCGTCAATGAAATGGCTGTATCAGTCAACACCTGTTCCATTTCATCCACCGTAATACTGCTGTCAACTTGGCGCAGCATCGCAGCAACAGCAGCCGCAGCAGGGCCGGCCATAGACGTGCCGCTCATTGCACCATAGGCGTCACCGGGGATTGAAGAACGAATACCTACCCCTGGAGCAGCTATGTCCGGTTTAATTTCATCATACGGTGATGGGCCTTCCAATGAAAAATCAGCTAGATTGTCACCGCTGTCAGTTGCCCCGGTTGCAAATGATTCCGGATAGTTAGCAGGGGCAGCAACAGATCCTGGGCCCCCCGGATTGCCAAGACCGGTGTTGCCGGCTGAAAACTCAGGGAATATTTCTGCAGCCCGCCAATTAATCACAACATCGCGATACCATTCATCAAGGCCCGGTCCGCCGCCCCATGAGTTGTTGACAACATCCGGAGCCAAATCGGCACGTGCATTCCCTTCTGAATCAGTCGGTGCTAAAATCCATTCAGCCGCTTCCAGAAGGTCAACATCGGTTCCCCCTGCAGCGGTAAAAGCTTTAACTGAAATAAACTCGGCACCCGGCGCGACCCCGACCTGGTTGGAGCCATCCGTTTCATGCCCAACCATTGTTCCGGTAACATGTGTGCCGTGTCCTTGATCGTCATAAGGTTCTGACTCACCCGCTGTTGCGTCAAACCAGTTAAAATCATGGTTAACTTCATCGTTTGACGCGTCATAGCCGCGATAGTTCTCCTTTAAAGCCGGATGATCCCACTGGACACCCGTATCAATACTGGCTACGACCGTTCCTGAACCATCAATGCCCATTTCCCATGTTTCGGGTGCGTTCACACGATCGACATTCCACTCGATATTAGCAACGTCGGATTCAGGTGCCTTGACATCCTTTGTCTCTGGTTTAAATAGTGTCCGATTTTCATTCGGCAAGATCTTCTCGACTTCCTCAAATCCAGCAATTTTTTCAGCTACGTCTTTCGTTGCCGTTACAGCCATACCGTTTACAATGTGGTAGGAATGAATATTTTCTGCGAATCCCTTTTCCGATTGTTTTTGCAAAAATTGTTTCACATTCCGCTGTGATTCCAGTGCGGTCGATTTGAGTTCAGAAATAACGGCTGACCGCTGAACAAATTCTGCTTTTTTGGATGTCATGTTAGCAGACTCGGCATTTTTCCTTGCTTCTTTTGCTACTTTTTTGGAATCAGCTTTCTCTTTAAATTTAACTAAAAACGTTACTTTGTCCTGATCATTAAATTGTTTTTGTACGCGTTCATTCACTTTGTTTACAGCAATTTCCTGGGAGTTTTTAAACGCTTCATGCGGCTTATTGTTTTTTGCTGCAGATTCAGCAAGACCTGTTCCCGGTGCCATCAATGAAAAGACCATCAACATCGACGCCACCATACTAAAAGCTCTCGTTTGGCGCTTTTTTCTCGACAAGCTAATTCCTCCCCTTTAAATTTTCAAACAATGGGTTTCAATCTGCCCTCCTTCCTGATTAAATTTGGCTGTTTATCCTGGATGCGTGCAATCAGTCTAAATCTATGAAGTTAATGTCACTGTAATAGATTCCGGGAGAAAAAGGTGTCGAATAACGTCGTATAATATCCGAATTTTCAGAGTTTGGTAATAAAGGACTGTTTTTTGATTACTGACTCTCGACAAAAGTTGTATAATTTGTAACAAAAGGTTGTCATCAATCTTTTGGAAATCCCGTCATACGCGTTTTGAACCATTACAGGCACTTTTTACCTATAGATACATTGCATGGTAAAAGCAGGAAAAATAATTTAATAATCCCGTGTTAGAAGTTTGCAATTAACCTTTAGCTGTTATTTTGAATTGATTTCCAGTAATTGGGACCTATTTTAAATAAGAAATGGTCTATTGAGGGAAATAAGAACTAGAAATAAGTGAGTTCATACCAGTTCTATAAGACTATTAAATTTGAGGAAAGCTGAGGCTAAAAATCCTATTCAAAGTAATCATCAGGGACATTTTACTATAAAGAAGCCTCAAACCCTGGCAGAATTTGAGGCCATTCGTGATCTATTTAGTTTTAATCAAGCGGGTTTAAGCTTTCGTCGCCTGTCATTTCTGCAATCATTGTTACAAGCAATTCAATTTCTTCCTCAATATCTTTCAGGCTCGCTGTTTCAACCGGTGAGTGCATGTATCGCAGCGGTAAAGAGACGAGCGACACAGGCACGCCTGCTCCGGTGAACCGCATGCGATCAGCATCAGTCCCCGTCATTCGCGGTGTCAGTTCATACTGCACTTTCATATTCAGTTTTCTTGCGGTTTTTTCAAGCAACTGATTAATCTTGAGATTTATTGGTGCACCTTTTGCAAGAACGGGGCCCCCGTCCAATTTGACATCACCATGCTTATTTTTATCAACCCCCGGATAATCGGTGGCAAATGTCACATCGCAAGCAATCGCCATCGTCGGTTTAATGCCGGCAGCTGCAAAATATGCACCACCCATGTTGGTTTCTTCATTCACAGTGCTGGCCGCATATACGCCCACATTACAACCTTTTTCTGACAACCGTTTCAAAACCTCAGCTACAATAAACGCGCCTGTTCGATTATCAAGCCCTCGTCCTGATACCGAACGATTTTTCAGCATTTCAGGTTCGGTTTTATAAACCGCCAAATCACCAATCTGCACGTGTCTTTCCGCTTCCTCTTTTGATTTATAACCACAGTCAATGAACAAATCCTCCAGGCCAAAATCGTTTTTCAGCCCGCCATGATGCTGTGCATTGACGCCGATAACGCCAGTGACCTTATCGCTGAAACCAAGAATGGTCACTTTCATTCCCACTGCAGCTTTCGGGTTAATGCCGCCCATTTTATCAAAATGCAAAAAACCGTTATCATCGATGCGATTTATAACAAGCCCAATTTCATCACAATGACCTGCCAGCAGTACTTTGAACGGCGCTTCCGGGTTCAGTACACCAAATGCATTTCCGGCATTATCCGTTCTGATTTCATCAGCGAAATCTCTGACATATTCAATCCATCTTTTTTGAATTGCCATCTCGCTGCTCGACGGCGAGGGCGTGTTCAAAAGGTCCATTAAAAAATTTGTATTCGTCTCTTCCATGGCAATACCTCCTTGCTTAAAATCACCCTTTTATCATAGCAGATTTTTAATTGAAATGTATGCTTTCATAACTCGGAGGCTTATATTCAAGTGAACGTGCAAAACACTTTAGTTTACCGGCTGTCAGTTATTGGGTAAACTTTAGAAAGAAAACAAAAAGGAGTGAGCGGTTTATGGATTTAAACCAATGGTATGAAAAAGGGATGGATCCCGACACGTATATTGAAGCAATGGATAAAAATAAAGAAAACCTCCTACATATTTACGATAACTTTACACCGCCTGAAGATAATGAATTTATGCAAAAACTGGCTGAAAAGAATTTACGTGTAATCGTTCTGACAGAAGACTGGTGCGGCGATGCGATGCTGAATATCCCAATTTTGCTTCGGATATCGGACCAAACAAATATGCCGGTTAAACTACTTCTGCGTGATAATAATCTTGAATTAATGGATCACTATTTAACCAACGGAAAATCACGATCGATACCTATTTTTATCTTTATCGATGAATCCGGGAATGAAGTCGCAAAATGGGGACCGCGCGCTGAAAAAATCCAGCAATTTGTCGATGATTCGACTAAAAAGTTGCCGCCCAAAGATGCTGATAACTATCAGGAAAAAGCAAAAGAAATGTATTTGTTCATGTCAAAAACGTTTCGGGACAATACAGATTTCTGGCCGGACGTATACAGCAGCATTAAAACCAGGTTAGAAAATGAGGCCAACCTTTAAGAATAACTTCCGACCCTGCTGTGTATATTGATTTAAGCCATTTGTCCATACTAGACGTATATAATAAATGGGACAAAGGTGACAAAATGAATCTCGAGACGTTCAAACATTTCTTTTACCGTATGCCAGTAGTCGTCAGACTTATATTATCAGTCCTTGTCGTTATGATGCTATTCGGGACACTGATTCGGTTTGTGGAACCACAGCAATTCCCGTCGATTTTCGATGGGGTATGGTGGGCGTTTGTAACCGGAGCGACTGTCGGTTATGGCGATTATGTCCCTCTCACGGTCCCCGGGAGAATTATCGGCATTTTTCTTATATTGTCCGGAGGGGGACTTTTAACATTTTTCCTTACTACATTTGCTGCAAAAACAATAAACCATGAGAGCGACTTGTCAGAGGGTAAAGTTGCATTTAAAGGTAAAAACCATATTATTGTTATTGGCTGGAATGAACGAACCAAGCAATTAGTCGACATGATCGCCGAGAAAGATTCGAATCAGGAAATGGTTCTGGTTGACCACACACTAAGTAAACTGCAATACCGGCATTACCCGGTTCACTTTATTCATGGCGATCCAAGTGAAGATGCAGTGTTAGTCCAAGCTAATATTCAAGATGCCCAATCCGTGTTGATCAGTTCAGACGTTACTATAGAAGAACGCAAGGCTGATATTAACACGATACTTACAACGATAGCCGTTCGCGGGAATAATCAGGATATCCCGATTAATGCTGAAATTCTTACGATCAGTCAGGTGGAAAATGCAATCCGGGCAGGTGCGGATACAGTTGTTAGTTTAAATGACTTTATGAGCACCCTTTTTTACCATGAACTCTTCCATAAACAAGATACACGACCTTTTGAAACGGTTTTAAATTTGTTAAATGATCAGCAATTCTCCCATATTAAACTGCCGGAAGAATTAGAAGGAAGCTCTTTTAAAAAAGCAGTCCCCTTTTTTTTGGAAAATCAAGAATTATTAGTGGGTGTGATCCGCGAAAACGATTGGCTGATGAACCCGGCAGACGTTACGCTTGAATCAGATGATACACTCATTATCCTCTCAGCCTGGCAATAACAGCTGCTCTATTTTTTGCATAATGTGCTCGCCTGTCATTTGTAATCCCGCCAAATGGTCTGCCGAATTTAGTGATGGTTCATTTATGGTATCAGCTGTCCAGGCCGCTCCCTCTCTTTCTCTATTATTCTTTGGAGTGTACTCAAGCAGCGGCCGGTCAACACGAACCGTAATTCCCGGGTAGTTCAATGATCCCTTGACAGCATAAAAGGGTATTTTTAACACGTAATGAGCTCCTCTTTCCTCAATGACCAGTTGAACAAATTTGCTTGCATAATCCCAATTGACTGCCCTAACGTTCCCGCCTGGTTTTAACCTTTCTTCCAGTACAAATAATGGATAAATATTATTTTCGATGGTGGAGTTCAATTGAATCATGGTAGGTTCTCCTTTACATGAACGATTATTATTTATTTTTTGCTCAGATACGGGTTTTATGCTAAAATATTTTATTGTGTAAAAAGAATCGAAAAGGTATAGGAGTGTTCAGCATGACAGACAAGTTTGAAACCGGGGAAATTTTAGAAGGTAAAGTAACAGGTATCCAGCCGTATGGTGCTTTTGTTGCGCTTGATGATGAAACACAAGGTTTAGTGCATATTTCTGAGGTAACTCACGGCTATGTAAAAGATATTAATGACTACTTAGCTGTAGGTGATAATGTACAAGTGAAAATCTTAAACGTGGACACCGAAAACAATAAGATTTCATTATCGATTCGCGCTACTCAAGAGCCGCCTAAAAATCGTTCTGAAAGCAACACAAAAAATAATACGGTAAAACAGTCGGATAGTTCGAACAACGGATTTAATACACTGAAAGACAAACTTGATGAGTGGATTAAACAGTCAGAAGAACGCGAAGGAACTTTCCGCAACTAATGGTAAAAAGCTTTTTACGTTAATCAAAACGTGGAAAGCTTTTTTTATCTTTATTTCCCGGCTTCCGAAAACCTATCACAAAACTTTTTTAATGTGTAGTTGATGTAAAGTGCGACCAGTGAAAATTCTTCAGTAAGTGTTATGCCACCGCTCCGGAAATACACTGGGTGCTCGTCGTGTTGCAAGCAAATTCGGTGCAGCCAGCACTCCTCGCAACTCGCAGCGGATTCGGTGGATGTTTTGGCTCGTCGCTTTTCGCGGGCGGCTGGTGAGCCCCCTTCGTGCTGGCGCACTTCAGGGTCTCACCTATGCCTTTGCTCCCGCTGGAGTCGGCGTGTATTTCCTACGCTAGGCTTGTTTGCTCTTATACTAATATGGAAACAGTTAACACTTCCCAGCGCAGGCAATATACGCAGACTCTATGGGAACAGCACGTGTCCGAAGACCCCGCAAGAAAGCGGTAAGGTTCAAAGGCTAAGAACGCCACGTCCTGTGGCAACGCCTTTGTGACCAACATCGTGTTGGCCCGAGGCCGTGCCCATGGAAAGCGAAGTATATTGCCGGAGCGGCTTTAAAGCATTCACGTGTATTTCTGGAGCGGTGGACTACAACCAACTCAAATTGAAAGTTAGTTCGCAGTTTATGTTTTTTGTGTCAAAATGGAAGCGGTTGGACTATAGCAGGCTATTCTTGATTTAGCTGTTTCAATTCGGGTACAGTAATAAGAGCAAGCAATGAAGGAGGCAAGATAAGGTGGCACATATTAATTTTTCCTATAAAAATGCTACGGAATTTTTCAATCAGCACGAACTCGATTATCTATCAGAATTCGTGGAATCAGCACATAAAGCGATTCATAACGACACATTTCAAGGCAATGATTTTCTCGGCTGGGCAGATTTGCCTGACAATTACGACCAAGAAGAATTTACCCGGATAAAAGCAGCAGCTGAAAAAATAAAAAATGACTCAGATGTTTTGCTCGTAATTGGTATAGGCGGCTCGTACCTGGGCGCACGCGCAGCATTGGAAATGCTTAATCATTCATTCCAGAATATGCTTGATAAAACACAAAGGGACGCCCCGCAAGTAATATTTGTCGGCCATCACATGAGTTCAACTTACATCAGCGAGTTATTCGACATATTAAAAAATAAAGATGTATCGATTAATGTCATTTCAAAAAGCGGCACAACAACCGAACCTGCAATAGCATTCCGTATCTTCCGCAAATTTCTTGAAGACAAATACGGAAAAGAAGAAGCCAAACATCGGATTTTTACCACAACGGATAAAGAAAAGGGTGCACTTAAAACAACCGCTGATAAAGAAGGTTATGAATCATTTGTGATCCCTGACAATGTCGGTGGACGTTATTCTGTTTTGACCGCTGTCGGGTTGTTGCCAATCGCCACAAGCGGTATTTCCATCGATGACATGATGCAAGGTGCCAAATCAGCTATGCATGATCTTGACGAACCGGACATCAACAAAAACCCGGCTTACCAATACGCTGCAGTGCGCAACATTTTATACAGTAAAGGTAAAACGGTGGAAATGCTCATCAATTATGAACCACATTTGCACTATTTCAGCGAATGGTGGAAGCAACTTTTTGGCGAGAGTGAAGGCAAAGACCAGAAAGGCATTTTCCCGGCTTCAGCCAATTTCACAACCGATTTGCATTCAATGGGGCAATACATTCAGGATGGACGGCGAGACCTTTTTGAAACCGTCCTGCATGTCAATCAGCCGAAAAAAGATATTACCCTTGATGAAGATGCGGAAAATGCTGATGGACTCAATTACCTTGCCGGAAAAACCATTGATGAAATTAATGAAAAAGCTTATCAAGGAACATTACTGGCGCATACTGACGGTGGTGTACCTAATCTTATCCTGGAAATCCCAGAGCTCGATGTTTACACCTTTGGGTATCTCGTCTACTTTTTTGAAAAAGCATGTGCCTTAAGCGGCTACCTGCTCGGTGTCAATCCATTTAACCAGCCAGGCGTTGAAGCATACAAGAAAAATATGTTTGCCCTTTTAGGTAAACCGGGGTTTGAGGATGAGAAAGAACATTTGGAAAATCGCTTAAAAACATAGTGAGACTCCGACGCGAAAAAATCTCAAATTTTTCCTCTTAAAATGTTTATATTTTCATACACAGGGTAAGAATAGGAATGTAAGACTTTCTCGTATTCCCCCTGTAAGCAAGGCATTATTTAATGCCTTGCTCTTTTTTTTCTTCACCTGAGAGCAATAGCTTAACCTATTCCCTGATATCACGTATAATAAAGATTAAGGCATTTTATCTTGCAGGAGGGTTAATTGTGGAAAATTTTAAAAAAGTACATAACCGTGAAAACACACGTTCTGTTAAATGGGATATGCGTCATGTCGTTTTCCAATCTGACGATGTCCTCCCAATGTGGGTTGCTGATATGGATTTCCAAGCCCCAAAAGCTGTCAATGATGCACTTATTGAACGTGCAAAGCATGGGATATATGGATACACAATGATTGATGACAACATTAAAAATCCGATTATCAACTGGATTTCGAAACGCCACAATTGGGAAATTAATAAAGAATGGCTTTCATTCAGCCCGGGCGTTGTAGCCAGTTTGCATATGGCCGTTCAAGCCTTTACAAAACCCGGAGACAATATCCTGGTCCAAACACCTGTCTACACACCTTTTTACAGTGTAATCGAAGCTCATGAACGCAACGTTGTTAAAAATCCGCTTATTCAGAAAGATTATTATTACCATATTGACTTTGAAGATTTCGAGGAAAAATTGAAACAAGGTGTATCAGCATTTATCCTTTGTTCCCCGCACAATCCAGTTGGGCGTGTCTGGAAAAAGGAAGAATTGGAGGAAATGGCACGTCTTTGCGTGAAATATGATGTGTTAATTCTGTCGGATGAAATCCATGCAGATTTAATTTATCCGGGTGAAAAACACATCCCGCTTGCTTCACTTTCAGATGAGGTTGCAAATAAGACGATAACGTTTATGTCGCCTTCAAAAACATTCAATTTGGCTGGATTGCATGCATCTTATGTCATCACGCCTGATGAAGAAGCAAAAAAACAACTGGATAATCATTTAGTTAAGCAAGGGCATAATCACCTGAATACAATGGGGATTACAGCCATCGAAGCAGCCTATCAGCATGGAGAGCAATGGCTTGATGATCTTTGCACTGTTCTCGACGAACATAAAAAATATGTGACGGCTGTGCTTGAAGAGAAAACCGATGTATTGACTGTTATCCGCTCGGAGGGTACTTATTTGCTCTGGATTGACTGCAGTAAATTACAAATGAACAGCAAAGAGTTAAAAGCATTTATGAATGAATCCGCAAAAGTCGGTCTGAACGCTGGAATTGATTATGGCGATGAGGGTGAGATGTTTATGCGCATGAACATCGCTTGTCCGCGTGAAATTCTCGAAGAAGGCGTCAACCGTCTCATCACAGCCGTAAACAACAGATAAAGGGCGTTTAATAAAATATAGAAAACAGGCTGGGACATAACTTATATATTCAATATAAAAGACGAACTATAATCAAGGTTAGCGGAGGAAATATGCGGAGACTCCTGCGGGAAGAGAGGCATAGGTGAGACAACGAAGTGCCTTCGCACAAAGCAAGACTTCATCGAGTATGCTTCGACCTGCGAGGAGTGCTGCACCACAGAAAAACTTGCAACACGACGAGCACGAGTTGGCTCAACAGCCGCCCGCGGAAAGCGACGAGCCAAAACATCCACCGATTCCGCTGCGAGTTGCGAGGAGTGGCTGCTACACCGAGAACACTTGCAACACGACGAGCACCCAAGCATATTTCCGGGGCGGCGTATCCCGCTTCCTTTCCTAATTATCATTCGTCTTTTCATTTCTTTAAACCTTTTGTCCCAGCCTGTTTTCATTTCTACAGTTGCTAATTGTTATTCTTCCTGTTCCTCATTAAATTCTGTTGGGTCTGTCGGTGTTTCGGCTGATTTTTTTTCATCTTTTGCTATAATCCCGCATGCTATACGAGCACCGGACTCCCCGCCCGGCTGGCTTACACCGTCGTCTTGATTTTCATGTATAACGAGTGATGTCCCTTCCCCACCCAGCAACGATTTCTTTCCATCCTTTAATGTCGCCTCCGGCAGCATCAACTCAGCATCAACCAATCCCCCTGAATCTGCTTCAATGTTGGGTAAATCACCTAAGTGGGAACCTTCAGGGTGCATGAGTCCATGCTCATTTCCGTCTGGGTTCAAATGGCTACCGGCTGTTGTAAAATCCGGTGGATCACACTTTGGGTATTCGTGCACATGAATGCCGTGATAGCCAGGTTCAAGGCCTTCCAGTTTTAACTTCACATCCACACCGCCGTCCCCTTCCGTCAATTGGGCCGTGCCTATCATATCACCGGACGCATTGTACATATCCACTGACCGGGAAGTTTCATCATTAGCCTGACAAGCCGTTATGATTAAGAATAAAATAATCAACAGTACGCTTCGCATAATTGTACTCCTTTGCAGATTCTTTATACTCAGTATCTGCAAGGCAGACAAAAAATAAACAGGCTCATTGTCAAAACAAGCCCGTTCACTCTTCTTTCTTTTCTATTTTTTCGCCATAATGCTTATCTGTTTTATCCGCTTCTTTTTTTGAATGCTTTATAAAAAAGTACATTGCGATACTTGCTCCAATTATAAAGATAATCAGCACAATAATTGCAGGAATATATTCGGATTTATCTTCAGGAAAATAAAGAAATTCCATTCCCATTGTCAATCACTTCCTTTAAAATTAATTATAGCATCCATCTGAAACATGCGGAAACAAAAACGAACTATTGGCGCATCATGCTTAAATTTGGCACAATGGCGTAAAGGAGGTTTATATAATATGTCAATTTCCATAGGAGAAATTGTTCAAGTGAAATATAATTCGGGCAAATACATAGGTGAAGTACTGGAAGACCGAGGTGAACGCTTTCTGGTAAAAGTCCATGCTGTTATAAAGCACCCGATGCAAGGTGACTTGCATAACCCGGGGGAAACTGAAGGGGTATTTTTTCAGCAACGAAAAGCCCTTGCCCATTATGAAAAAATGAATGTCGTTAAATCAGCAGTTAAAACCTTTGACGGGAATATGCCGGATTATCAGGATTCACTTCAAAATGCAGTCAGCGATATGAAACAGCACCTTTCACAAAAGGATAACGCGTTCAACCAGCAATCACTGAAGGAAATTGAAGACCTGGAAGAAAATACTTATATAAAAAACTATTATAAATAATAAAATGGAGCTGACGGGCCTTCCCCTAAAGCTCCATTTTTCAATAGCAACCGTTTGGAAGCCTATTCACCCAAGTGCTCGTTGACTACTTCGGTAACACCTTTAATCGCTTCTTCTTCATCGCCACCAGTTGCTGAGATTTTTACTTCAGCACCTTTTGGTATTCCAAGGGACATAACACCCATAATTGATTTCAGGTTAACATCTTTACCATTATATGAGATTTCAATTTCAGACTCAAACTGACCAGCTTTATTTACCAGTAATGTTGCCGGGCGAGCATGTACCCCAGTGTCTGCTGTGATTGTAAATGTCTTTTCCTGCATTTGCTGTTCATCCTTCCGAAAATAAATTCCTAACGTATCCATTCCCTTTATGTTGAAATACGATACATCAATTTCATTATAAACAAAAAGAGTCTGTTTTGAAATCAAAAAGCAACGAATTATGTGTCATTTTTGTGATATTTGTCTTTAGAGCAGCGATGTGGTACCGTAATTCTACAATCGGCTAATACAAAGGAGGCTTATATATATGAGTGTGCATATTGGAGCAAATAAAGGGGATATTGCAGATAAAATACTGTTGCCCGGAGATCCGCTCAGAGCTAAATTTATAGCGGAAACTTTTTTGGAAGATGTAACCCAGTATAACCAGGTGCGTGGAATGTACGGTTTCACCGGTACATATAAAGGCGAACGAATTTCAGTACAAGGAACTGGCATGGGTGTACCATCCATCTCAATTTATGCCAACGAACTGATTCAAGAATACGACGTGCAAAAATTAATTCGCGTTGGCACATGCGGTGCTATTCAAAATGATGTAAAGATCCGTGATGTTATTCTGGCGCAGGGAGCGACAACTGACTCACAAATGAACCGGATGATATTTAACGGCATTGACTATGCGCCGCTTGCTGATTTTGAATTGCTTAAAAACGCGTATGACACCGGCAAGGAACAAGGGCTGAATTTACGGGTGGGAAACGTGTTTACAAGTGACACATTCTACCGTGATAACGCCAAGGAAGTGAATGAACTACTCGCTCAATATAACGTTCTCGCTGTTGAAATGGAAACAACTGCCCTTTATACACTGGCAGCTAAATTCAACCGGCAGGCACTCACTGTTCTGACCGTATCCGATCATATCCTGACCGGCGAAGAGACAACTTCTGAAGAACGCCAGTCAACCTTCCATGATATGATGGAAGTTGCGCTTGATACGGCGATAAAATAAATTCTCAATTAGTGGGCGTTTACTGCCCGTTACATGCAGGTTAAGATAAATCATTATTAGATATTGCTGATCCTACAGCACAAAAAACAGCCTTTAAGTTCGAAGGCTGTTTTTTTGTGCTTTTTCGGTGTTCTGAATACAACGTGTTATGAAATATTTGTGCTTCAAACCACTCAACAGCATCTCCGCAATAATCACATCCGCGTTTATTCAAAAGCAACACTCTTATTGTTAACCATTATAAACTATGGTTGACAAAAAAGAGGATTCTGTCTATTATCATTTATATAATATACAAGGAGGGGTTACGTTGAAAAAACTGCGAACGATTGATTTGACCTTCGGGGCAGTCTTTGTCTGCCTCATGGCTATTGGTGCCAACATTACCGTATGGTTCCCGATGCTTGCTGTGCCTATCGGAGGCGCGACAGTCCCAATTTCACTGCAGACTTTCTTCGCCACGATAGCTGGTTTAATGCTCGGAAAAAGGCTCGGTGCGATTTCAATGATTACATACATATTAATCGGTGTGGCGGGAGTCCCGGTTTTTGCCCAAATGAAAGCAGGACCAATGCAACTAATCTCCCCCACCGGCGGATTTATTATTTCATTTATTTTCGTTGCATTCTTTACCGGATTGATTGCCGAACGCAGCAGTAAACCATCTATCCCTATTTATGGGTTCGCATCGATTGTTGGATTAGCTTTCAATTATGGGATTGGCGTTACGTACATGTACGCCGCTATGAATACGTGGCTCGAACTCAGCATATCGTACAGTATAGCCTGGAGTGGTATGATCCCATTTCTTATTAAAGATAGTGGATTGGCAATTTTGGCTGGATTATTCATGGTTAGCCTCGCGAAACGCGTTCCTTCAAGATGGCTTTTAACTGTTAAAACCTGAATCTTGGTCTATTTGTTTATAAGCAGCAAATAATTCTGCATCCATCATGTTTTCTTTGTTCAAACGAGCCCTATATATGCTAAAATGACGTTATACTTAGCATATATATTTTCCATCTTAAAAGAAGAGGCTTGTTAAAGCAACAGAGAGGATGTTCCTTCTTCATGGATTTTTTTGCAAATTTCCCTTTATGGGCGGCTTTGTCGGCTATTGTTTTTGCACAGGTTATAAAAATCCCTATAAGGCTGGTTGTTACACGGGAATTTAAGCCAGGGCTTGCCTTTTCAACCGGCGGTATGCCAAGCAGTCATTCTGCAGCTGTCGCAGCTTTGACAACCGGCGTTGGTATTATCGAAGGTACAGACTCCGTACTGTTTGCTATGTCAACTATCTTCAGTGTGATTATTATGTTTGATGCATCAGGCGTTCGCAGACAGGCCGGTGAACAGGCAATTGTAATTAACCAATTAGTCGAGGACTTCCAATATTTCATGGAAGGTGCAAAAGACTGGAACCGTAAAGAACTCTATCAAAAGCGAAAAGAGTTAAAAGAGCTGCTCGGTCACCAGCCAATCGAAGTTTTTTTTGGCGGATTATCCGGTGTAGCCATTGCCTTCTTCCTTTATCAGTTTTATTAAACATAACCGTCAAAAAACCCGCTTCACTTTATAGTGAAACGGGTTTTTTCATTAACTTTCATTGATTTGATTTCGGAATACCTGCATTGAGTCGTTTTCATTCAGCTTATTAAGTACCTCTTCAGACAACTGACCGTCACCTTTTTCAATAATATAAACCTTAACCTCTTTCTTGCCCCATTCCGAATAAACATCATCTACAGTTTCATAGTACAGATCTATTTTGTTGCCGTTAATCGCGCCGCCTTTATCGGCAACGACACCATATCCATAATCAGGGATGTACAAAATTGTACCAATCGGAAAAACACTCAAATCGGCTGCAATAGTAGAGTACAAGTCCCGTTTCACTTTCACTCCTGAATACGTTATGCCGTATTCAGGATGGTCAGGCGTCTTACCGGTCGATTCCACTCCGGCAGTGTAACCGGTTGCCATTACAGTGGCACTGGGATATTGTTCAGTATCAACATATTCTTCCAACGTTTGTGGTCCTTCAATCTGCTCACTGGAAATATAGCGTTTTTGCTGTTGTTTTACCTTTAATTCTTTATTCTTTAACGCGACTTTGCGATCATCAAGATGCGTTTGCGCGTGGGCTGCCGATGTTGTTTTATCCGCTGCCATCCATGCTTCTACATCAGCGACGGTCGTGATTGAAATAGATGAAAACGTGATATATAGTGCTCCCACTAACAATAAAACCATCACAGATCGCTGTATTATATTTATTTTAGTCAATGATAACACCTCTCCGGCAGCATTCTGGTTTTACTGGAACAGTCTGCAGCAGATTTTCTGCATATATCCGTCCCCTATTGGCTGCCTATTTGGACAGTGTTACCAAAATAGCAATTAATATACATTAGACCCGGATTAATTTATAATATTAAGAAATATCAACTATTACACATACATAATAAAGTGAATCTTCAATCAGTGGGGGTTTTTCCCACTGATTAAGGGGAACAAAGGCTAAGTTCGCCACGTCCTGTGGCAACGCCTTTGTGACCTGCGTCCTGCAGGCCCGAACAGAATCGGACATTTATGGACAGTTAGCCGCCGTTCTTCGGCGGGTTACTGCCCATTACATGCGGGATAAAGTGAATCTTCAATCAGTAGGGGTTTTCTTTCTTCCCCCACTGATTTTAGGGGAACAAAGGCTAAGTTCGCCACATCCTGTGGCAACGCCTTTGTGACCTGCATCGTGCAGGCCCGAACGAATCGGACATTTACTGGCAGTTGACCCCCACCTAATCTTCATTGTCTACGCGAACATTTGAGGTGGGGGTCTTACTGCCAGTTATATGCGGGATAAAAAAAGCGTTCTCTCTCCTCTGAGAAAACGCTTTTTGAACCACATGGGTTAACTTAAAACATTTGGTAGCCACTCTTGCGTAAATATTTAATAACAAACCCGGATACAATAGTTCCAGCAAAACCCGCCCCCAAAATGCTTATATCAGCAACAGTTATTTCAGTCAGTCTGGAAAAAGCTGCACTAAAAGCCTCACCCGGTCCGGTAAAGTAATCTGCTGTGGATATATCATCAACAATCATTAGTACAATTATTGGATAAATTGCCGCCATAAGCCAGGTACTGCGCAAAAGCATATTTAAAATAAAGGCCAGTCCAAAAAATATAACAAAAAATAACAAAACCGAAACGACAAACTGTATCAACGCTGTATCTCCCTTCACCAATACATACAGCAACCATTTTATAATAACTAAAGCGAATCTTCAATCAGTGGGTCCCGTACTTATCAGGGTTATCCCTGCCGCTGTTCAGTAAAAAATATTGAATTTGCCTTTTCGCATTACGAGTCCAAGACCGCCTAATTTAAATAAGTAACGATTATCTATAATTTTTTTCATTAACACTGCTTTCCACCCAAACAATTTCCAGTTATTAAAAACATCACCAATCGCATCATTATTGCCAAGCGATGTGACTGTACCAAGCAGACGGGGTTCGAATTTTTCGAATGTAGAATTTCCATCCAGATGTGCTTTTATATTGTTTGCAACAGTCGTTGCCTGCTGTACAGCGATTTGGGCACTTGGCGAGTATGGGTGCCCTGTTTTTTCATCCACAACGAGTGCACAATCGCCAACGGCAAACACGTCGTCATGGCCTGGTGCGCGCATATCAGCACAGACTGCTATTTTTCCGTCACAATGGTCAAAACCTGAATCCTGCACGATTGAATTCGCCCGCACCCCGGCTGCCCAGACAGTCGTATATGTTGCGATCTCCTTGTCTTTTCCTTCTTTCTCATAAACAATACGATCGGGGGCACAATGCTTAAAACTCGCACCGGTAATAAATTCAACCCCGCGTGATTCAAGTGATGTCATTGCATATTCAGCTAGCTGTGGGTCGACTTCCGGCAAAACAGTCGTTTCTTTTTCCACATTAATAATACGGACCAATGACTTATTTATATCATATTCTTCGCAAAGCTCAGGAATTCGATTAGCCAACTCACCGAGAAATTCAACTCCGGTAAACCCACCACCGCCTACAACGATATTGAGCCTGCCCGGGTTTTTGCGATTTTCATGGTGATACATTGCAAAATTGTATTCAAGATGTTCCCTAATCAATCTGGCACTGTCAATATTCCCAATTGTAAACGCGTTTTCTTTCAAATCCGGGATTCCAAATGTTTCGGTTTCAAAGCCTAAACCTATAACAAGTAAATCATAGTACAATTCACCGGTTTCAAGCTTCACTTTCTTTTTTTCCGGCTTTATGGAAACAACCTCGTCAATT
This sequence comes from Lentibacillus persicus, assembly GCF_900112705.1. Lineage (GTDB taxonomy): Bacteria > Bacillota > Bacilli > Bacillales > Amphibacillaceae > Lentibacillus > Lentibacillus persicus. The sequence goes on from NZ_FOMR01000006.1 coordinate 47,532, forward strand.
ATAAAATGAACTTTATCAGTATTAATAATCTCATCAATCGGTATCCTCGTACGATCATGATGCAGGTTGCCCGCTGCATTTTCGTGCAGCCAGGTTGTTTGATAGTGATAATCATATTTATTTACAAGCGTAATCGAGGCTTCATTTAAATTTAATATTTTTTGCAAGTTAACTGCTGTCATAATTCCACCGTAACCGGCACCTAAGACAACAACCTCAATTTTCTCCCCCATGACCGCTTCCCCCTCTCTCTATATAAACCTCAATACGTACTTCTTTGTAACATAATTGTAATCCATTCCATATACTATTCGTTTTATCGTTATGTTTCAAGATATACGATTGCTTCCAGAAAAATCTGAATAACTAAAGTGAATCCTCAGTCAATGGGATTTTGTTCATTATATGCGGGGTAAACGAATGCAGCGTAAAATGCATGAATACACAAATCTTCACCTTTTATGGTACGATAGGAATTGGTGTATTTTGAAACTAATCAATGGGGGGACATCCATGACAGATAGAGTTTTCGATGTGACCATTATTGGAGCTGGTCCCGCTGGCTTATTCACTGCATTTTACGGCGGCATGCGTCAGGCAAGTGTTAAGATAATGGAAAGCTTACCTCACACTGGAGGGCAATTGACAGCCCTTTATCCTGAGAAATATATATATGATGTTGCCGGGTTCCCGAACGTTCGAGCCCAGGACTTAGTGGACAACCTGGAGGAACAGGCGAGAATGTTTGATCCAACAATTGTTTTAGGCCAATCGGTTGAACAAGTGGAACGGCTCGAAGATGAGACGTTTAAATTAACCTCCAATACCGGCGAAGAGCATTTTACAAGCACGATTATCATAACAGCAGGAAATGGTGCCTTTCAGCCAAGACGGTTGAATCTCGAAGGTTGCGATCAATATGAGGGTATTAATTTACATTACCATGTTCAGGACATGAACGCCTACAAGGACCAGCACGTTATGCTTTTGGGCGGCGGTGATTCAGCTGTTGACTGGGCGTTAATGCTGGAACCGATTGCAGAAAAAGTAACACTCGTGCACCGACGGAATAAATTCCGGGCGCATGAGCACAGTGTTGAACAGTTGAAGAATTCCAGTGTTGATGTCGTTACGCCCTACATCCCATCTGCCATCAATGGCAACGGGAAAGTCGAAACGGTTACGTTGAACGAAGCTAAAGGGGAGTCAACGATGGAAATCAACGTTGATGCACTCCTTTGCAACTACGGCTTTGTTTCAACGCTCGGCGCCATCAAAAATTGGGGTCTGGAGATAGAAAAAAATAGTATTGTGGTTAATTCACGAATGGAAACCAATATCCCTGGTATATACGCAGCCGGTGATATTACAACCTATCCGGGTAAAGTAAACTTAATTGCCACCGGCTTCGGCGAAGGGCCGACAGCGATAAACAACGCCAAGCAATATATTGATCCAAAAGCACGCATCCAGCCGAGGCACTCGACCTCGATGTTCTAGCTCTCCAGTTCTAAAACGAATAAAAAAGCCAGAATCCATTAATAAAGGTGTTCTGGCTTTTTTCTATGCTTTATATCTTCCAGTATGTTCGACTAGCACTTTTCCGGTGTACCCACGCTACGATCTGTTCTGAATGATGAACCGCAGCCGCATGAAACAATCGCATTCGGATTGTCGATGCTGAATCCCCCGCCCATCATATTTTGTTTAAAATCAATCGTTGTACCTTCAATAATCGCCGCGTCCTGCTTATTGATAACGACCGGGACACCATTTACATCTTCCACCATATCCAACTCGTCATTTACGTCATGGTCGAAGCCAAGTGAATAGGAAAGTCCGCTGCAGCCGCCGCCTTGAATACCGAACCGCAGACGTGCACCGGCTTCTTCATCTTGCATCATCTCTTTTACTTGACCAGCCGCACTATCTGTAAGCGAAATAATCATATATTTGTGACCTCCTCATTATAAGATGGGACTAAGTATGTTACCCCCAGTATACAAACTAAAAGCACGTTATTCAACGATTTAACTTGTTAGTCATGCAAACTATGATTGAAGCTCTGCTCCATTTTTGTCCAACTCGTTATAAATGGTTTTTAATCTCGGTATTCCTTCAGCAACGATTTCTTCGTTCACAAGCACTAAAGGATAAAAGAATTCATCATCCAATATACGCTCAGCCAGCTGTTTATGTTTTTCATCATCAGGCGGCTGTTCAATATCAATATAGTTGTAAGAAATATTATCATCAATATATTTTCTGCCGATCGCCGCCTGCAGCCATTCGTATGTGTCCCGGGAACCTGGTGCCCCAACACAGCTTGCACAAATCTGTTCAGCTCCATAAACTGTAATCAGGATATTATTATCCATAGCGATCCCCCCTGTCTCATGTGATTAATTTCATTTTACAAAATAGACAATTAAAGATAAAATAAAATCAACCGATATTATTGATTAATGGATAGCTTTTTAGAATAATTCGTTCTATAATGGAATCAAGGAAAGGAGAAGATGGATAATGCAAGAGCAAGTGCAGGAAGTATTAACCAAACTCCGTCCGTTTTTATTACGTGATGGCGGCGATGTCGAGCTGATCGATGTGGATGACGATGGCATTGTACTTATTCGTCTCATGGGAGCTTGCGGCAACTGCCCAAGTTCAACGATTACATTAAAAGCAGGGATCGAACGTGCTTTGAGAACTGAGGTCCCGGGTGTAACAGAGATCGAACAGGTATTTTAAAAACATATTAAAAAAGACAGACGTTATGTGTCTGTCTTTTTTTATGGCTTTTTCATGGCCACATTAGCGGACCGGCGTGATAGCATCTTTGCCGCTTAATACTGCTCTCAGATTGTCAAGGCAAAGCTCAATCATTTTCGTGCGTGTATCTGCACTGGCGGACCCAATATGTGGCAGACACACAACATTATCCAATCCAACCAGCGGATGTTCAGGTGAAATCGGCTCGTTTGCAAACACATCAAGTCCTGCTCCCTGGATTTCATTAACAGTCAATGCTTCAACCAGCGCATCCTCGTCCACCACACCACCACGGGAGGCATTTACAAAAATTGCTGAGGACTTCATATGTTTAAAAGCTTCCTCATTAAACATCTTTGCTGTCTCGTTATTCAGCGGCACCAGCGAGACAACGAAATCCGCTTCGTGCAGAAGTTCAGTGAACCCCCGATGGACTGCTCCAAGTTCTTGTTCAGCTTCTTCTTTTCGTGTTCGGGTATGATACAAGATCGACATGCCGAATCCTTTCGCACGTCGTGCAACTGCCTCTCCAATCCTGCCCATCCCGACAATACCAATCGTTTTATGATGGATGTCCGATCCTGCCAACAAGTAAGGTGACCAGTATTTCCAGTTTCCATCGCGAATATAGTCTGAGGCTTCCACCATCCGACGAGCTGTGGCCATCATTAAACCAAACGTCAGATCGGCTGTCGTCTCTGTCAGCACATCAGGTGTATTGGTAACTGTTACTCCGCGATTATGTGCTTCCTCAACATCAATATTGTCATAACCCACCGCCATATTCGCAACAATTTTTAGATTGCTGGCAGCATCCAGGAATTCACGATCGACTTTTTCACTTAACAAACAGAATACACCGTCAACCGACGTGATTTCGCGAAGCAAAACGTCGCGCGGCACCGGCTCATTTTCTTTTTCCCACATCCGAAACTCGAATGCATCCTGGTACGGCTGCAAAATCGTTTCAGGGATTTTACGGGTAATGTAAATAACAGGTTTCATTTGTCCAACACTCCAATCATTATCCAGCTTCGGCGGGACAATATCTATTTAATAAGTAGCGCTTTACAGCCAGTGTAACACAGGAATTTGCAATTTTTCAGAATCAACGCCAGCATTTTCAAAAAAATAGCGCATTCGCTTTTCATATTGCGTTTGCCGCTCCAGCATGTCTTTTAGTTCATCATACATGCCATGCTGCCTGGTTAGAAACCCGCGTCCAATAATATCATACAGGTGAATCGGATATAAAAGTCGCGCGTACAATAACCGCCAGCCAAATATCGATAATGGCACAACTTTCTGGTAGTCATCCAAAAAGGCACATATTTCATCCACGGGATCCTCTTTTTCCAATAACTTATAACGAATCAATTCGGCCAAGTCACGCGCTGGATGGTCGAATGCAAGATCAGTCATCCACAGAAAATGCTGGTTAAGCTGGCCGTGATATCGGGTAAAGACAATTGTGCCTTGATCTGCTTCATGAAACCTGCTTTCCGATTCGCTTTCTTGCATATATTGAATTGCATTTTCGCTTAACCCTGTTATATACGGGAGGGAATCCATTAAAAGCCTGTAATAATTATTTGGCAATTCTCTTGCTTCCAATTGTATTTTTTCTTCAAATGCTGCCATCTTTTCAATCCATAAAGGCCTCCATTGCCCATAACTCGATATGGTCTGTGGTTCATATGGATACCCTGCTCCAATTGCATGTAATACTGCCAGCTGTTCGCCCTGACTATTTTGCTTAACAGGGGGGGTCTTCTCGGCACATAATACGAGATAATATTTTTCATTATATAGCGTATACCATTCATTTTGATTGTTTGGCAATGGGATCGTCATCTGACTATAGTCATTCTCGTACAAAAAATAAGCTAAAGCGGCCTGTTCCATATGTATAATTTCCTTCTGGTCGCAAGAAATGGTAAAATAAATATAATTATCATCTTTAAATCCTTCGGCACCGTTCCATTCAGTCACATCCAGAGGCTGGATGCCATAATAGTAGTCAAGAAAGTCTCTCAATATGATCTCCCCCTTTTTTGGCCTTTTGTCTTACTATATGTACGAAAGCCTATCAACTTAACAATATTTTAGAAAAGGTGATTATAATGGCTGACAATTCGAATCGAACTAAATTAGAAGTCGTAGCAAGGGAATGGCTTAAAGAGCGCGGAGTTGCTATAAAAGATATTGCAGACCTTGTTTATTATCTGCAATCCAAGTACCACGACGATTTGAGTATGGAGACATGTGAATATAATGTAAACCAGGTACTGACAAAGCGTGAGGTACAAAACGCGATTTTGACGGGGATTCAATTGGATAAGCTGGCAGAACAGAAACAACTTGACGCCCCACTGCAAAAAACGATTGAAACCGATGAAAGCCTGTACGGGATTGATGAGATTGTTGCGTTTTCGATTGTTAACGTGTATGGGTCAATCGGTTTTACAAACTATGGCTATATTGATAAACAAAAGCCCGGAATTTTGGGACCGCTTAACGACAAATCAAGCGGAGAATGTCATACATTCCTTGATGATATTGTCGGGGCCATCGCAGCAGCTGCCTCAAGCCGGCTTGCTCATGCAGCAGCAGATGATGAATTATTGGACGACTAAAAAAACTGCTCCGTTTTGGAGCAGTTTTTTAAATAGCATGCAGCCATTCACTTAAATTTTGAATATGGAAGGTTGGTTTCTTTTCAAAGGCCGGGTAATCGGTGTAAGGGGTGACTCCGGTAAACACCATCAATGTATCAATGCCGGCATTTATTCCGGCGAGTATATCCGTCTGGTAGTTATCGCCCACAACTAACGTCGCTTCCCGATGACTGCCAAGTTTCTCGAGTCCCTGATTCATAATAATTGACTCAGGCTTGCCGATAAATATTGGTTTTTGGCCGGTACTGACGGTTATGACCGATGTTAACGCACCATTTCCGGGTTCCAGGCCCCGTTCAGTAGGGATAGCCACATCAGCGTTTGTTGAGATAAAAACCGCTCCCTCCCTTACGAGACGACAAGCGATTGATAATTTTTCATAATTTATATCACGATCAATCCCTACCACCACAAAATCACATGTGTCATCTGTGATAATATGCCCTTCACGCTCCAACGCATCATACAACCCTTCTTCACCTATAACAAAACAACGGGCATTTTGTTTCATTTGCGCGATATACTTGGCGGTCGCCATGCTTGAAGTGAAAACATGTTCAGGTGTTGCATGAATATTCATTTGCTGAAGCTTATCAGAAACTTGCGCCTGTGTTTTGGATGAATTATTTGTTATAAATAAATATGGCACGTGCTTTGCTCTTAATGCTTCAATAAATTCAGAAGCAAATTCAATCGGTTCGTCACCACGATACATCGTGCCATCCAAATCAATGATATATGCGCCGTAACCCATACGCCAATCACCTCTCTTTACCATCCACGTGCAAGGATCCTCTTGCTTAGTCATTCGTAAATGCGTTTGCAACGCCAAGCTCTTGGTTTAAATAATCTCTTATATGTGTACTGAACTGATTGAGGTGGTTTGCATTTTTTTGAAGTGTATCTTTTAGAACCTGATGATCCACTTGCAAATAATTTTTAACCACATCTTTCCGTAATTGAATGATCGATTTATAGCTTGCTTCTGCATTTTCAGGTAAGACCTTTTCATCAATTAGAATATCGATAATGTCATCAAAGCTGCCGGGATCACGCATAATAAACCCATCGATCATCATGTTACCCACATCGAGCATGCTTTCTATCACCATATGTACAGTCCGTTCCAAATACAATTTATCTGCGAACGTATCAAATGAATGCTTGCTGACTTCTTCCAACAATTTATCCATATATTGCAGTGTTTCTTCAATCAGTTTACGATCAACAAAGTACATCACAAATCCCTCCATAAAAATCTACCTATATCATACCATATTTGCGGGAGAAGGTGTTGGGGTACAAGGTGTCAGACACCTGTATCCCTCCAGGATGACCATTGAAAGGAAACATGATATAGTGACACTAACATTTAATTTCGGGGTGCTTATTGTGAAAAATAAATTTGACTATTTAAAAGATGAAACAGTAACAAAAGAGATGAGGTATATCAGTTTTATGGGAAATTTGCAGCGTTATGACTTTGCTTTTATGGAAAATGAAGAAAGCCCTGAGAAGTATACGGTTATTAATCTTCAAAAAAATCGCTTTGCTGTTTTGGGACGAGATGACCTGGATGAAGAAGGACATATCGAACATATTTTTCATGAGTCACCAATGGAGGCTGATGAAATACGGGAATTTCTAAAAGAAGTTTTACAGTAAAAAAAGGAAAGCGGCTTGTCCCGTTTTCCTGGGGAATCGTATACCCTGACGCTCTCAGTATATTATTATATCACTTGTTTTCCTTCTTTTTGTCTTATCACGTTCAAATGATTCTTTCTCATTAAAGGAAGCCCCATACCGACAACCACAGCTGTAATCGGAAACCCTCCAGTACCTGCGAGCCACTCAATGACAGTTACCGGCACAAAGATAGCATAAATAAAAATCATTAATATCAAATAAAATCGTCTCCAGCGTTTTTCGGTTTTTGATATTTGCTTAACCCCCCAAAACAATTAATCAGCTTATTTTTCTAGCTCCAGGTTATATTCGTCCGCCAGATCTGCCATTTTTTGATCCGCTGTTTGAGCCGTTTCACCTGCCTCCATAAATTTCTCATCTGCTTCTGTTGAAGAACAGGCAATCAGCAGCGGTGCGGCTGTTAAACATACAAACAGCTTAATTTTTTGCTCATTAAACCAACCCTTAAATTTTATTCAAGTGAAGTCACTGTAGGACCACCCCACACAACATCCAAAAAATCAATTCTGGGACCGGCAGACTCCTGGTAGACGTTTTCCTGAATGCCTTCCATAAACCCATCAAATGAAACAGATTCCATTTCATTGGCAGCGCGTACATAAAAGCGGTCGTCCTTTATGGCTAATTCCGCTCCGTCCAACACACCGTTATTTGCAACAATTGCGTTTCTTGTTTTATTGACAACCTTTGATTCGATGTCTTCAACTGTCAGCAATTCGTTTAATTTATCTCTTACTACATCTTTATTCATTTCCTCCGTTAACACTTGATCAAACGCTTCCAATTCAATTTCATTTACAGTCCAGTCAGCATAATCTCCGCTGCCTGATAATTCAGATGCTCTTTCATCAACCATTTCTTCAATATCTTCAAAAAACGCCTGAACTGCCCCCTCAAGTGTTTCATCCTCATATTCATATATCACACGGCGAACTTCTTCATACAAAACACTTGATGCCGTCATACTTGCCTGTTGTGCAGTTGTGCCGGACTGTTCCTTTGTAGCCAAGGCTCCGCCCAGGTTCACAACAAAAACCAACAAGATCATAATAATACTTAACATCCCGAGTACAAACAAGGCAATATTACCGCCCTCATTGCAAAGCCACTTCTTTACCATCATTCAATCACCCTGCTGCTGGCTGTAGCCGAATAGGGGATGGAAGGTATTTGGTACCCAAATATCTCGCTTGGCAAAAAAACCATGCGTATATTCACATTGGCTTGAGCAGTAAATTCTTTGCTGCCTCCACCAGAAACACCCTGAGGCTGCAGATAATCACCGGCAGAAGAAAGAATCGTATTAGCCGCCTGTGTCGCTTCACTGGTATTCTGGGTTATCGAATACACTTTGGCGTATTCATTAGCAGCGGATTGTGTGACCAAGACACCATTTATTCCGACAATAAATTGCCAGATAATCATGAGCAGCAGCAGTGCTAAGGGCAGGATTCCTATAAATTCAATTGTGGCGGAGCCATCTTCATTTTTTAATTTTCGTTTCAATTGTTGCATAGAATGACACTCCTGGAATTTCAGATAAAACCGAACCTTTGTAAAATTTACTGTGACAATTTAACTTATATCAAGGCGTCTCAACACTTTGATATAATACTTTTGAGCTGCTCCCAGAAATCAAATGTCAGGATGTCTTAAATCTTTTTTCAATGTTTCCAATTCTTTTCTCTGTTTTTCAACAAATCGATTCTTTACTGCTTTCATGTGTTCTGTTTTGGTAAAGGTACTTTGATCATCAAAGTAAGTTATACTTTCTAAATCTTTTTTTAATTTATCTTTGTTTCTGGCAAACTCTTCAATATATTTCTTGTGATCGGGTTCTGCCATTTTATTTACGGCTTCATTTTGGCTGATGCTATCTTTAACATCCTGAAAGCTGTCTATCGTATCATAATCGGATTTCAGTTGATTATATTGGATATAATCTAACTCAGCGAGTATATCTTGAATGTACTCAATTTCTTTCACAGTGAACTTAGAACCATCTGCTTCCTTCATGTCTACAAACCTCTTATACTCTTCCATCAGCGTATTTAATTCACTCTGGAGAAAAATGGCTTTATTGATAGTTATTGAACATGTTGTATATGCTGCTTCCTCCGCTTGGCTGAGCACAGCACTTTTCAATACGTTATCAAGAAAATGCCGGGTCTTATAAAAGGCAGTCATATCAATATTATTTCTTAAGCTCCCTTTATTTTTAATACTCGCCCAGTTATTTAGCAAAATCACAATCTGTTCTAAGGCTACTTGGTGCTCTTCATTTTGAATATTATCCTGTGGGGAAAAGATAGCAAATGCAGTATCTGTGTTAAATCTACGATAAAAAACAGCATAGAAATCCTTATCCTGATAGGTAAGATGGTTAGGGTTGACTGTAAAAGATTCAAATAGCTTCTTATATTTCTTAGCCTGCCCATGTATTGATTCAGGTATCATATTCAATCAAAATACATCCCTTCTAGAGAAATTCAAAATGCCTTCCCTTACGAAAACCAGCCTGTCACAGTATCCCATGCCTTTTTCGCAGTGTCCTTTGTGCTTTTCCACATGGCCTTGCCAGTATCTTTCCAGTTTCCTTTCCAATGCGAAGCAACAAACCTGACTCCTTTCGAAACAGCCCAAACTCCGGCTCCCACTGCTACCATGCCTGCCCCAACTGCTTGGGCACCGGGGATAGCTGACGTCACCACTCCTGCATTCATAAGCGTATCACCAAAACTGGCAGTAGCGTCCGTAACTGCAACTGTTTTATCAGCACCCGATGCATCACTGTTAAGCACATCTACAGCTCTTGCTGAATTATAGCCAGTTTCAAAAGCAGAAATGCCTGTTCCTACTGCTGCAGTAGCCACATTAAATTTTGATAGTGCACCTACCGAAGTGGCTGGTGGGGTCGCATTTGAAACTGACCTCCCAGCTTCAGCAAGATCACCGACAGAGCTTGAAGTATTATAAAATTGTTGAGCAGCTCTGAAATCCTGTATTGCCCCGACGCCTTCCTCTACATGGGAATATGTATCATAAGCGTCAAAAACAACATTATCGCCCACACCAAGTTTCAGGCCATTCATTAACAAGTTACCACGATAGCCCAATCCGTAATTCATGCTGGATTCGTAGCCTAAATCTCTCATATTTTGACTTGTTAACAGATCGCCAACCAGGTTTACCTGCCCCATCATGACATCATTAACGACATACTTGCCAACATCATATTCAAAAGGAAAGGTCGGGAAATCTTCAAGGGAAGCGGGGTCACCTTCCGTTCCATTTCCGTTTGTCCCATTTCCATCAAAACTGGCACCTTCTGTTCCGTTACCATTATAACCCGGCATCAACCAAGGGGTGACTAAACCGCCCGGCCCATAGTCATAACCCGGCTGAATCCATGGGGATCCAGATGTGCCATTTCCTGATGTAACATTACCTGACCATGGATTCCCAGCAACTCCAGGACCATAGTTGAATCCCGGTTGTGTCCATGGCGAACCAGCTGTTCCATTTCCATTAAAACCGTTACCGGACCAAGGACTTCCGTTCGTACCACTTTGAGACCAACCCTCAAGATACCAAGGAACGCCGGTCCAATCTTGATCCGTAGGTGATCCGGAGGAATTTGTTCCATTTCCATTCCATGAATCGCCTGTCCATGAGTCACCTTCCCACGTCTCGCCTTCCCACTTTAAATCCGAACCATCCCACTGGTCGCCTTCCCATGATTCACCTTCCCACGGGTCTCCCGTCCAGGATTGCACTGCATATACTGTCGGGATAAATACCGGCTGAACAGCCATAAATACAATGGCCATCAATACAAATAATTTTTTAATCCACCTATACATGTACACACCCGCTCTCCTAATTAATACCTTCCCGTACTGTGACTTCAAGTGTTTCCAACGCTTCCCGCCATTTAAGAACGAACGAAGTCATGAGCATAATAATAAAAGGATAAATAATTATATTTAGAGTCATCTGGGTGATCATCTGGGCTGCGAAAGAAGACGTAATATTAAATAACTGATATGTCACGAAAATACCCACTAAAAGCTCGGCTAACCCTGCCATTATTACAATTAGCATAATTTTAAAAAAATTCTTTTTGCCAATACGAAAACCTTCTTTAAGTGATTTCCAAACTGATTTTTCATCAAAAATACTGATATACGGAATCGGGAATACTAACGCAAGAAAGATTAAACCCGGCAGTACAAGAAACATAAACCCAATGGTCGTAATCACAGAAACGATGCATGCATAGACGAAAACAGTAAAACCGTTAACTAAAAAATGGTAAAATGAATTTCGTAAATTGTGTTCGACGCCTTTATATTCGTTATAAACAAAACGGATATAAGGAATCTGCGCATAAAGGTATAATAATAGCGTTATAAGTCCGTAATAAATATCTGCAACTGAATATAAAGCTGAATCACTAGGCGTAATCGCATATATGTAATTGGTCACAAATGCATGCACCATCAATAACGGTAAAGTCGTCGTCAGCATAAGAACCAATATTTTTTCAAATTTGCCTGTGTACACTTCCCACGTATATTGAAGCGGTTTTTCCATGGTATTCTCCTTGCCACTTATTAAAATGAGTTATGTATGTCCGCTGTTGATAATAGTCAACTTTACGAACTGCATTGCCATTGGAGGGTGAGTTTACTGCAAAAGAAAGCCTTTAAAGAAAACTTCCTTCCATTACCCACCCGTTGTTAACCAGCAAGCAAGATTCGGGTAACACACGAAATACTAGAATTCAGACCGGCGCCTGGTAGCAAACTTACTTTTAACCCTTTTATTCCTTTCACTTTTACATCAAGAATTAATTTTCAGTTTGTTTGTTGAATTTATCTTCAACGGACTTTTTTGCTTCTTCTATTTTTTGTTTACTTAATTCTTCAAGGTCTTTTTCCAATTGGTCACCCGCCTGTTCAATTCCTTCCATTGTTTGTTCAATCTTTTCTTTTAGAACCTGTTTTTGATCCAAAGTATAAAACCCTAGATTCTCCGCAATATCTGATAATCTGTTCATATTATTTTTCACGGAAAGTGTTGTAGAAGACCAATCATTATGAAGCGCCATAATATCAAAGCTGTTATCAACTTCCATAGCATCGAGATCCCTTATGGCACCATCTTTCCAATCTTTCCATGCCTTCAGCACTTCTTCGGCACGATCAAACTCTTCTTGCAATTCTTCCTCGTTATTAGCGGAAGCAAAAATTCCCCCCGATACTTTGGCCATTTCTTCCAGTTGCTTTTGTGCTTCGGCATCGGTTTGGAAACCAATAATATTAATTATCGGGCTTGCATTCGACTCGGAAAGTGATTTGGCAACTTCAACAGGATCTCCATCACACGTTTCTATACCGTCACTTACGACGTAAATTAGATTGGTGTTTTTTTCCGGATTAAACTCTTTTAAAGCATCTTGTGCTTGTGTTAAAGCATCAGCAAGTGGTGTCCAACCCTTAGGCTGGAATTGGTTCAGCGCCTCCTGGAATTTCCCTTCCTCGTAGGCTTCAAATCCATAAACTTGTTCAATCGAATCACACGACATTTCCTTGTCATTATCGGCACCTGTTCCCTTATGACCATATACCCTCAAGGAAACGTTTGCTTCATTAGGGACTTCTGACAAAAAATTATTAATTGATTTTTTAGCAACATCCATCCTTGTTCCATTGCTGGCCGGGTTTGCCATACTACCGCTTGAATCCAAAACAATCTCAATATTGTAATTATCTTTAAAATGAAATTTCGTATCTGGCAAATCAGGGCTTCCAAAAGATGCGAATTCCCATTTTTTGATCATGTCTTCGGGACTAGGATAGTCTTGGGCTACTAAACTATATATATAGCGCAAATATTTCTTATACTCTTCATCAGTTGGGTTTTCACTCATTTTACCTAGTTTCTGCATTTTCTCTTCAACTTCCTGTTCCATATCCCAAAGATTTTCAGCATTTGCAAAAGGCCCGGGAGTTTGGTTCGCTAAACCATCTACATCTGTCGGTATTTGGGGCAATTCATCCAGTGAAGGGCCTTCTGTTGCTGCTTCCTCTGTATTGCCATTTTTATCGTCTGATTCATTACTATCAGCCTGTTCTTCTTTTACATTCTCATTGGTGCCACTGGAACTTGCTTCTTTTTCCGGATTATTGTCACAAGCAGCTGTTATGAATGTTAGAGTTATTGCTATTATCATCATGTAAAATTTTTTGGACATAAATTAAATCTCCTTTTGAAATTTGAACTAGCCTCCTATTTGACTAATTAGGTCTCTGATTTTGTTCACGACATCCTCACCGATACCTGAGGCACCACTCATAGCCGTGGAGACAACCCCCACAAGAATAACAATCACCGCCGCAATCCCAATCCACTCCAACGTCTGTGAACCACTCTCATCATTTTTAAATTCTTCAACCTTATTCATTATTTTTGTGTAGATTCCATTTACAAATTTCATGTCAATTCCTCCCTAAAATAAATTAAAGATACTATTTTCTCCCATCAGCATATTCATGATCATTAAACCGGCAATCATTAATATGGAAACAGGGGCAATCAAAAACGTCGTGACCAATGTAACCTTTGGCGAGGCTTTTGCCGCTAATTCTTTTACCTGCTCCTGACGGATTTCACGCAACTCTTCAGCTTGGATCTGGAACGTTTTCGCTATCGGTATTCCGAGATCCATCCCTTGTATTAACGCTTTAATCAGTGACTGGAATTCCTCGTTATCATTTCGTTTCAGCAATCCACGATATGCTTTTTCACGCGGAACTCCAAGATCAATTTCCTGATTAAAACGCGAAAACTCTTCCCGGATTGGACCATCGAAATATCGAATCACCTCCCTTAGTGCGTTATCAAGGCTTACACCAGCCTGTAAACTGGTACTGACAGTATCCATGAAATCAGGCAACTCAGCTCTAATTTGCTGCTGTCTTTTTTTGACCTCCATTCTGATTAATACGATTGGCAGGAAATAACCCATCACCGGATTTAAAACAAGCATATATTGAGAAAATGGGAGCCCGATAATTACGAATAGAAATCCACTGAAAAATCCGATAACCAGTAAAAATATCTTTAAACCTTGGAATCTGGCGACCGTTAATTTTAAAGGGTTTCCTGATTTTCTGAGCCATTCTTCAACCATATGATTTTCACTAAAGAAATTGATACGCTGCCCCAAATCCGCAAAATCATCTGCATACTTGGTTGCACGGCTGAAAATTTCAGCGCGCCGGTTTTTCTTTTTTTCTTTTTTTTCGAATGGATCAACATTTGTGACATCCGATACATGTTCAATGACAAACCGTTTTTCACGTAAAAAAGTCCATAGATGTTTTAAGCAAAGCAATACACAGAACCAAAAAGCAATGATAGATAAAATAATTAATGCATCCATAGGCTACACCTTTATATTTGTAATTTTTCGAATCAGAAAAAATGATAGGATAATGGCTGCCAGAAAAATCACCAAAATAACCAATCCAAAGCCGGACCATAGTGGAGTGATGAACCCGTCAATCACATTGTTCATAACAAGAAGTAAGAATATCGGCAAAGCAGGTACAATAAATGAAATGTACTTTTGTTCAGATGTCATCGTTTTGATAATCTGGTTGAGAACCTTTCTGTCTTCAAACGTATTGGCCATCGTATCCAATGTCAGCGCCAGATTCCCGCCGGTTTTTTTCTGAATCAGCAATGTCGCAATAAATAAGTTGAAATCACGGGATTTATTTCGTTGTTGAACGGCCCGGAAAGCTGTTTCCAAATTAACGCCCAGTTTTAATTCGTTAGAAATTCGTTTAAACTCTTTTCCAGCAGGAGCAGAAACCTCACGGGCAACAATATCGATACCCTGGTTAATCGTTAAACCGGACCTTGCCGCATTCCCAAGAATTCTGCACACATCACTCAATTGGTCATTAAAACGTAGTTCATAACTGTTTTTACGAAAATAGAATAATAGATAATTGGATACAACCAACAATAGCAAAGGCAGAGCCACACTTAGCCCAAAAGGCATTCCAAACATGGAATAAAATAAAACGAACAACATCAAAAAGCCAACGATTAATATTCCCAGAAATTCTGAAGGCAACAATTTTAAATTTGCATTATGTAATTTATTCCGTAATTTCTCTGAGGACTCGTTTTCATCGAACCGGTCGCCCCATTTACTGATAAAACTTTTTCGCTCTTCTTCAGGAAACCACTGCTTTACTTTTTGTTTCCATTCTCTTTTCTGAGACCTGTAACCAAGGAAAAAATAGATACATAGGAGAAAAGACAACACACCGAAACTATAAAGAATAGACGCTGCCAGTTCCATAGCTGCTCTCCTCCTTTGGTGTAAACACTTCTTTATCAATATCGATGCCGAACACCTCTAAATGCGGAAGACATTTTGGAATGAGACCTGTGGGCGTATAATACCCTCGCACATTCCCTTCACCGTCAACACCGGTACGCTGGAACCGGAAAATGTCTCTCACTTCTATATGATTGCCATCGATTTTTTCAACTTCTGATATGTTAGTAATTTTACGCGTTCCATCGGTTAGGCGCTGTATTTGCACAATATAGTCCAGTGCCCCGGCAATATAGTCGCGTATGACATGTGTCGGTAAATCCATTCCGGCCATCACGACCATCCCTTCGACACGGTTGATAGCGTCAAACGGTGTATTAGCATGGACAGTGGTTAAGGAACCCTCATGACCGGTATTCATCGCCTGCAGCATATCAAAAGCTTCAGCTCCGCGGACTTCCCCGACTATAATACGATCGGGCCGCATACGCAGTGAGTTTTTTACTAAATTTCTGATCGTTACTTCACCGCTCCCTTCCACGTTAGGAGGGCGCGCTTCCATCCCAACGACATTCGGCCTGTCAAATTTCAGTTCAGCTGAATCCTCAATTGTAATAACCCGCTCCCCATTCGGAATCGACTTGCCCAACGCATTCAATAAGGTCGTTTTACCACTGCCGGTACCGCCGGAAATAAGCAAGCTTAATTTCGTTTGAACCAGGGCCTGCATAAACCTGGACATTTCATTTGTGAATGTGTCGAGGTTCTGTAAATCATCCATTACGTATGGTGTTTTTCGAAACTTACGGATTGACAGGAGTGTTCCTCCAAGACTTATTGGCTCAATAACAGCATTCACACGGCTTCCGTCGGGCAATCTCGCATCCACCATTGGTGAGCTTTCGTCAATTCTCCTCCCCAGCGGAGCAACGACTCTATCAACAATATGCCTGACATGTGCTTCATCTTTAAACGACACATTAACGCGTTCAAGCCGGCCATGTTTTTCTACATAAACCTCTCTTGGATTATTAACAAGTATCTCTGTGATTGATTCATCTTTCAGCAAAGGTTCCAGCGGGCCAAAACCAACACTTTCATCAATCAGCATCGATAACATGCGTTCCTTATCTTGTCTCGGGATAACCACTTTTTCTTCCGACATGAACTGGTTAATGACCCTTTCAATTTTCAAACGTTTATCAGCGTCACCAAGACTGGTTATTTGATCCAAATTAACTTCAGTCAACAATCTGGATTTATAATGTTCCACCAGTTCATCCAAATAGCTAGAATTGGACACAACACCGGCATCTATAGAATCGTTATCAGACGCCGTTTTAGTATTTCTTTGAAAAAGAGACACGATACCACCACCATTATGATTATTTCAGCATTGAATGAACCCATTTATGGATGTCTTTTGATATCGGGGGCAGTTTCTTTTCCTGAGTTCTTTTTCTTAAAGGTTCCCCTTGATTTATGTATGCTTGAACATTCTTGACATCTTTCCTTATTTCTGATGCTACAGGGTACGTTGAAAAACGCTCCAAATCTTTTTTGGTCAGCTCGTTATCTTTTGCTTTAAAGTTAATAACAAATTCAAATCTATCTTGCGTGATAATACCTAAACGCTGAAACAGATTTTCGACATTCTTCAAAACGCGGATTGCAACTGTATCGAGGTTCATTAAATAATAAATGCGGTTCGCTTCCTCCAAAACAGTCAATGTTCGTTCATCCATCCATACCGGTAAATCAACGATAATAAAATCATAATGTCGTTTACTTGCTCTTAAAAGCTTTGCCACGAATTCTTCAGTGACTTTCTCAGATAACTCAGCATCTCTTGGGCTTACAAGCACATTTAGATCGGAGTGCTCTTCTTTTTCTGAGACATTTCGGATATGATGTTCACCGAGTTCATCTATAACTGGCAGCAAATCAATTATGGAACGATTACTGTCAAGCCCCAAAAATGTTTCAGCGCCTCCATAATGTAAGTTCAAATCGATAAACAAAACTTTTGCCGTTGATTCCAGTTTCAACGTCTGAGCAAAGGTTATACTGATGAGCGATTTACCTGTGCCACCACTTCCACTGTAAAAAGCGAAAATCTGACCGCCGCCCCGTTTAAAGCTTGATTCGGGTTTTTCTTCATTTTTCAAACCAATTTCAGCGACCATGAGCTCCAAACGTTCCATAAAAATAAGTTCTTCACCCGGAAGCACATAAAAATCGGTTATGCCAAGCTGATTTAAGTTTCTGAGGAGGCTAAAGTTTTCTTCGTCACTCACACAAATAATGGTGGCATTCGGATGCTCAGTCAAAGCTGTTTGAGCATCCTCGATAGCTGTGTCCTCATTATTCATAATCAAGACCAATTGTGCATCAGCTTTCTTTAATTCATTCACGGTTAGAAAGTGGAGTTGATACGGGTCATTTATTTGTTCCTGCAGCATTGCCGCCAATTCTTCATTTTTCCCTAGTACGTAAATATCGTTTATTTTGCTCATACGGCTCCTCCAACAACGTTCCCCATTTTAATTGTTATTTTCTCCGTTATCTTTCCCATCTTGCCTGCCAGACTGACCTTTTTCCGAACCTTGATCTGCTTGTTCGTCAGTTGAGTCATCACCGGCTTGCGCTTCTTCTGCTACATTTGCTTTTACCAGCCGAAGACTGTCAGCGTAATTCTGCATATGTATTAATTCTGAAACTTTTTCATAAGGGACTTCCAATTGTACACCTGAAAAAGCTTCATCATTGTTTTTGGCTACCCTTGCTACTTTCACATCCTCCATAAACACCTCTGTCACCGGTTCTTTGTCAAAGGAATGTGAGACAATAATGTCGATTCGATCCAAGGCTGTGAGTTTTTGGTCAAAAACCACTTTTTCAGATTTCAGCACAGTCACCAGGCGATTATTTGCTTCTGTAACTGCAGACGCTTGTTTCAACATATTAGCGGTAATAATGTCGCCGCCCGCCAACGGTACTATCGAAACTTTATTCATCAAATCTTCAACATCGGTTATGTGCGCATCACGAAGATACTGTTTCGGAATTTCCTCCGTACTGATATCATCTGGCGTTATAATTTTCCTTGATGGAATTTCTCCGGCGGCTTTATAAACCGTAACCATCGTACCTAAATCGCTGTTCAGCGCCTGAACCTTTTGCAGTATGAGTAGACCTGAAACTGCAGCCAGCAAAACAGCCAGTAAAAAAAATATAATCGCTCTCCGCTTCGATTCCAGCATGAAGGTTAACCCTCTTTCTATAACAATTAATACGAGTGACGACAATCACTTAGAATTATCATCGCAAAAAACATAAATATGTCAATCGTATGACAAAATAACAGCTTTTAATACTGGGTCTTTGGTATTGATTTATAAGGTTTTAATAGTTGATATAACTACCATGATTCAATGAAACCAAGACATTTATTACTACTTAATTGCTAATTTATGGAACAAATTTCGCTAAATTAGTTCTTAAGTTTTATTTTTTGTAAAAATTACCAACCATTTTGAATTCAGAATAACTTTTGGGAGGAATTGACAACATAATGTCAGGAATTTGAGAGAAATTAACGATAAGAAAGGATGATAAGTGGATGGCTAAAAAGCGAAAAAAACAATACAGTGATTTTTCGAACGTACGGAACCAGCAGAACCTGATCCCGGAAGAATTTCCGGAGGGACCTTTCGGATCTGATATAAACGATGGTGAACTGGAGGGCAGTAAGTCAACCCCTTGGAGAGAAGGTCAGAAGCGGGAGAGTGCCTTCGTGTTCCCAAATAAGGATCTGCATGATGATTTACCCAGACAAACACCGGGTGCTCACCCGATACATGATGAGCCAGGCGAAGAGCGCTGGGAAGAAAAAGAGCAGTAGTTCTCGAATGAACTGCTGCTCGCTTACTTATCGATTTTTTTCATGATGAAATAGGCACAGCCAAAGTTGCAATACTCATACAGATAATCATCAAGTGTGCTTATTTTAGTGTCGAAACCGGCCTTTGGGTTTTGATCATCATAAAAGCCTTTCAAGCGCAACTGGTCATATCCCCAATCACCGACGACAAAATCGTATTTAGACAAAATATCAGAATAACGCTCCTTCAAGCGTTCTTCATCAAAGCCATCTTTTTCATTTTCAATGACTTCATATGTTTTCCCTTGTATTTCTATCACAAACATCACCTCATCTGTGTGCTCTCATTTTATCATATTCAAGCTGTTATCAACCAATATTTCAAGTAAAATCGGACGTATGAATTTTGGGGGATATAACAAACTAAGACCGAAAGAATTTTGTCGTTAGGAGGAAACTCATGAGCAAACAATTAATTTTGACATTGCCATTGCTTATAATTATCGGACTTTCAGGCTGTGGCGGTACAGATAACGCAGCAGATGATGAACGCCGGCAGTCTGAAGAACGCAATCAGATAGTAGATGAGCTCAATCCTGAACAGGAAACAACACCATCCAATCCATCAGGTAATAATAAGCTTGGCTACGTGCGTTACACAAAAGAACAAGTTGAGAACGATAATGAAGCCGAGCACAATGTCACGATTGACCGAACGAAACTGGCTAATATGATTACAAGGATTATTTTACGCAATGACGGTTTTAATGAAGCAGCTACACTTGTAACTGATGACAAAGCGCTCATTGCATATGATATGGAAGAGTTAGATGCCGCAAAAGCTGCTGACATGGCTAAAAAAACCGCTGTTTCCATTCTTCCGGGATACTTTGAAATTTATGTTTCAGATAATGAGACGCTAATACATGATATTCAAAGCTTGCATAACTCGAACGTTCAGGATAATGATTATGACAACACAATCAATCAAATTATTCAAGAAATGAAAAAGTCGCCACAGGGAATGGAAGATAAACCATGATAAATCGAGTATTTGTTTTAGCATAGGAGGTGTATGCATTGCTTAAGAAATTAACCTCCCTGTCAGCCTCGGTGCTACTTACATTTCTTTTAATTAATCCTGTTCAGGCAGAAAATGATGAACAAGAGTTACACAAGAAACGTATGGCGTTATACAAAAAAACTGAAACCGTAACACAAATACCCTGGTATTATATAGCAGCGATTGATCAATACGAACGTAACAGCTCTGAGGAGGACAAAGACGATCAACTCGTCTCCATATCAATTCAGGATGAAATTTGGTATGGAATTGGAAATAGCTCAATGATTAAAGACGAGAGCATTATTGAATTTTTTCAGGGAAAAGGAAAAGACGGGAATGGCGATAATAAAGCCGATCCTGAAAATCCTGAAGATGTCCTTTATACAATGGCAAATATATTGTTGGAATATGGTCCCGCCCGTGATCAAATAAAAATCGCGCTCTGGAACTTCTATAAGCGTGACTTATCCGTTCAAACGATTATGAACACAGCAAAGGTATTTAAAAAGTTTGACAAAATAGAGCTCACAGATCGTGCATTCCCCCTGGACACTGCTTACAACTATACCATCAACAGTAATTGGGGGGACCGGCGAGGATTCGGAGGGCTTCGAATACATGAGGGATCGGACATCTTTGCTGATTACGGCACACCCGTTAAGTCAGCAACATATGGTGTTATCGAAATGAAAGGCTGGAATTTATATGGTGGATGGCGTCTGGGGATCCGTGATATTAATAATGTTTATCATTACTACGCCCATATGAGCGGCTATAACGATGACATTAAAGTTGGCCAGGTGGTAAAGCCGGGTGATTCACTTGGAAAGGTTGGTTCCACTGGGTATGGGCCACCCGGGACGTCAGGAAAATTCCCACCACACCTTCACTACGGGTTGTATCAGGATGACGGATACAGTGAATGGTCATTTGATCCATATCCACATCTGAGAAGATGGGAAAAAATGTCAGATTGAATCATGTATAGACACTTGTCAAACAATCAAAAGCCCCTGCCGCTCCAGGCAGAGGCTATTTGACTCAAGGTTTATTTCCGTGCAGCACCTTTTTTCACTGCATTTGTTATACTTGCTGCCAATCCACCCCAAATAATCAGCATGGAGATAATCATAAATGCAATTGCTCCACCAGTCATTTATCTCGCCTCCCCGGTATTTTGTGACTCATTCTCATTTACAGCCCTTGCCGATTTCCATTTGAACAGAGCCATTACAATAGCGACGACTAATGCACCACCGGCTATGAACCACCCGCTGAATAAGATGAAAGAATCAGGATAGCCTGCATAGTTTCCGGTTTCAGTGTCAAATAATTGCATCAGATTTGTTCGGAACAAATCGACCATTGTATAGCCGAGAACAATTGGTGTAATGACACCCAGACTTACTGTCCACCATCCACCGAGTTTGATATCGGATATCTCATTTGCATGGTCTTTGAATGTGCCAAGCTTGCGCAGAACCCAAGCAATCAATACAACCTCAACCAATCCGACGAACGCAACACCGAACTGGTTAATAAAATAGTCTGCTGCATCGAGGAAGTTTAAACCGCCCCGGGTTGCGAAAACCAGTGAGACTAATGCTGCAAATCCGCCCCCGAATATAACTGCCTTTTGACGGGAAATATTGAATTTATCCGACAGACCAGCTACATATGTTTCAATAATTGAAATCAGAGATGACAGCCCGGCCAGAACAAGCGAGGCGAAAAAGAGAAAACCGAACAGTTCACTCAACGCCGGGAACTGATTAATAATCTGCGGGAAGACAACAAATGCAAGTCCAACACCGCCTGCTACAACATCATCTACCGCTACACTCTGGCTTACTGCCATAAAACCTAATACTGAAAATACACCGATACCACAAAGCAGTTCAAAACTGGAGTTTCCAAACCCAACCATGAACGCGTTATTTGTAATATCAGATTTCTTCGGCAAATAACTCGAATAGGTAATCATAATTGCAAAAGCAATTGACATACTAAAGAATATCTGACCATATGCCGCTACCCATACTTGTGCGTCCATTATGGCACCGAAATCAGGTGTAAAAAATGCATTAAGACCCTCAACAGCACCTGGCAATGTAATCGCACGGATAACGATGATCAAAAATACAACAACCAAGGTCGGGATAAAAATGCGGTTTGCCATTTCGATCCCTTTTTTGACCCCACGATACAACACACCCAGAACAATCAGCCAAACAATAATTAATGGAATAAGGACGCTGGGTACAAAGCCGCCGAATTCACCGGGTGCTGCTGTTTCCAAATAACTTCCAAACAAAAACCCTTCCGTATCTTCTCCCCAATTCAAATTGAATGAGAATATTGAATACGAAATTGCCCAGGCAATGATAACTGAATAGTAGGTGGATATAACAAAGGCAACTAACACGCCCCACCAGCCAATCCATTCCGTATTCTTATTCATCTTCTTGTACGTCAGCGGAGCAGAGCCGCGATACCTGTGCCCCATTGTAAATTCCATAACCAAAATTGGTATACCAGCTGTGAGAAGTGCAACCAAATATGGAATCATAAAAGCTCCTCCGCCGTTTTCAAAAGCAGTTGCCGGGAAACGCCATATATTTCCCAGACCGACTGCAGATCCTACTGCAGCCAAAATAAAGCCTGCTCGTGTCCCCCATTGAGAACGATTTTCCATGTGAAAATTCCCCCTTTGGACTTTGCCCTGCTTGTATATATTTCATGAATAAAGCAAGGCAATTTTTATTTTTCAGATAACTATATGTATTATAACGGTACTTTTATACTATGTCAAAGTATATTTTTATTTTTCAGTATTTATTTTATATTTTTATTTATATTAGTAAGCGCTTGGATTATTAATAGCTGTATTACTCTTCATCGTCATCAATGATTGAGTCCTGAGGAACAGCGATCGACGGTCCGCCGTCTCCTTCACCATAAAAGTCAGGCACATCTCCCATAAGGGCTCCGCCGTCAATATAAATCTCGGTGGCAACCGTTGTGACATCCGTCATAAACGGAATAACAATTTGGACATCCGCTTCAACCTGTACATATAACGACACCCACGCTCCATTTAATCCCAGCGGTTCGTCCTCTCTGACGATATTCGTGCGGACATTGCCGACGATTTCAAAGTTAACCGGTATTCTTGGACCCAGATTGGCCAATATTGAATTTCCGGTTGCCTGCCCGATTGGTATTTCAACGACGGTGGGATCTTTTTGCGGCAGGTTTTCCGTCGTATCCTCAAATTCTTCAGGTTCAAATAGCGAATTTTCATAATCAGGCGGTTCTCCGGTGTTCATATATCTAAAATATTCTTCCACACGGTCGGTTGCAACCCTGTTTATTTCACTGACAACAGCCGAATTCCAGTTATACGTTGCCACCTTTCCTTCATTATCGTAGGTGATATTCAACAAATCATCATAATTATAGTTTTCTGCAAAGCGCACCGCGGTATTAATACCCCGTGTCGCAAATTCATCCGTCCGTCTTTCAGCAATATCCATTAAAGTCGGTGTGATACCCCTGTCTATAATTTGAATGCTCGCAAAAACAAACACGACAAATACGATTAATGTTGCGGCAGCCACAGTACTGAAAGGAGGCGGCGCTTTTGAAAATTTTCGTTTTCGGAATGCGTAACGTTTCTTAAGCATAAAAATCCCCCTGAACAAAGCGTATGTTTGTTTCAAGGGGGATAGACTAACTTTATGCAATTTTAAGGAGAGCATCTTTCCCAATCATACCTGCTTGCCATCCATATGCTTTTGAGGCATCGGTAACCTTTTCCAATGGTGCATGGAGGAGCTGATCGATTGTTTTAACGCCTCTCGCCCGTCCGGCAATGATTTTTCTGTCTGCCAAAGCTGCATTCAAGAGATCAACATCCAGTGCGCCGCACATGATATAGCCGACTTCATTGGTAATGACCAACAGGTTCGTTTTAGGCAGCTCGACGGTTACAGCAGTGAAATGCATTCCTTCGACTTCCAGTGGATTTACTGTCAACATTCAAACACTCACTCCTTCGTCATGTACACGATATACTATGCAGATGAAGGAGTGAACGTCACCTAGTCAGCACTTGTTATCTTGTAACGCAGTGTATATGCAAGTAAATCACGCAAAAATTCAGGAACGAAATAGTCTTTCACTTCTGATTTGGCGATTTCCGGCAAAAGACGGCCAAATGTAAATGTATCTGCTGTAGCTACTCTGAACAACTGTTCGGTATCCAATGGGCTACCATTATAATAGATCGCTTTTACATACTCTGTTCCATCGTCATGCCACGACGTCTTAACGTCAATCCCGGCAAAAATCATTTTGCCAATAATTTCACCTCTAAAACCGAATCCTTTCAATTTTAACTCGGTTAAATCCTTTGTCAGGGATGCACGTACGATTTCTGTCAGTTCATCACCATCCAGTTCAACCACACACGGGTTAATCGGATGGGGACAAATTCGATGAATATCCTTTAGGGTAACTTCACCAGCGGGGATTTGATCCAGCAACAAGCCGGAATTCAATAAAGCTGCATCAGCTTCTGTCCATTCCTTAAGTGTTTCAGTCAATTTTGCCATAATTTCTGTATGTTGAAACCATTTAACATGAATTGGCGTTTTTAGCTCTATAATTGGTTCTCCAAGCATGTCATCAGCTTTTTTCATCAGTTCATTCAAAGTTTGTTCCGTATTTAAATCTTTTGCCAGTGTCGCCATTTCATAAACGTCAGCTTTCTTATCAATTACTTGTTTACGGTTATGGTCCCAGGTCACCACGACTTCGCCGGCGTGAGCACAATGCTTTCCGGCAGCTGTTATAATCGTATTGTTAATTGTTTCACCCGAGCGCAGCAAGTGGTGCGTATGGCCGCCAATAATCACATCAATATCTTTAAACCGGCGTGCAATCTCCTGATCTTCGGTAAGACCCAGATGTGACATAAGTATAATGATGTCTGTTGTTTCTTTCAATTCGGCGACGTGCCTTTCCAGTTCCTGCATGGGAGCAGAGATGTGCCAGTCAAGCAGTTCATAAAACGCGTTAAATGGAGCAGTTAACCCAATAATGCCAACTTTGATACCACTCTCTGTCTGAGTTTGTACGGCCGAATGGAGCCAACCCGGCGCATCGTCTGTGAGACTATGCAGGTTCGTGCAGACCACTTGAAAATCAGCATCATCATATAAATGGTGCAGGTCCTCATGTGCCATCGTGATTCCCTCATTATTGCCGATTGTTGCGAAATCATAACCAACATCATTCATCAGCTGAACATTCGCTTTTCCCATAAAAGCTTCAGCAATTGGATGCACCCGATCCACATGATCGCCGATATCCAGCAGCCAGCACGCCTGATTTTCTGCTTCTCTCGCTTCTCTGGCGTTTTTTAGAAAGCCCGTAACTTGTGGCCAGTTATCAAAATTACTATGTAAATCATTTGTGTAATAAATATATACTTTCTCCTGCATTGACATGCTCCTTACATCAATCCTTCAATAATCAATCTGATTCCAACAACAATCAGCATTAACCGAAGTATCCACTCCAAAATATTGCTGTCAATCAGCTGGTTGGCCTTAGCGCCAAGCGTCCCGCCAATCCAAGCACCAATAATAAACACGATAACATATTCCCAGACTACATGACCCAAAGCAATGTGCGTGCCTGCACTCATAATACTGATAAATAAAATGACAAACATCGATGTTGCTGTTGCTGTATGAATTGATAACCCAAAGAGAAATAACATAGCCGGAACAATCATTGCGCCTCCGCCTATCCCAAATAACCCTGAGATAGCACCGATGAGCAGTGAAATTAAAAACACAGAAATAACCGGTGTTTTTTGCGGTGAATCATCTGTTCTTATTTCTCTTTTAATCAAAAAAAGAAAAGATAATACAATCATTAATATACCAAAGTATAACGAAAAATAATCAGCATTTATGAATTGATTTAACCAGGCACCTATTATGCCGCCGGGTATGCTGCCTGTTAAAAATAACAGGCCTATCTTTAAATTTATGCGTTTGTTTCGTACATAAGAAATAGTTGAAGCAAAAGCAGTAAATACCATCGTGATCAGTGAAATACCTACAATAACCTGTGGCACAGCCCAGGCGAATGCGTCTGAATATTGATACAAGAAAAGCAGACTTGGAATTAATATAACACCGCCGCCCATCCCGACAAGGCTTCCTGCAAATGCAGCCGCCACCCCGATGATTAGGCATATAACATAAATCAATAAAATCCCTTCCATCATCTCAGCTATGTCTATGGTAGCACGAATTGCATCAAAATTATATTTATTAATCTTGTGTTTGTTTACTGTTATTTTTATTACAAGATTTGATCATCTATTATGAAAGAAATAGAAAAGAGCCCGCCTGAGCGAGCTCTTTCAGTTAGATTGGGAAATTAACCGATGGAACCTTCCATTTCCATTTTGATTAAACGGTTCATTTCAACGGCGTATTCCATTGGAAGTTCTTTCGTGAACGGTTCAATGAAGCCCATAACAATCATTTCTGTTGCTTCCTCTTCTCCCAGACCTCTGCTCATCAAGTAGAAGAGCTGTTCCTCGGATACTTTGGAAACTTTTGCTTCATGTTCCAATGAAATATTGTCATTATTGATTTCATTATATGGAATGGTATCGGATGTCGATTCATTATCCATAATTAACGTGTCACATTCAATATTTGAACGAGCACCAGTTGCCTTCCGTCCGAAATCAACAATTCCACGATAGGTTACTTTACCGCCCTGTTTTGAAATTGATTTGGAGACGATACTGGATGACGTGTTTGGTGCAAGGTGATGCATCTTCGCACCAGCGTCCTGATGCTGCCCGCGACCTGCAATTGCGATAGACAATGTGTGACCGCGCGCACCTTCGCCTCGCAACCAGATGGATGGATATTTCATTGTCAGCTTGGAGCCAATGTTGCCGTCAATCCATTCCATTGTAGCATTGGCATCTGCTGAAGCACGTTTCGTAACCAAGTTATAAACGTTGTTCGCCCAGTTTTGAATCGTTGTATAACGGCAGTAAGCATCTTTGTGAACATAGATTTCAACAACCGCACTGTGAAGGGAATTCGTTGTATAAACCGGCGCTGTACAGCCTTCCACATAATGCACCGATGAACCTTCATCAGCGATGATTAGTGTCCGTTCGAACTGCCCCATATTTTCCGAGTTTATACGGAAATAGGCTTGAAGTGGTGTTTTAGCTTCAACACCCTTTGGTACATAAATGAATGAGCCGCCGGACCATACAGCTGAATTCAGTGCTGCAAATTTGTTATCGGATGGCGGAATAACCTTACCGAAATATTTTTTGAACAGTTCCTCATTTTCTTTAAGGGCTGTATCAGTATCTTTGAAAATAATACCCAGCTCTTCAAGATCCTCTTTCAAGTTGTGGTAAACCACTTCTGATTCATACTGGGCGGATACACCGGCCAAGTACTTTTGCTCGGCTTCCGGGATACCCAATTTATCAAATGTTTGCTTGATTTCATCCGGTACCTCATCCCAGGTTCTCTCAGTTTTTTCAGATGGTTTAACATAATAGACAATTTCATCAAAGTCCAGTTCTGACAAATCACCGCCCCATTGCGGCATCGGTTTCTGATAAAACTTTTCCAAAGCTTTCAGACGATAGTCAAGCATCCACTGAGGTTCTTCTTTCATTCTTGAAATTTCTTCAACAATTTCACGTGTCAACCCTCTTCCGGAACGAAAAACCGAAACGTCTTTATCATGAAAGCCATATTTATACTCATCTAATTCTGGCATTTCTTTTGCCATGAATATACCTCCTTTAAAGTGTTCCTTCTACCATTGTTTCAAACGACTGCCTGTTATTCCTGAACACCTTTTTCCATTGCCTTCCAAGCCAGGGTTGCACATTTAATTCGCGCCGGGAATTGTGAAACGCCCTGCAGCGCTTCAACATCTCCCATATCCAGGTTTTCCGTGTCCACATCCTCGCCAAGCATCATTTCCGAAAATGCTTTCGACATGTTTAATGCGTCATCAAGCTTTTTCCCTTTGACTGCCTGGGTCATCATGGACGCCGATGACATGCTGATGGAGCACCCTTCGCCGGTAAACTTGGCATCCTGAACCACACCATCTTCTACCTGCAACTGAAGCTGGATTCTATCACCGCATGTCGGATTGTTCATGTCAACCGTCAGCGCGTCTCCTTCAACCGAACCCTTATTTCTCGGATTTTTGTAATGATCCATGATGACCTGTCTGTACAGTGTATCAAGGTTGTTAAAAGACATCGCCAAAATACTCCTTCGTTTTCAAAAGACTATCGACTAATCGATCAATGTCTTCCTCAGTGTTATATAAATAGAAACTTGCACGGGCTGTTGCGGTTACATCCAACCATTTCATTAGAGGTTGTGCACAATGGTGGCCGGCGCGAACGGCAACACCTTCTGCATCGAGAACTGTTGCTGTATCGTGCGGATGCACGTCTTCCAAATTAAATGTCACCAGCGCCGCTCGTTCTTCAGGACCATATATGCTGATGCCATCGATGCCGTTTAGCTTTTTCATGGCATAGTCGGCCAATTTTTGTTCATGGACTGTGATGTTATCCAACCCGACTTCATTTAAGAAGTCAATAGCAGCACCGAGGCCCACTGCGCCGGCTATAATCGGAGTTCCACCTTCAAATTTCCATGGTAAATCTTTCCAAGTAGCGTCATACAGATCAACGAAGTCAATCATTTCACCGCCGAATTCATACGGCTCCATCTTCTCAAGGAGTTCCTGCTTGCCGTAAAGCACACCAATGCCTGTCGGCGCACACATTTTATGGCCGGAAAATGTATAGAAATCACAATTAAGATCTTGAACATCAACCATCATGTGCGGAGCTCCCTGAGCACCGTCCACAACCATAACTGCACCATTCTGATGTGCTATTTCAGTTACTTCTTTAATCGGATTGATTGTACCCAGCACATTTGATACATGCGTCATAGCTACAAGTTTCGTGTTTTGAGTAACTGTTTCACGGACATCGTCCAATGAAATTGTGCCATCATTTTGCAATGGTATATAGTTTAACGTAGCCCCTGTTGCTTTGGCTGCCTGCTGCCAAGGGATCAGATTGCTGTGGTGCTCCATTGGTGTAATGACAATCTCATCGCCTTCTTTCAAGTTGGCACGTGCATAGCTATAAGCAATCGTGTTAATCGATGTCGTTGTGCCACGTGTAAAAATCACTTCTGCAGTACTTTTCGCATTAATGAATTTCCTGACTTTTTCCCGAGCGCCTTCATACTGATCTGTCGCTCTGGAACCCAATGTGTGAACACCGCGATGTACGTTGGAGTTATTCTCCCTGTAATAAGCATCAACGGCTTCAATGACTGAAGCAGGTTTCTGGGAAGTTGCCGATGAATCCAAGTAGACCAAGGGGTGCCCGTTTATTTCCTGATTTAATATCGGAAACTGCTCCCGAATGGCTGCTGCATCCATCAGTATACCTTCCTTTCAATAACCTGCCTCAGCTGATTTTTCACGGATTCAATCGGCAGTTGATTAACAACCGGTGCGAGGAATCCATGGATGACCAGACGCTCTGCCTCATGACGGCTGATGCCTCTGCTCATAAGGTAGTACATTTGCAGCGGATCAACACGTCCGACAGAGGCAGCATGCCCTGCTTCAACATCATCTTCGTCAATAAGCAATATCGGATTCGCATCACCGCGTGCTTTCTCACTTAGCATCAGGACACGTGATTCCTGCACGGCATTTGATTTTGATGCACCATGCTCAATTTTGCCAATGCCATTAAAGATAGCTCTTGCTTTCCCTTTCATGACACCATGCTGCAAAATGTGCCCCTCGGTAAATTTGCCAAAATGGACGATTTTCGATGTGAAGTTCTGGGATTGGCTGCCGCGGCCGACAGAGACCGTTTTAGCATTGGACCAGGAATTTTCTCCCACCAGATGTGTCACGTTTTCCGAAACCGTATTGCCATCGTTCATTTGGCCAAGCGCCCATTCAATGCGGGCATCACGGTACGTCACACCTCGTCGGTTGATATAAGTGGTTGTGCCTTCTGCAAAGTTATCAACACCGCCAAATGAAATTTGAGCATTATTGTTGGCAATCACTTCTGTAACGATATTAGCAACGGTTTCCTGTTCACGGTTTTGTGAGAAATAGTTCTCTACATATGTCAGTGAACTGTTATCATCCGCTACAACCAACACGTGATTGAACATTGAAGCTTCCGGGTCTTCCTGCCAGAAAATCACTTGCAGCGGTTCTTCAATCTGAACGTTTTTTGGAACGTAGACGAACACACCACCGTTCATTAATGCTGCATGCAGTGCAGTAAGACGATGTTCATCGACTGAAACAGCATCTTTCATATAATAGCGTTTAACCAAATCGCTATGCTCGCGCAGAGCTGTATGAATATCTGTGAAAATAACACCTTTATCTTTAAGTTCTTTTGCCAGCGCTTCATACGCAACTGAATGGTTGCGCTGAATCAGCAAATTTTCCTGGTCTTTCTTTTCATCCAGGAAGTCCAGTATTTCTTCAGGTAATTGATCCCGGGATGCAATCTTCTCGCCCTTGGCTGCGTCATGTTTAAAATTACTGAAATTCCATTTTGAAATATTTGTTTTATCAGGCTTAGGCATTTCCAGCGATTCAGCTTGGTCTAAAGCTTGAAGGCGTAATTCCCGCATCCAGTCTGGTTCATTTTTATCCTGTGAAAACTGGGTGATGTAATCTTTATCGTAAGGCAGTTTTGTTTCGACAGTCATGTTACCCCTCCTAGCTTTAAACTTCTTGCTCGACGTTTTCGTCTTCAATGCCTAGTTCTTGCTTAATCCAGTCATAACCTTCAGCTTCAAGACGCTTAGCCAATTCCGGTCCCCCGGACTTCACAACACGGCCTTGCATCATAACGTGGACTTTATCCGGCGTGATGTAATTCAGCAAACGCTGATAGTGTGTAATAATTAAGCAGCCGAATTGTTCATCACGTAATTTATTAATCCCTTTGGACACAACTTTCAATGCATCAATATCAAGTCCTGAGTCGATTTCATCAAGAATTGCTATCTCCGGTTTCAGCAGCATAAGCTGAAGAATTTCATTACGTTTTTTCTCACCGCCTGAAAAACCTTCGTTCAGGTAACGCTGCGCCATGTTTTTGTCAATTTCAAGGAAATCAAGCGCTTTATCCATTTCTTTGATGAATTTCATGAGTGGGATCTCATCGCCCTCTTCACGGCGAGCATTAATGGATGAACGCAGAAAATCGGACGTTGTAACACCGCTTATTTCACTCGGATATTGCATGCCGAGGAAGAGACCCGCTTTAGCACGTTCATCGACTTCCATTTCAAGAACCTCTTCACCATCGAGAAGAACGCTGCCCTCGGTTATTTCAAAGCTTGGATGGCCCATAATAGCTGAGGCAAGTGTTGATTTGCCTGTCCCGTTCGGTCCCATGACTGCATGGAATTCGCCACCGTTTATCGTAAGGTTGACACCATTTAATATTTTGTTACCTTCAATCTCGACGTGAAGGTTTTTAATCTCTAATGTTGAGCCTGCCATCTTGATACCTCCAATTACTGTTATTATGCTATTGTTGGAAATGGAAAATCTAAATCCCATTCTCAATCTATTCTCATTATAATCTTAAATCATTTCGAAAGTATTATCAACTCTCAACGGTTAATCGATAGTGTTTATTAAAGACTATATTATCTATGGGAGATTTATACTCACAGCTTATCGATAACTGTTTTTAAAAAGTTATCCTATTAAAAATATATAGTCACAAGGCTCTTTTCGTAAACGTTATTGCTTTGTAACTTCACAGTTTACATAAACTGCGAACTAGTTAGTGCCTCGTCCGCCGCTTCGGAAATACACTTGAATGCTTAAAGCCGCTCCGGCAATATACTTCGCTTTCCATGGGCACGGCCTCGGGCCAACACGATGTTGGTCACAAAGGCGTTGCCACAGGACGTGGCGTACTTAGCCTTTGAACCACACCGCTTTCTTGCGGGGTCTTCGGACACGTGCTGTTCCCATAGGAGTCTGCGTATATTGCCTGCGCTGGGAAGTGTTTACTGTTTCCATAGTAGTATAGGAGCAAACAAGCCTAGCGTAGGAAATACACGGAGACTCCAGCGGGAGCATAGGCATAGGTGAGACAACGAAGTGCCTTGGCACGAGTTGGCTCACCAGCCGCCCGCGGAAAGCGGAGTGTATTTCCGAAGCGGTGTCATAGAACTAACTGGAATCAGAAGGAAGAATTTTCACTGGTTCGCAGTTTACATCGAGTGCGGATCGGATAGCAACAATCTATGCGAAAAAGTCACTCACAAAAAGAACCCGGGCATTTACCCGGGCACTATACAGTTCATTATATCGATTGGGATTTTGTCATGTGCCATTCTTCATTTGCTTTTATTATTTTTAAGGCTTTCTCCATCTGCTGTTTCACGCTTTGTCTTCCCGTGCCGCCGTATGCTTTGCGCGCATCAACGACCGCTTCCGGGCTGAGGGCTTCAAAAATATCATTTTCGATTAAAGCTGAAAATGACTGAAGTTCATCAAGATTCAAATCCAAAATATATTTGCCTTCATTAATGCAATGCAGCACAATACTGCCTACTGCTTCGTGAGACTCCCTGAATGTCATCCCTTTTTCGGTCAGATAGTCAGCCAGATCAGTAGCGTTGGAATAGTCCTTTCTAACCGCCTGGTACATTGAATCATCCTTGACGTGCATTGTTTCAATCATTGGTGCAAATAACCTTAGTGCACCGCTTAATGTTTCAGCCGTATCAAACATGCCTTCTTTGTCTTCCTGCATATCTTTATTATAAGCGAGCGGCAAGCCTTTTAACATCGTAAGCATGCCGGTCAGATGACCAAACACACGACCTGTTTTTCCTCTGACAAGCTCAGGGACATCCGGATTTTTTTTCTGAGGCATCATGCTGCTGCCTGTCGAAAATGCATCATCCAGTTCAATAAAATTAAATTCTGCACTCGACCATTGTACCATTTCTTCACAGAGCCGCGATAAATGCATTGCAATCATAGAACCATTGGACAGAAACTCCACAACGAAGTCCCGGTCACTGACGGCATCAAGACTATTATCACAAACACCGTCAAAGTGCAGCTCCTCAGCTACAAAATTCCGGTCAATCGGAAAAGTCGTTCCAGCCAGCGCGCCCGCTCCAAGCGGCATTTGGTTAACCCGTTTCCAGCTGTCAGTCAGTCGTTCCACATCACGTTCGAACATAAACACATACGCGAGCATATGGTGGGCGAATAACACCGGCTGGGCCCGCTGAAGATGGGTGTATCCCGGCAGCACCGTGTTTTGATGAGTCTCTGCTTGCTTATAAAGCGCAAGCTGGACATTTTTGAGCAACTGCGTTAATTCCAAAATAACATCACGCAAATACAACCGCATATCCAATGCCACTTGATCATTTCGGCTTCGTCCGGTGTGCAGTTTCCCGCCGACTTGACCGATTTCATCCGTGAGCAACTTTTCAACATTCATATGAATATCTTCATGTTCCTCATGCAGCACAGCTTCCCCGTTCTCGATTTTATCCGCTACGGTATGCAACCCATCTATAATCATATCTGCATCGTTTGCTGGGATAACACTGCATTTTTTCAGCATCTTAACGTGTGCCAGACTGCCCTTGATATCATAGGAAGCCAGTTTCTTGTCAAATGTTATTGATGCGGTATACTCATCGACAAGTTGATTGGTTGATTTTGTAAAGCGACCGCCCCACAATTTCATTGGCTTAAAGCTTCCTTAACAGAAATATCTATTTGTGTATCTGTTTCAGTTTTACTGTTATTCTGATTAATGGACGAATGCATCTTCGTCGGCAGTCCCCACAATTTAATGAAGCCTAATGCCGCATCATGATCAAACGCATCATCGGCATTGTATGTTGCCAGATTGAAATCATACAGTGACTGGGCAGATTCGCGTCCAAGTGTATGAACGTGTCCCTTGTACAGCTTCATTTTGACAGTACCTGAGACGTATTGTTGTGTTTCTTTCACAAATGCTTTCAAAGCATCCGTTAATGGAGAATACCAGAGACCGTCATATACAGCTGTTGCAAACTGCTGCTCAACAGTCGGCTTAAAACGGGACGTTTCACGTGTCAATGTCAGTGATTCGAGTTCTTTATGAGCCGTTATTAATACAGATGCAGCCGGAGCTTCATAGATTTCTCTTGATTTTATGCCTACAAGACGATTTTCCACATGATCGATACGCCCAACACCATGTTTTCCGGCTATCTCATTTAAGGACAGAATCAGTTGATCCAGTTCCATTTCTTCTCCGTTCAGTGAAACCGGCTTGCCGTTTTTAAATGAAACGTCGACAACCTCTGGTTCGTCCAGTGCTTCAGTCGGGTCTTGTGTTAAATCATACGCGTCTTTCGGCGGCTCTGCCCAAGGATCTTCCAAAATGCCGCACTCATTGCTGCGTCCCCATAAATTTTCATCAATGCTGTATGGACTGTCGACACCAACCGGAACAGGGATATTGTGTTCTTTAGCAAACGCGAGTTCCTCTTCCCGGGACATCGACCATTCACGTACCGGTGCGACAACATCAAGTTCTGGATTCAAACCGGCAAACGCCACGTCAAACCGCACCTGGTCATTTCCTTTTCCTGTACAGCCATGAGCTACTGCCGTTGCCCCTTCTTTCTCAGCTACATCAACAAGCAATTTGGCGATAAGTGGTCTGGAAAGTGCTGAAATAAGCGGATATTTTCCTTCATATAATAAGTTAGCCTGTAGAGCGGGCAACACATATTCGTTGGCAAATAACGTTTTAGCATCCACCACATATGATTTTACCGCACCTACATCAAGCGCCTTCTGTTTAACAAAGTCGAGATCTTTACCTTCACCTACATCAATTGCCACTGCAATCACATCATAATTATATTTATCCTGGAGCCACTTAACCGCAACGGACGTGTCCAGACCTCCGGAATATGCCAATACAACTTTCTCTTTACTCATAGTAACCTCTCCTTATGTTGTCATTTTAAAAAGCAATTTCTTAATCAGTTAGCTCATCAGCGCTGCCATTAACGCTTTTTGAGCGTGTAGTCTATTTTCGGCCTGCTGAAAAACGACAGACTGTTCACCGTCAATGACATCTGCACTGACTTCCTCGCCGCGATGTGCGGGCAAACAATGCATGAATATAGCATCGTCTTTTGCTACTCCGAAAAGTGAGGTATTTACTTGAAAGCCAGCAAAATTCTTTTCACGATTGGCCGCCTCACTTTCCTGGCCCATACTTGCCCATACATCAGTATATATCACATCCGCATTGTCGGCAGCAGCTTTAGGATCTGATAATACTTCCAGCTGACTTCCGGTATTATCAGCAATGTCGAGTGCTTTCTGAACAATGGACGATTCCGGCGCATAATCATCTGGTACAGCAATACTCATATCCATCCCTGTAATCGCCGCCCCAATCATAAGCGAATGCGCCATATTATTGCCATCACCGATATATGCCATTTTTATATTATTCAGCTGGCCTTTTAGTTCAAGAATCGTTTGCAGGTCAGCAAGCACCTGACATGGGTGATACAAATCTGTAAGCCCATTTATAACGGGAATAGATGCATTCCCGGCGAACGTTTCAAGCGTATCATGGGAGAACGTTCTGATCATGATTCCATCGACATAGCCAGATAGTATTTTGGCGGTATCAGCCATTGACTCGCCTCTGCCAAGCTGCAACTCATCTGAACTTAAGAAAATGCCGGTGCCGCCCAATTGAAAAATGCCGGTCTCAAAAGATACACGCGTTCTCGTGGACGGTTTTTCAAATATCATCCCGAGCGTTTTTCCTTTTAATGGCTCAACGTGCGCCCCGGCTTTATGTTTTTGTTTTAATTCATCAGCCTTCTGAAGCAAATGCATTAATTCGTGCTGGCTGTAATCAGCAAGCTTTAAAAAATCCCGGCCTGTCAGTTTCTCATTTACAGCAAGGTCAGCTTCGGTTTTCATTTACATCACATGCTCCTTTCGCCCATCTAATGATTTGCTTGCGCTCAAGTAATCACTTATCGAAACAGGTGCCTCTTGGTTTTGCACTGCCCCGTGCAAGTAAGCCTGGAGTGTTTCAGCAGATGTCAAGCACGGTGTGTTAACCGCTAATGCAGTTATTCGCAGGTGCGTATGCACATCTTTTTTAAATGATTTCTGTGTGTCGCAAATTAATGAAAAATTAGTTTCTGCACAAAGAGCCGTTGCATCTTTAATATCTAATATATTGTCAGCAGGCACGCCTCTTTTACTGAGAAAAACGGCCGTATCGCTATCAGCAGCTATTTTCACTGATAGATGCGAAAGTATCGAAACAAGCTGATCTGATATTTCTTCCTCTCCACTTAATGACAAATAAATCTGCTTGTCAGAAGCTTGGTCCAAGCGACTGCCCTCAGCCCAGCCACAAGCTTTTGCCAACGCCTGACCTACTGTTTTCCCTAGACCTATAGCTTCACCGGTCGACTGCATTTCAGGTCCTGCATAAGGGTCGACACCAGATAACTTGGCGGTGGAAAAAACCGGCATCTTGACAGCGAAATAAGAAACATCGTCGTGTAAACCCAGTTTCGTTGATTGCTGCTGAAGCGGGTTACCCAACTGGACTTGAACAGCCAGGTCAATTAACGGAATGCCCGTTACTTTGCTTGCAATTGGGGCTGTCCGTGAAGCTCGCGGGTTAATTTCAAGGACGTACAATTCTTTTTCATCCTGGCTGAGCACGAATTGAATATTAACCATGCCGTGCAAATTTAATTCCTTTGATATGGCTTTTGTATATGACTCGACCAGCGCTTTATGCGACGCTGATAAATCGGGTGCCGGAAAAACAGCAATACTGTCTCCGGAGTGAACACCTGCCCGTTCAACATGCTGAAAAACACCTGGAATTAAAACGTCTTTCCCATCGCAGACTGCGTCTATCTCAAATTCCCGGCCAGGGATAAACGAATCAATTAACAGTGGAAAGACAGCTGTATCATTAGCCGCCTCATCCCGGCCTTTCAGATATGTCATCAACTCTGTTTCGTTATTTAAGATTTCCATCCCGCTTCCGCCAATGACATAAGATGGACGGACGAGCACCGGATAACCTATATCCCTTGCCGCAGCAACTGCTTCTTCAAGATTTGCTGCTGATTTTCCGGGTATATGCGGGATATCCAGTTTTTGCAGCATATGATAGAACATGTCGCGGTCTTCAACAGCATTAATACCAGTCAGTGATGTCCCATAAATTGGAACTCCCGCTTCGTGCAACGCCTCAACAAGGTTAATTGCTGTCTGACCGCCGAATTGCACCATAACCCCATCAGCCTGCTCATTTTGGACAACGGCTAAAACATCTTCCACAGTTAATGGTTCAAAGTATAGATGATCAGCAATATTATAGTCTGTACTGACCGTCTCCGGGTTATTGTTTATGACAACTGCACTGATGCCCTGCTCCTGCAAAGACATGGCCGCATGAACGGAACAATAATCAAATTCGATGCCCTGACCAACTCTGATAGGGCCTGCACCTAAGACAACAACCTTTTTCCCTTCTAGAGGCTTCGCTTCGTTAATACCGTTGTGGGTGCGATAATAGTACCCCAAATCTTTACCGTTCTTTGTTCGACTTGTATCAACCGATTTAAAAGATGGGGCAACATCCCTAGAAAAATCGTGGGTTGAAGTTGATTCTTTTTCAAAACTTGCTGTCAAAAGCCGATCTGATATTCCCATCGATTTGGCTTTATGCCATTCTTCCCGGTTGATGCTTTCCAAGTCTTTATGTTTGAGCGATTCTTCCATCGCTATAATCTTGTATATGCCGTTCAAAAAATAATGGGTAATCCCCGTTAATTCATGAATTTTTTCAATCGTATAACCTCTTCTGATTGCTTCCGCTGTAGCAAAAAGCCGCTCATCAGTCGGGTTGCTCAGCACTTCTACCATTTCGTCGGATGACCAATTTGGAAGTGTTGGAAAGTATTCAACACCCATATCAAGCGACCGGACCGCTTTATTTAAAGCTGCAGGAAAATTCTCCGCCAAAGCCATTACTTCACCGGTTGCCTTCATCTGTGTCCCTAGTTTCCTGTCAGCTGTTTTAAATTTATCAAATGGCCAGCGGGGGATTTTGACCGCAATATAATCCAGCGCCGGTTCAAATCCTTCGTATGAATTTCCGGTCATCGGATTGTTCAACTCATCCAGGTTCCAGCCCATTGCAATCTTCGCCGCCACACTGGCAATTGGATAACCTGTTGCTTTTGAAGCCAAAGCACTTGAGCGGCTCACCCGCGGATTCACTTCAATGATGACGTACTCATCTGTTTCAGGATGTAATGCAAACTGAATGTTGCACCCGCCAATGACACCAAGCTCTCTTATGACTTTAAACGAGGCACTTCGCAACAGCTCGTGCTGCTTTTCGGTTAATGTCTGCGAAGGCGCCACCACGATACTGTCACCAGTATGAACACCTGCAGGGTCGAAGTTCTCCATGTCACAAACGATAACACAATTGTCGCCCGCGTCCCTTATGACTTCAAATTCAATTTCCTTCCAGCCTTTAATGCTTTGTTCAACAAGCACTTGACCAACCGGGCTGACATTAATCCCATGCTGCACCATTGATGATAACGCATTTTTATTTTCAGCAACGCCGCCCCCAGCTCCGCCCAGTGTATACGCCGGTCTAATAATAATTGGAAAACCTGCTGAATTTGCGAATTGGACTGCATCCTCTGCCGAATGAACGGATAAACTTTCAGGAACCGGCTCGCCTATTTCTTTCATTGTTGACTTAAATATATCCCGGTCTTCACCCTTTTGAATTGTCTCTAAAGAGGTCCCAAGCAATTTAACATTAAATTGTTCCAGCACACCTGCTTCATATAGTGTAAGCGCCAGGTTCAGACCTGTCTGGCCGCCCAGCGTAGGTAATATACCATCAGGCCGTTCCTTTTTAATAATCGCGGCCAGTGATTCCGTCGTCAAAGGCTCCAAATATACCTGGTCAGCCATAGTATGATCAGTCATAATCGTTGCAGGGTTATTATTAACGAGGATAACCTCCACGCCTTCTTCTTTGAGCGCCAGGCATGCTTGCGTACCTGAATAATCAAACTCAGCTGCTTGACCAATAATTATAGGGCCTGATCCAACCACAAGAACTTTCTGGATTTGCTGTAATTTAGGCATAGGGCACCTTCCTTTTTTTAAAACGCGAGTATGAATGTCTTTGTATTATTATGCAATATAATTTATATTAATGCAATAGATGATCGTAACTTCTTTAAATTTTTTGTTTGAATTATCGGCTGCATTTCTCATAAAAAAACAATGCAACCCGTTATAACAGGCTGCACACTTTTGTTTATTAATTTATTTCTCTCACTTCATTTTCTAATCGTCCAATATGATCGATTTCAACGGTTACTTTATCACCATTTCCGACAAACTGCGGCGGGTTCATTCCCATACCGACTCCGTTTGGCGTACCGGTCATAATCAAATCTCCCGGTTTTAATGTCATAAGGGATGTGATGAATTCAATAAGAAACGGAATGTCAAAAATGAGCTGGTCAGTTGTGGCTGATTGTCTCTCTTCACCGTTTACAAACGAACGTATGGATAATTTGCCGGCGTCCGCCATTTCATCACGTGTCAAAACCCATGGACCAATTGGTGTTGATCTGTCCAACGTTTTTCCCTGAAGCCATTGCGGCGTTCGCTTTTGCAGATCACGGGCGGACATATCATTACCGATTGTGTATCCCGCAACATAATCCAGTGCCTGCTCTCTTTTAACACGCGATGCTTCACTTCCAATCACCAATGTCAGTTCTGCTTCGTAATCAAATTTCGTTACAAAATCCGGCTTTTCAATAGCGTCATCAGGCCCAACCAACGCATTGGCAAATTTTGCGAACAATACGGGATAGTCCGGTACGTCACTATCCATTTCTGCAGCATGGGCTGCATAGTTTTTCCCCACACAAATAATCTTTCCCGGTTCGGGGACGGGTGCTGACCTATGAACATCTTTTGCGTCAAAACTTATGTCGTCTAAATTGTTGGTTTCTGCATAGGTTTTGACGTTTTTAGCTTGGTCAATAACCTGCTGACCGGCTGCATAAAACTGCCTTGGATCAGCCGGGAATAATCGCTCTGCATTCAGGACTGCATTGTTCTCTGAGTTCATAAACTGCATTTTTTTCCAGGCCGCCTGAAGATCGATAATTTTATCATTGTGCGTAAAACCCATTCGATACGGTCCAGGGGTGCCCTTTTGTTTATAGCTAAGTAATCTCAAAATATGTACCTCCTATTAATGCGATGATTTATACATCTATTCTTATTCTACTAGAACTACAGGAGTCTTTGTACTTTTTTGAAACTTTCTGCCTCCGGGTTGTTAATTTAGCTGTCACAAAGGCTTTATTAAATTGGAGGATTATTCAATCTACAGCGATGTTTGCATAATCTATAGCGATTCTCAACCGAACTACAGCGATTTTCGCTTAATCTACAGCGATAATAATGCCATCTACAGCGATGCGCTATAGTCCACAGCTATTTTTCAAATACATGCCATACAAAAATCCGGCACCCTTCTAAAGAGTGCCGGATTTGTTATCACATTTAAATTTTATTCTCAATTTCTGCTAACATATGCTTACATTCCTCATATTCACGCTGTCGTCTTTTTTCAACTGCTATGCGGTTGTCCAAATTTCTTTCGTACTCCTCAAAGCCCATTTTGTGTGATTGTTGCATGGCTTTTTCCATTTCAGGAGTGTAATTCATTCTTATTCCACTATTAATAGGGAACCATCCTTTCGTTTGATTACGATATTAAGGATATCATACCGTCAATCAATAGAACAAAGCGCATTTGACAGCGTTAAACCGGAAAATATCATATATGAATTGCTGATAACCATTCAATTACTTTTCAGTTAATTATAGAGCTTATTTCTGCCGATTGCTGAGTTTTCCCTAACATTCGACTTAATTGGTTTTGCCATCCACCGGCACGATAGCGCCATCAAATTCTTCTTTAATAAAGGTTTGAATGTCATCCGAGTGAAGGACATCTACCAACGTATTGATCGCTTCGTTATCTTGATTTTCTGTTTTAACTGCAACGACGTTAACGTATGGTGATTCATCCCCTTCTAAAATCAGTGCGTCTTCTGTCGGTGTCAAATCTGCCCCAATGGCAAAGTTTGTATTAATGGCCACCAGTGTATTTTCTTCTGTCTCATAAAGATTAGGCAATGTGGCAGGATCATAATCATATGAGAACGTCAGATTTTTTGGGTTCTCCACAATATCATCTGTTGTGGCATCAACTGTATTGACGTCTTCTGCCAGTTTAATGAGACCTTCACTTTCAAGCAGTCCAAGAACGCGTCCATGGTCCGCAACAGAACGGCTCATTAATACTTCGGAGCCCTCCGGCACTTCCTCAATACTATTAAAATCCTTGGAGTAAATGCCCATCGGCTCAATGTGAATACCGCCAAGATGCGTGAAATCATAGCCAATATCTTCAATTTGTCCTTCAAGATATGGAATGTGCTGGAAGTAATTTGCATCAATTTCGCCATTTGACAAGTCTTCATTCGGCAAGACGTAATCCTGATACTCTTCAATTGTGAGAGTGATGCCTTCATCTTCAAGAATCGGTTTCGCTTCTTCCAGGATCTGGGCATGCGGTGTACTCGAGGCGCCGACTTTTATCTCGCTGCCGTCACCGCTTGTGGATCCCCCGCAAGCTGAAAGTAATACGACTGTTAATACTGATAAGAATGCTAAGATTTTCTTCATGTTTGTTTGCTCCTTTTCTTTATCTTTTATCTATTTTATTGGAGATGTAATCCCCGATAAATTGGAATAAAAATACGATTAGTACAATCAATACTGTACATACGAATACAACATCAAATTCACGGCGCTGAAACCCGAAGAAATAGGCGTAATTACCAAGTCCCCCTGCACCTATAACACCTGCCATCGCCGTATAACCAATCAAGTTGATCGCTGTGACGGTAATCCCTGATACCAGCGCCGGCATCGATTCCGGCAGCAATACCCGGAATATAATGGTTCTGGTTTTAGCACCCATTGATTTAGCCGCTTCAATAACACCTTTATCCACTTCTTTAAGCGCTATTTCAACGAGCCGGCCATAAAATGGTGCAGACCCAATAATTAACGCTGGCAGAGCTGCATTTGGCCCCCGTATCGTACCAATTAAAAAATCAGTAAACGGGAACAGCAGTAGAATTAAAATAATAAACGGGATGGCCCTGAATATGTTGACGATCGATGCAACAATCATATTTAAGAACTTATTCTGCCAGATGCCGCCTTTCATAGTCAGATACAGCAGCAACCCGAGTAAAATTCCGAAAATAAACGTTCCGATTAAAGAGAAAATCGTCATATAAAACGTTTCATAGGTTGCTACCCATAAATTCTGCATTTCAATGTTCGGGAATAGACTATTCCACATTCCGGAGCACCTCCACTTCAACGGAGGTTTCTTCCGTTATATAAGCTATGGCGCTGTCAATTTCAGCCTTTTCACCGTCTATTTGAACGAATAACGTGCCATAAGCGCCTTGCTGCATTTGTGTAATTTTCCCCTGTAAAATATTGATGTCAATGTCGAACAACTTGGCTACCTGGCTGATAAGCGCCTGATTAGCTGATTCACCAATAAAATGCAGCTTGACTATTTTACCACTGTCATATCGATTAACCAGCTCATCAACATCACCATGCTCTTCGCTCGTTCCCATTACCTGTTCAACGAATTTTTGGGTAACCTGTTGTTTCGGATGACGAAACACATTCAGTACATCGCCCTGTTCCACAATTTTTCCTTCCTCCATTACTGCAACCTGATTACAAATTTTACGAATGACGTGCATTTCGTGGGTAATAAGGATAATTGTTAAGTCCAGCTTTGCATTAATGTCAACAAGCAGATCAAGGATGGAATTAGTCGTTTCAGGATCAAGCGCTGATGTTGCTTCATCACACAGCAGAACTTTTGGTCTGTTTGCAAGTGCTCGGGCGATACCAACCCGCTGTTTCTGACCGCCGCTTAACTGGGATGGGTAAGCATCTTCCCTTCCTGTCAATCCAACAAGATTGATCAGTTCCTGCACACGTTTGTCACGTTCCTGCTTTGCAACGCCCGATATTTCCAAAGGAAAAGCAATGTTGTCTTTAACGGTCCGGGACCAAAGCAGGTTAAAATGCTGAAAAATCATGCCAATTTCCTGGCGTGTGAGGCGCAGCTGGTTTGAGTTTAATGCCGTAATATCCTGATTGTCGATAGTGACTTGTCCGGCGGATGGTTCTTCCAGTCTGTTCAAAAGTCTTACAAATGTGCTTTTGCCGGCCCCGCTGTAACCGATAACACCGAATATCTCACCTTCTTTAATATCAAGGGTTAAATCATCGACAGCCGTTATACGGTTGCTTGGTGTTGCGAACGTTTTTGTCAAACCCTTTATGGATATCAAGATTATCCTCCTTCATTGATGTCTGATAGATATCGAAATAAGTACTTTATCGTATTGTTTCCCTCAACTGTTCTTACTTGCATTTAACCTGAAAAAACAGAGCACCAAAACTAAAAAACGTCTTCCTGTAAGAGAACAGAAAGACGCATGCATATATCATCTTCACGTTCCCTTATCTGCCAAAGCATTTGCTTTGCAGGAATTGGCACCTTTCAAATACGAATCATTTGAGGTTGCCGCGGTTTCATAAGGCCAGACCCTCCACCGCTCTGGATAAGAGTTATTAATTTATTCGTTTTTAATCAATAAAAGAATCTTAGCACGCTTTATTTTACATGTCAATATTAACTCTTGGCAAAAAGCTCAGGCTTATATTCCATTAGATAACTATATATATTGCCAATTGACCTAAATGCATATACCTTATCCTTAATTTCACCATTTTCTTTTATCAGCAGACAAGGGACACTTTCTATCTTATAGTCCTGCATAAACGTCGGATTGATTGATGCATTCATTTCATAGAAAATAT
This sequence comes from Lentibacillus persicus, assembly GCF_900112705.1. GTDB lineage: Bacteria > Bacillota > Bacilli > Bacillales > Amphibacillaceae > Lentibacillus > Lentibacillus persicus. The sequence continues at coordinate 92,258 of NZ_FOMR01000006.1, forward strand.
CCTGCTGATGAACGGATTCAATTTTATCGAGCATTGAACGGGCTAACGAACACGTACCACAGAATGGCGTATAGATATATAGTAAATAACGGTCCTTTTCATATATTTCATTTGATATTTCCTGCAAAGTATCACCCTAAATCAGAAAAATCGGATTAACCTCAATTCGACTTCCTGCAAGCTCAGCAGCAAGGATGTTCTCTGGTGTCGTCGCAACCTCACGATAATCGCTGCTCACAAAAATATGCCTTGCATGCGGAAGTTCCCGCGAAAGCTGGTGGCGCAGTCTGATGCCGGGGCTGTCTTCATCCACCAAAATGTATACATCCCGATTATCTAAATCATAATTGTAGAGCAGCTCATCAAATTTTTCGACACCAAGTGTACCATTTGTACAAATAATCTCTGCATTTTCAGCGATCACTTTTTTTATCTGCCTTTTATCAGTTAATCCTTCAACAATGATAACTTTTTCATTGTACTCTGTCATCCAAATTGCACTCCTTGGGGAAACAGTTATATTCAGCAATTAAAGCGAACGGTCCTTTAAGCTTAATAATCAGCTACTAAAAAAGCTGACTTTACTCATTTGAGTGAGTCAGCTTTCAAAGACGATTAATCTTTCTTCACAGCTTCTTCATACTGTTCGGCAGATAGTAATTGATCGACATCTGATGGATTGGTCGGTTCTACAACAACAAGCCATGCTTTTTCATAAGGTGATTCATTAACATATTCGGGGCTGTCCTCAAGTTCCTCATTAACCTCAACGACCGTTCCATTGATGGGTGCATACAGCTCGGAAACCGTCTTGACAGACTCAACACTGCCAAATGGTTCGTCAGCTTCAAGTTCGTCACCAACTTCAGGTAATTCGACAAACACAATATCCCCAAGTTCGTCCTGGGCAAAATCTGTAATCCCGATTCTTACTTTTCCATCTTCCTTTTTCACCCATTCGTGTTCTTCGGTATAATATAAATCTTTTGGTAAGCTCATCAGTATCCCTCCATAAATTCATTACACTTCTATAGGTTGTTCAAAAACTTCTACCACAACTATACTAGGCAGTTTATCAATTTTCTAGTATTTTATTCCGGGTTCTTTCAACAGGTGCATGTAACCAATGTGTTTTATTTATTAAGCCACGTTTCATTGAATGTTTCTTCTTTGAACCCTAATGTCACATCCTGGCCGTCAGTGACAATTGGCCGCTTAATCAGCATGCCATCTGAAGCCAGCCATTCTGCCATTTCGTCAGTGCTTGCATCTTTAATTTTTTCTTTCATGTTTTGCTCGCGATACTTCTTTCCGCTTGTGTTGAAAAACTTTTTAGGCGGCATACCACTTTTCGAAATAAAATCGAGCAGCTGATGTTTTGTAGGAGGATTTTCCACTATATGTATGCTTTCATAATCAATATCATGAGCATCGAACCATTTTTTTGCTTTTTGACATGTGCCGCATTTCGGGTACCAGTAAAATGTTACAGCCATAGACATCGCTCCCAACTTTAATTGTTGGATTTATTATAGCAGAGATAGCGGTAATATGCGAGATGATGGGGTATTAAAAAAGCTCCCCTTCATACAGGGAGCTCCTTTGCTTCGGGTCAATCAGACAACATATTTTTCTTCAGCAATTATTTTTTCTGCAATTTCTCGTTTTTTGGTAATCACATTGACCGGTGTGTGGCGCGTCAGTTTACGCAGAGATGACAGCATCATGCGCAAATTATCCCCTTCTTCGACAGCGATAAGTGATTCTTTGGCATCGGCTTCCACCCGGTTAAATGCTTCCTGCACATACACTTGGGTATAGAGAAGCTTCTGCTCGTGTTTATCCTCACCGTCTTTATTTATCGCTTTTTCGGTTCTTAAAATTGCCGCTTCCATGTTATAAACCTCATTGACCATATCAGCGAGATTAACAAGAATTTCCTGTTCGTTCTCAAGTTTCTGCTGATATTTCTGTGCAGCAAGACCGGCTCCAAGTAAAATCATTTTCTTAACATTTTTCAGTAAATATTTTTCCTGTTCTAATGTGGCATCGCCAACTTCTTCCGGCATCATCATCATCAATTCTTCCTGCAAGGTTTGCGCTTGCTGCAGAAGCGGTAGTTCACCTTTCATCGCTTTTTTCATCAGTGTTCCCGGCACAATCAGCCGATTAATTTCATTCGTGCCTTCGAAAATACGATTGATTCGTGAATCGCGATACATGCGTGCAACTTCATATTCTTCCATGAAGCCATAGCCGCCGTGCAGCTGCACCGCTTCGTCAATGACGTAATCCATGCACTCTGTAGCTGAGAATTTATTCAGCGAACACTCAATTTGATACTCGGCAATAGCTTTAGCTACTTCCCTGCCATCTTCCAGCTGTTCATCAGTCAACGAACCCATTCGCTGCTCAAACAACCCAACCGTCCGGTAAACAGCACTTTCGTTGGCGTAAGTGTCCGCAGCCATTGTAGCGAGTTTTTCTTTGGTGAGTGAAAAGCTGGAAATAGCTGTATTAAACTGTTTGCGCTCATTGACATATTTTGTTGCAACTTCAAGAGCCCGTTTGGCCCCGCCGACACCGCCCATTGCAAGTTTATAGCGGCCTACATTCAAAATGTTAAAAGCAATCTTGTGCCCTTTTCCTTTTTCACCGAGCAAATTTTCGACCGGTACTTCAGCATCTTCCAAAATTAATGTACGGGTTGATGACGCTTTGATACCCATTTTATTTTCTTCAGGGCCTGTGGAAACACCAGGGAAATCACGTTCTACAATAAACGCAGTGAATTTGTCGCCATCAACCTGTGCATACACGATAAACACGTCAGCAAATGCCGAGTTCGTAATCCATTGTTTTTCCCCGTTTAAAATATAATGTGTCCCTGCATCATTCAATTTTGCATTTGTTTTTCCGCTCATAGCATCAGATCCGGCGCTGGGCTCGGTCAGTGCATATGCCGCAATTTTCTCACCCGTGGCCAGTTCCGGCAGATACTTCTGTTTTTGTTCTTCATTCCCGAAGAAAACAATAGGAAGTGTGCCGATACCGACATGCCCGCCGTGTGTAATTGAAAAACCTCCGCCCCGGGCAAACTTTTCCGTGATGATAGCCGAACTGATTTTATCCAAATCAACGCCGCCATACTCTTCCGGAATATCGGCCCCCAGCAAACCGAGTTCACCGGCCTTTTTCAATAGATTAACAGAATGTTCAAATTCATGGTTTTCCAAGTTGTCAATTCTCGGTATAACTTCACCTTCAATAAAATCATCGGTTGTTTTGCCGATCATTTTATGTTCTTCAGTAAAATCTTCGGGCGTAATAATATCCTCTGCTTGCAAATCCTCGGTTAAAAAACTGCCGCCTTTAAATAACTTTTCTTTTGTTTCACTCATACCAATCGTCCCTTTCCATTTTGGAATGATTAACAAATGACTTTCCTGATGTCCACCAATGCGGAATGCCTGTTACAATAGTTCAAACACACCGGCTGCTCCCATACCGCCACCTATACACATGGTGACGACGCCATATTGTACGTTGCGGCGTTTCATTTCATGAATCAAACTTAAGGTCAGCTTCGTTCCTGTCATGCCCAGTGGGTGACCAAGCGCGATAGCCCCGCCGTTTACATTGACGATATCCGGATCCAGACCGAGCGCCTGAATCACACGAACGGATTGCGATGCGAACGCTTCGTTCAATTCGAACAGACCAACGTCTTCCAGATCCAGACCCGAAATTTTCAATGCTTTGGGTACAGCTTCAACAGGACCGACACCCATAATCTCCGGTTCAACACCTGCTACAGCAAATGAACGGAATTTGGCCAGCGGCTTTAAACCTTCTGAATCTGCTTTTTCACGATCCATGACCAAGACGGAACCAGCACCATCACTCATTTGTGAAGCGTTACCAGCTGTTACAGATCCGGTGGCGGAAAATGCAGGCTTCAAATTACCGAGAATTTCTTTCGTTGTCCCCGCACGGACCCCTTCGTCCATCTCGAACATGAATGTTTTTTCTTCAACTTTATTCTTTTCACCAATGACGCGTTCCGTCACTTCTACAGGGACAATTTCATCCTTGAACTTGCCTTCTTCAAGCGCTTTTGCAGCACGCTGATGGCTTTGGACTGCAAATTCATCCTGGTCATCCCGTGAGATGCCGAATCGATTCGCAACTTCTTCAGCTGTATGCCCCATTTGCATATAATACCCCGGTGCATCCTGTACAAGTTTTGTATTTGGCTTGATCACGTGACCGCCCATTGGAATCAAACTCATTGACTCCGCTCCACCGGCGATGATCGTGTCACTCGCTCCGACCATAATGCGTTCAGCCGCAAAAGCGATACTTTGCAGGCCTGAAGAACAATAACGATTTATTGTTATACCGGGAACATCATTCCTCAGCCCGGCAAGCCCCGCGATGTTACGCGCCATATTCATACCCTGTTCCGCTTCCGGCATCGCACATCCAATAATGACATCGTCTATATTGCCATCATAATTCTCTGCACGTTTCAAGGTTTCTTTAATGGTTAATGCTGCCAGGTCATCCGGTCTCGTGTTCGCCAGTGACCCTTTATTGGCTTTCCCCACAGGGGTCCTTGCACCTGCAACAATGACTGCTTCCTTCACATTTTCTCCCCCTCTTTTGATTAATTACGCAGTGGTTTGCCTTTCATAAGCATATGCTGCATACGCTGCTGTGTAAGTGGTTCGCTGATCAGGCTTAAAAATGCTTCGCGCTCCAAATCAAGCATTACCTGTTCATCGATAAGCGTTCCTTCTTTGATTCGTCCGCCTGATAGAACATATGCCAATTTTTCTGCGATTTTTATATCATGGTCTGAAGCATAACCGCTGAATTGCAGTGATTTAGCTCCAAGCAGCATCGCGGCATATCCCGGATCTCCCACAACAGGGATTTTTTCGTGTTTTGGCGGCTTATATCCCGTTTTAACAAGCGCCAGAACTTTTTCTTTTGCATCGTATAACAGATGATCCGGATTGACACTGATGGCGTCCCCGCTGTTCAAAAAGCCATTTTCACGTGCTTCTTCTGCAGAGGTCGATACTTTAGCCATAGCTATCTTTTCAAATACATCATTGGCAACTTTGGTCAAATCAAAGTCGACACCTTTAGGTAAATGGCGGAGTTCTTTTAAATAAAGTTCTTTTGTACCTCCACCACCCGGTATCAAGCCGACACCGAATTCAACGAGGCCCATATACGTTTCAGCGGATGCCTGAATTGCCGAAGCAGGCAAGGAAAGCTCCGCGCCGCCGCCTACCGTCATATTAAACGGTGCAGCCACTATCGGTTTTTCCGAGTACTTAATATTCATTGCGGTTTTCTGGAACTGACGGACAACCATATCCAGTTCAAAGAAATCATCGTCCTGTGCTGCCATCAGCATCATGCCCAGATGAGCCCCAACACTGAAATTTTTGCCCTGATTGCCAATAACCAGTCCTTCGTAATTTTTGTTCACTTCATCAATCGCGTCATTAATCATTTTAATTATGTCAAGTCCGATGGCGTTTCCCTGCGAATGGAACTCAAGCGCGGCAACGCCATCGCCAAGGTCGATTAAGCTCGCACCGGCATTCGTTTTAATGACACCTTTTTCTTCTTTTAATCGTGAAAGGCTGATTTCTTTTGGGTTAAAATGCTGTTGTTTATATTCGCCGTTATGATAGTAGTAATCATTACCGTTTTCTTTCTGATAGAACGATTCTTTACCGGATTCCAGCATGCTCAGTATCCAATTAGGAACGTTTAGACCTTCTTTTTGCATCCGTTCGACTGAATCACGAAGGCCAATGGCATCCCACGTTTCAAATGGTCCGATCTCCCAGCCGAAGCCCCACTTCATCGCTTGGTCAATGGAAACGACATCGTCTGCAATTTCACCAGCCAGTTCTGCGGAATAAACGAGCACCGGCCTTAAAACCGACCATACGAAATCACCCGCTTTATCACCTTCAGCGTTTACAAGCGCTTTCAAATTACGCCGGGAATCTTTTTCTTGTTTTGCAGCTTCCGTTGCATTTGTTTTTAATTTTTTACGATCTTCGTACTCAAGTGTTTCCGGGTTCAATTCATAAATTGTACTGCCGTCTTTTCCTTTTTGCTTTAAGAAAAAGCCTTGCCCGCTTTTTTGACCTATCCAGCCTTTTTCCTGCATCTTTTGCATGAAACCAGGCACTTTGAATACTTTCTTTTCATCACCTTCAACCTGATCATGCACATTATTGGCAACATGGATAAACGTGTCGAGTCCTACCACATCCAACGTGCGGAATGTAGCACTTTTAGGCCGCCCAATCATAGGACCTGTAACCGAGTCTACTTCACCGATACTGTAACCGCCTTTCAGCATTTCCTGCACGGTCACAAGCAACCCGTAAGTTCCAATTCGATTAGCAATGAAATTAGGCGTGTCTTTTGCCTCAACGACACCTTTGCCAAGTACATCTTCTCCAAATGTTTTCATAAATTCGAGAACTTCCGGATCAGTAGCTTTTGTCGGGATCACTTCAAGCAATTTTAAATAGCGCGGCGGGTTAAAAAAGTGTGTCCCGAGAAAATGCTTTTGAAAATCTTCAGAACGCCCGTCAGCCATGGATTCAACCGATATCCCTGATGTGTTCGAGCTGACAATAGAGCCTTCTTTTCGGTATTTATCAACGCTTGCAAAAACTTTCTGCTTAACTTCCAAATTTTCAACGACTACTTCGATAATCCAATCAACATCCGCTAATTTTGCAATATCATCTTCCATATTGCCGGCTTCAATCAACTCAAGACTTTTCTTAGACGTAATCGGCGATGGTTTTTGTTTTAATAAAGCTTTTTTACTGTCAGCAGCCATACGGTTTCGAACAGCGCGGTCTTCCAATGTTAAACCCTTTTTTTCTTCGTTTTTAGTCAGTTCACGCGGTACAATATCGAGCATAATTGTCGGAATACCCACATTCGCCAAGTGTGCAGCAATGCCGGATCCCATGACCCCCGAACCAAGTACTGCGGCACGCTTGATTGTTCGCTTCATGTTATATCCCCCTTCTAATTTGAATGAATACTCATTCATTTTAAGCAGAAAATAAAAGATAGTCGGCTATCTATCTATTAAATAGTATAAATTATATTCTGACTGTTAGCAATAAAAACAAGGAATGTTTTTTCAATAATTACCTGAACGACCTTTTACGACTGTCCAAACTGCGTTAGAATATAACAGTTGAATGGAAGTATTCCAACAGCGTTAACATGTCTTCTTCTATAGAAAGGACTTACTTTTATGAAAAAACAAGTCATGACAGAATATGCACAAATTATTGTCGGTGCTACAATCGTCGCCTTATCCTACAACTTGTTTCTTTTGCCATCAAGATTGGCAGCCGGAGGTATGTCAGGCGTCAGCACAATTATTTTTGAACTATATGCAATAAGCCCTGCCCTCACACAGTTTTTAATCAATCTGCCAATTTTTATCATCGGCTGGATTGCACTCGGAAAAGATTTCAGCTGGAAAACATTGCTAGGGACGTTTTGGGTTCCTTTCATGATCTACCTTACCGCTGATTTTCCGTACACTGTCTCCGATCCTGTATTGGGAGCAATTTATGGCGGTGTCATACTTGGTGCCGGACTCGGGACCGTTTACAAAGGCAAAGGTTCGACCGGCGGGACAGCTGCTATCGCGCAAGTTGTAAAGAAATTCACAGGGCTTTCAAGCGGGTACTCACAGCTGATTGTTGACGGGTTTGTGGTCGTTTCGTCATTAATCGTTTTTAACTTGGAACTGACTTTATTCGCACTCATGTGTATTTATATTACTAGTAAAACAATTGATGTCGTCCAGCTTCGTACTGCTTCATCAAAATTAATGCTGATTATTACTGAAAACGAAACTCAAATTCATGATATGATCAGTCACCAGATTGACCGCGGTTTGACCAAAGTCCGGACTGTCGGCGGGTATTCAAACCAGGATAAAACGATGATACTGTGTGTGGCGGACCAGCAGGAAGCGGTGAAACTAAAAAACATGCTAGCTGAAGAAGATCCGACAGCATTTGTCGTATTTATTAACGCTTCAGAAGTTCTCGGCCGCGGTTTTACCCTCGACAAATATTACGGACAAAAATTTTAATCTTAAAAGGCCTAGGAAATCGGCAAACCACCGATTTCTTTTTTTGCATTTTGCTTAAAGTAATTAAAAGAAAATTGTTTGTGACACAACATCCATAAACTGCGACGTAATGTTTGTTGATTTCCGTTCCAGGCAGTCGCTTTCCGCGGGCAACGCTTCAGCCTCCTCGGAAGAAAACCACTTCCTGCGGGGTCTTCAGCCGTTGCTTCGACGAACAGGACGTTCTAGTGTCGGCGGTGGTCACAGGACGTGACCGCTTTTAGCCGACGACCGCAGGAGTCGACTGCCTTCCACTCCAATCAACATTCACAAGTGATTTTTATTAGTACCAAGCAATAGATTATAGAGCGTAACGCCAGCGTAGGAAATACTCGCCGACTCCTGCGGGAGCATAGGCATAGGTGAGACAGCGAAGTGCCTTGGCACGAGTTGGCTCACCAACCGCCCGCGGAAAGCGGCGCGTATTTCCGGAGCGGTGGCATAGCACTTACTGAAGAATTTTCATTACGTCGCACTTTACATCTAATACGACAAGGGCATCAAAAATTATGAAGAAGATTTGCTGGTAATTATTATTTTTATCATCAAATCGTAATCGTTCCTATTTACAAATCGTAATCATTACGATAACATTAGTGAATAAGAATCAAAACGTTAACCAGTTACACGCAAGCCAGGTCGAAAGGACAGACAAAATGAAACTATATTATTATACAATAATTTTAATTCTATTTACCGTGATTGTCGCCGGATGCAGTTCAAACACTCAAGACACTGAGACGAGTGCTGAATTGAAAATTTACACCTCGGTTTACCCCATTCAATTCGCGGTTGAACAAATTGGCGGTGAATCGGTCACGGCGGAATCGGTTTACCCGCCCGGTGTTGACGCGCACACCTATGAACCTTCTTCTAAAGACATAACTTCCATTGCAGAAGGTGACGCATTTATTTTCCTTGGAGCAGGTCTGGAAGGATTTGCAGAAACGGCTGCCGATGCTCTGGCATCTCAGGAAGTTTCGTTGATAGAAATCGGGGCTAATGAGTCATTATTTCATGATTCAGGTAACAGCAGTGAACATAGCCATGATCATAAATCCGAAGATGGCCACCACCACGATCACAATCCGCATGTTTGGCTTGACCCAATACGGATGATTGATATGGCTGAAATTATTAAAAAACAACTTAGTGAATTAAACCCTGAGGATACCGAACAATACAACAGTAATTTTAATTCGTTGAAGAATGATTTGCTCGAACTGGATAAAAAATTCCAGGAAACACTTAAAAGCAAAGTGTCTAAAAAGATTGTTGTATCTCATGCTGCATATGGCTATTGGGAACAACGATACAATATCGAACAAATTGCAATCAACGGGCTATCATCAAATGATGAGCCTTCACAAAAAGAATTGACCGCAATTATTGATCAGACTAAAGAACATGACATCGATTATATTCTTTTTGAACAAAACAGTTCGGACCGTATCACAGAGATTATTCAAGAACAAATCGGTGCCAAAAGTCTTAGAATCCATAATTTAGCCACACGTACCGAATCCGATATAACACGCGGTGATGATTATATCTCATTAATGGAAAAAAATCTCGAAGTGCTTGATCAGGCAACAACCAGGAGGGATGAGTAATGACAGAGCCAGTCGTTTCGATGAAAAATATCAGCTTCGCCTACGAAAACAAAAACATTCTTCATGATATTAACTTTGAAATCCCACATGGCGCTTTTATGGGCGTACTCGGCCCCAACGGCGGGGGCAAAACAACATTAATTAAACTGATTCTCGGTCTCATGAAACCTGATAATGGCTCGATTAACCTTTTTGGAAAACCGATCCAAAAATTCAAAGACTGGAGTAAAATTGGATTTGTATCCCAAAAAGCGAATTCGTTCAATAAAGGGTTCCCGGCAACAGTCTATGAGGTGGTCTCAATGGGACTGACGGGTAAAATCGGTTATTTGAAATCATTTAAAGCATCACACAAACAAAAAGTGATGGAAGCAATTAAGCAAGTCGGCATGGAAGCGTACGCGTATCAAAATATAGGCAGCCTGTCAGGCGGTCAGCAGCAGCGTGTGTTTATTGCACGTTCACTGGTAAGCGAGCCCGAGCTTTTGATTTTGGACGAACCTACTGTCGGCGTTGATCAGGAAAATGTGAAAAAATTTTACGATCTTCTGCATCAATTAAATGAAAAGAAAAATATAACACTTTTGCTTATCTCTCACGATACCGGCACAATGACGGAGCATGCGACTGACCTTGTCTGCCTCAACAGGACTTTGCACTTTCATGGAGATCCCAGTGAATATAAGACGCTGACAAACGATGATTTATCACAGTTTTACGGCCACCCCGTCAATATCGTGACACACAGCCATTAACGATGGAGGAAACATTATGCTGGCAGATTTTTTAGAGTACGACTTTTTGCGTCATACATTTTTAACTGGTTTATTAATTGGGATTATCGCACCATTGCTCGGCACTTTTATTGTAGTTCGGCGTCTATCACTGATAGCTGATGCTTTATCCCATGTGACACTCGCAGGAATTGCTTTCGGACTGTTTATTGACAAGAAGTTTGCTTTGGGGATAGCCCCGCTTTATAGCGGAATGGGTTTTTCTGTTATTGGCTCCATCTTTATTGAAAAATTGCGTGGTGTATACAAAGCTTATCAGGAGCTTGCTATTCCGATTATATTATCGGGTGGCGTGGGTCTGAGTGTTATTTTTATCGCGCTTGCCGATGGATTCAATACTGATTTGTTTAATTATTTATTCGGATCGGTTTCCGCAGTCAGTGAAACGGATTTTTATTCGATACTGGGAATCACGGCAGTTATCATTTTAGGTATAGGGCTATTTTATAAAGAACTGGTCACATTATCTTTCGATGAAGAACATGCTGTTGTCTCAGGAATTCATGCCAAAAGGATTCATTTGCTGTTTATTGTACTGACAGCGCTGGTCATTGCTGCCTCCATCCGAGTGGTTGGTGTATTGCTCGTCTCTGCTCTGATGACGTTACCTGTAGCTGCAAGTATGCGCATAGCCCGGGGTTTCAAGCATATGATCATTTTTTCAATTATATTTGGTGAAACAGCTGTTATTATAGGACTGATATCCGGCTATTATTTCAGTATTCCGCCAGGCGGAACCATTGTGATGGTCTCCATCGCCATACTTCTCCTGACAATTGGTATCAAGCACTATTCAACGAAGTCACTTAAAAATGACTCTGAAGGAAGGTGAAGACTTAATGGAACTCAATGAAGCTATCCGACAGATTAAAGATAAAGGTTACAAGACAACCGCCAAACGAAAGGATATACTCATGTTTTTTGCTGAAGCTAATGGCTACCGCACGGCAAAAGACCTTATTGCCTATTTGGAATCTTTATATGAAGGCATTAGTTTTGATACCGTTTATCGTAACCTTCATTTATTTCATGAAGTTGGAGTACTGGAAACAACTGAATTAAACGGTGAAAAGCATTTTCGTTTCAGTTGTACACCTTACCACCATCACCATTTCATCTGTAACGATTGCGGCAAAACAAAAGAATTGGAAATCTGCCCTATGGAGGAAGTACAGCGTTCACTTGGCAATTATGCAATCCAAGACCATAAATTTGAGATATACGGCTTATGTCCAGCATGCCAGTAACAACCTGCTCATTAAAAAAGGCTTCCATTTAAGAAGCCTTTTTTATAAGTCGATTAACCAAATATTTCCTCAAGTACTTTTGATTCTTCGTGGTCAAGCAGGTTTTTTTGAATCAGTTCAGTAACTGGTTTGTTTATTTCTTCTTTCAATTCAGAGGCATCATCAGGTTCACCGACCACATAAATATTCTCCCATTCCTGCTCTTTGGCGCTTTTATCCAATTTCGGTGCAATGCTTTTATACCAGCGCTGCTTATTCGCCTCGTAACGGTTGTTGAACTTGTCCTGCTGGGTACTTTTGCCGCCGGACCCCATTGAAGCATCCGCTTTATGCGGTCCTGTAAACTGGCGCCATTTTTCTGTATCAAGATCAAACTTGTAATGGTCTGTGTCTAACACTTCATTTAGGTGAGACTCAATAATTTTAATCTCATCTTTTTGTACAAGTATGATTCCTGTCTTCGGATATGTTTCTTCAAGCTCCTTCAATTGCTCAAGTCTTGGAACCTCTTCCCAATAAAATTCTGTTTTAATGGGCATTTGAAATCGATCAGCAAACCAAACGTCTTCATCTGCCGTAGCAAACAATATAATTCCTTTTTTAAATTGCTGCTGATTATTATGGACAAATCTCTCTACTTTTTCTTTAACTTCTCGATAGTTTTTAAGCTCTTCTTTATTATTATCTTCCTCTAAATAGCTTTCAAAATTACGCAAGCCATTCTTCAGGTGTATTTTCCATTCGCCACCCTGCTGTTCTGCATCAGAAGGGTCTGTATTTAAATACATTGTCAAAACTTTATTATCTTGTTCTTTTCTTACATTCTCAAGTTGTTTAATTTGTTGTCGTAAACTCATAGATAGGCACTCCCTTAATCAAGATTGCAACTCTATTTATATTTATCCGCAGACGACAACAGCTAAACATATTAGGTGATCAGTTTCAGACCAACTGCTGCAGCAATAATCATACTGATAAAAACAATGCGGCGCCAATCTGCTGATTCACCATAAAATACCATACCTGAAACGGCGCTGCCAGCTGTTCCAATTCCTGTCCAAACGGCGTACGCTGTACCCATTGGAAGATCTTCCATTGCCAATGTTAAAAATAAGAAGCTGAATAAAAAACCGCCAATCAGCCAAGTGAATGAAAGAACACTTTTTTTCTGATTAACTTTATTAATCCCCATAACACCGAAAACTTCACCTACTCCGGCAATGATTAAATAAACCCAACTCATTTGTCCCGTTCACCTGCCTGTTCATCTGTCACAAGTTTTAGCCCAATCACACCGCATAGCAACAATAAGATGAGTAAAATTTTAACCAAACGAAACGGTTCATTAAATACTGCGATTTCCAATATGACAGTTCCTGTTGCTCCCATGCCGGCAAACACAGTATAGGCTGTACCTACCGGGAGCTTTTGGGAAGCGACAACCAATAAGTGCATGCTAAGATAAATAGCAATGGCTGTCAGAATCCAGGCTGGAATGCTGTCCGCATGTTTCAATCCAACAACCCAACCGATTTCAAACAGTCCGGCCAAGAATAAAATATTCCAGCTTTTATTCATTTTCATCACCCTTATCCTTCCAAATCATCTGACAATAACATCCAGCTCCCGCTCCATCTTATCGGCTGAATAAAAAGACAAAAAAGCCCGGGAGAATATCATTATACAGATATCCTCCCGGGCTTTTGTCCCGCCGTGTACACTTGCCGTGCGTTTTCTCTCGGACCAGACCAGTTTTTAACTGCGGAACCCTAGAAAACCTTTTATTACCCGCAGTATACACTTTTGCGGTCCTTTCGTCAATTTAAGCAACACTCTCATTTCACGCCGTTGCTTATTCGCCTTTCTTGGGAATCTGTTCCTTTTTAACCATACGAATAAACGAAACGACAATTACAAGTAATATAATCGTGAATGGCAAAGCGGATGTAAGCGATGCAGTCTGTAATGCATTCAATCCCCCCGCAAACAAGAGAACGACCGCAATAGCGGTAATAAGAACGCCCCAGATAACTTTTACTGTTAATGCTGGGTTAAGACTGCCTCTGGAGGTCATGCTTCCCAATATATAAGTTGCTGAGTCCGCCGATGTGACGAGAAATGTGAAAATAAGGAAAATAGCCAGGATAGACAGAACATTTGTCATTGGCAAATCGCCAAATGTTTCGAACAAGGCGACAGTCATATCAGCATTCACCGCTTCAGCAATTTGTGTGCCATTAAATAAATCACTGTAAATAGCTGTTCCCCCAAACGCCGCTATCCACAAACAGGCGATAACCGGCGGTACGACCAAAACACCAAAAACAAATTCGCGTATTGTCCGGCCTTTTGATACACGAGCGACAAAAGCGCCCACAAACGGGGACCAAGCTGTTGACCATGCCCAATAAAAAATCGTCCATTCAGTGACCCACGTTTCACCGGAATATGGCGTCAATCGGAAGCTATAGCTGATGAAATTCGAAATATAATCCCCCAAGCCTAAAACAAATGTATCCAAAATGAAAACAGTTGGTCCGGCGACAAATACAAATACAAGCAGCAGCAAGCATAAACCAAGGTTCAAATTACTGAGCCATTTAATACCCCGGTTTAACCCTGTACTCGATGAAAGCAAATAGGTCATCAGCATAACGGCTGCAATTATCATTTGGATTGAAATTGAATTCGGGATGCCAAAAACACTTTTTAAACCGCCATTCATCTGGGAGATTCCCAGACCAAGTGACGTTGCAACCCCCATAACGGTTGCAATAACTGCGAGTGTATCAATCGTACCACCCAACATTCGATTGCTTCCTACAACCGGCTCAATGGCTGTTGAAATAAGTCCTTTCTGTTCTTTTTTAAACTGCAGGAAGGCAATAATTAACCCCACCACAGCAAACACGGACCATTGGCTGACGCCCCAATGGAAAAAGGCATAGCCCATAGCTACTCGAGCACCTTCTTCGGTCTGCGCCTCGATGTCGGCGAAGGGCGTCTCGAAAAAGTGACTCATCGGCTCTGCCACTCCCCAGAACACTAAACCGGCACCAAATCCAGCAGAAAACAGCATGCCAATCCATGTAAAAAATGGGTATTCCGGACGGGAACTTTTTGGACCAAGTCGAATTTTCCCGTATTTCGTCAATGAGAGTGCGACTAAAAAGATGACAAAAATGAAAACTGCAAGCAAATAAAACCAGCCAAAATTGATTGTGGTAAAACTAAACAATGTGTCAGCAACCGCTTTAAAGGTATCAGTAAAAAGCGCTCCTGCTAAGACTAATAATCCTACAGTAATTGCTGATATAAAAAATACCGGATTCTTATACGTATGTTTCTCCATAATAATTCCTTTCTTTGCCTGGCAAGGGAATAGGATAAATTTGTTATCCAGATAAGTTTGCAATCACGAAAATGACAGTAGCTGATGAAACTTATTTGGAAAATCTTGATTTTTATTATACATTTTTTGCCGTTTGTTTTCTAACTATACAAAGGCTTCATTTGTAATTCGGTCTTTTTTACCATCTT
Organism: Lentibacillus persicus; assembly: GCF_900112705.1. Taxonomy (GTDB): domain Bacteria; phylum Bacillota; class Bacilli; order Bacillales; family Amphibacillaceae; genus Lentibacillus; species Lentibacillus persicus. Next base: position 107,664 of record NZ_FOMR01000006.1, read on the forward strand.
AAAAGGGGTGCTTCACTCCAGTTACAATCACAAAAAATATACTGCAATCCAGGAAGTCAAATTTTATTCAGACTTCGGAATGCAGTATACATTTGCTTTATTTATATTTAATTAGTTAACGCGGCGTACATGGCCGGCAAACTTATCTTTCCAATAGCCGCTTGTCATATCAGCAACTGCAACACCAGTGCTATTTTGAGCACCAAGGAATTTGCCATTTCCAAGATAGATGCCCACGTGACCATTCGTTTTGTAAGTGTTAAAGAAAACTAAGTCCCCAGGCTGAGCACTGCTGTAAGAAATCTGTGAACCGACCCCCTGCAAAGCTGAAGTGCTGGACGGTAGCGAGACGCCTGCTTGACCGTATGCCCATGACACAAACCCTGAGCAGTCAAAACCGCCTGTACTTTTACCACCAAATACATAAGGGGTTCCAGTCTGAGTATAACCGGCGCTTATAGCAGAACTATGGTTCCCGCCTCCATTACTGCTCGACTTGCTCAACTGTTTAAGTTCACCATCATTAGAAGAAGATGAATTAGAAGATGAGCTGGAGGCTGCGGCAGCAGAATTGGATGAAGCCGATTCAGCATTTGAACTGTTACGACGCTCTTTAAGCTGGCTTTCCACAGCAGCAAGACTGCTGTCTTTATTTTCAAGTTCTGCTTTCATAGCATTCAAATCCTGCTTTTTTTCCTTAAGCTTTTGTTTATCTTTTTCATTTTGTTCTTTCTGTTCCGTGAATTTATCCTTCATGCCTTCAAGTTCCACTTTCATATCCTTGAGGCCTGCAAGCTTCTCTTCTTTAGCTTGCTTTTTCTCTTCGACTTCAGCTTTATCTGCTTGCTGCTGTTTCATCAACTTTTCATCAGACTCAGCAATTTTTGATACAGCCGATAACCGGCTGATCATCTCACCGAAACTTTTAGAACCGAAGATTACTTCTATATAACTGATATCGCCGCCGGTCTTTTGTAATGAAACGATGCGTTCTTTCAAAATTTCCTTACGTTCTTCAATTTTTTCCTGAAGTGTTTTGACTTCTTCTTCAAGAGCAGTTACTTCTTCTTCCGTATTCGATATATTTTCTTTTGTTTCATTCATTTTTTGTTTGTTTTCATCAAGGGCATTATTAACAGATTCGATTTTTTCATTTAATTCTTCTAATTCTACCATTACATCAGCTATTTTAGATTCTGCATCTGACAGATTCCCCTGAACTTCTGCACGTTCATCCTTTACATCCTGTAATGTTTCGGCATGAACCGAATCTGCCAAAAACAGACTTCCAAACAAAATTGTACTTGCAGCAACTGTAGCTCTGACTGTTTTTCTCACTATGTATTCCCCCGAATTCCCAACCGCATTTTGTACGTTTCAATCAGCACTTTATTTCTGCGGTAGTATAATTTATCTATTATGTATTTAATTTCTTTAGGCACTTAGCATTATAACAACATAAAATGACATGCATATAATAGAAAGATTACAATTTTATTTCAAATGTAGATTAATATTTTTCCTGACTGAAACAATGTCAATGCCTCAACACCACCGTTTAATTAAGTTTTCATAATTTTACCAATTCCCTTTAACCCAACATTTTTCTCCTGTTTTCTACATAAAAACCCCGTCCTCATCACATTTTTCTCTCAAATCTAGTTATGTTTATAAATATTTCATAAATGTTACAAGTGTCATAAAGTGAATTTTAATCCGTATAAACCGACATTTTCTCATGTCATACCACAAAAAAACGAGGCTGGGACAAAAGGGTTAAAGCAATTAAAAAGACGAACGATTATTAGGATAGGGAGCGGGATCCACCGCTCCGGAAATATGCTTCGCTTTCCGCGGGCGGCTGGTGAGCCAACTCGTGCCAAGGCACTTCGTTGTCTCACCTATGCCTCTCTTCCCGCAGGAGTCTACGCATATTTCCTCCGCTAACCTTTATTTATCGTTCGTCCTTTATACTGTGAATATAAGTTTTGTCCCAGCCTCGTTTCACAGACTCTATTTTATCGTTGTTTGGCAAATTGTTCTGTTTCGGTTGATCCCGCTAAGGCTCCGGTCGATGATGTGCCCCCTGAGATAACCTGTGCCACTTCATCAAAATAACCAGTTCCGACTTCCCGTTGGTGCCGTGTGGCAGTGTAGCCATATGTTTCACTTGCAAATTCGTTTTGTTGCAATTCCGAATAAGCTTTCATGCCCTCTTTTTTATATTTTCTTGCTAAATCAAACATACTATGATTCAGTGCATGGAAGCCTGCCAATGTTACAAATTGGAACTTGTAGCCCATTTTACCCAATTCGCGCTGAAAGTCAGCTATTTCGTCATCAGAAAGCTTTTGCTTCCAGTTAAACGAAGGTGAACAATTGTAGGCAAGCAATTTATTTGGGTATTTTTCATGAATAGCATCGGCAAACTTCTGCGCTTCTTCCAAGTTTGGTTCAGACGTTTCACACCAAATCATATCAGCATATGGCGCATAAGCAATTCCACGGGCAATCGCCTGATCAATGCCTGCATTGGTGCGGAAAAATCCTTCTGCTGTCCGCTCATCTGTTATAAATGGCGTATCATATGGGTCAAGATCACTTGTGATCATATCAGCCGCATTGGCGTCTGTTCGAGCAATTATAAGTGTCGGTGTTCCCATTACATCTGCTGCTAACCGTGCTGAAATCAGATTCCTGACAGCGGTCTGGGTCGGCAGCAATACTTTCCCCCCCAAATGGCCGCATTTCTTTTCGGATGACAACTGATCTTCAAAATGGACCGCCGAGGCACCAGACTCGATCATTGCCTTCATTAATTCAAAAACATTCAATTGGCCGCCAAACCCGGCTTCGGCATCGGCCACGATCGGTGCAAACCAGTCAATCGAATCATCACCTTCAGCATGATGAATCTGGTCTGCACGCTGCAGTGACTGGTTAATCCGTTTCACAACATTCGGCACGCTGTTCGCCGGGTACAGGCTTTGGTCCGGATACATTTGACCGGCAAGGTTAGCATCCGCAGCTACCTGCCATCCGCTCAAGTAAATCGCCTGCAGACCTGCTTTAACTTGCTGAACCGCTTGGTTGCCCGTTAATGCTCCCAGCGCATTTACGTAATCTTCATTATTAACGAGATGCCATAATTTTTCAGCGCCCTTTTTGGCAAGTGTATGTTCAATATCGATGGAACCTCTTAACCGGTCAACATCCTCCGCAGAATAGGGGCGTTCAACTCCGACCCACCGCAAATCATTTTCCCATTCATTCTTTATTCCTTCAATCCGTGTTTTTCGATCCATGAAACGTCTCCCCTTTTATTATAATAATTAAATTATTCCCCTTTGTTGTTTGGCAATTAATCTCGCTGCCGACACGTTTAACAGTTTTGTTATAATACAATTAAATTAAATAAACATTGTTATATAACAAGGTAGCTAAAAAAAATTACTCTTCCTTCTTTGACAAACAATAATCACATTCCAGCGTGTAACTGTGATGATCCACCCGCTTTCCACATTCCGGACAAGTTGGCATTTTCATATTGAAAACCTCCTTTCTTTTATACAACAGAACCAATAATTTATTTAATTGTTATAATACAGTCTATTGAATAATTTTTAAAAATGCAACCCCTTTTTTAATTTTTTATAAAAAAATTTGCAAATACACCTTTTTATTGGAAAAATGGATACGTGAAGGAAGCAAAGTGGAGATGAAATTAATGAAGCACTTTAAACTGGCCGGAAGCCGTGTTGTAAAGACTGGGGTCGCCATTTTTATCACTGCCTGGATTTGCGAGCTACTTGACTGGCCGCCGGTTTTTGCTGTGATTACAGCTATCGTTACAATTGAGCCCACTGTATCTGATTCAATTAAAAAAGGAATCATACGGTTTCCAGCTTCGGCAATCGGCTCAGCATATGCTGTGCTTTTCATAACGCTATTCGGTCATTCACCGCTGACATACGCATTAGCAGCTGTGTTCACGATTGCCACATGTGTCCGTTTAAAGCTGCATGCCGGTCTGCTTGTTGCCACATTAACCTCTGTTGCAATGGTCGAAGTGATTCACACCAATGTCCTAATGTCTTTTTTTATCCGGCTGGGGACCACAACTATAGGTCTAAGCGTATCAACAGTAATCAATTTATTTATGCTCCCGCCTGAATATACGAAAGAGATTGCAGATAGGCTGGAGACAATAGCCTATCGTTCCGGGATTGCTGTCGAACGAGTTTTTCATGATATCCTCGATGAACAGCACCAAATAGTGGTCGTTGAACAGGAACTTACAGACCAATTGGATAAAATGATTCGCCAGACTGAACAATTGATTCGTTTTCAAAAAGAAGAGTCTAAGTATCATCCGCTTGTTGGAAGTGACCTTACACAATTTGAGCAAAGTCAGAAACACCTTATCCAGCTGCGATTTATCAACTATCATATAGAAAATCTTGTTTATTCATCATTCGACATCACCGATTGGCCAGCGGAAAAACGATCGGATATCGCTAATGCTGTAACCGCTATGGCACAATCACTTAAACATCCGAATGCATTTGAATTACAAGAACACAGAAAACAGTTCAACCGATTGACTGAAATTTTTTGGGATGATACAGAGGCCATTACGACCGCCAAAAAAAGATATCCCGATGAATTACCGCCAGAACTCAAAATCCTTTATGAACTTTTATCTATTTATAACCTTGTCGAAAATTATTACAAAAAGCCACAATAATTACTTGTGGCTTTTTGTATGAACGACTAAACCAGATTATGTTTAAATGCATATATAACAGCTTGTGTGCGGTCCTGGACTTCCAGTTTGCCCAGTATGTTACTAATATGAACTTTAACCGTTTTTAAAGCGATGAATAACTCCTCTGCTATCTCCTGGTTCGTCTTTCCCTGTGCAACGAGCATGAGGACTTCCATTTCACGATTGGTTAACTGATCATGCAGATTGTCGGTACGCTTTTTTCGCATACGATTCATGATTTTACCGGTTACTTCAGGCTCCAGTATCGATTCGCCATCATACGTTTTCCTGATTGCTTTGGCAATCTCGCTTGCTTTTGATGTCTTAAGCATATAACTGATTGCGCCTGCTTCAAGCGCCGGGTAAACCTTTTCATCATCAAGAAAACTGGTGACTACAATAATTTTTGCCTCAGGCCATTGTTCAATGATCTGTTTTGTCGCTTCAATCCCGTCCATTTCCTTCATGACCAGGTCCATCAAAATGATATCCGGCCGCAATTCCAAAGCTAACCGGACAGCTTCTCCGCCATCATCAGCCTCAGCTGTTACATTGATATCGGACTGGGCGGATAAATAGGCCGTTACACCAATCCTGACCATCTCATGATCGTCAGCAAACAAGACATTAATCAACATTTTCACCCTCTTTCCTTAAAGCAGGCACTTTTACTTCCGTTCGTGTGCCTTCCATCGGGAGGCTGACCACTTTAAACGTACCGCCAATTTCAGAGGCCCGCTCATGCATATTTTGCAGCCCATAAGAGCTGGTTCTTGTGTTTTCTGTATCGAAACCAACACCGTCATCAGCGATGCGCAATATAATCATTTCATCACGCCTGATAAGCATCACATTCAGCGACGTTGCCTTGGCATGTCTGAATGTATTGGAAACCGATTCCTGTACGATTCTAAACAATTGATCTTCCACACCCTTATCAATCGGGAATTCTTCAAGCTTGGAATCAATTTTCATCGGTACCTTTTGCGTCAGTTCTGATAGCAGTTCCCTGGTACCATCCTGCAGTGACCTCCCTTTTAAAGCGATAGGTCTTAAATGAAGCAGCAATGCCCGCATCTCAAGCTGGGACTGATGGATCATTTTCTCCACCATTTGAAGCTGTTTATTGATGGATGGATCTTCAGGAGGGTTGGATTCATTGATAGCCGACATCATCATCGACGCTGCAAATAGCTGCTGGCTGACTGAATCATGCAATTCCCTTGCCAGACGGTTTCTTTCCTGGACAACAATTTCCTGCAGACTTTTTTCTCTATCCTCTGCTCTTTCGCTCGCTAATCGCTGGGCATTCTCAGTCTGTAAGCGTATCTTTTCCTGTATTTGTTCCATCTGCCGCCGAACTTTATCCAATTCTTTGTAAGGTTCATCATCGGCAGATAGTTTCTCACCTTTTTCAATTTCATCCAAATGCCTTGAAACACTCTGCAGCCGCTGTCTCCAATACCACCCAGTGGTGATGCCAATAATTGCTCCGGCGACAATCGGAACGCTTGGAACCAATACGAAAAACGGAACATCATATAGGGTGCTTTCCATGATAAGTGCCCAGTCATTAAGCGGAAAGACCGCAAACGTTATACCAAGCATCACCAAAGTTATCAATAAGCTGAATAATATCGCAGCGAAAACATGCCGTAAAATAGGGCTCATATCCGTCTCACCTCGATATCACCGGAAAACAATGATGTAACAATTTTCACCCTTGGGAATGTTGTATCATAATTTTCTGTTTGATATAAAAGCGACTGATTCATCAGTTTCCAATGATGCTTGCCCAAAATATGAGCCCGGCCAAAAATAGAACTGTGATGGACGCTTAATTCCACCTCGTAAGGAACATAAATAATGATGTTTCCAACCATATGACGAATTGAAATAATCGCTGTATCATTCGGTAGAACGGTGTTGCTTAGATCAATTATACGATCCCCGAATATTCCATGAATATTGACATCCCGCCACTGATAGGATGCTTCCGAAGTATGCTGGTCACCAAAAACGTTAGCATCAAACAACGGTTCCAGCTGAATGACCTCATCCACATCAACAAAGTCATGGGGGAGTTCAGGTTGTATATGTTCTGCTTCCTGCTTTGATTTTGAATAATTAATAAGAAATATAACAATTGCTGCTAAAATCAGAAAGCGGACCGCCAGCATATTCAAAATAGCGAACACAAGCCCGACAACACCGAGCCAGAATAAAATCTTAGCCCACAATTGCGTGAATTTTTTCCAACCAATATAGACAAGAAATCCTGAGAATATCGCTGAAACAATCATTCCGCCATGGAAAAACGCAACTTCTATGACAAAAAGGATCACTCCAACGATCAATATCCAGTTAAATGTATCGGTCGACAAACGTCTGCTCATGAAGTGATCCCCTTTCTTTATATGTAGAATAGACGCAGAACACTGCGCCTGTTCAGTATATCATGTTTCAAAGACTTACTGAATGAAACAATTAATTCGCCTGTTCCTTCATCTCTTTTTCGAGCTTGGCAATTTTGCTGTCGAATGTGCTGCGATAATAGGAACTATTTACTTTGTACTCAATCCCTTCAATATACTGTTCCAACTCCTCAAAGCGGGAGAAAAGTTTATCTGATGTATCTTCAATGACTTGACTGATTTGGTGATTGGCGTGTGCCACATTTTCGCGTCCCATTAATTCCATCCGGCGCAGTTGCATATCTTTCAGTTTATGTTTCATTTCTTCATATTTCTGTTCCAATGTTTCCAGCTGGCTGAGTGCTTCTTCTCGGGAAGTCTTCATACGATCTGCACGTGCTTGATATTCTTCATGTTCTTTTACAGCGAATGCACGCATCTCTTCTTCACCGGCTTTTTCAGCGATTCCGGACTGTTCCAGACGCTTATCGGCCATGTCCTGAGCCTTTTGATACTCCCTTGTAAACTCATCTTTCAATCTGTATTGACGTTCGACAAGCTTCCGTACTTTTTCTTTTTCCTGCTCACTCTGACGCAAATATTGATTGAGTGATGCAAGTGGGTTTTTTTGCTCTTTTTGATCCAGCATATTATGAAGATCCGCTGAAACAGTATCTTTCATTCGAGTCCAAATATTTGACATCTAAAACACTCCTTCTGTTATAATCGATTAATTTCTGCCCACTGACGCTCAAAGTTTTGAAATGGATCATTATCTTCCTTCAACGGCCCTACTGGATCGTCATTTCGCCAACTTTTATAAATGAGGTATAACGCGTATGCCGCTGCAACACCAAGCACTGCATAAAGGTTGGATAATCCAATTCCTATGACAATCAATCCGGCAATGACCCAGCCAATTTTGCCTAGAGTGGAATCGGTTTTGATAAACTGTTTAAAGATCACATACAGGAGCCAAATACTTAGTCCCAGCACTATCATCGGGCCAAGATTTGCCAGTAAAATGAAAAACGCCAGTAACCCTCCAATAAATAGCAAAAACTTCTTCATACATCTCACCTCCTTTCTTACATTTATCATATCGAGTTATTGGTTCCACGATAATGAACCAGCGCCATATTTTTAACTAAGCCTTCAGGCGTATGGCATAAAGTCGGACATTTATGAGCAGTTTGCTGCCGTTTTTTTATGAATCTTGACATTTAAAAAAGGTATCCCTGAAAGAATGGGATACCTTCGATAATTCGGTTATACATTATTAAACATGTCTAGTCCGTTTTCAGCATTTCTTTTGCCAGCAATTCATACGAATTTTTTCGTGCTTCATAACTATGTGTAATCGTGACGATCATCCATTCATCCACATCGTATGACAGTTGTAATTGTTCAAGCTGCTTTTTTACTTCATGCGGATTTCCCACGATCAGTTTATTTGTCATATGTCGAAGCTTTTCTTTTTCTTCATCCGAGTAATTATAATTTTTCGCTTCCGAAACGGTCGGAACCTTTCCGTCCCCTTCTCCTTTATCGCGTTGAATAGACCACAATTGATTACTTAAGGCCAAATCCCGTGCTTCTTCGGTCGTTTCAGCACATATAACCGAAACGGCAGCAATTTTTTCGGGCGTTTTATCGGGATATTGCGCAGCAAATTTCTCGGTATATGTTCTCATAATAGCCGGCCCTTTCTGATCACTCATGAAATAGCCAAATGTATACGGAAGCCCTTTCTCAGCAGCAGCAATCGCGCTCTTCTCACTTGTCCCAAGCATCCATGGCTGTGGTGAGAAATCAGGAACAGGCGTCGGACTGATTTTTGCATACATGTCATTTTCTTTAAAATCACGTTGCAAAAAACGTATTAATTCATCCAGTTTGTCCGGCATTTTGCGCACATTTTGCAGGTAATTGCCGGACAATGCAATCGAAGCTTCAGCCGAACCTCCAGGGGCCCGTCCAATCCCTAAATCAACCCGTCCTGGATACAATGTTGCCAGTAAATTATAGGTTTCAGCGACTCTATAAGGTTTGTAGTGCGGCAGCAAAACTGCGCCTGCCCCAATTCGGATCCGCTCAGTCGCGGCTCCGATAATTCCTAGCATGACATCCGGATTAGGACAGGCGAGACCGGTGAAATCATGGTGCTCGGCAATCCAATACCGTGTGTAGCCCAGTTCGTCACCCACTCTTGCGAGTTCAACCGAAGCATTTAACGCCTCCCTCGGTGTTTTTCCACTGGAGACAGGCGACTGATCTAATATACTAAGTCTCATTTAAAACATGCCCTCTTTCCAAAAAATGCTGTTGTTGTACCCCATTATAGTTGGTCGTGACGAAAAAAAGAATTTATCCGCTCGCATTCTGTTACCTGTAAATGACATTTATAAAATTAAAAAAGGAGCATACAATTCTGTTTCACAAAACTGCATGCTCCTTTTCACTAACTGACCATATCTGAAAGCACGTAATGATATAGCAGCTTTTCGGTGTTTTCCAATGATGTTTCGTGTGTCCGTTCATATGCATGCGACGAGTCAATGCCCGGACCAATCAATCCATGCACGATATCGTTCCCGGCTCTAATAGCAGCTGATGCATCAGAGCCGTAGTATGGGTATATGTCCAACTTATAGCCAATGCCGTTTGACTTTGCCAGTTCCACAAGGTTTTGGCGAAGTGCATAATGATATGGCCCGCTGGCATCTTTCACACAAATGGACACCGTATATTCGTCAGTCGTCTGGCCATCACCCATCGCACCCATGTCTACAGCTAAATATTCAACCGTCTCAGGTGTTATGTTGGAATTCCCCCCATAGCCGATTTCTTCATTATTGGAAATAAGAAAGTGCGTTGTATATGGAAGCTGTTTGTTTTCTTTCTTAAGTCTTTTTATAAGCTGTAATAAAATACCAACACTTGCCTTATCATCCAAATGGCGGGATTTAATAAACCCATTGCCTGTCATTTGAACACGCGGATCAAATGAAACAAAGTCACCCACTTCAATTCCGAGTTCATAAACATCTTCAGCATTATTAACTTTGGCGTCAATTCTTATTTCCATATTCTCCTGATTGCGCTTAGCATCGCCTGCATCTTTATAAACGTGTACGGATGTCTGGTGCATCAAAATCGTGCCGGTGAAAACGTGTCCGTCAGACGTATGTATGTCACAATATTCGCCTTCAATCGCGTTATACTTAAAGCCGCCGATCAAATCAAGACGGAGACGCCCATTGCTCTTGACTTCTTTAACCATTGCACCAAGCGTGTCAACATGCGCAGTCAGCATCCGGTGGGCATTGTCATTTTCACCGGGCAGCGTTGCAATCAGTCCGCCTTTATTGTTCCGTTTTGTATCAACCTGCAACGTTTTAAGCTGATCTTCAACAAATTTAATGGCTTTTTCGGTAAAGCCCGATGGACTCGGAATTGTGACAATGTTCTTTATCAGTTCTTTAGTTTCGGTGGTGTTTGGGTAGCCAGTCATGATTATTCGCCCCTTTATTATAGATTTTAATAATCTTAACATACCTCAGAATCCAAATCATAAAGTGTATCACACTCAATTAATGATATTGTTGGCAAATAAAAAGTAAAAATATGTTATAATGAATGGACAATAGATTGGCTTCGCATGAGGGGTTAGGCGCCTTCCTTTAGGGAGTTTTCCCAAAAAGGAGGTGATGCCTATGGCTGTGGAGACTGTATTGACGCTAATGATATCCTTTGGGATGTTAATAGCGTTTATTATGTCAGACAACCATAAAAAATAATCCCTCATTCGCTAATTAGCCAAGCACTGAGGGATTATGTTTCCTAATGTGCCAAACCCCTCTTGTCGGGGTTGGTCTATTGGAAACCGTCTCATGCGCATACATGAGGCGGTTTTTAAATATGCTATGTCTTTCTGACTTTATTATACCACAATTTGCTTATTTGTACACCGAATACGATGTCATAAAGTGCACAAAAAAACCACCAACATATGTATTGGTGGAGACGGTGGGAATCGAACCCACGTCCAGAGATATCGCCACTCAGACATCTACACGCATAGTTGACATATTGTCATTCGCATACCGTTCAGCCTGCCAACAGGCTTACCGGCAGCTAGTCTGATTAGGTTCTGCCGTCATCCTCAGACGGTGGATGGCGGAATAGCCCGCTTCATTTGAGACCCTTCAATCTGCCACACGGGCGATAGCAGGAAGGATCGCTTTAGTCAGTGCTTAGGCAGCTGCTAAAGCAGGAGTTTGTTCTTTTTCGCCGTTTATATTTAGCGAGTAACGTTTTACGAGCCGTAACCTCGACGCGCAGTCTGAGCTCGATCTATCCCTGTCGAATCCGTAACGTCCCCATAAAATGATGGAGAATACGCTCGGTCAGATCAAGCTCAATCAATTCAATTATCTGTCCTCACGACATATTTTATTATAACAAAAAAGCTGTAAAAGTCAAGGGCTGCATAAATGCACACCGTTACGAAAAGTGACCTATCCAATAGACGGAGAGCTGCATTCAACAGCTCTCCGGTTTCCTGCTATTAAACCTGACGATCCCAATGCCGGTGAGCTGCAACAGCATCAACAAAGGATGGTAGGAAGTTTTCCGGAATGTCATCCTGCACAACACCTGGTTCACCGCTGACATTTGCGCTTTCCAGCAGCTTTCTGCCAGTGCCGGTCGCACCAATTGGTTTATAATGGTTGAACATTTCGTGTACCATATAGCCTGCCTGGCGCTTAAAGGCATTATCCATTTCTGAGCCGCCGACGACATACAAGGCATCAAACAGAACCGGATCACCTGTGTCAAATGTTGCTGTTGCTTCAATTTCGGTGCCGTCTGCTCCTTTCAGTCGGCCGAGGGATTTGCTGACAATAACAGGATAAGTGTGGTTATCTTTTAAGCCCTCCAGCGTTTTTTTCACGGCATCACCATCAAACCCTTCATCAAGCACAACAGCAATTTTCAGTGTATCGGCTTTGTGGGTGGTGTTTTCCTGACTGAGAGCAGGCGAAATCTTTTTATAATCATTTCCGCCCTCTGCAGGCGCATCAACACCAATATTTTCGGCTACTGCTTGAGACAGGGACAAATCGATATTAGACACCATGTCCACAACCTGTTGTCTGATATCTTTGTCCTCAACCATTCCGAGTTCAAAACTGAACGCTTCTTCGATATGCTTCTTTTCCGGGTCGCTCATGCTGTTATAAAACATGGCTGCTTGCGAAAAATGATCCTTAAAGCTTTCACTTCTGGCCTGCACCTTACGCCCTTCAACTTTCTCCTGGTAATGCACATAGCCGCCTTCTTCTTCAGACGCCGGTCTTGGGTGATTTTTTGCAAGCGAGTTTTTATGATAGCTGGTTTTTCCGACATTGATCGTTTGTCTTCCATAGCCATCACGCTGATTATTATGGAACGGGCAAACCGGCCGGTTAATCGGAAGTTCATGAAAGTTAGGTCCGCCCAATCGTATCAGCTGAGTATCTGTATAAGAGAACAAACGCCCTTGCAGCAACGGATCGTTTGTGAAATCAATTCCCGGTACGACATGGCCTGGATGAAATGCCACTTGTTCAGTTTCTGCAAATACATTGTCCACATTTCGGTTCAACGTCATCTTTCCAATAATTTCTACCGGCACATCCTCTTCTGGCCAGATTTTGGTTGGATCAAGCACATCAAAATCAAATTTAAATTCATCTTCTTCGGGAACAATCTGGACACCGAGCTCCCATTCCGGGTAGTCGCCATTTTCAATTGATTCATGTATATCCCTGCGAGTGAAATCAGGGTCTTTGCCGTTTATTTTCTGTGCTTCATCCCAAACAGTTGAATGAACGCCAAGCGTTGGTTTCCAATGGAATTTCACAAAATGTGCCTTTCCTTCTTCATTCACGAAACGGAACGTGTGGACACCGAAACCTTCCATCATTCTTAGATTCCTCGGTATTGCCCGTGGCGACATAAGCCACATCATCATGTGTGCTGACTCCTGGTTGTTCGCAATAAAATCCCAGAATGTGTCATGGGCCGATGCTGCCTGGGGGTAGCCAGTATCCGGCTCAGGTTTCACGGCATGAATCAGATCAGGAAATTTAATGCCGTCCTGGATGAAAAAGACTGGCATATTATTACCGACCAGGTCAAAGTTCCCTTCATCCGTGTAAAATTTGGTTGCAAATCCGCGCACGTCCCGCGGGATATCCGGTGATCCTTTCGAGCCGGCAACCGTTGAAAACCTGACAAATACAGGAACTTTTGAGCCAGGCTCCTGTAAAAAGTTTGCTTTTGTGTAAGGTTTCATCGATTTGTAGAGCTCAAACTCCCCATGAGCACCATAGCCCCGAGCGTGGACGACTCTTTCGGGGATGCGTTCATGATCAAAATGAGTCATTTTCTCCCGGAAATGAAAATCCTCCATTAACGTGGGGCCGCGTTCACCTGCTTTTAATGAAAACTCATCCTCGGAAACTTTCAACCCCTGGTTCGTCGTCATATGTTTATCGCGTTCATCGCTGCGAAACTTCTCAAGCTGTTCATCCTTGCTTTTGCCGCCGTTGACTTTATGTTCATCAGACATAACAGAGAATCCTCCTTGAATGATAATGTTTAAAAGCTTCTCAAAGCTCTACCCGCCAGACAGGGGCGGCAAACATTATCCAAGGAGGATTCACCATGACTATTTCACTTATTACATTGCCATTACTGCAAACTTTCTTTGACAGCACGATCAGCATCACGCTTCATTTGTTTTCGTTTCAGATCTTCACGTTTGTCATATTTCTTTTTCCCTTTACCGACACCAATCAGTACTTTCGCAACGCCGTTTTTAATGTAAACTTTTAACGGCACTAACGAGTAGCCTTGTTGCTGAATCAGACCAATCAACTTATCAATCTCTTTTCGATGGAGCAACAGCTTTCGTGACCGCGTCGGATCATGATTGAACCGGTTCCCTTGCTCATACGGCGCAATATGCATATTAACAAGCTGCATTTCGCCTTTATGATCAATACGGGCGTGTGAATCCTTTAAATTGATACGACCAGCACGAATTGATTTAATTTCGGTGCCCTGGAGTACAATCCCAGCTTCATACGTTTCTTCTATAAAAAAATCATGTCTTGCTTTTTTATTTTGAGCAATTGTTTTTCCGTTACCTCTTGGCATACGAACTTCCTCCCACAGCTTGCGTGAAATTCATTTTAACAGAAAAAAAACATTATGCCAATTACGATGGGCTTTGTGACCAAAATTTAGATCGCGAATTTGCCGCATATCTTTTCGTTAACAAACAAAATTATATAAACAACAAAAGACTTAACGCCATGACAGCCATACCACCTATAAGCCCATAAATTGACAGATGAGCTTCATCGTATTTTTTGGCTGCCGGCAGCAATTCGTCAAGTGAAATAAATACCATAATTCCGGCAACAGCAGCAAAAACGATTCCGAACATCACATCGTTTAAAAATGGCATCAGTATCAAGAAGCCAACAACAGCGCCGACTGGTTCGGCAATGCCAGATAAAAAGGACAGCTTGAATGCTTTCTTGCGATCATTCGTTGCGTAATAAATCGGTACCGACACGGCAATGCCTTCAGGGATATTATGGATCGCTACAGCCAAGGCGATTGCCACACCAAGTGCCGGATCCTGCAGTGTCGACATAAAGGTCGCAATACCCTCGGGGAAATTATGAATACCGATTGCCAACGCTGTAAACGTACCCATTTTTAATAAATCGGGGTCTTGCATTTTTTCTCCGTTCTTCCGCATATCCTCAATTTTTTTCATCTCGTGCGGGTTCGACTGTTTTGGAATAAAACGGTCGATTATGGCAATCAGTAGTATTCCGCCAAAAAAGCCTGCAACAGTCATCCACTGTCCGCCTTCTGCCCCCAGCACACCAACTAAGGATTCCTGGGCTTTTGCAAAAATATCGATCATTGATACATAAATCATCACACCTGCTGAAAAGCCAAGTGCAAATGATAAAAACTTTGTATTGGTCGTTTTTGCAAAAAATGCCAGCAAACTGCCAATACCCGTTGCAAGCCCGGCAAACAGCGTAAATAAGAATGCCAGTATGACCTCTTGCGACATAGTTTTTTCACCTCTTTTGTTGTCCACATTAACAATTGTTTACCTAAGGAAACTTTTATAGACACAGTTACATTCTATTCCTAACATAATTAAAATGCAACTAATTTTTTTGAAAAACTCAGCACCTATCTCGTATTAGAGTATGTGCCTGGTCTTTTCTTATATTCAACAAATAAAGCAAAACTAAAAAGACTAACATAATACCTTAGGAGGCATTACATTAGTCTTTTTAAATTTTCAACCTTATTTTTTAGCCTTTTTCGCTTTTATTTTCTTCTTATTTTTATTTTTCTTGGGAGGCGGCTGCTTGGTTGAGACGAGTTCAAAATCAACAACCCGCTCTTCAATATTTACTTTTACTACGCGTACGTCCACTTCTTCACCAATCTTGTACATATTACCCGTGCGCTCGCCAATCATGGCGTGATTACGATCATCATAGTGGTAGTAATCATCCGTCAGATAGCTTACATGCACAAGCCCTTCAATAGTGTTTTCAAGCTCAACAAACAAACCGAAATTGGTAATTGAACTAATGACACCTGTATATTCTTCACCGATTTTATCTTGCATAAACTCGGCTTTTTTCAAGTCGTCTGTTTCGCGTTCAGCATCGACAGCGGTTCGTTCCATTTCCGATGAGTGACGGGCGATTTCCGGCATGCGCTCTTTCCAGTGTCCGGTTGTCTTTGAGTCCAATTTTTTGTCAACCAGATAAGTCCTGATCAACCGGTGCACGGTCAAATCCGGATAGCGGCGGATCGGAGACGTGAAATGGGTGTAGAAGTCGCTCGCCAGACCAAAGTGACCGACACTTTGCGGATCGTATTTCGCCTGCTGCATGGAGCGCAGCATCAGCTTGGATACAATCATCTCTTCCGGTTTGCCTTTCACTTCTTCTATCACTTTTTGCAGAGCTGATGGATGAATTTCATTGGCTGTTCCTTTTACAACATAACCAAGACCGGCGATAAATTCAAAAAAGTGCTGGAGCTTACTTTCATCCGGATCCTGATGTATGCGATGAATAAACGGAACATCCATCCAATGGAAATGCTCGGCTACTGTTTCATTTGCCGCCAGCATAAATTCCTCAATCAGCCGCTCACCAACCGACCGTTCTCTCAGTACAACATCTTCCGGTTTTCCTGTTTCATCGACGAGTACTTCAGCTTCCTTAAAGTCAAAGTCGATAGCGCCACGCCCCATCCGTTTCGAACGTAAAATCCGGGCCAGCTCTTCCATGTTCTCAAACATTGGCACAAGGGGCTTATATCGTTCGCGCAATTCGGCGTCTTTTTCATTCAGTATTTTATTCACATCATGATACGTCATCCGTTCATTCGTCTTAATCACACTCTGAAAAATTTCGTGGTTCACTACTTCGCCTTTTTCATTGATCTCCATTTCGCAACCAAGTGTCAGCCTGTCCACTTGCGGATTCAACGAGCATATACCATTTGACAACCGATGCGGAATCATCGGAATGACTCTGTCAACCAAGTATACACTTGTCGCCCGTTCAAATGCTTCCTGATCAATTGGCGAGTTTTCTTCCACATAATAACTGACATCGGCAATATAAACCCCAAGTTTATAATTGCCATTTTCCAATTGTTTGACCGACACGGCATCATCAAGATCCTTAGCGTCCGCCCCATCAATCGTGACAATGTCTTCATCGCGCAAATCACGGCGGTTTTCCAATTCTGATGGATCAATTTCATCAGGCGTATTAGCTGCCTGGTCTAACACCTCTTCCGGAAAATCCACTTTGATGCCGTGTTTATGAATGATTGAAATAATATCAATGCCCGGATCGTTTTTATGACCGAGTATATGAACTATTTCACCTTCTGCACTCATACGGCCTTCCGGATATTTCGTAATATGTGCGATAACTTTATGTCCGCTCACCGCACCACCGTTCATGCTTTTCGGAATGAAGATGTCATTCGGTATCCGCTTATCGTCCGCTACCACAAAACCAAATGACTTATTATCCTCAAACGTGCCAACAACCTGATGTGTTGCCCGTTCCAAAATACGGATAACCGTCCCTTCAGGTCTGTTTCCATCAGCATTTTGCTTTTCTATCCGAGCCATTACCTTATCGTTATTCATGGCGGATGCTAAATCTGAGTGATGGATATATATATCTGCGCGTGCTTCATCATCCGGAATTAAAAAAGCAAATCCCTTGGCATGCATCTGAATACGCCCGCGCACAAGGTTCATCTTTTCCGGCAGACCGAAGCGGTTTTTACGCGTGCGTACAAGTTCTCCTGATTCTTCAAGAGCGTTCAGAGCTTTTACCAGTTCTTTGAATTCCACCGCATCTTCGAGTTCAAGTTCTTCTTCCAATTCATCTACTGCGAGCGGCTTTTCACTGTGCTCGTTAAAATAATCGCGTAAACGCTCCTGCATCGTTTCATACATGGTCTCACCTGCTTTCTATGGATATTATTAACAATTTTGGCTTTTTATAATCATTCATTCCAGTTAAGCGACTCTAAAAATTTATAGATGTCATCGAAAAGCTGTTCCTTTTCTTTGCCCATTGTGATGACATGCCCGGATTCTTCATACCATTTAATGTCTTTTTTCTCGGCTTCAACATTTTCATAAATAAAGTTGGCGCTGTCCGTGTTGATCATTTCATCCTGACGCGCCTGAACAACAAATGTGGGCGTGTAGATTGTGTCAATATTTTCGTTGACTTCTTTTATTAATTCAGCTAAATCAGAAAACATGTCACGCGAATTATCGACAAGTTCCTGAACCTCTTCTTGAATCGTATTCTTATCTTTCCCTTCAAGCTGTTTAAATTCTCTCGCTTTAAATTTATAGCCTGAAGTCAGCTCCTCTTCGTTATCAAAAAACATCGGGGCGCACATTGGGATAACGCCTTTAACTTCCTCAGTGTACGCAAGTTTGAGGCTCAAGACGCCGCCAAGGGATAGACCGGCCACTGCAATTTCTTCATATCCAAGCTCTTTCAGATGCTTGAAAGCATTCGTTACGTCTTCCCACCATTCATCAGCGCTTGCCTTAACCAGTTCTTCCGGTTCCTTTCCATGCCCGCGGTAAATGGGGGCGTGACTTGTGTACCCTTTTTTCTCCAGAAAACGTCCAAGCATTCTGACATCTGCCGAGTGCCCGGTGAACCCGTGCAGTAAGAGTACCGCACGCGGACCTGCTTCAAATGTAAATGGTTCCGGCAATTTAACTTTCATGATTGTTCCATCTCCTTCTGTCATTTCAGCTCCATATAATATACCTTACCCGAATATTCAGGATCTGAAAATAAAATAGGCCGGCGAATAAATATATTTTTCAACTGTAATCTCAAAGCCGTTTTTGACGTGAAATTCATAAACTGCGACGTAAAGTTTGATTGGATCGTTTGGGAAACTTTCTTGAGACGCAGCTGGAATATACTCGCTTTCCGTGGGCTCTCCACGAGCCTCCTCGTGAGCAGAAACCGCTCACTGCGGGGTCTCTTAGGCTCGCTGTCCCACAGGAGTCTCGCATATTCCAGCTGCTTACGTGAGTGTTTAAATAACGTTGCATTACTCGTTAAACAGACAAAACTACAGTAAGCACTTTTTAGCGCAGGCAATATACGCAGACTCCTATGGGAACAGCACGTGTCCGAAGACATCTTGAAAAGCGGTATGGTTCAAAGGCTAAGAACGCCACGTCCTGTGGCAACGCCTTTGTGACCAACATCGTGTTGGCCCGAGGCCGTGCCCATGGAAAGCGGCGTGTATTTCCGCAGCGGTGGCATAGCACTTACTGAAGAATCAACTCCGAATTAACGAAAGATAAATAAAAAAGCCCAAAATATAAAAACCCTTATCACTTAATTTGCGATAAGGGTTTGCGATTATTGCAAAATATATGCACTGAGAAACGCTAAGGCAAAGAATAAAATACCTGTCACGACTGTTGCCCGGTGCAGAAACAAATCTGCCCCGCGTGCTTTTTGTTTCCCAAAAAGCTGCTCGGCGCCGCCCGAAATCGCGCCGGAAAGACCTGCGCTTTTTCCCGATTGCAATAAAATTAATACGACCATAATAATAGCATCAATTAGTAATAATATATGAACTAAGCTTCCCATTTCAAATTGCACCTCCACTTACAAACGCTATGTACCTATTCGTTACTCTAGCATATTTCCTTCACACGCCGCAAGTTATCAATAGCATAACTTTGGACGTTTCCATTAACACGCTTTATTATGAATATTATATCACATTTTGAATGGGTGATGACACATGGAAAATACTTTTTGGCTCAAACGGCCTGATAACGTTGCAATATATGTGAGAAAATGGCTCCCTGAAAACATCCAGGACTCGAAACCGAAAGCTGTCGTTCAAATTGCCCACGGTATGGTTGAGCACATCGGACGCTATAACGAATTTGCTCATTTTTTAACCGACAACAATATAATTGTTTACGGAAATGACCACAGAGGCCATGGGCGAACTGGTGCAAAACAGGGTCAGCTCGGTTATTTAGCGGATAAAAACGGTTTTGAAAAAGTTACTGACGATGTGCTTGCATTGACGAAGCAAATTAAACAAGAGCACCCCGATCTTCCTGTATATCTATTAGGGCATAGCATGGGGTCTTTCCTCGCCAGACATTATATACAGGACCATAGCTATCTGATTGACGGCGTTATCCTATCAGGGACAGGCTATTACTCACGGCTAAGTACAACAACTGCAATGAGTATTGCTTCAGTTTTGCCGTCAAAAGAAAAATCACCTTTCATGAATGCCCTAGTTTTTTCTTCCTCGAACAAACGGGTGCAAAATAAAAAATCCAGTTTTGACTGGCTGACTTCCGATGATCAAATTATTCAGGACTTTATCAATGATCCCTATTGCGGTTTTATACCATCGGCGGGATTCTTTAAAGATTTGATGACCGGTCTCTCGTTAATTCATGATGCCAAACGCAATCAGAAAGTCCGGTCTGACTTGCCCATGCTTATCCTAAGCGGTGCGCAGGATCCTGTCGGCAATTATACAAAAGGCGTCTGGAAAACCGCTGCACTATATGACAAGGCCGGTCTCAGCAATGTGATAACAATGCTATTCGAGAACGGCCGGCACGAATTATTGAACGAATTAAACAGGGACGAAATTTATCATATCCTGCTGAACTGGATAACGGGCCTGACAAGCAGGAATGCTTGATTTGACAAAGAACGACCGTGTAAAATGTAGAATGGAGTAAATTTATAGTGAAGGGTTGGTTTGAAACTATGATTCAAGGAATTGCCGCGTCCAATGGCATAGCGATTGCCAAGGCGTATCAGCTTGTAACACCGGAATTAACGTATGAAAAAAAATCCGCCGATAATCCCAATAAAGAAATCGAACGTTTAGAAAAAGCTCTGGAAACAGCAAAACAAGAGCTTGAAAAAATTCGGGCCCACGCAGAAAAAGAATTGGGCGATGAGCATGCTCAAATTTTTTCAGCACACTTACTCGTCCTGGACGATCCTGAACTGGTTAATCCGATTAAAGATAAAATCACAAAGGAAAACGTGATTGCTGAAACAGGTTTGGAAGACACGATGAACATGTTTATCGATATGTTTAAGAATATGGATAATGAATATATGCGTGAACGCGCTGCCGATATCCAGGACGTTTCCAAACGTGTGCTCGCTCATCTGCTTGGCGTGTCGGTGCCAAACCCCGCATTAATTGATGAAGAAGCAATTGTGATTGCAAACGACCTGACGCCATCTGATACCGCACAATTGAACAGACAGTTTGTCCGTGGTTTTGCAACAGACATCGGCGGCAGGACGTCACACTCTGCTATTATGGCAAGATCCATGGAAATACCCGCTGTGGTCGGGACCAAATCGATTACAGGTGAAGTCAAACAAGGCGATATCGTTATCGTTGATGGCATCGAAGGCCATGTCATCGTCAACCCCTCTGAAAATGAAATTGCCGAGTATAAAGAAAAACAAGCCACATTTGAAAAGCAAAAAGAAGAATGGGCCACACTGAAAAATGAACCGACACTAACGGCTGATAAAGAACAGGTCGAACTAGCAGCTAATATCGGTACCCCCGATGACGTTGACAGTGTGCTTGCGAATGGTGCTGAAGGCATTGGCTTATACCGAACTGAGTTCTTGTATATGGGTAAAAGCCAGTTGCCGACTGAAGATGAGCAGTATGATGCGTACAAAACGGTCCTCGAAAAAATGGAGGATAAGCCGGTTGTTGTCCGCACACTCGATGTGGGCGGCGATAAAGAAATAAGCTACCTTGATTTGCCTGAGGAATTAAATCCATTTCTTGGCTTCCGTGCGATCCGCTTCTGCCTCGAAAATGAAGATGTCTTCCGGACACAATTACGCGCCCTTCTCAGAGCAAGTGTGCATGGCAACTTGAAAATTATGTTTCCGATGATCGCAACGCTCGAGGAGTTTAGGCAAGCAAAAGGGATCCTGCTTGATGAAAAACAAAACTTAAAAAATGAAGGTAAAAGCGTTTCTGATAACATCGAAGTCGGCATTATGGTAGAGATTCCATCAACTGCCGTGATTGCTAAACAATTTGCCAAAGAAGTCGATTTCTTCAGTATTGGCACGAATGATCTGATTCAGTATACAATGGCAGCTGACAGAATGAATGAACGGGTGTCTTACTTGTACCAGCCGTACCACCCGGCGATCTTAAACTTGATCAGTACAGTGATTGATGCAGCCCACGCAGAAGGTAAATGGACCGGCATGTGCGGTGAAATGGCCGGAGACTCAATTGCTATCCCGGCTTTACTCGGACTGGGGCTTGACGAATTCAGTATGAGTGCCACTTCCGTTCTGCCGGCACGGACGCAAATTCTTAACCTTTCCAAAGAAAAAATGACTTCCTGTAAAGAACAACTGTTATCAATGGGAAGCACAGACGAAGTCGTCGGGTTCATAAAAGAAAAAACTGAATAACAAACGTATAAAGAAGCTGGGACAAAAGGTTTAAAAGTAAAAGAAAAGACGAAAGATGATATTAGGAAAGGGAGCGGAATACATCGCTCCGGAAATATGCTTCGCTTTCCGCGGGCGGCTGTTGAGCCAACTCGTGCCAGGGCACTTCGTTGTCTCACCTATGCCTCTGTTCCCGCAGGAGTCTACGCATATTTCCTCCGCTAACCTTGATTATCGTTCGTCTTTTATATCTGATAAATAAGTTATGTCCCAGCTTCTTTTTATAACGTTTGGCTTTTCTCGCGCTCATGTTTCTCTGTCTCTGTCTGCTTTTTTATCGATGTCAATTTATCTCACTCCGATAAGAATTCAAGCTTTTCACCGATCGGCGTTCTTCCTTTATCATGCGGAATTTTCTCCGGATAGCCGATTTGCAGGACAGCTGCAATTTTATCAATTGAAGGATCGAGCCCAATTGCCCTGGTAAATCCTTCATCATGCATATATGGCGTAATTGTCCAAAGCATCCCGACACCATATGACCAAGCCGTAAGCTGGGCGTTTTGAATGAATGCGCAGACGCTGGCATATTCTTCTTCATATCTGACTGGATCGTCTTCTTTTTTAAAATAAATCAAAGCATGATGCGGTATCCGCAATAAAAACTGCTTCATGGAGTGTATCATTTTTTCTGTCTTATCATCGTCGCGTGTTTTCAGCATACCGAGACGTTGATAACTTTCAATGATTGCATCAATAAAATGCTTTTTACCATTCTTCTCATAAAGCTTTATTTGCCATGATTCTTTCATATAATGAGTCGGCGCATAAGAAGCGTATGTGAATATCTCCTGTATTATTACCCGTTCAACTTCATCGTTTTTAAAGTTATGAATCGATCGGCGGTCTTTAATGGCAGATAAAATATCGATTGAGATCACCTCTTGAATATATTACGCCTCTATTATGGCACTCAATCTGATTTCTGCCCAGTCATTACCGACATAAATTTATTGTAAAATTGCACGTAATCCAAATCGAGTGCGATAAAATGCTTTTTCTCATTTTCCGCCATTGAATCCTGTACATCAACATACGGCCTGATATCAGCAATACTCTGCCCTCTTTCCTCACCACTTTCAGCTTGCACAATCGTAACAGGCAATTGGCTAAAAGCAAACATCCCCCCGTAAACGGGGCACATCAGTGTTACAACATCATGCAGCAGGCTTCCCTGGACACTTGGATCGCGTTTTTTATAAAAAGCATAATAATAGTCCAGCAGGGGCTTTATGATTTCTGCTTCTCCTGCCTGATGAATATAATCGACCATTTGGGGTGTGGCGATAGCCTGTCTGGTAACATTAAGTGGAATAATAACTACATTTGCGGCATTTTTTAAAACGAGCTGAGCTGCAATTGGATCGCCGTAAAAATTCGCTTCTGACAACGCCGTAATATTTCCCGGAACCCAAAAGGCTCCCCCCATGACATAAAAATTTTGTACGCGCTTCATAACAGACGGATAAAGAATAAACATCGTGGCCAATGATGTTAATCTGCCGATATTTACAATCACCAGGTCCTGATCATGGTATCGTTCAATTATTTCAACAACTTTAAAGAAGTTTTCAGCTACACTATCATCGTTGGACAGCGGTGGCTCAATCGGTCCCAGCCCATACGCGCCATGAATTTCGGGAACGAATGTGGGTTTTTCCCCGGTCATAGGTTTTTCCGCACCTAATATAACTTCTATCGAAGGATTAATATCAAACAAATCTCTTACATAATGAACATTTGCCACAGCTTTTTCCCTTGGTATGTTTCCGTAGTTAGCCACAACACCAACAATATCAATGGCATCGTCAAAATAGCCATAAATTAGGGCCACAGTATCGTCTATGCCAATATCACCAAAGACGAGCACTTTTTTTGTCAACGCATTCACCCCAAATTTGGTAGTCTTTACCAGTAAAGCATATTCGGCCTCTAGTCGTCCTATACCAAAAAACACCTTTCAGTACGATTCTTAAAATGCGTACCAAAAGGTGTTAGGGTGTAAGCTAGTTTTTCAAATTATAGAAAGCCTCAAGACCGGCATATTCGCCCATGCCTGCCAATTCATCTTCAATTCGCAGCAGCTGATTGTATTTAGCAACTCTGTCTGTGCGGGACGGAGCGCCCGTTTTAATTTGCCCGGCGTTCGCTGCCACAGCAATGTCCGCAATTGTTGCATCTTCAGTTTCCCCTGAACGGTGCGAAATAACTGCCGTGAATCCAGCCTGCTTAGCCATTTCGATTGCTTCAAATGTTTCAGTCAGCGTGCCAATCTGGTTCACCTTGACGAGAATTGAATTGCCGACGCCTTCCTCGATGCCGCGGGAAAGCTTTGTCGTATTGGTCACAAATAAATCATCGCCGACAAGCTGGACACGATCGCCAATACGCTCCGTCAGCAGTTTGTGACCCTCCCAATCGTTCTCATCAAGGCCGTCCTCTATTGAAATGATCGGGTATTTGTTAATTAGGTCTTCGTACCAGTCGACCATTTCTTCTGCTGTGCGGGTAACTCCTTCACCTTTAAGGTGGTACTTGCCGTCTTCATAAATCTCAGAAGACGCAACATCCATTGCCAATTTAATCTCTTCGCCTGGTTTATAACCAGCCGCTTCGATTGCTTCAACGATTGTACCAAGCGCTTCCTCGTTGGAATCAAGGTTTGGAGCAAATCCGCCCTCATCTCCAACACCAGTATTATAGCCTTTTGATTTCAATACTTTCTTCAAGGAATGGAAAATTTCAGCCCCTGTGCGCAATGCTTCTTTAAATGATGGTGCAGCTGCAGGCATAATCATGAATTCTTGGATATCAACATTATTATCTGCGTGCTCACCGCCATTAAGAATGTTCATCATTGGTGTTGGCAGTTTTTTGGCATTAAACCCGCCGAGATAGTTATATAAAGGCAGTTCGAGATAGCTGGATGCGGCGTGCGCAACTGCCATGGAAACGCCAAGAATAGCATTAGCTCCGAGCTTGCCTTTATTTTCTGTACCATCGAGTTCAAGCATAATCTGATCGATAATATTTTGTCGTGTTGCATCAACACCGATTAACTCCGGTCCGATGACATCGTTGACATTTTCAACCGCCTTTTCGACCCCTTTTCCAAGATAACGATTTTCATCGCCATCCCGCAGTTCAACCGCTTCATATTCACCTGTTGAAGCACCGCTTGGCACGAGTGCTGCTCCAAATCCGCCTGATTCTGTAAATACTTCAACTTCAACTGTCGGATTGCCGCGGGAATCAAGAACCTCCCGGGCATAAACGTCTGTAATGTATGGCATCCAACCACTCCTTTATTTTTAATTCTTTTCATAAATGTGCTATCTAACCTTTAACGTTTCCATAAACTGCGAACTAACTTATCGTGAGAATCTGGTGCATCGTCTACCGCTTCGGAAATACACTTGAGTGCTCGTCGTGTTGCAAGCAAATTCGGTGAAGACGCACTCCTCGCAACTCGCAGCGGATTCGGTGGATGTTTTGCTCGTCGCTTTCCGCGGGCGGCTGGTGAGCCCACGGAAAGCGAGTATATTCCAGCTGCACAGCTAGAAAGGTCAATGGAATTTTCACTGGTTCGCGCTTTACATTGAGCTCGAAACTGCTATGAACAGCAGTGTTATTTTTTAATTAATGATTCGCCTGTCATTTCGTCTGGTTTTTCAATGTCCAGTAAATCCAATAATGTTGGTGATAAATCAGCTAATATACCACCTTCACGCAGTTCTGCGTTTTCTTTCGTAACGATGACCGGCACCGGGTTTGTTGTATGAGCTGTCATCGGATCACCTTCGGGCGTCATCACTTCATCAGAGTTACCGTGATCTGCGGTAATGATGGCATTTCCGCCCAGTTCCATTATCTTATCGACAACTTTCCCAAGGCATTCATCCACCGCTTCGATTGCTTTAACTGTCGGTTCAAGTTTTCCGGAATGGCCAACCATATCCGGGTTGGCAAAGTTTAAAATAATCGCATTGTGTGCTTTGGAGTCTAGTTCTTCCAGTAACGAATCAGTCACCTCATACACACTCATTTCAGGTTTCAAATCATACGTTGCTACTTTTGGCGAATCAATTAACACACGCTTCTCACCGGGGAATTCATTCTCACGGCCGCCACTCATGAAAAAGGTAACATGTGGATATTTTTCTGTCTCCGCGATTCGAAGCTGCTTCATATCGTGCTGTGAAAGCACTTCGCCAACTGTATTATCCAAGTTAACAGGATTATAAGCGACGTAACCGTCAATTGATTCGCTGAATTCGGTCAGCATAACGAACTCAACATTTTTCGGCCGGCCTTCACCACGGTCAAAATCACGAAAGTCTTCGTTGGCAAATGTCCGGGAAATTTGGATTGCCCGGTCAGGGCGGAAATTATAAAAAATAATGGAATCTTCATCCTCAACTTTGCCAACCGGCTTTCCATTTTCATCGGTTATAACAGATGGAATCACAAACTCATCAAAAATTCCGTTTTCGTATGAATCGTCAATAACGTTATACGGATCGTCATAAGACGGGCCTTCGCCGTAAACCATCGCATCGTATGCTTTTTTCACTCGTTCCCAGCGTTTGTCACGGTCCATTGAATAATAACGGCCGGAAATAGTTGCAAACTTACCAACGCCGTATTCTTTCATTTTATCTTCTGTTTGTGCAATATACTCTTTTGCAGTTTGGGGGCCAACATCACGGCCATCCAGGAACGCATGCACATAGACTTTTTCTAAATCATTATCTTTGGCAAGCTTTAAAAGCGCGAATAAATGATTTATGTGACTGTGCACGCCACCGTCTGACAGCAAACCGAAAATGTGTAATGCTTTATCGTGTTCTTTCGCATGCTCAATCGACTTCAAGAAAGCGTCTTTTTCATAAAAGTCACCTTCCTTAATGGAAAGATTCACTCGGGTTAAGCTTTGGTAAACGATTCGGCCGGCACCTATGTTCAGGTGCCCGACCTCGGAATTACCCATTTGCCCTTCAGGCAGCCCGACCGCTTCGCCTGAGGCATTCAATTGATTATGAGCGAACTGATTCCAATACCGATCGAAATTAGGTGTATTTGCCTGTTTAATAGCATTGCCGAATGCTTCATTGCGCATCCCGTACCCATCGAGGATGATAAGTGCGGCTAAGTTGTTCCCGTTCATTTTGTACCTGCCTCCACAAGCTCCAAGAATGACCCAGGTTCAAGACTTGCACCGCCGACAAGCGCTCCATCAATATCCGGCTGATCCAAAAGTTCATCAATGTTTGCAGGCTTGACACTTCCGCCGTATTGTACCACTAGTTGTTCGGCAATATTTTCAGATGTCATCGCTTTAACGACATTTCGAACAAACGTGCAAACCTGGTTGGCATCCGCACTCGAGGCGGACTTCCCAGTGCCAATTGCCCAAATCGGCTCGTAAGCGATAATGACTCTGCCTATTTGCTCGTCGGTCAGCCCTTCCAAGCCTTTTCGCACCTGATTTTCAATATGACTCATCGTTTCATTGGCTTCACGCTGTTCAAGCGTTTCACCCACACACACAATGGGGACTAACCCATGGTTAAACGCAGCATGAACTTTTTTATTCACCGATTCATCCGTCTCAGCAAAATGCTCACGGCGCTCCGAGTGACCAATAACAACATGTGTCACCCCAAGATCCTTCAGCATTGCAGGGCTAACTTCGCCGGTATATGCGCCGCTGTCCTCAAAGTGCATATTTTGCGCGCCAACTTTTAAATTACTGCTTTTCGCTTTACTTACTAATGCTGGCAAAAAAGGGAATGGTGCGCATACAATGGCTTCCACATTGTCATCTTTTGGCAAGTTTCCTTTAACAGAATCAGCAAACTGCTCAGCTTCAGATAATCCTTTGTTCATTTTCCAGTTTCCGGCTATTACTTTGCTGCGCATTCTATCACCTCTCCAAAATTATTTATCATTGAGTGCTTTCACACCCGGCAGAACTTTTCCTTCCATAAACTCAAGTGAAGCTCCGCCTCCTGTGGACACGTGGTTCATATCTCCGGCCAAGCCGAATTTCTCGACTGCTGCAGCGGAGTCGCCTCCGCCAATAATGGTGTATCCTTCTGTTTGAGCCAAGCTTTCAGCAACTGCTTTTGTTCCGCCGGCAAAAGCCCCATATTCAAACACGCCCATCGGTCCATTCCAGATGATAAGCTGTGAGTCATTAACAATCCGGGCGTATTTCTTGCGGGTTTCAGGCCCGATGTCAAGCGCCTCCCAATCTGATGGAATCTCGCTAATGTTAACGATTTTCGTGTTGGCATCTTCCGAGAAGTCATCTGCGACAACGGCATCTTCAGGCATTACAAAGTTAACACCTTTCTCATTGGCTTTTTGCATAAATTCTTTTGCCATATCTAGTTTATCTTCTTCGAGCAGCGATTTTCCAATTTCATAGCCTTGTGCCTTAATAAATGTATAAGCGAGACCGCCGCCGATGATCAGATTATCAACTTTATCGAGTAAATGGTCGATGACGCTGATTTTGTCTTTGACTTTAGCACCACCAATAATCGCGGTAAATGGCCGCTCAGGATTTTCCAACGCTTGCGTCAATACTTCGATTTCTTTTTCCATCAGAAAACCGGCTGCTGCAGGCAGTTTTTCGGCCACTCCGGTTGTTGAAGCATGCGCTCTGTGGGCTGCTCCAAATGCGTCATTTACATACAAATCAGCCATATCCGCAAATGCCTGGGACAATTCCGGATCATTCTTTTCCTCGCCTGGCTCAAAACGGACATTTTCAATTAATAAAATATCACCATCACTGACTTGTGAGAGAGCTTCATTAACTTCTTTCCCGTAAACAGCATCGGTTTTAACGACTTCTTGTCCCAGTAATTCACTTAACCTTTCAGCCACCGGATCAAGTCTGAGCTCATCAACAGCTTCCCCTTTGGGCCGGCCGAGGTGGCTTGCCAATATAACAGTGGCCCCGTTTTCCTTCAAGTACTCAATTGTTGGAAGAGCAGCCCTGATACGAGTATCATCCGTAATTTCTCCATTTTTCATCGGAACGTTAAAATCAACACGGCAAAAAACTCTTTTATCTTTCAAGTCGAGATCGTGCAGTGTTTTTTTATTCATCACAAAACCTCCAATACCTGCGAAATATGTATACCCTTGGCCTTTCGGGTACCATTATACACTAATGTGGAAAAGGAGGAGGATCACATACCCTCCCCCTTTCATATCAATCTTAATTTAGAAACCTTTTTTGCCGATATAAGCAGCCAAGTCAACACAGCGTGCAGAATAGCCCATTTCGTTATCGTACCATGATACTACTTTGACCATGTTATCTTCCATAACCATTGTTGATTGGGCATCAAACAATGAGGAATACGTGGTTCCGACAATATCACTGGAAACAAGTGGCGCTTCACTGTAGCCAACAACGCCTTTCATGCCTTCTTCTTCAGCCGCAGCTTTAAACACTTCATTCACTTCTTCACGTGTTACATTTTTATCCAGTTCAGCAACCAGATCAATTAGCGAACCATCAGGAGTTGGTACTCGGACTGCATTCCCGTTCAGTTTGCCGTCCAATTCAGGAACGACTTTGCCGACGACTTTGGCAGCTCCGGTTGTTGTCGGAATAATATTTTGAGCAGCTGCCCGGGCACGACGGTAATCTTTATGCGGCAAGTCCAGGATTTGCTGATCATTCGTATAAGAGTGAACAGTTGTCATTAATCCGCGTTTAACGCCAAAATTATCATTCAGCACTTTTGCAAGTGGTGCAATTGAGTTTGTGGTGCATGATGCATTGGAAACGATATGATGCTTGCTTGGGTCATAATCGGTTTCATTAACGCCCATAACCATTGTCAGATCCTCTTCTTTAGCCGGTGCAGAGATAATCACTTTTTTGGCACCAGCATCAATGTGTTTCTTAGCATCATCGCGCTGTGTGAATCGTCCGGTGGATTCGATAACAACTTCGACACCAAGGTCTCCCCAGCTCAGATCTGCCGGATCGCGCTCGGATAACACTTGAATTTCTTTCCCGCCTACCACAATGTTTGAACCATTAACGGTCACTTCTTCTTCCAATGTACCATGAACTGAATCATACTGCAGCAAGTGTGCGAGCATGTCGGCATCGGTCAAGTCATTGACAGCCACAACTTCCACATCGTCGTTTTTTAAAGCCTGACGGAAAACATTGCGTCCGATTCGACCAAATCCGTTAATTCCTAATTTAATTGCCATTTATAATTCCTCCCTAATGTTGTCATAAATCACTTTATTTTAAAGGGAATGATGATCCCTTAAAATCGTTTTTGCAGCAGCTTCATCTGTTATTAACAAATCACTTCTGCCTTGTTTCAAATAAGACTTGATAGCACGTGCCTTTGACGTGCCGCCGGCAATGGTGATTACTGAATGATTACTGTCAGATAAATCATCAAGGTGAAGACCAATTGTCCTTACTTTATGAACAACATCGCCACTATCGTTGAAATAATAACCAAATGCTTCACTTACCGCTTCTTCTTTCTGCAATTTCCCGATTATTTCGTTGGACGTTTTACGCCGTTTTGCCATCGTGATTGCATCACCAATGCCATGCAGAACGATATCTGAACCTTGGATCATCTGTAAAATCTCAACGACAGCCGGTTCTTTCATCATCGTTTTATACGACGATTCACTTAATGGATCGGGAACATAAAGCAGACGGTAGTCACCATTTGCCTGTCTTGCCATCTTTGCCGCAATTGTATTGGCCTGATTTTCCTCTTTTTCTCCAATGCCCCCCCTGGCAGGGACAAATAAACACGTTGCTTTATCGAAGGGGGTCATCATGTCAGCCACTGCTGCTATGGTTGTTCCGCCTGTTACGGCGATCGTCCCGGAATGTGTTATATTCTCCCGCAAAAAACCGACACAGACTTTTCCCATTTCTTGTTTCACCTGTGTTTGCTTATCACTATCACCGGGCACAATTACAATATTGTCCAGTTTTAATGTTTCCTTCAATTGCTTTTCTAAAACACTTAAGCCCATTATTTGATGCATATAGTCTGCTAATTGATCAACTACTAAATTTCCCTCTTCTGTCAATTGCATACCTTTGGATGTCATATCAATTAACCCTTGTCTTGCCAAAAGGTCCACATCACTGCGAACATGCCGTTCAGTCAAATTCAGATTATCGGCCAGGGCACGTCTTCCAATTGGCTGCAGGCGTTCAACGTTCTGCATCAGCTTATAGCGCTGCTGCATAATTTTCAGCACGTCAGGGTACAATTTCTTTTGAATGTCTATCAATTCCTGCATAAAAAGAACTCCTCGGATGGACTCATTTTGTCCCGGTTAATCATAATGTGTCCCACGCGAGGCAAAAAAATATAAAAGTTTTTTTCCTCACAATTTATATTTTATCATAAATCTTAGCTTATACAAATAAAATGTTTAATTGTCTGTTTTACTCAAAGCTTGCTCAAGCGCCTCATAACTGATCTCTTCGCAATTCAAAGTTGTCTTGTCATTAACTTGCACTACGGGTACCTCCAATTGATATTTTTCCAGCCACACATCGTTTGTATAAATATCTCTTTCTTCAAGTTCAAATGAATATTGGTAACGGAGCAAATCAAGCAAGACAAGCGCCTCATCACATAACGGACAGTTTTTTTTCGTATAAAATTTTATATACAGCATGTGTTTTCCCTCCCTTACTTTCGTTTAGCAGATGACGCAAGCCCCAGAGTTTGCCTGTATTTCATGACGGTCCTGCGGGCAACCCTGATGCCAAACTCCTGTTTGAGTCGATTCGTGATCATTTGGTCTGATAACGGGTTTTCTTTATTTTCATTTTGGATTAATTCAGCAATTAATTGTTTAATGACAAATGAAGCTGTTTGTTCACCATCATTTTGCCGGACACCTGGCTGCAGGAAAAACTTCAAAGGAATAATTCCCGCTTTTGTCTGAACGTATTTATGCGTAATAGCACGACTGACAGTTGAAATATGCATGTCCAACTCGGCCGCAATTTCTTTTAATGTCAACGGCTGCAGCATAAAAGTACCGTGTTCAAAATACATCCGCTGTTTTTCCACAATCACCCTGATTACCCTCTCAAGTGTATTACCTCTAAACTTAATCGCCTGCTTCAGCCAGTTAACCTGATTGAATTTTTCTTTTAAATAATCTGCAGCCTCTTTTTCTTCAATTTGAAGATTTTTATAGGATTCATTAATCTCAATTGTCGGCGAATGCCATTTATAAAATGAAATCTGCCAGCTGCCATTTTGTTCATAAATATAGGCTTCAGGAATAATATATTCGGTTTTTTTTGAAGACAAAAGCTGTCCCGGCTTAGGATGACACGATTGAATCCGGTTCAGTAATTCTTCCGCTTTATCTTCTGTCAGATTAAAATGTTCACTGATTTCCTGAAGGTTCTCATCCGCCACCCACTCCAAATAATCGGTCAGCAACGCCTCTAAAACATCTTTTGAATCCGGCATCTGTAGCTGAATACATTCTTTTAGCGAACGGGCACCAATTCCGGCGGGCTCCAGCTGCTGAATAAGCTCAAGTGCTTCTTCTGCTTGTCTGTCGGTGATAAGACATTTTTCCACCCATAATGCGATATCGATATCCAGATAGCCGTCTTCGTTAAGCGAATCAATTCCGAACTCGACAGCTTGCTTTAATTCATGGGGAACCTCGATGGCGTATAGCTGACTTTTCAATTGATCGTACATTGTCAGTTCGGCCTGGTTAATTTCCCCGATTGCGGTATCGTTGGTATTTGTTTGCTTGAACTGACTGATTTCATAATCAAAATTGACATCTTCTATTAAGGGATTTTCTTTGGAAACTTCCTTGATGTATTCAATTATTTCCATACCCGAAAACTGCAATAAATGAATAGCCTGGATAAGTGACTGATTCATTTTCATTTGCAACGTCTGTTCCTGGACAATTGACGGCTTCATTATAATCCCCCTGACCTTTCTACTTTCATTTTGCCATAAAACGGACAAAAACTCATCTTAATCCATCTGTTTTCGTGACATATGTCACATCTTTCAATCACTGTCGGTTATACAATTAAATCAAACGACTAAAGCTGGTGATTAATATGCCATGGGAACTGCGTCAGGCACTTTTAATTGTGCACATTTTGCTGGCTATTACATGGGTCGGAGGAATCCTTTTTATCGGCTGGGGCGTTTATCCTGCTTTAAGAAAAATGACGTTTCTCCAGCAGCGGCAAATCTTGCTTGCGCTTATGCAGTGGTCGCACAAATTTCTGACTGGAGCAGGTGCGGGCGTCATTCTTACCGGAATATTACTCGGTACGGTGTTCGGACCTATTAGCCAATGGGGTGATATCGTGGATACACGTTACGGCAATATTTGGTTTACAGCTCTTGTGATTGGCAGCATAACACTTCTTTGGGGAATTTTTGTCGGGTTTAAACAATCAATTAAAGTGTTCGGGAATACCCGGCTGTGGCAGCAAGCAGATCATGGAAACAAACAGCCGCTGTTTAAAGCACTCATTAAAATTGCTTTGTTGGAATCCGTGGAAGTTGCCGGGTTCGCAGCCCTTATTATGCTTATGGTTTTATTGTAGATTATTTTTTTGCAAGGCAAACCCCGGTTTTAATCAAAATCAACAAGGAGGCTGAAAGCGATGTCACATTTCGCAGCAGATACTCATAAAGAAACGATTTACTACTATCGTGCTTCATGGATTCAATTATTTCGTCCAATGACGCTTACCGGTACAATCACACCTATTTTGACAGGAACAGGAATGGCCGCTTTTCAGGGGGGCGTTCGTTTTAATATATTTGCAGCTATGCTGATTGCAGCATTGTTCGTTCAATCTGCCACAAACTTATTTAACGATTACTATGATTTTAAGCACGGTCAGGATCAGGGCAAATGGACGAGCGACCCGCTTGACGCCCATGGCCCTGCACATCACATTGTTCCATATATCGCTGCATCATTGCTCAGTGTTGCCGTAATAATTGGTGCATGGCTCGCTGTCCAAAGCACATGGTGGATTGTCCCGGCAGGCGTCGCCGGCATTCTCTTCGGGTATCTGTACTCCGCCGGGCCAAGGCCTTTATGTTCGATCGGCCTCGGTGAAACAGTTGCATTTACGTTTCTGGGCCCTGTTGTTACGGTATTAAGTTATGTCGTTCAGGGAAACGCTTTAGACATGACAATACTTGCTGTTTCGGTTCCATTTGCACTAATTATTGCATCAATGATTTTGACAAATAACATACGGGATATAAAAAAAGATCACTTCTTTCGTCAGACACTCGCCACATTGCTCGGCCGTAAAAATGCTATTATTTTATTGAGCACGCTTTTGACATTGGCTTATTTAACAGTCGTCAGCCTTGTTTTTGGTGAAATTTTACCATTAGCTTCTTTAATCGTATTGCTTGCAGTTCCAGTGGCAGGAAGACTTCAATGGTCATTCAGAAAACCCGCATCACGAACTGAAGAGCTTGGCGGTATGAAATGGGCTGCCTGGCACCATTGGGCATTCGGTCTCCTTTTAGCACTGAGTGTGTGGCTGTAAACGCTTCAATCAATGGGGATTCTTGCCCCATTGATTGAATGGCTCCAGGTTGATGTCAGGTTTTTCATCCATTGCAAGCTTTGCGAGCTGAACACCAACATACGGGCCGCTTGTTAAGCCTGAGGCGCCTAATCCATTTGCCATTAATACATTTGAAAAGCCAGGCACCGACCCAATAGCAGGCAAAGACCCCGGTGTAAATGGACGAAAGCCTACCTTAGTCCTCAAATAAGAGGCTTCTGCCAAACCCGGCGCAACATGCAAGGCTTTAGCCATCAGTTCGTGCACAGCCCCAATCGTCGTTTGTGAATCAAACGTTTCCGTGTTTTCCTTTGTTGCCCCAACTACAACGTTTCCCGTACCAAACCCAAGGATATAATGATTAAATGGCGGTAACATGACAGGCCAGCTGCTCGTGTCTGAACCCGGCGTTTGCAGATGGATAATCTGAGCTTTCTCAAACGTCACGTTTGTATTTATTCCCACAGGCGCAAATAAAGCGTTCATCCAAGCGCCATTCGTTGCAATGATTTGGTCAGCATAGTAAGATTCATTATTGACTTTCACACCTTTTATCTCTTCGTCCTTCAATAAAAGTGACGCGTCCCCATTGATAAAGTCAGCCCCATTTTTCAATGCTGCTTTCCAAAGCGCATCATTCAAAGCCGCACCGTTCACCCGCGCAGCTCCTGAAATATGAAGCGCACGATACGCTTCTGAGACAGGAGGAAAGAGTCGTTGCGTTTGTTCAGGTGACAAACGTGTGATCTCGCCCATTTCCGGGTTTTCTTTCTGTCGCTCAAGAGCCACTCCCATCTTCCGGTCCAATTTTTCCTCAGTATCAAAAATATTTATCGCACCGACTTGATTGTAACCTGTTTCCGTTTCGGCATCCGTGGCAAGCTCTGCAATGAGCTCAGGGTAATATTTAGCGCCACTGGTCACAAGCTGATACCACGCCTTATTACGCCGCGTCGTCAGCCAAGGGCAAATAATCCCCGCCGCATTTCGTGTTGCCTGACCAGGTTCATAACGGTCAATTAATATGACTTTCTCACCTTTTTTAGCCAGGTAATAGGCAGTCGACGCACCTAATATCCCTGCTCCAATAATAATATGCTTCATTTTTCAAACACCTTTACTGATTTAGTCTTAACTTGCCGATATATCTGTACGCTGGAAAACCGTGAAATAATACATATTAAATAAGTTTTAATTATGGAATGAAAAGAGTTATACTTGACAGAACTGAAATTGCAAACATTAAACTATTAGCCTAAAAGGGTAAGGTAACTACCCTTATTCCAAAAGCTATTATAACGATTTTAGTAACTAATTCCAGGTGGTTATAGTGATAAATATTATAAAAAAAGGTGAATGGGCAGAGCTCCTCATTCCCCCAAAATGGAACACATATACAATTGAAAGTTTGCTGCAAAAGAATTGGCAAGTGCCAAAAAAACTTCGTCATGAGCTTCGGATGAGAAAAGGAATTAAATTAAATGGCGACATCGTGCCTTGGGATTCTAAGCTCATTTCCGGCCAAAAACTTCAGGTGCATATGTTCCCTAAGGAAGATTATGGCTTAAATCCTACTTTTTTAGATGTAGACATTCTTTATGAAGATAACCATATCTTAATTGCAAATAAAATAGCAGGTATGGATACGCACCCCAACACTCCTGATGAGGTAAACACATTAGCTAATGGGGTGGCTTTTCATTTACTTACTGAAGGAATTGAGACAAAACCTCGGCATATCCACCGTTTAGACCATAATACAACCGGGGCCGTTATCTTTGCCAAACATGCTCTAGCCAGTAGTATGATGTCCAGATTATTGGAGAAACGAAAAATTCAACGGACTTATTTAGCACTTGTGCATGGTAAGCTAAAATACAGCAAAGGAACAATTAATAAACCCATTGGTCGGGATCGTCATCATCAAACACGGCGACACATATCTAAATCAGGACAAAGTGCAAGAACAAATTATGAAACATTATTTTATAATCCGAAAGACAATACATCATTAGTCAAATTAGAGCTAGACACCGGGAGGACCCATCAAATTCGTGTACACATGAGTTATATGGGGAACCCGCTTCTTGGAGATACACTTTATGGAGGCGAAGAAAATAAACGTCAAGTGCTGCATGCGGCCAAAATTTCCATGGTTCATCCACTAACAGAAGAATACATTGAATGTATCGCGCCGTTTAACGATGACCCTCCCCTTTTTAACTATGATTTAACAAGGTTGTACTATTAATGAGAATAGCTTAATTTAACTATTTAAGGTTCGTTGAATAAACGCCAGTGAGACTGGTGAGACGTTTCTAAAAATTTCGATTAAATCAACCTAAGATAATAAATATCCCTTCATTTCTTTCATAAAACAAAAAAAGACACGAATGGTCATTCGCTTTAGTTAGCTAAAGGTGACCAATTCGTGATTTTGCTTGAAAGTAGCGCGCTCGGAGGGACTCGAACCCCCGACTCCTGGTACCGGAAACCAGTGCTCTATCCGGCTGAGCTACGAGCGCAATTAGTAATATTTAATTCAGCAACATTAAATATTATAATACCTGTGCCAGAAATAGACAAGTCTTTTAATAGAAATTATAAGGAGACATTATTTTCTGACTAAATCTGCCTAAAGTCATAAAAAAACAAAGCTGGGCATTCAGCTCTGTTTTTTATACCTTCATAGTTAATTTTTCATTTTCGGATCGAGGGCATCACGCAGGCCGTCTCCGATTAAGTTGAATCCCAAAACGACAAGCATTATACAAACGCCCGGAGCGATCAATGTCCATGGCGCCAGCTGTATGAAATCTCGCGAGGAGGCAAGCATTTCCCCCCACTCGGGGGTCGGCGGCTGTGCACCAAGTCCGAGAAAGCCTAACGCTGCTGCATCCAATATAGCTGTGCCAAATCCAAGTGTAGCTTGTACGATAATTGGCGCCAAGCTATTCGGTAAAATATGATGTAATATTATGCGTCCGTTTTTCATGCCTTGTGCTTTCGCAGCTAAAATGTATTCTTCTTCACGTAAACTGATAACTTTTGACCTGACAAGCCGCCCGAATATCGGGATATTGATAACCGCAATTGCAATTAACGCATTTTGCAGCGAAGCACCGAGAATGGCAACAATGGCAATAGCCAGTAGTATACTGGGAAAAGCAAGCAAAATGTCAAAAACGCGTGAAATGAGCATATCAACCCAACGTCCAAAATAACCTGCAATAATTCCAAGTATCGTGCCAAACACTAACGCGCCGATAACCGCGAAAAAGCCAACCTGAAGCGAAATCCTGGCGCCGTATGCCAGTCTCGTAAAAATATCACGTCCGACATCGTCAGTTCCGAGCCAGTGTTCTGCTGAAGGTGGCTGCAACCGGTCAACGAGTACCTGGTCATCATAACCATAGGATGTCAATAACGGTGCAAATATACCAACTACTATAAATATAATAATGATGATTAAACCCGCAAGTGCAAAACGATTCTTCCGTAATTGTCTGAAGGAATCCTTCCAAGGTGATGTTTCAGGTATAATTTCTCTATCTGCTTGTTGATTTGCCTTTGCGGGATCCGTTATATTTTCCTCTGATTGTTTGTCTTTATGATCTATCCTCATACGAATCCCCCTAATATTTGATTCTTGGATCGATGTATGAATACAACAAATCAACAACTAAGTTGATAATGACAAATAGAAACGCAACCACGAGTATACCTGATTGTATAACTGGATAATCCCTATAATTGATTGCTTCATAGACATACCTGCCCAGACCAGGCCAACTAAAAATCGTTTCGGTCAAGATAGCACCGCCAAGCAATACGCCGGTCTGAAGCCCAATAACTGTTAAAACGGGTATGATGGCATTTTTCAATGCATGTTTATAAATAACAAGGAACTGTCCCGATCCTTTCGCGCGAACGGTTCGGATATAGTCTGAGTTCATAACCTCAAGCATACTGGAGCGAGTCATACGGGCAATAATGGCCATCGGAATCGTTCCAAGCGCAATACTGGGCAAAACTAAATGTTTCAATACTTGAATCGTTCTGGAAAAGTCCATATGGAGCAACGTATCAAGAACATAAAAGTATGTAATCGGCTCTATCGGATCCCTGCTGTTTTCACGTCCGTAAGCCGGCAGCCAGCCAAGTTCCTGAGCAAACATCCACTGTTCCATTAAAGCCAGCCAGAAAATCGGCATCGATACGCCTACCAATGCAAAAAACATTGCGAGGTAATCAAACCATGAATTCTGTTTCCAGGCACTAATAATGCCTGCATTCACGCCGATAAAGATTGCAAAAAGCATCGCAAAAAACGTAAGTTCAAATGTTGCTGCCAGCCGTGGTAAGATTTCGGCTGAAATTTCGGCTTTGGATCTAAGTGATGTTCCCAAGTCTCCCTGAAGCAAGTCCATAACATAGACACCGTATTGTATTGGGTATGGTTCATTCAGCCCCATGCTTTGTTCAAGGTCCTGAATCGCCGTTTCAGTAGCCGTTTCACCTAATATCACCTGAGCAGGGTTGCCAGGGATTAAATGAACGATTGAAAATGTAATCAATGTCATGCCTACAAGCACAGGTATGAGCATTAATAATCGTCGCATGGTGTAGGCAAACAATGTATTTCACCTCATTTTTTCAAAGGATGTTGAATACTGTGCATTTAAATGGGATTGTTTATGAAATTGATGAAACAAAGGATGGGACGAAAAAGACGAACTTAATCGTAAGGATAGGAATGTACCCCTCAGGAAATAGACTTTGCCCTCCTTGGGACAGCTGGTGAACACCATTGCGCATAAGCATCCCGGTGTTTCACCAAGCCGTACTGTCCGCAGAAGTTTGTGTAATTCTTTCCTTCGCTATCACTTATCATTGTTCGTCTTTAACGTCGATAGGTCTGATTTGTCCCAGCCTTTTTTGCTTTTAATTTTGCAATTCAACTTCAGCAAGTGACTCACTTGTTGAAGGGTGTGGTACGTAATTTTCCACATAGCCTGCTGCAGCAAGAACAGGGGTGGAGTGAACAAGGTTTACCGTAGGTGCATCTTCATGAATCAGCGCCTGTGCTTCTTTATAGAACGCTGCACGCTCTTCCTGATCAATCGAAGTTTTAGCATTGTTAAGCAGTTCATCAACATCGTCATTTTCGTAAAATGTTCGGTTACTGCTCCCGACATTATCGCCATGCAAGAGACTGCTTAAGAAATAGTCTGGATCCCCGTTTGTCCCGGACCAGCCAAGCATGAACAATTCCTGCTCCCCTTCAAGCGTTTTTTCCAGATAAGGTGCCCATTCTTCACGAACAATTGAAACCTCGATACCGATTTCTGCCAGATTATTCTGGACGATCTCAGCGACTGTTTCCGGGTCCGGCATATATGGTCTCGCGACAGGCATTGTCCACAATTCGATTTCCAGACCATCTTCATAGCCTGCTTCAGCTAACAGTTCCTCTGCCTTTGCTGGATCATATGCATATGGTTCAATCTCATCGTTATAACCCATGTAACTCGGCGGCAGCATGTTCTTAGCCGGGTTGGCATAACCCGCATACATCGCTTCGGCAATCGCGTCACGGTCGATAGCATGATTAATCGCCTGACGAACTTCTACCTGGTCCAATGGCTCTTTTTGTGTATTCATACCTACATATCCAACATTATTTTCAGCTCGCGTGTACAAGTCCAACGCTTGCTCATTATCGATACTTGCAGCGTCATCAGGGTTTAAACCATCCATAATGTCAATCTCTCCTGACTGCAGTGCAATTAACCTGGCTGCGTTATCCGGGATAACTTCAAATACGACTTGCTCCATGTTTGGCAGGCCGTCTTTTCGATAATCTTCAAATTTATTAAGAACAATCGAGTCATCTTTTGACCAACTTTCAAACTCAAATGGTCCTGTGCCAACTGGGTTTTCATTTATCTCTGGTCCATATTCTTCAAGTGCTGCCGGTGATGTTATTGCAAAATAGGTCATTGCCATGTTTTGAAGGAAATAGCCTAAAGGCCGCTTTAAGCTAAACTCGATTTCATGATCATTCACCACTTTAATTTCCTCGATTACATGACTATCGTCACCTTTGTAACCGCCGAACATGGTGCCATACATCGAATAAACATAGCCCTCTTCCTCAAATGCATATTCATGGTCCGGGTCTGCCCAGCGTTCAAAATTCGTTTTTACGGCTTCAGCATTGAAGTCAGTCCCATCATGGAATGTCACACCCTCCTCCAGAAAGAATGTATAGCTCAGACCATCGTCAGAAACTTCCCAGTCACTTGCCAGTCCTGGGACCACTTCAAAAGATTCCTTATCGAAATCAAGCAAACTTTCCAAAACCTGTTTTGTTACTCTGGATGATTCACCATCCGTTGTACTTCCGGGGTCAAGACTTTCAGAATCACCACCACGTGCAAAAACGAGAACTTCCTCACCATCACTGTCACTGGCAGCATCCGTTTCGGCAGATTCACCACTGTCTCCCTCACTTTCACCCGTTGCATCAGTTTCTTCATCACCGCTGCACGCTGCAAATAGCAATGTCGTCATCAACAGCAACACCATTACTGACCAAAATCTAAATCGCATGGTTTAACCCCCTGTATATAATTTAATTTATCTATTATGAATGCACCGCATCTTGATATAGATGGCAGGCAACATAATGATCTGTTTCAACTTCCCGAAATTCAGGTCTCACTTCACGGCAAATATCCATGACATAAGGGCACCTTGTATGAAAAGCACATCCTGACGGTGGCTCTGAAGGACTAGGAACATCACCTTTTAATATAATTCTGTCGCGCTGATAATCCGGGTCGGGTTCCGGTACGGCTGACAGTAACGCCTGCGTGTAAGGATGCTTTGGATGATTATATAATTCGTTTTTACCGGCAAGCTCCGCCATTCGCCCCAAATACATAACACCCACTCTGTCACTGATATGTTTGACAACACTGAGATCATGGGCAATAAATACATAAGTTAAATTAAATTGATCGCGCAAATCACTCATCAAGTTAAGAATTTGGGCTTGTACCGATACATCCAAAGCAGAAACCGGTTCGTCACATATGATTAATTTAGGATTATTTGCCAATGCCCGGGCTATCCCGATACGCTGTCGTTGTCCTCCACTGAATTGATGCGGGTAACGAGAAGCGTGGTATGAACTTAATCCGACCACCTCGAGCAATTCTCTTACACGCTCTTTTCGGTCTTCAGTCGAATTCATTCCATGAACGAGCAACGGTTCCCCTACAATTTTTTCAACGGTGTGTCTTGGATTAAGCGATGCGTAGGGGTCCTGAAAAATAATCTGCATATGTCGGCGAAGTTTTCGCATTTCTTCGCCGCTGAGACTGGTGATTTCCTGATCCTCAAATTTTACTTCACCTGCAGTTGGTTCACTCAGGCGCAGAATCGATTTACCCGTAGTGGATTTCCCACAGCCGGATTCGCCGACAAGCCCAAGAATTTCACCCTCCTTTACTGAAAAAGAAATATCATCAACCGCTTTCACCTCACCGACTTTTCGCCCAAAGACACCTCCCTTAACCGGAAAATATTTTTTTAGACCTTTAACTTCCAAAAGTAGATTCTGCATTTTCTGCTGCATCCCCTTCCTTATTGTCGTATAAGAAACAGCGGCTGGTTCGTTTTTCCCCCACGTTATAGAGTTCAGGTTTCTCTTTGAAACAACGCGCAAAAGCGTATTCACAGCGCGGAGCGAATTGACACCCGACGTTTCCCATACCGGGTTTTGGGACCGTACCAGGGATCGAATAAAGCTTCTGATCTTCGCCATGCAACTTTGGAAGTGAACGAATTAGACCTTTTGTGTACGGATGCTGCGGGTCCTTCAAAATTTCACGTACACTTCCTTCCTCGACAACCTCACCGGCGTACATAACAATGACGCGGTCACAAAGCTCGGCAACAACCCCCAAGTCGTGTGTAATCAATAATATAGCTGTATCTCG
Organism: Lentibacillus persicus; assembly: GCF_900112705.1. GTDB lineage: Bacteria > Bacillota > Bacilli > Bacillales > Amphibacillaceae > Lentibacillus > Lentibacillus persicus. The sequence goes on from NZ_FOMR01000006.1 coordinate 150,656, forward strand.
CTCTTTATTAAGATCTCGCATAATATCCAGTATTTGAGCCTGAATTGTTACATCCAATGCCGTTGTTGGCTCGTCCGCAATTAGAATATCAGGGTCACATGACACAGACATTGCAATCATGACCCTCTGTCGCATGCCGCCCGATAACTGGTGAGGATATTCATCAATGATTGCTTCAGCACGCGGAATACCGACAAGTTTTAATAAATCGACGGACTCCTGCCTGGCTTCTTTTTTACTTAATTTCCGGTGAAACCGAATTGCCTCAATAAGCTGGTTGCCAATCGTAAACAGCGGATTAAGCGAAGTCATCGGTTCCTGGAAAATCATCCCGATTTCGTTGCCGCGAATCTGTTTCATACGTTTTGGAGAAGCATTCACAATATTTTCGCCCTTAAATTTTATGTAACCGCTAACAATTTTTCCGGGAGGATTCGGCACCAACTGCATAACAGACAGCGAGGTAACACTTTTACCACAACCGGATTCCCCTACAATTCCAACAATTTCGCCGTTGTCCAGGGTGAAGCTGACACCATTCACTGCGGGGATTTCACCGTTATCCGTAAAAAAGTGAGTATGTAAATCATGCAGTTCCAAGAGTGATTCTTTTGACAAATTTTTTCCTCCTACAAAATCAATGTAATATTGATAATATTATAATAATTCATTCAATATAACAGATATAAATTACAATTAACATATTATAACGAATTGTTTACGATTGCAAGGTAAATTACTATAATTCTGATTTTTAGTACATCAGGTATGTAGAATCTGTAGATTATAATTGGATTTATTCTAAAGGGTTTTATTCCCCTCTTTTTAAGGGTATGATGGTAGATGATTACTTAAGAATAACGCACGTCACTCATTTCGAACTGACCTAAGCAATGAATAGTTTTATTTGACCTTTTTTGACCAATCCGTTATGATAAAAATATCCAATCATATAATGGAGAATTTGAAACGAAATAAGGAGGATGTAAACACATGAACCTGATACCAACAGTCATAGAACAAACAAACCGTGGCGAACGCGCATACGATATTTACTCACGCTTGCTGAAAGACCGCATTATCATGCTCGGAAGCGGGGTTGATGACAACGTGGCAAACTCAATCGTAGCACAGCTTCTTTTCCTTGAAGCCGAAGATCCGGATAAGGACATTTCATTGTACATTAACTCCCCTGGTGGTTCGATAACAGCCGGGATGGCGATTTATGATACGATGCAGTTCATAAAACCGAATGTTTCAACTATCTGCACCGGCATGGCTGCATCAATGGGCGCATTCCTGCTCGCCGCCGGTGAAAAAGGCAAACGCTATGCACTTCCTAACAGTGAAGTCATGATTCACCAGCCATTAGGCGGAACGCAGGGACAAGCAACTGACATTGAAATCCATGCAAGACGTATTATCGAAATGCGTGAGAAAATCAACAAAATCTTGTCTGAGCGCACAGGCCAGCCACAAGAAGTAATCGATCGTGATACTGATCGTGATAACTTTATGTCTGCTGAAAAATCAGTCGAATATGGTCTGATCGATAAAATCCTTGAGCGCAACACTGACCGAAAATAAAATGTTAATAAAGAATGCTGCATCACGCGTGATGCAGCATTCTTATTTATATATGCAAAATATTAACTCTATATAATCCATTATCGCGTGACAAACGCTGATAATTCTTTCAGCGCTTCTTCTTCATCATTGCCGTCAGCGATTAACTTAATTGTCTCCCCCGGTGAGACAGCAATACTCATCAGCCCCATAATGCTTTTGGCGTTAACACGCTTCCCCTCTTTCTCAAGAAACACATGCGCCGTAAACGCATTGGCTTCCTGTACGAATTGAGCTGCCGGCCGTGATTGTAAACCTGATTCGAGCTCAACCTTTACCATTTTCTCCAACAACCATCTCATCCTCTCTTATTGAAACCGTTTTCAAATAATTCTTAAAAACTAAGGATTTCGTTAGTAAAACGTGAAACCCGTAAGACAGGGAAAAGTACCGCTCCCCTGTTTTTATAAAGGCAACATTAACCGTTAATCTGCTATGCTGCCACTATTCCATAGTTTAATACTACTAGTATATCATATAACTTACCAGAGAAGTAAATTTATTCACTTTTTGTAACAACCCTGTCCTCACGCAGTTTTTCAGCAAATTCATCTATTTTCTTCAATCGATGATTAACACCTGATTTAGAAATTTTCCCGCTGGTGACCAGTTCACCTAATTCTTTCAGTGAAATATCCTGATGCTGAACCCTGAGCGTGGCAATTTCTCTTAACTTTTCAGGGAGTGCTTCCAATCCAACCGTTTCGGATATAAAATTGATATTTTCAATTTGACGAAACGCTGCACCGATTGTTTTGTTTAAATTAGCTGTTTCACAGTTGACCAGCCGATTGACTGAATTGCGCATGTCCCGCACAATCCTGACATCTTCAAATTTGAACAAAGCATTGTGGGCGCCAATAATACTTAAAAAATCGGTAATTTTCTCCGCTTCCTTTAAATAAACAATAAATCCTTTTTTCCGCTCGAGCTCCCGTGCCCCCAGTTCATATTCATTCATCAATTCACACAAGGAGTCGTTATGTTCGTCATAAGAATTGAATATTTCCAAATGATAGGATGATGTTTCAGGATTATTTATCGAACCGCCTGCCAAAAAAGCCCCTCTGAGATATGACCGCTTACAACAGTCTTTTTCTTTATATTTTTGCGGGACCGTTTTAAAAAACGTATAATCACCCTGCAGAATGCCTAATTCGGTCAACAATTGCCGGACATATTCTTTCATGCGAACAATATATACATTATTTTTTTTCAGCTTCATTTTTTTTCGTACTAGAAGTTCTACCGGAATATCATATAATGACTTGATTAACGTATAGATTCGTCGGGCAATGGCAGCATTTTCTGTTTGCACATCCAACGTGTATTTATTGCCGGACATGGAAACAACGCCATTCATCCGTATTAATGCAGCCAATTCAGCATATTTACAGCAAGAATCCAGTTCGACGCCTGTTAATTCTTTTTTAATTTCAGCTGCAAACGACATCGCTGACACCTCCCTGTTTTACTATCATGTAAACCCCGTTTCTGTTCAACTGGCACTTAGCAATGTTCCTCGCTATGTGTTATCCAGCATGGAATAAAGCAATTTTGCTATTTTTTTCGTATTATGACGCAGTGTCGTACGCCTGGGGTCAATAATATCACTTTCAATAATTTCCAGTCCCATATCAAGCAGGCGTTCCGTATCGTAAATAACCGGCTCAGCGTTTTCCTCGGCGTACACTTCACGAACCTGTTTACGTATTGGTTCATTATGCACGATTATTGAATCGATGCAATCAGGTCCAATATGATCACGTATTGCCTTTACATGATCTGAAGCGGTAAACCCTGTCGTCTCACCTGCCTGCGTCATCACGTTACAGACGTATACGACGTTTGCCTTTGTGTTACTGAGTGCGACATCAATTTGTGGAATAATTAAGTTTGGTAAGATACTTGTATATAGACTGCCCGGCGACACAACCACTAAATCAGCTTTTTCAATGGCCTCCACTGCATTCGGAAGTGGCTGAATCGGCTGCGGGCTCAAAAACACACGTTCAATCTTTTTATTGGCAAGCGGGATACTCGATTCACCCGATACAATTGTTCCATCTTCCATTTTTGCCTTTAAGGACATATCATCATTTGATATAGGAAAAATCTCGCCTTTGACATTTAAAACACGTGATATTTCCTTGATTCCGGTAAAGAAGTTGCCTGTCACAGATGTCATGGCTGCAAGCAGCAAATTCCCCATTGAGTGACCCGATAAGCCATTGCCGACTTTAAACCTGTGCTGAAATAGTTCAAGAAGCATAGGTTCGGCATCTGATAAGGCGGCAATAACATTACGTATATCTCCGGGAGCCGGCATGGCCATTTCATTTCTTAGCCGTCCTGTGCTTCCTCCGTCATCAGCTACAGTTACGAGAGCAGTCAAGTCTATCGGTAAATCCTTCAGCCCGCGCAATAAGACCGGCATGCCCGTTCCGCCGCCGATCACGACAACATTCGGTTGCTTTTTACTGTTGTTCATATTAATGTCCCTTTCTTTTGTCAATATCACGGTGACTGACATGGGTAATATGATTTGCAGACAGTTGTTTGGCAAAGTATTCGGCAAGTGCCACTGAACGGTGTTGGCCGCCCGTACATCCAATGCCGATAACAAGCTGTGATTTGCCTTCTTTTTTATACTGGGGCAGCATAAACTGCAGCAAATCCAACACCTTTTCGTTGAACTTCTGTGTATCAGACCATTTGAAAACGTATGATGAAACCTCGGAATTCAAACCGGTCAGCGGCTGCATATGCGGGACATAGTGCGGATTAGGCAAAAACCTCACATCGAACAACAAGTCAGCGTCGATCGGGATACCGTATTTATAACCAAAGGAGACCATGTGAACTGAAAAAATATCCTGTTTATTTTCAGTATAAGCTTTAATAATTTTTTCTCTTAATTCCTTTGGCTTTAATACCGTTGTATCAATAATTCGTTGTGCCCTGCCTCTTAGTTCATCGAGAATTTTCCGTTCCTGCTGAATACCCTCAAGCGGTAATCCTTCCGGCGCTAGTGGGTGCGATCGGCGCGTTTCTTTGTACCTCGTTACAAGTGATTCATCTTGAGCATCCAAAAAAAGAATATGCTCATTCAGCCATTCTTCTTCCCCTAAGATATCAAGCGCTTCAAATAGGGAATCAAAAAACTCGCGTCCGCGCAGATCCATGACGAGTGCTACATTTTTAATATTGTTCGTTGAATCCTTCATCAACTCAAGGAATTTTGGCAGCAACGCAGGCGGCAGATTATCAACACAGTAATAACCAAGATCTTCAAAGCTCTGCACAGCTACTGTTTTCCCCGCTCCTGACATCCCTGTAATAACAACTAGTTTTGTTTCCTGTTCACTTTCGCCCATTTACAATTCTCCTCTTTAAGGACTGGAAGGGTCAAGCCTCCAGTCGATCAAATCAAAGTCTTCCGTATATTGGAAGGAGCCGTACAGCATTTTTTCGGAACCTAAGACATGCTCAAAAATTTTCCGGTCACCCTCAGCCATCGGCAATTCACCGATAATATACTGCGGCACCCATTCCAAATCGCCTTCCCGGCAGTAGTCTGTTAACTCACCCTTATATTTCTCACAGAAAAAGGTGAACATCATCCACTCTTGCACGAGTTTTGCTTCATGAAAAATCGAAAAAGTGAAGACACCGGCCAGTTCAGGCTGAATCAATTGCAGTTCGGTTTCTTCATGATATTCACGGAGTACTGATTCTTTTATCGATTCGCCATCTTCCATTTTGCCGCCAGGGCTTGCATACCATCCACGGCGCGGCTTTTTCAGCAATAAAACTTTATCGTTATGTAATAATATGCAATTTGTTACACGCTGCATTCCTAAGTCACTTCTTTCCTTTAATCCGAATCCAAAAGAAGATAAAGCTATTACTATTATACACCCAACCCAGCAGAAGCAACAACCATACAAACTTCAGCCTGTTCGACAGAATTGGACAAGATCCTTGAAGCAATTAAAACAAAAAAAAGAGCAGGTGAATAAATCACCTGCAAAAAACTAATTTATTATTAAAAGGGGGTCAATTAGTTATTTTCATTGTACCCGATAAATGTTTCGTGCGTGTTACAGCAACGTTAAAAAGTCGTTACTTTCTGATTAAAGTATCTTTTTAGAAAGTAATACCATTTTCAGAAAACATTTTGTTACTGTTTCGCTGTGTTTAATTCTTCCTTCAAATTCTCAATATACTTCTGTGAAGCCTCGGCGGCGATACTTCCGTCGCCTGTTGCTGTCACAATTTGTCGAAGCGACTTCTCACGAATATCCCCTGCTGCGAAAATACCGGAAATCGATGTTTCCATATTTTCATTAGTCGGTATATAGCCTTCATCATTGGTAATGCCTAATGATTTAAACGGTTCGCTCAGCGGTACCATTCCAATATAAATAAACACACCATCGACCGGATAGTCGTATTCCTCTCCTGTCTGGTTGTTATAAAGCGAAACAGCATTTACTTTTCCGTCCGGACCATTGATTGTTTTTGCTTCGGTGTCCCAGATGAAATCAATTTTATCATTTTTAAAAGCACGGTCCTGCAATATCTTCTGCGCACGCAAGTTATCCCGGCGGTGCACAATGGTAACTTTATCAGCAAAACGTGTTAAATACATGCCTTCTTCAACCGCAGAGTCTCCTCCGCCTATAACAGCGAGATTCTTTTCTTTGAAAAAGGCTCCATCACAAACAGCGCAATATGAAACACCGCGACCTCCAAGTTCGTCTTCACCGGGAACGCCCAGTTTTTTGTATTGCGCACCAGTTGTAATGATAAGAGCGCGTGTATTATATTGTTTTTTTCCGGCAATTACCGTTTTATACTCACCGTGATCTTCTACTTCTTTAATATCACCATACGCATACTCAGCGCCAAACTTTTTGGCATGCTCAAACATTTTATTTGATAAATCCGGTCCTAAAATGTGCTCGTAACCAGGATAGTTTTCAACATCTTCGGTATTAGCAACCTGCCCGCCGGGAATGCCGCGTTCAATCATTAACGTGTCCATATTAGCACGTGATGCATAAACTGCTGCAGTCATGCCGGCAGGTCCCGCACCTGCAATAATCACATCATACATACGTTCTTCGGCCATGTTATCAGCCCTTTCCTTCACAATTAATCCTCAATCCATATTTATCGTATTAAAGGTTCACTGTTTAGTCTACCTTTCTGCTCACCGAAAATACAGCCATTATTGTCTTTTCCACGGTCCCTCTTCTTCTGCGAGTTGTGGATGTCTTTTGCACCCTTCTTTCCATAACGCAAGCGCTTTTGAAGGCTCACCAAGTTGAAAAGCCGTTATACTGTACCATTTAAAATAAGTTTTATGGTTTTTCAACTTCCATTTTGCCAATTGTTTAAACCTCGCGTGCGCCCATTTGAAGGCACCTGTTCTTGCAAATGTTACAGCTATCCGTAATTTTTGCTGTTCATGCATCGGGTATACATTGCTCAATGCATTTATATGCCGTTCATAATCCTTTATCCTTCCTGACTCATAATAAAACATAGTGAGGTTTGTATGACTGTTTAAAGAATCGGGTTCTTCCGCCAAGGTTTCAAGCTCCATATTGATCGCATCCCTGGTATGTCCGGAAAAAAACAAAGCGTATGTATAATCATGCTTAATGGATTTATGCTCGGGAAATAGCACCAGCATTTCTTCAAGCAGCGGGATTGCTTTACGCCACTCGCTGTCTTCCATATGTCGAAAAATTGTTTCCTGATAAATGAGCAACTCATCTTCTTCATCAAATTGCCAATCATTACTTCCTTCTTCTTCATCAATATGCATTAAATCCATCAAATGTTCGGCATCCGAACGAAAATCCCCACCAGCTGAATGATCGAGGTAAATCTTTGCATATTTTTTCGCTTCATTCAATAATCCTAAATGCGCGTAATTATTTGCCAGCAAATAATAGCAATCTGTATACTGTTCGTTTGTTGCCTCCAGCACATCATTCAGAAGCTGATTTGCGGCATGGTAAGCACCGATCTCTGTATAAACGATTGACATTTGACATTGATACAGCGGATTTTTGGGTTCAGCTTCAATCGCTTTGCGCAGCCATTTTATTGCAGTTTCAAATTTATCTTTCTGAAAAGCTTCGGCACCTTTCGTAAAATAAAAATCGCCGTCCGGGATAAAGGGGATTATTTTCTCATCAAGCCGTTGGACCCCATTGTCTAATTGCTGCATACAGTCATCACCTTTATTGTCGAATTACATCGACCAAAGTATAACACAGATGCATTGCAATTAATATATGTATGCAATACGAAAAGGCGTTTTACTGTTTTTAACCTTTCAAAGGATTGGACTTCTGATTCTTCTGTTGATATTCTGATTCTTCTGTTGATATTCTGATTCTTCTGTTGATATTCTGATTCTTCTGTTGATATTCTGATTCTTCTGTTGATATTCTGATTCTTCTGTTGATAATGGGGCACAATAGTATTGTGCCTCCATCATCAACTAAAAACAGACGCAAGGGCCTCTTTCATCCCTTGCGTCTTATCAATTTATCGGGTTTACAGCTTCATAAAGCAATTGCTCCATTTCCTCACTGTACGCTTCTTTCTGTCTATGGCTCCATTGCAATTCGTCAGCCATATAGTCGATCACCCTATTTTTATACACCCTGACAAAATCAATGTCGAAAAACAACGCACCGGTCCGCCGCACAAAGAAATCGGCCGGTTTATAAGTCATTTCATGGTCTATTGCGTATCTCAGCTCGGCGAAAACAATTGGTTCAATACCAGCTTTATCTGCTGCGGTTCTCGTTTCCTGAAACAATGTAAAAATCCGGTTGACGTTGGCGCCGTATTTCTGAATCAGAAAATGTGCCGTTTCTTCCGTTATACCTAAAGCAGCAGCTTCCTTGACCTTCTCTTCCTTAAATGCCTGAAAACCTTCTGAACCGCCCACTTCACCGCCTGATATCGGCAAATGTGCTGTCTCGGAACTCGTATACAAAATGCCTTCTTCATCTTTGAGCTGCGCAACAATGGTATCAACCGTATCTTCTGCCATCTTGCGGTAGCCTGTCAATTTACCGCCGGCCATCGAAATCAAACCTGAATTCGAGATGAACATTTCATCTTTACGCGAAATTTCGTCCGGATCATCTTCATCCTCATCGGCAATTAACGGCCGCAAGCCTGCATAGCTTGAATCCACATCGTCTGTGGTTAAACGAAGGGAAGGGAATGTTCCGTTGACAGCATCCAGCAAATAATCCCGGTCGGCTTCAGACATGTGCGGATACGCAATATCGCCTTGATAATTTGTATCCGTTGTGCCGACATACGTCTTCTTATTTCGCGGAATGGCAAAAATCATCCGGCCGTCCGGCGCATCAAAATAAATTGCCTGCTGCAGGGGGAACCGGTCTTGATCAAATACCAGATGAACCCCTTTGGTCAGATGGAGTGATTTCCCTTGCCTGGACCCATCTATTTCGCGGAGATCGTCAACCCACGGCCCGCCAGCATTGACAATCTTTTTCGCATAGACATGATGCTGCTGACCGGTTATCTGATCTTCCACAACAGCGCCTGCCACTTTACCAGCATCATAAAGGAAATCAACCACCTTTGCATAATTAATCGCATGGGCGCCGTGCTCAACCGCTTTTTTCATGACTTCAATCGTCAAGCGGGCGTCATCCGTTTTGTATTCCACATAATAGCCGGCGCCTTTTAAATCGTCTGCCTTTAAGAGCGGCTCTTTCTTCACTGCTTCCTGAGCCCCTAACATTTTACGACGCTCATCCTTTTTGACACGGGCCAGAAAATCATACAGCCGCAGCCCGATACGGCTTGTGAACGGGCCGAATGTACCATCTTTGTAAAACGGCAGCATCATCCATTCAGGGGTGGTGACATGCGGCCCGTTCTCATAGACGATGGCACGTTCTCTGCCTACTTCGGCCACCATCTTTACTTCAAATTGTTTTAAATAGCGTAAACCGCCATGCACCAGTTTGGTTGAACGGCTGGACGTTCCCGCCGCAAAATCCTGCATCTCCACCACAGCTGTATTCATGCCCCGGCTGGCAGCATCGAGTGTGATACCGGCACCGGTGATCCCGCCGCCAATGACAAGGACATCAAGCTGCTCGGTCTCAATCTGCTGGAATATCTGGTCGCGCTGCTGACTTGAAAATACTGACATATCGATTCACTCTCCCGATCACTGTGAAAACCGGCTCGCTGGTGCAAACGCTCGAGCCGGTCTCAAAATTTTACGATTGCTTATTTAAACACACGTGCCGCTGCCACCGCTTTTTGCCAGCCGGCATATAACGCGTCGCGTTTAGTTTGGTCCATTCCGGGTTCAAATGTCCGGTCGTTTCGCCATTGTTCGGTAATCTCATGTTTATCGTTCCAATAACCGACCGCAAGCCCCGCCAAATAGGCAGCGCCCAGCGCGGTCGTCTCCTGTACAACAGGGCGTTCAACAGAGACCCCGATGATATCGCTTTGAAACTGCATGAGAAAATCATTTTTCACAGCGCCGCCATCGACACGCATCGTCTTCAAATCAATGCCTGAGTCTTCAATCATCGCATCCAAAACATCTTTGGACTGATACGCCAGCGACTCAAGGGTTGCGCGCACCATATGAGCACGTGTCGTACCGCGCGTAATCCCGAAAAACGCACCGCGCACATCACTGTCCCAGTACGGCGTTCCGAGGCCGACAAACGCCGGCACCATGTAAACGCCGTCCGTGGAATCGACACGTGAGGCGTAGCTTTCACTTTGCGGTGCATTGTCAACGAGTTTCAAACCGTCACGAAGCCACTGGATGGCCGACCCCGAGACAAAAATACTGCCTTCAAGGGCATATTCCACTTTGCCGTCGATGCCCCATGCCAACGTTGTCAAGAGGCCGTGCTCGGATTTAACGCCTTCGTCTCCCGTATTCATCAGCATGAAGTTGCCGGTGCCATACGTATTTTTGGCCATCCCTTTTTCAAAGCATGCCTGACCGAATAATGCTGCCTGTTGATCACCGGCAATCCCGGCAATCGGTATTTCATGGCCGTAGAAATGGTAATCAACGGTGTGTGCATAAACCTCAGAGGATTCTCTAACCTCCGGCAGCATACTTTTCGGCACATCCAAAATATCAAGCAGCTCATCATCCCATTGCAGCTCATAAATATTAAACATCAGCGTCCGGGAAGCATTCGAATAATCGGTCACATGCGTCTTGCCGCCCGAAAGTTTATACACAAGCCACGTATCCATTGTGCCAAACAGCAAGTCACCATTATCAGCTTTTTCACGGGCGCCGTCAACGTTATCTAGAATCCACTTCACTTTAGTCCCGGAAAAATAGGCATCGATCAGCAGCCCCGTTTTATCACGGATCACTTTTTCATAACCCTGGTCAGTCAGTTCCTTGCATATACCGTCCGTTTGACGTGACTGCCATACGATCGCTTTATAGACCGGTTTGCCGGTATGTTTGTCCCAAATCACGGTCGTTTCCCGCTGATTGGTAATCCCGATGCCGGCAATTTGTGACGGATCTGCATCTGCTTTGCGCAGCACGTCTGATATGCAGGACAGCACCGATGTCCAGATTTCATTCGCATCATGTTCCACCCAGCCCGGATGCTGAAAAAATTGTTCGAACTCACGTTGAGCCGTTTGCACAATTTCACCATTGTGGTTGAATAAGATCGCCCGTGAGCTTGTTGTGCCTTGGTCTAAGGAAAGAATATATGTTTCACTCATCATCTTCGCCTCCTTTTTATCCAATCATATGGGCTATAACATTCAATTCCCTGTACAATTTAATTTATTCATGAAACCAAAAAACGCGGCGTCCTGAAAAGTGACTGCTGCCGCGTTTTTAACTCAGCTGCATGTGATCATATACCAGTGCAGCCCAGTTTTTCGATTCGTGTTGTATAATCTGCACTTCCTGAGATTAATTAACCCATCGAATGCTCCTCGATTAAATCTTGCTTCATTTTCCATAAATCATAGCTCAAATCCACATAATAGGTTTGGGGATTAAGCAGTCTTAGCGTTTCTTCCCAGATAAAGGAAAGCTGCTGTTCATGATAGCGGTGAATTTCCTCCAGTTCCGGCAATTCGTATACTTGGCTGCCATTTACAAAGATTGGCTGCAACAACTCAACCGCTTCATAATTGTTCACATACTTAAATTTTTGCGGAAAAAACGGATCGAACATTTTCAAAGGCTTGTCATTCACCGTTTCATGTTCAAATGCAATATAGTCCCCTTCTGACTTATTCGTCTTTCGGTTAATTATCCGGTATACTTTTTTAAGGCCGGGGGTTGTCACTTTCTCTAAATCATCTGAAAGCTTGATGACGGGTATCAGTCCACTTTCATCTTCTCTGGCAACAAGCTTGTAGACCCCGCCAAGCGAGGGTTTTTTGCCGCCTGTAATCAATTTCGTTCCAACACCCCAGGAATCAATTTTAGCTCCTTGCAGTTTTAAATGTATGATGACTTCTTCATCGAGATCATTTGAAGCCATGATTTCAACATGTTCCATTCCTGCTTCGTCAAGCATCTTCCTGCCTTCGATGGACAACCTGGCCAAGTCACCGCTGTCAAGACGTATCCCTTTCAGTTTTTTCCCTTTGGCTTCGAGCATTTTTCCTGTTTTAATTGCATTGGGGATCCCTGATCTCAGCGTGTCATACGTATCGACAAGCAAAACGGCTTGATCAGGCAATGCTTCAGCGAACTTCATAAACGCTTCTTCTTCACTGTCATGATCCTGAATCCAGGCATGCGCATGCGTCCCCCTTGCAGGAATATTAAAGATTTTACCGGCTCGTGTGTTAGACGTTCCATGGAACCCGGCAATATATGCAGCGCGTGCCCCCCATACAGCAGCATCCGCTTCCTGTGCGCGGCGCGTACCAAACTCGAGCAGCGTGTCATTATTGACGACCTGCTTAATCCGGCTGGCTTTTGTTGCAATCAAACTCTGATAGTTCAAAACGTTCAAAATGGTGGTCTCGATCAGCTGGGCTTCGAAAATTCGAGCATCAACCCGAATAATCGGCTCGTTCGGAAAAACAATTTCACCTTCCCGCATCGCATAAATGTTGCCTGTAAAGGAAAATTGCCGCAACTCTTCCAGGAACGCCTCTTCATAATTCTCTTCCTGCTGTCTTAAGAAATCAATATCGTCTTCTGTGAACTTAAGATTATTAATATAGTCCACAATACGCTCAAGTCCTGCAAAAACGGTATAGCCATTCCGGAAAGGATTTTTTCGGATATAGGCATCGAAAACAGCCCGTCTGTTATGCGAGTTGTTTTTCCAATGCGCATACATCATGTTTATTTGATACTTATCTGTGTGCAATGTCAAATTTTCGTATTCCATCGTTCTCCTCCATTACGTCGATTAACCTTCAGCATTAAATCGAGGCTAGCTTTAGTTTCTATTATAAATGAAAAACGCTTACATTAAAACTAATGAACCTTGCCGGTATAACCTGTCCCCATTAGTCTTCTTTCGCTCTCGCGCGTTTCGCCATTTCTTCCTTTGTGTAAATCAACTGCATTGGATTTCCCCCTACGAACGCACCCGGCGGCACATCCTGATTAACAAGAGTGGCGGATGAAATGATAGCACCATCACCAATTGACACACCTGGAAGGATTGTTGTATTGGCCCCTATCATAACATCATTTCCAATCGTAACCTCGCCGATCCGATACTCTTTAATTAAGTACTCATGGGCCAAAATAGTGGTATTGTAGCCAATCACACTATTTGAGCCCACTGAAATTTTTTCGGGAAACATGATATCAGGCATTACCATCAACGCAAATGACGTTTTATCACCGACTTTCATACGCAAAAATGTGCGATAAAGCCAATTTTTCACATTCAAAAAGGGTGTATACCGTCCCATTTGTATAAAAATGAAATTCTTCATAACTTTCCAGAATGGGACTGTTTTATAGATCTTCCATAATGAATTAGCATCTTCAACGTGATACCGGTCAGTTTTCCGCATTGATTACACTCCCGCAATCCCCAACAAATCATGCATATCATCCAACATATAGGATGGTTTGTAGGTCAGTAACGTTTCCTTGCCTTTCAACGACCAGGCAACACCTGCCGTTTTAACGCCTGCATTGTGGCCCGCTTCAATATCATGGGAATTATCGCCAACCATCAGTGTTGTTTCCGGACTGGCGCCTAATGACGTCATCGCTTTTACAACCGGCTCAGGATGCGGCTTGGCATAAGTTACATCATCCAACGTCACAATCGTGTCAAAATAGTTATTAAGACCGGTCGTCTGCAGTCCCATTTCCACTGTTCCACGCATCTTCGTTGTAACGACACCGAGTTGAATGTTTCTGTTCAGCAATTCCTTGAGTGTGCTGCTGACGTTTGGAAATGCTGTTACATAATCATCATGGTTTGTGACATTGTGTTGACGGTACGTTTCAATCATATCATCCGCCATTTCCGGATCGGCTATTGATAAGCTTTCCTTTAGTGGCGGTCCGATAAATTCGATGGCTTGTTCGCGGGTAATATGCTTGCCATATTGGTTAAAAGTGTGTATAAATGATGCAATAATTAATTCATTCGTATCGATTAATGTGCCATCAAGATCAAATAGAATGGTATGAATGTTCATGTGCTGTTTCCTTCCTTTTATTTTTTTCCACTCGTCTCCAGACAAACGCCACAGCCATCGTCAATAGAATAGCTGTAATCAAACGTATCGCTAATAATGGCAAAACCGGAATTCCAAGCGGAACGAAAACAAGCGTATCTTCCACAACCGCATGGCATGATACTAAAAAGATCAGTGCAAGATACATATCCCTTTTTGATACCCCGTCCTCTTCAACCGCCTGAATCATAAGACCCGCTCCATAAGCGAGCCCAATCGTCAGCCCTGCTACAAGCGTCATTGACGTGTTTTTCTCCATTCCAAGCAATCGGGTAAATGGCCCCATCTTATCCGAAATAGATGAAAGCCAGCCATTCTCACGGAAAAATTGCATGACGATCATCAATGGTATGACAATAAGCGCCAGCTGGGCGCTCGCTACCAGCGCTGTCTGCAACCCATGCAGCAAGATTTCATTCCACCCGTGCAATACGGTTTCTGATGAGGAAAGGAAGCCATACTGCGCTGGCTCACTCCCCCCGTGCCACAACAAATTAATGACAACCGCTGATATAAGAGCCAGTGAGATTCGAATGCCTGAGATAAGCCACCAGCTTACGCCAACTTTTGATGCAACCGCTGATTCAATAAACAAGTTATGGGAAAAGGATAGCATAACAGCTAAGATAAAAACCTCTTTTACCGTAAAGTCGAATGACACGATTGCACCAATCGCCGCATATAAATTTAATGCATTGCCAAGAACTAGCGGGACGGCCGCCTCACCGGACAAGCCCAGCATTTTCATAAAAGGCGCAATCTGTTCTATTACCCAGGGCAAAATCGGTGTATACTGCAAAATGGTTACAATCAAGGTGATTGGAAAAATAACTTTCCCCAATGTCCACGTTACTTGGATCCCTTGTTGCAATCCACGGTATAAAATGCCTTTCAATTTAGCCATCCCTCCCTTTGGTGTTACGACTTCTTTTTCTTCCTTTTGACTTTTTTGCCATCGTAATATTTATTAGCCATGCCTGACTTTCTGCGATACCATATCAGCGCGAAAAGACCGAGGATAATAACCACTGAAATGAGCTGTGCAACTCGAATTTCAGTCCCGGGTAAATATAAGCTGTCTGTTCGCATGCCCTCGATAAATAGGCGTCCCACTGAATAGCTAATCAAGTAACTCAGGAAAACCTCACCGCGCAGCGGGTTTTTACGCCGTAATATCAAGAGGAATATGAATACTAAAATGTTCCAGAATGATTCATACAAAAATGTTGGATGATACATCACGCCGTCGATACACATTTGGTTCATAATAAAGTCAGGCAAGTATGTATGAAAATTGTTAAACGTTGATTCTGATATTGGCCCGCCATGGGCTTCCTGATTCATGAAATTACCCCAGCGGCCGATTGCCTGCCCCAGAATCAAACTGGGCGCAGCTATATCTGCCAGCTGCCAAAACGAGACCTTTCGCACACGAGCAAAAATAACAGCTGTCAAAACCGCTCCAATTAAGGCACCGTGAATCGCTATTCCGCCCTCCCAGATTGCAAAGACACCCCACCATGGGCCGCCGATATAACGGTCCCACTCAAATATAACGTAGTAAAGGCGGGCAAAGATAATCGATGCAGGAATCGCGAAAACAACCAGGTCAATCATAAGATCTTTTTGCATCCCGAGCCGATCAGCCTCTTTTGTCGCGATGTAAAGACCTAAAAAAGCCCCAAATGCAATAATCACACCATACCAATATATTGTAAGCGGACCTATATCCAAAAATACAGGATCTAATGCAGGTGCACTGCAACTCACTTAAATCACCTCTATTCACTATCATTTCCTTCTTCAATCATGTTAGTCAACCGTTCAGAAAACTCCTCCGCGGCATTCACCCCCATCCGTTTCAATCGGAAGTTCATGGCTGCCACTTCAATAATGACTGCAAGATTTCTTCCTGGACGAACAGGAATAGTGACTTTCGGGACACTCACATCCATGATTTTCATCTTATCTTCATCCAACCCAAGCCTGTCGTACTGTTTCTTTTCGTCCCATAATTCAAGATTGATAATCAGAGAGATTTTCTTATAACTTCTGACTGCACCTGCGCCAAAAAGGGTCATGACGTTAATGATCCCCAAGCCGCGAATTTCCAGCAAATGTTCAATCAACGGCGGCGAATTACCAATCAACCTGTCATAATCTTCCTGACGAATCTCAACGCTATCATCCGCTACCAGTCTGTGACCGCGTTTCACCAGTTCAAGCGCTGTTTCACTTTTCCCGACACCGCTTTGACCGGTCAACAGTACACCAACACCATTTATGTCGACTAACACACCGTGAATTGCAGTAAAAGGTGCAAATTTTGCTTCCAGATAGTTGGTCAGGCGACTGATAACACGGGTTGTCTGTCGTGGTGAATGCAAAATAGGGACGCCCGCCTTATCGGCCGTTTCAAGCATGACTTCGGGAATATCCATTCCGCGTGAAATGACGATTACAGGCGTGATATCTGTACAAAGCTGTTCCATTCGCTGTTTTCTTACATCATCAGGCAAATCAAGAAAGTATGTCATTTCTGTTTTGCCTATCAATTGCAGACGTTCTCGCGGATAATAATCAAAATACCCCGTCATTTCAATACCGGGACGATGTATATCACTTGTCGTTAATTCACGATGGACACCATCTTCCCCTGCAACAAGGGTGAGATTGAAATTTTCAAGCAAATCTTGCGTACGGACTTTTGGCATATAGGAGAGCCTCCAATTCCTGAGTTGTTTTAATTTATCAGAACGTACCCGCAAGTGTTTCCGTTATGTAAGGGGCATTATCACTTCAGGCAATATACTGATTTACATTGTAGCATATTTTCCCATCATCGAATAATATCATTGTTTACCGCCTGCAAAAAGGTGATTTATCTCAGTCACAACAATCATAAACTGCTAACTAGTTAGTGTCTCATCCACCGCTTCGGAAATACACTTGGTGCTGAAATCAGTAGGAAGAATTTTCACTGGTTCGCATTTTACATCAACTGACTGCACACACTTGCGTGCATTAAAAAATCGCAGGGGCTGCACCTGCGATTTTTTCTCTTAAATTCATGATGTTACTGTATCTTTTACCAATTTGTTCAGTATTAGATTTAACAGCGAAATAATAATAGCTGCGCCAAGCGCCATGCCAAAGCCATCAATAATAAACGACTCATCCATTATTGCCTGGGTAATCATTAGTGTAATGGCATTAATGACGAAAAGGAACAACCCCACTGTCAAAATCGTTATCGGTAATGTCAAAATCACTAATATCGGTTTAATAATGACATTTAAAATGCCAAGAATAATACTTGCCAGAAGCGCTGTTCCAAACCCTTCCAGCTGGAAAGAATCAAACAGCTGTGCGACGACAATGAGTGCAACAGCATTAAGAAAAACCGATATTAACCAGCGAAGCAGCATTAACGCACCTCCCGCTCATTCGGAATGACGAAAATACCGATAAGATAAGCGTAAATTGATGCACCCCCTGCAAATGCCAGTGCTACAAAGATTAAACGGACAATTGTTGGGTCAATATTAAAATATTCAGCCAAACCACCGCAAATACCTTTAACCATACGCTCAGAATTTGATCGATATAATCGCTTACTCATGATAATCCTCCTCTCATTACTGGATTATTCACGAAAATCCCAAATATAAAACTGTTCTTTGCCCAGCTGTTTTCGGGCAGCCTCATTCATATCTTCTATACCCCAATTTTTCTGGAATTGGCCAATAATGCCGCTAGCCTGTGAGTCGTGAGCTAAGATGGCTTCCATTTTTTGTTCAAAAACAGACGTTACGTCATTACTGATATCCGGCTTTCCAAGCTCCTTAATATAATCAGTGCTGATGGCTTGTGCCCAGACTTTTGGGCGGTTCGCAGGAGACATCAGCCGAACCGCTTCAATAGCTGCTGCCCCCATTGCATTATGATCAGGGTGGACAGCGTATCCGGGATAATGCGTAATCACGAGGCTCGGTTGTATCTCCTCAAGGATATCTTTTAAGTGTTCGGCGACTTGACGCCGGTCCTCAAATTCCATTGTTTTATCCCGATAGCCAAGCATACGTAGCTCAACATCCAATTTCGAACATGCATTAATCAGTTCTTCTTTTCTGATTTCCGGAAGTGTTTCCCGGTTGGCAAATGTAGGAGAGCCCATATTTCTTCCCATTTCACCTAAAGTTCCACAAAGATAAGTAACTGGTACCCCTTGTTTTCGATATTGCGCAATCGTGCCTGAAGCTCCGAATGATTCATCATCAGGGTGCGGATAAATAACCACGACATGTTTTTCCAACTCTTTCACCTGGCCTTTTAATGAGAATAATACAATTTTAAAATACGATTTCTACCCCGCATGTAACTGGCAGTATGGCCCCCGCCTCAAATGGTCGAATATACGATGAAGATTAGGCGGGGTCAACTGCCAGTAAATGTCCGATTCGTTCGGGCCCGCAGGACGCGGGTCACAAAGGTGTTGCAACGGACGTTGCGAACTTAGCCTTTGTTCCTCTTTATCAGTGGGAAAGAAACCCCCCACTGATTGAAGATTCACTTTATTACCCTAATGGCGTTTCACTGATGTGCAGTGCGACCATCAGCCGCCCTTCACGATCGTGTCCTGCTAACAATAGTTGCTTTTCTTTGTGCATCGTCCAGTCAGTTAATCCCTCTGCATATACCCAGCCCAATTCAGTCTTGAGACCTGCACGGTAACTTTTGCCGTCACCTACGAGTTTTGCCTGAGAGAATTTGACCTTTGCATTACGTATATAGGCACCGACATTGTATGCTTTATCGCTGAAATGACTCGCATATGCACCATTGGTTGTTTCCAAATGAATATAAACATCCTTATCAATGTATGATTCCAATAACTGTTGTACGTTACCATGTTCAATTGGTTTCATCTTCACGTTCCTCCCACTAGAAAACCTCTCACTTAAGGGTACCGAAACCATATAACCCCGTCAAAAGTTTTGTCTGAGTAAATTTTTTTGGCAAGTGCACAATCTTGAACACATAAAGATAATTTCACTTATGAAAAATTAACGTTCCATTTCCTAAAAATAAGAGGACAGCAGAAAGCTCATAAGCCATCTGCTGTCGGTTCTATTATTTGGATCCTATTTTTTCACGTTTTTCCATATCAAGTTCCATTCGCTTGCGTTCTCGCTCCAAAATGGGCTTCAAATAATAGCCTGTGTGGGATTCCTCCTGTTCTGCAACCTCTTCCGGCGTTCCTGTGGCAACAACTTCGCCACCGCCGTCCCCGCCTTCAGGCCCGATATCGATAATATGATCGGCCGTTTTTATAACATCCAAATTGTGTTCAATAATCAGGACTGTATCACCATTTTCCACAAGCCGCTGAAGGACATTCATAAGGCGGTGAATGTCATCCGTATGCAGCCCGGTTGTGGGCTCGTCGAGAATATAAAACGATTTGCCGTTTGAGCGGCGGTGAAGTTCGCTGGCCAGTTTAACACGCTGTGCTTCACCACCGGATAATGTTGTGGCGGGCTGACCCAGTTTTATATAACCCAGCCCGACATCATAAACAGTCTGCAGTTTCCGTTTGATTTTCGGAATATTTTCGAAAAAATCCAATGCTTCTTCGATCGTCATACCCAGCACATCTGCTATACTTTTTCCTTTATACTTCACTTCCAGTGTATCGCGGTTATAACGTTTCCCATTACATACTTCACACGGAACATACACATCTGGCAAAAAGTGCATTTCAATTTTGATGATGCCATCCCCGTGGCATGCTTCACAGCGGCCGCCTTTTACATTAAAACTGAACCGCCCTTTTTTGTAACCGCGAATTTTAGCTTCATTGGTCTGAGCAAAAACATCACGAATATTATCAAAGACCCCGGTATATGTTGCCGGGTTTGAGCGCGGTGTCCGGCCGATAGGGGATTGATCGATATCGATCACTTTCTCAATATTGTTAAGTCCGTTAATCCGTGTATGCTGGCCCGGTTTAACTTTAGCCCGGTTTAATTCTTTGGCCATTGATTTGTATAAAATCTCGTTCACCAATGAACTTTTACCGGAGCCTGAAACGCCGGTGACTACTGTAAGAAGTCCAAGCGGAAAGGAAACGTCTATATTTTTCAAGTTGTTTTCCTTGGCTCCAACAACTTTAATTTGTTTACGCTTATTTTGTTTTCGCCGTTTCAGCGGCAGTGGTATATACTTTTCACCAGCCAAATATTGGCCTGTCAATGATGCGCTGTTTTTCTTGACGTTTTCCGGTGTATCGTTGGCCACTATGTTACCGCCATGTTCACCGGCGCCTGGTCCGATATCAATCAAATGATCGGCTGCCAGCATGGTATCTTCGTCATGCTCCACAACGATTAATGTGTTATCCAGGTCCCGCATCTGCTTCAGTGTGTTAATCAGCCGATTGTTGTCCCTTTGATGCAATCCAATCGACGGTTCATCCAGCACATACAAAACACCGGTTAAAGCTGAGCCAATCTGTGTGGCAAGGCGAATACGCTGTGCTTCACCACCGGATAACGTTCCCGCTGAACGTGAGAGTGTCAGGTAATTAAGTCCTACGTTCGCAAGGAAATTCAACCGGTCGTTAATTTCCTTTAAAATCATTTGCGCGATCGTTTCTTCCTTCTCCGACAGCTCAAGACGGTCAAAGAACTCTTTTGCACCATTAATCGCAAAGTCGGTCACTTCACTGATATGTTTACCGTTTACCAATACTGAAAGGGCTTCTTCTTTAAGCCGGTGGCCATTACACGTCGGGCAAGGTTTATTAGCCATATATTTAGACAATGTCTCCCGTATAAAATCCGAAGACGTTTCACGATATCTGCGGCCAATGTTATTCAGGACACCCTCAAAATAAATAGCGTTATCCCGCAGTTTTCCAAAATCATTTTTGTAACGGAATCGTATTTTCTCTTTCCCGCTGCCATATAGAATAATATCCATTTCTTTTTTCGGAAGATCTTTTACAGGAGTGTTCATATCAATATCAAAATGATCACACGCACTTTTTAAAAGCTGTGGATAATATTGGGAACTAATAGGCTCCCAGGCTGCAATCGCGTGCTGTTTCAAAGTCTTATCCCAGTCCGGAATGACAAGGTCCAAATCCACCTCGAGATTCGTACCAAGCCCATCACAAGTCGGACATGCCCCAAACGGACTGTTAAAAGAAAACAAACGCGGTTCCAGATCGCCGACTGAAAAGCCGCAGATTGGGCAAGCATGGTTTTCACTGAACATCAGCTCTTCTTCACCGATCACATCAACGATAACCTTTCCGTCTCCAAGGCCTAAAGCCGTCTCAATAGAATCACTCAGTCGTCCGGATATGCCTTCTTTTACAATAATCCGGTCAATCACAACTTCAATTGAGTGTTTTTTATTTTTATCCAGCTGAATGTCATCGGTGACCTCACGCATTTCCTGATCGACGCGAACGCGAACATAACCTTCTTTTTTCAGTTTCTCAATTGTTTCAACGTGCTGTCCTTTGCGACCGGAGACAACCGGGGCAAGTATTTGCATTTTTGTCCGCTCCGGATATTCCAATATGCGATCGACCATCTGCTGAACCGTCTGTGAGCTTATCTCAATGCCATGTTTAGGACAGGTAGGATGGCCTACCCGGGCAAACAGCAGACGCAAATAATCATATATCTCCGTCACGGTGCCTACCGTCGAACGTGGGTTGTTGCTGGTTGTTTTTTGGTCGATCGATATAGCAGGTGATAAACCATCAATTGCATCGACGTCAGGCTTATCCATTTGTCCTAAAAATTGCCGCGCGTAGGCAGACAGGGATTCCACATACCGGCGCTGTCCTTCTGCATAAACCGTGTCAAAAGCGAGAGACGATTTGCCTGAACCGGAGAGTCCTGTCAACACGACAAATTTATTTTTAGGGATGGAGACATCTATATCTTGCAGATTATGTGCGCGGGCACCTTGAATTTTTATTTCTTTACTTGGCATGAACGGGTCATCCTTCCACTTTGCTTGATAGTATTCTTCCGAAAGAAGCGCAGACAACTCAAGCACTTTCAGCTTTTAGCTCAAGTACAATATCCCGAAGCTCGGCGGCTCTTTCGAAATCAAGCGCTTTTGCAGCTTCTTTCATTTCCTTTTCCATACTGTCGATCATTTTTTCTTTTTCGTTTTTTGTCATTTTGCTGACATCCGTTTTCTTGCTTTCATAGTTTTCCACATCTTCAGCCGCAACTGTTGCCTGGATAACATCCCTGACTTCTTTCCGGATCGTCGTCGGTGTAATGTTGTGCTTTTCATTATAGGCCATCTGTTTCTCACGACGCCGGTTCGTTT
This sequence comes from Lentibacillus persicus, assembly GCF_900112705.1. Taxonomy (GTDB): domain Bacteria; phylum Bacillota; class Bacilli; order Bacillales; family Amphibacillaceae; genus Lentibacillus; species Lentibacillus persicus. Next base: position 173,402 of record NZ_FOMR01000006.1, read on the forward strand.
CGTCAATGGCAACTTGCATGGAGTTTGTTATTTTATCGCCATACATAATAACTTCTCCATTTTCGTTTCGGGCGGCTCGTCCCATTGTCTGAATAAGCGACCGCTCAGAGCGCAGGAAGCCCTCTTTATCGGCATCCAGAATGGCCACAAGCGAAACTTCCGGAATATCCAGCCCTTCCCGCAGGAGATTGATGCCAACGATGACATCATATTTACCGACACGTAAATCGCGGATAACTTCAATTCGCTCGAGCGTTTTTATTTCCGAATGCAAATAAGCAACTTTCATACCTATTTCTTTCAGGTAATCGGTCAAGTCTTCGGACATTTTTTTCGTTAATGTGGTAACGAGCACACGTTCATTCCGCTCTGAACGTTTTCTGATTTCTTCTATCAGGTTATCGACCTGACCGTCAATTGGCCGGACGTCCACTTCAGGGTCCAATAGCCCGGTCGGACGGATAATCTGTTCAGTCACCTCAGGAGCATGTTCGCGTTCGTATGGACCTGGTGTCGCTGAGACATAAATAAGCTGGTTTGTTGCTTTTTCAAATTCCTCAAACTGTAAAGGGCGGTTATCAAGCGCAGAAGGCAGACGAAAACCATGGTCAACCAGTACTTGTTTGCGGGCTTTGTCGCCGTTGTACATCCCTCTAATTTGCGGCAATGTCACATGTGATTCATCTATAACACATAGAAAATCATCCGGAAAGAAATCAAGCAATGTGTATGGAGTTGAGCCGGGTTCACGAAACGTCAAATGACGTGAATAGTTTTCAATACCTGAACAAAACCCCATTTCCTGCATCATTTCCAAATCATAATTTGTACGCTGCTCGAGCCGCTGCGCTTCCAGCAGTTTGTCTTCACCGCGCAGCTCAGCCAACTGTTCCTGCAGCTCATTTTCAATATTTTTGATTGCTTTTTTCAGTTTTTCTTCACGCGTCACAAAGTGTGAAGCAGGGAAAATGGCAACGTGTTCCCTGTCGCCGATTATTTCACCAGTCAGTGCATCAACTTCCCGGATACGGTCGATTTCATCACCAAAAAATTCAATACGCATGCAGTGTTCTTCCCGTGATGCCGGGATAACCTCTACTGAATCGCCGCGAACCCGAAAAGTACCGCGCTGAAAATCGATGTCATTCCGCGCATATTGAATATCGACCAAGTCACGCAGAAGCTGATCGCGATCCTTTTCCATTCCCATTCTTAACGAAAGCACCTGACTCTCATATTCTTCCGGAGAGCCCAAACCATAGATACATGATACACTGGACACAATCAGCACATCACGCCGTTCAATCAATGCAGAGGTTGCCGAGTGTCTCAATTTATCAATCTCGTCGTTAATACTGGCATCTTTCTCTATAAACGTATCAGTAGAAGGAACATACGCTTCAGGCTGATAATAATCATAATAACTGACAAAGTATTCCACAGCGTTATTAGGAAAATACTCTTTAAATTCACTGTAGAGTTGTCCTGCCAATGTTTTATTATGGGCAATCACCAGCGTCGGACGGTTTATTTCAGTTATAGCATTTGAAACTGTAAATGTTTTTCCTGTACCGGTTGCGCCCAATAATGTCTGATGACGCTGACCGGCTTTCACCTTTTCAACAATATCTTTGATTGCTTCAGGCTGGTCCCCGCTGGGTTCGTAATTGGCCACCAGTTCGAATTTATTTTCCAAATCGAAAAACCTCCGTTCATAGCTCTATATCTATTCTATCATATTCTTTTTGATATTTTAACTGATAAGCGAACAAATATTCGATTGTGTTAATTATGGCCTTCTTCTATCCATTTTACCCGATGTAACATATAAAAATCATTCACAAAGGGTTCATACCAACAGGTTGTTTCATGGTATAAGCTGACTTATAATCAAATTAGAGCGATACAGAAAGGAAATGGTTTATGCGAAAAATAATGATAGCAGTGTTGATTTTATTGATCAGTATTCTTGCTGCATGCGGGCAAAATGAAGAAACAGGGAATGACACGACAGAGACTGATACAACAATACCAATTGAGGCCGATTTGGAAGTTGCTGAACAAGCAGAAAAAGATGAAGAGGTTACCTTTACAGTTACCGTAACGCAAGATGGAGAAACCATTTCAGACGCCAATGAAGTAACGTTTGAAATCTGGGAAGACGGCAATAAAGAAGAAAGTGAAATGATTGAGGCTGATAATGCCGGCGATGGTAAATATACAGTGGAAAAATCGTTCGACACAGATGCTGTCTACCACGTTCAGTCACATGTAACGGCACGAACAATGCATACGATGCCGGTTAAGCAAATTGCAATAGGGGGAGCAGAAGCCGAGACCCAATCAAGCGAGGACAAACAATCGGAAAGCTGACTGGAGGTTAATAGCTTCCGACAATAGGTGTTAATCGTTTTCGATTAATCCACCTAACAGTTCTGACAACGGACGCTTATCGAGTTGCCGGTGATAAGCGTCAACACTGTCTTCATACGTTTTTCGTCGCTGTTTATCCGTGAAAAACTGTAACACCTGTTCTTCCAAATATCTGTCCTTATCCAGTACTACAGCTGTACCCATGCGCGCCATTTCCCCGGCGTTGATCCGTTCCTGGCCTGGCAGCGGATCATATAAAAATAACGGTTTTCGCTTCACGAGACATTCACTGATTGTCACCCCTCCAGGCTTTGTAATTACTGCATCAACAGTATTGTACAATCGATCCATGTCTGCTTTGTTTGCGATGTAAGGGACTGGCGTTATGGATTTGTTCGCAGCCTGAAGCAACTTCTCATATAAGTCATTATTTTTCCCACACAAAATATAATAATGAACCTTGTCTGACTTAAGTTCAGAAGCGATATTTCGGAGTGCACCTGCCCCAAGGCTTCCGCCTGTTACAAGTATTCTCACAAGCCCCCGCCGATCTGCTGCTCTTGCCTCTTTTTGAAACGAGCCGGCAACAGGTACACCTGTTACATATACCGCTTCCGGTTTGACACCTTTTGAAATTAAAAATTCTTTCACGTGCACTGTGGGAGCTAAATGGTAATCAATCCCTTCTATGCCCCAGAGATGATTAATAAAGTAGTCCGTATACACATTGACCGTGACAGAAGACAATGCGTGCTTTCGTTTTAAGACACTCGCCATATTGGACGGCAATGCATGCGTACAAAACAATGTGTGGGCATTCTGCTGGTCGAGCAGGCGCTTGAAAAAATACATAAACATAGCTTCATAAACGTAACTGCGGTTATGGCGCGGTTCTTTGTCATACGCAGCAAACTTGTACAGCCAATCATATGAATTCGGAAAGTATTTAATCCAGTTTAAGTAAGCTGAGGAAATCACTTTCTCAAACAGGCCATAGCTATACGACAAAATATCCACTTTGTCACACCACACATCGCTCCGGCAGGTTTCAATTTCCTCCATTAACGCATCTGCCACATGATGATGCCCTGTCGGCAGTTGCATAAACGGCAAAAATAAGGCTCTTTTCATCGTCTCATCTCCATTCAACAGCTTGCTTGGCTTCAATTACCAATGATTCCAGCCTTCATCAGATGCTATAATTTTGGTTGGAGAGGGGTCATAAAATGATAAATGCCATCATCGTATTTATGATAGGATATATCGGTTATTTCCTATTTAAAGCATACAAAAATACACACGATATACAGATTAATAAAGTTAATGCCATTAATGAAGATGCTGAGGACCTCCCTACGTTGTCCATCCTTCATCTGTCGGATCTCCATCTAGAAAACATCTCATTAACACCAGCACAGCTTGCCGATAAACTAAAAAAAGAATCGGTTGATATGATTGCATTGACCGGCGATTTTCTGGATCGAAAACGAAGCATTCCTAAATTGCTTCCTTATTTAAACGTTTTGCGTGAAATGGCGCCTGCATATGGGATATACGCCGTCCTGGGCAACCATGACTATGTACTGAAAGGCCAGGAATTAAATTATCTTATTAACCTATTGACGAAAAACAACGTTCGCGTTTTGCAAAATAACAGTGAACACTTTTCGGTTAATGGGCATCGTATAAATATCATCGGCATTGACGACTACAGCACAAATCGCAGCGACCTGCGCAAAGCTTATCAAAATCTGCAGGCCGGAACGAATATCGTTCTCACCCACGATCCGAACGTCATTCTTGAAATGCAAGACTATCCGTTTGATTACTTGATGGCAGGTCATTTTCACGGCGGTCAGATCTGCTATCCTAAGGCATACCATCTTGTTAAAATGGGCAAGCTCGCCAAGCAAAATATCGTTAAAGGATTGCATCGTCAGAACCAATCACTCTTCTATATAAGTGAGGGGCTTGGACAAACAGGGCTCAATATACGTATTGGCTCGCGACCTGAAATAACTTTTCATAACGTTCCTTTCAGTCGTAAATCTTCCGTTCAGAGTGGCTCAACAGCCGATTCGCTGACATAAATAAATAACTGGGAGAAGCATCGCAAGGACGCTCTGCAATAAAATTAATGAATCGACATGTGAATTGTTTAAACAGACGATAACAACGACTTTGGATTGAAACTATTTCAAACCCAAGGCGCCGTGTGCCCTTATTTAATGTCGTAATCCCTATTAACGCTTTTATTTCATGTTGTCGAGGGTGTTTTTCAATATAATCCGAAAGACAATGCAGGTCATTCCGGACCATGTGGTATAGTGCCAATGCACGCTGCAGCTCACTTTTGTTCCCATTAAGTTCACGAATCATCCGAACGTTATGCAAGTGAATTTTCAATAATAGATCGTTTTTTCGTATCGTTGTGCCGTCCTTCAAGATTACTGGTGAGCCTTTGTATTTCGTTAACCTGACACGGAATAACGTCTTATTCTGGTTATGATCTGTGACATGATGCAATCTTGTAAAAATGTAGTAAACGGGGTCTAGCGTGTTCCATATTGCAAGCAAATAGTTTTTCATGCCAATTCCCTTTTCTTTAACTGGATTGCTTTTTTAGTCTGCTTAGCCCGCCAGAAATTATTAAAGGTATTTTAAACCAAACGAAAAACCCGGATTTTTGCAAAACCGGGCTTTTCTAATTGACATCTGTGATTGTGCCGTTTTATTCAGTTACGATCAGTTTACCGACGCCGCCTTTTTGTACATGGTTGAACTGGTGTGTGACGAACTTATATGTTCCAGGTTCTTTTACTATGAATTCTACAACTGCTCCGCCGCTCGCCGGTAGACCAACCGTTTGCATCCCTTCTTGATGATTGGCAGGATTGCCGTCGATGTAAACATCATCAAACAGTGTCCCGATGACATGGAAGCTGCTCATTTCATTAGGCCCCACATTGTTAATATAGAAGCGGACTTTATCGCCAACTTTTGCCTTTAATGGTTCATCAATCAATGCACCGACTGTGCCATTGGTGTTTGGCTGTCCATCATGCAAAGCCTTTGAAGAAAGAACAACTTGAGATGGTTCTTCATTTGTCATATTATCAAGATCATTATATTTATACCATTCGTTTTGGATAATGACATATTCCTGATCAACTTCATCATCGGTTGGATAACCATCATCAGGCTGAACGATAATGACGCCATGCATGCCATTTGCGATGTGAGAAAGTACGGGATCAGTGCCGCAATGATACATGAAAACTCCCGGGTTTGATGCTTCATAAACAAACGTTCCTTCTTCATTTGGCGCTACGTCCGCAAACCCTTTGTCCGGCGCGGTGTGGACCGCATGAAAGTCCATACTGTGCGGGATCGATGGGTCCATATTATCCAATGTGAAATGAATGGTATCGCCTTCGTTCACAACAACCAGCGGCCCAGGGGCTTCACCGTTAAATGTCCACGCTTTATAGTTATAGCCATCATCGATTTCGATATCGGTGATTTGAGCTGTCATGTTAACGTAAACGTCACTTCCATCGCGTTCGATATCAAGTGGTGTTGGTTCGTGGTTAATGGCTTCATGGGCCTTAATAACCTCAGGTCCTTCTTCAGCGCTTGCTTTTTCAACCGAAGCATCCAAATCCTCCGATACATCTTTTTGCCCCTCACCATTCTCTCCCGAACAAGCAGCTAACAACAAGACCACAACACTCATCATAATTATCGCTAAAATCCCTCGGCGGTTAAACATTTCAATCACCTCTGTATGATTTTTGATAAGCCTAACCATCCGGTTTGTTTTCATCCTTACTGTTATCTGCCCTAAGCGAATGGTTCATCTTATCTCTGACTATAGTTTACGATGATTGAGTAGTCACACCTGTGATTCAGGTCACTTAATACCTGCTCAGTTATGAACAATTTATGTCGGAAGTAATTATAGTATTAAATTATTATGACAGTAATTGAAAGCCTTTTTTCCACTATGGATATTGTGAAAAACATTATATATAAAATTCCATTTATTTACATATTAATAAAACAAAACACCGGGGTAAAATAAAGGAAAAAGACGAACGATTATTAGACTTCTAATCGTTCGTCTTTTAATGTTGAGAATTTAGATTATCACCACCCAACGCCCACCTTTTAAAAAGCTGATCCTGATTGATCGGTGAAGACGTTTTGAAGTATATAGAGAATGAGACCGACTGTTATGACTAAAAAGCCCCACCCCAATATCGTCTGATCAGTTTCCAAATAACTGTTGCAGACACGAACCGGTGCGTCGATATAAATCCATGCCAGCAACCCAAACATTGAAATGTAATTGAACATGATAAAGCTTTTAATGACAGGATTTATTTTTCGCCAGCTGTCCCGCAAGACGACCCCGGTCAGAAATGGAAGGCTGAGAAATTTGAACAGCTCGATATGTCCCGAAACAAGCGCCTCATCCAGTGTTCTGGGAACCATCCAATAGATTGTTATCATTACAACCAGGATAATTCCTGCAGCCCCATTGCCATTCCACTTGTTAAAAAACCTTTCAACCTTAACCTGAAAGTATCCCGCCATCAGCCAGCCTGAAACAATGAGGAGTGGGATCTGCACAAGCATATGAACAATCATTACGGATTCCATTGCATGCCTGACTGGGGGCAAAATCAGCAGCATGAACAAAACCACGCCATATAGTGCTGTCCGCATCTTCCCTACCCCCTTTACGATTAAGCAAGCTGTTTTTTGTTCATACCTGTACGTTCGTCTGTTTTATTTCGTATTAGTATGAAGCGGATAAAATGAATGACAAATATCGTTGTTGCAACAAGAGCTAATATACCCGCAACCCCTCCAAAAATCGCCGGCCCCATCCATTCCGGGATGTGGGTTGCCCAGCGTCGGGGCGTGCTTAAAGCACCTGACATAAGGAACGAACCACTCAGTCCAATTATAGCGATCATATAACCAATAAATCCAAACCGATCAGCCATATTTGTCTTAATATGGCTATCCTGTCGTGCCAAATAATACATAAACCCAAAGATCATCGCACAAGCACCAAGCGCCATATACATATGGAAATGACCCGGAACCCATTTTGTATTGTGCATCACTTCATTGACGACGATTGTTGCATCAACAATCGCAGGAACGACACCGACGACCCATCCAAACATGGATGTAAAAATAAGAGCTGATCCAATGTCCCATTTAATGCCTGATTTATACACAATCATTAAGGCACCATAAGCGGTAACGACCAGTACTGGCAGCCCATTCGCATATGAGAGAGCCTGCCCCATAATCAGCATCCATGCCGGCATGACAGAGTCCATCAGCAAATGATGCGTATAGATCAGTAACGTGAAGAACGTTGACATTGACCAGGCAACTAGAAAGACTTTATTTACTTTCCACGGCCGCTTAGTATATTCCTGTAAAATTTCGTATACTGCGATGACACCCATATAGATAATTGAATTCGCAAAAATATGACCGAACGCATATGTCAGATTTTTTGCAAGCAATGGGTCAACCGTAAATGCCGGATTAACCACATTAATAACATTCATAATTAAAACAGTGGCTCCCGCTGTAAGTGCCGTAACGTTAACGATGATAACCATTGTACTTGCAATGACAGTGCTGGATGGTGCATTGTCTTCGGACTTTTTACCGGATATAACATCCCACCCCAGCCCCTTGCCCAGGCTGCCGTAATTTTTAATAATCGCACGGCCGGCATCCAGATAAAACAGGAGAAAGCCGACTCCCAGTATCAGCATGCCCAACAAGTATAATAATGCCCCTGCTGTTCCCCATGCATTAGCCGAAAGCTGCGGCAGCGGATATAAAAACGTCCACGAACTTGCATATTCAAACGAAAAAACGCCAATAATTACCATGATAACGCCAATCAGAAAAAAACCAGGTTAACCTTCATTATCTTTTTTGAAAGCTTCACATACTTACTTAAAAAGTAAGCCATAACGCCTGCTGCGGCAAAGGCCGCCGCGCCAACCATCCCCGTGCCGTGTATTGTGAGAAATTGATAAAAGTTAGCCGGGCTCAGATTCAATAAACCGCCCTGTGATAAAAGCATTAAAATTCCAAAAACCATCATAACTGCAATAATCAAACCACCAAGGGTCAAATAGGAAACAACCAAATTGTTGCGCTCTTTAATGGACTCCATTTATTCCACCTCTTTTCTTTATTCAGTCACTGTAATTTCAGCTGTCATCAAATGATGTGCCAATCCACAATATTCCATACACAAAACCTCATACGTGCCCGGTTCCTCAAACGTCATATAAACTTTGTTCGTATAATCCGGCATCGCTTGTGTCTGTGTGAGAATGTTCATTTCTTCATCATAGAGCCCGAAACCGTGGTTAACATCCTTGCTTGTAACATGGAATTCCACCGGTTCACCAACTTTAAATTCAGTTTCACTCAGTTCCCAGCCAAACTGCAGTGCTTCAACATCAACTATTGTTGGTTGGGCTTCAGCACTGTAAACTGGCTGGTTGTATGGCAAATCTCTTAATGTATAAATTGTTACGACCAGCATTGAAACAACCAATATTACACCATAGAACGTGCGTGCCTTATACCACTTTTTCTTAATCGGTGTATAGTCGCGTTCTTCAGTCGATTTTATTGCCACAATACCGAATACGGCCGTTACAATAAGCATAAAAACTAAACTGACAACCCAGGCAACAGTTTGCATCATCTTTTCGTGACCCCCTTAACATTTCTTAGTTAAAACAACCATAAGATTGCTCGATCGCTTACATCATACGAAAATCATCTCGTTTGACGAGTGATGCAAATCACTGTTTATAGATTATTTTTTGAAAAATAAGTTTTCTTAGTTTTTATGGTTAAAACTATGACAATAGTAAAAAAAGCAGCAGGCAAATTTCAGCCCGCTGCTTCATTAAATAAAAAATTATGCGTAATTATTTTTCTGATGCCTGTTAAATGTGGTAATAACACCTAACTCATGATGATCCTCCTCATATAATGCGCTTTGAAGAAAACGAGCCTCCCCATTATCTCCAATAACTTCCATTTTAAAGAAAGCACCACCTTTTTGTAAGGCATAGTAAAACTGTTCCATATCAGCTATTTTTTTTCCATTAACTTTACTAATTGTTTCACCGGCCGCAATTCCCAGGCGATCAGCGGGCGAGGCCGGTATAACTGCCAGAACCTTTACACCCTGTCCAGTTTGATTGAAAAATGGTGGATTTTCCTGGTCTTTGATTCGATGGCGATAGCTGAGATATTCACGGCCCAGAATCCCAACAGCGGCCGCAGCGAGTGACAGCCAGCCGATGTAAATGCTCCCTGCTGCCATCAATAAAATGATTAAACTCAAAATATGAAGTGATCCCGCCAATCGGCCGGCAGCCTTTTCAGAAAGAGACCCTTGCACAAGATGGTCAAAACCGATTAAAAAGGGGATCAATACAAGGCTGAATGTTTCACCACCTATTGAAAAATATGGCCAATATGAGGCAAACGCCGTGATCGACCCACTGGGAACCAGCACAAAAAACGGTATAAGTGTCATTTTTCTAAGATGCTGCATTCCAATCAACGTGCCTCGGCGGCTGATTTTCATTTCCGGGAATGTATCATTTCTTCCTTGTCGCTTCAATAAAAATGCTTCGGCTGATAATAACACGGCAGTCAATATACTAAGCGCCGTAAAGTTAGGTGTCTCAAACAGGTCAGGGTCAATAATTGATTGGTAGTTCAATACAAAAGGTGAGAAGAGCAATATAAAAAATGTAAGCCCAATCGTGTAAACCGGCGAAAGAAGCGTTAAACGAAGTGACAAACTGAGCAGAATCGTTACCCCTGAAATAAGCAGGATAATGTGATAGGAAAAGACGAACCCTACTCCAATAGCTAAAAGTGATACTATTAATCCAAAACTCAAAGAAATTAGCCACGTCTTTTTACACTCTGAAAAAACATCAAAGATTTTCAAACCAAATTGCTGTCGTTCTGATTTTATACGCTTATAACCAACTAATATTGAAAGAATGATCGCCCAATATAATAGCGGGTTCAAAAAGAAACGGCCTATTCCATTCAGCAGTTCCATTAGCCAGGATTGTACCACGTTGATCACCTTCTGTTAAATCTTTCTGTTCGTTTTTTCTTAAACTTTGCAGCTTTTTAACCCTCGCAGTTACCATATACTGCGAACTAGTTAGTGCCGCGTCCACCGTTTCGGGTATACACGTGGGTGCTTAAAGCCACTCCGGCAATATACTTCGCTTTCCATGGGCACGGCCTCGGGCCAACACGATGTTGGTCACAAAGGCGTTTCCACAGCACGTGGCGGTCTTAGCCTTTGAACCTTACCGCTTTCTTGCGGGGTCTTCGGACACGTGCTGTTCCCATAGGAGTCTACGCATATTGCCTACGCTGGAAAAGGCTTACTGTATATTCCATAGCAATACATGAGTATACAACCTTAGCGGAGGAAATACACGCCGACTCCTGCGGGAGCAGAGGCATAGGTGAGACAACGAAGTGCCTTGGCACGAGTTGGCTCACCAGCCGCCCGCGGAAAGCGGCGTGTATTTCCGGAGCGGCGTCATAGCACTAACTGAAATCAGAAGGAAGAATTTCCACTGGTTCGCAGTTTCCACCTAGAGCGAAACAGTTAACAACAATCTTTACGAAAACAGCCTTCTGTTTATTATTCGATATGTGTCGAAACTTTTCCTGCATGATAATGAAACTTCATTCAGTGGCCTCTATTACGCCACTGAATGAAGAAAACAATTGCGAAATAAAGCGAGATTTTTATTTATACAAGCTATTCAGCGCCTCTTCCATCTGCAAATCGTCCTTGCCATTGCGGATTCGGTCAACAACTTCTTGCTCGATAGCCCCAGCTGTTTTTTCGCCTACTTCTCCAGTGACTTCCAGGTCATGTTCAGCTTGAAATGCTTCAACAGCTGCGGCAGTCTTTTCACTGAAATAACCATCCGTTCTTCCAGTTTCATAATCCAAGCCATTCAACATGACTTGTATATTTTTTATATTGTCGCCGGTTTCATCGAGTTTGAGTGGTTCATCAACTTGCACCGGGTTTGTATAATAATGCTCCGGCTGCTCAACTTCGACTGTAGGCTTCACACCGTCCTCATGAATCCAAGTTCCATCAGGGGAAAGCCATTTAAAGACGGTTAATTTGACTCTGCTGCCGTCCTCTCCAACAGGGACCGCCTGTTGAACAGTCCCTTTTCCAAAGCTGTTTTTGCCAACAACATCATAACCTGTTTCTTTCATAGCAACCGCCAGTATCTCTGAAGCGGAGGCACTGCCTTCATCAATAAGCACACTGATCGGATAAGGTTTTTTCGCTTCCAGCTCTGAATAAGACTTGTCGGTTTCGCCATTCGGATTTTCGATTTGCACATACGGTTTATCTTTTGGTATGAAGTTTTCTAATATCTCCTCAACTGCTGTAAGAACGCCGCCGGGATTTCCTCTTACATCAATAACAAGGCCTTCAATATTTTCTTCTTCTAATTTTTGCAGTTGTTCTGTAAAATGCTTACCTGTATTTTCAGCAAACGATGTTATTTCAATAACACCCGTTTTCTTTCCATCGATTGACTTTGTCTCGGAATAAACAGTTTCCACTGGTATGTCATCGCGTACAATTGTAACTTCAAATGGCTCTGAGACGCCTGAGCGCTGAACCTCGAGTACAACTTCTGTTCCTTTTTCACCGCGGATTTTTTCGACGGCTTCGTTTAAATTTAACCCGGCAACACTTTCACCATCTACACTTAAAATCTGATCATTGGGCCTTAAACCTGCTTCTTCTGCAGGCGAATCTTTTATGGGTGAAACGATTGTCACTTTTTCGTTTACCATGCTGACTTCAGCACCAATTCCTTGAAAAGACGATTCAATTGATTGGTTGAATTGTTCCATTGTGTCAATGTCCATATAAGAACTGTAAGGATCCTCTAATGAAGAGACCATGCCTTTAATTGCGCCTTCGATCAGCTGCTTGTCCTCTACATCTTCCAAATAGTTATTCTTAATTAAATTATACGTCTGAACGACCTTCCGCATATTAGCAGGTGGTCCGTCTCCATCTCCATCAGTCACAGCATTGGACGTTTCCTGGATCTTCTCGGCCGGCTCCTGTTCGGGCTCTGCTATTTTCATCCCAAAGAAAGCACCTGCAAACCCCAACAGTACTGCAGCTATCAGCAAAAGCACTAAGTGTTGCTTTTTTAATGTCATCTTTTCACCCCAACTGATATAAATTTTCTCGGTGACTCGTTCCTATTATGCACTTATTTTTCGTCTAATATCTACAAAAAGGCATCACACCGTAATGTGCGATGCCTTCAATAATATAGTTTATGCCGCTAAAATGCAATGCCATTCATCTGAATTTAATTAAGATAGCTCAATGGATTTACCGAGTTGCTTTTAGCGTTGTTCCAATTTCCACGATGTATTTCAAAGTGAAGGTGCGGTCCTGTGGAGCGTCCAGTATTGCCGCTTAACCCAATGCTCTGACTCTTGCTGACAGATTGTCCGACCGAAACAGAAATACTGTTTAAGTGCGCATACAATGTCGTGTAATAACTGCCGTTAATGTAGTGACGTACCAAGACAACATTTCCGTAACCGCTCATCGTACCGGCATAACTGACCGAACCTGCTGCAGCTGAGCCAACAGGAGTCCCGATTGAGACGCCATAGTCAATTCCCGCATGAAGTTTGCCCCATCGATGACCATAACCTGATGTTACCGGTGCAGAGATCGGATGAACAAACGTACCGTTACCTGAGCTCGAAGTTGAGGCAGTTGAGCCGGAACTGCTATTGGAACTGCTGCTTGATTGGCTTGAGCTGCTGGAACTGCTGCTTGAAGATTGTGCAGCTTGTTGTTCACGCTCTTTTTTCTTTCGTTCACGTTCTCTGGCAAGCTGCTCAAGTTTCTCCTTCTCTTGTTTGGCTGCCTCAATGGCATTTTGGTTCGCTGCTTCCTGCTGACGCAACACTTTCTGCTCTTCTTCCAGGCTTACCTGGTACTCCTCAAGTTCACTTTCTTCAGTTTCAAGTTCACTCAGAAGTTCTTCCTTTTCAGCCATTTGGTCATCCAGCTCTGATTGTAATGACTCAAGTTCATTCTTTTGATCCTTCAAAGATGCTTTCTTTTGTTCAACTTCAGCTTTCTTTTGCTCAACATCTTTTTTCTTGGCTTTCACTTCTGCCTGCTTATCTTCAACTTCCTGTTTTTCACGCTTATGTGTCTCCATAATATTTTTATCGGAATCCATAATTGTATTAACGGCAGAGGATCTGCTGATTAAATCACCGAAGCTTTTAGCACCAAAAATAACTTCTATGTATTTTGCATTGCCGCCATTGGATTGAATCGCACGCAAGCGTTCTTTCAATAACTTTTCACGCTCTTTAATACGTTGTTTAAGTTCCTTGATTTCTTCTTTAAGCTGTTCAATCTGGGCATTCAATTCATTAATTTGGTTGTTTAACGCATCGAGTTGCTCATTTGTATCAGCAATTTCACTTTCTTTTGTTTGAATCTGTTCGCGTGTATCAGCTAGTTTGTTATCGATTGTATTAATTTCACTTGTAACGTTATCTTGTTTTTCCAGATTTTTATCTATTTTCTCTTCTGTCTGCTGTTTGTCATTTTGAATTTCGGATTTATTCTTGTCAATTTCTTTCTGTTCTTCCCGTTTATTTTCTATTTTTTGGTCAAGGTCATCTGTACTCTCTGCCGACGCTTTATCGATATCAGTCATACTTACACTAACAACCATAAAAGCAGCCAGTGTTCCAGAAATAAATTTCCTCATCTCGTTTCCCCTCTCTCTGCTGGTTCTAATGTTTAATTTAAAGTTTGTTAATCGATTAGTGGATACGCGTTAGTTTGAATTATAGATACCTGAAAGGAGGTGAGAGCCTGATACAAAACAAACTGTTGTTTTATTTCTGAGCTTTCACGCCCCCGCGACAGCAGTGCAGCATAAGTCAATGTTTATGCCGCTACCCGACTGCTATACTTTCAGGAATTTACGCACGCTCATAACACTTCCCCATACACCGATTAAGGTGCCAATTAACAGGATGAGCAATGACAACTGCCAGGCGAATGGATTGAATGGCAGCAATTCCACGAATGAGTAGGTGATCTGCGCACCCAAATTATTCACCAAGTAATGATATCCACTCATTACAGCTGCAATTGGTATGATAGAACCCAATATCCCGTGCAAGGCTCCCTCAATAAAAAATGGCCAGCGAATAAAACCATTTGTCGCGCCCACAAGCTTCATAATTCCAATTTCCCTGCTTCGTGCCATAATTGTAAGTTTTATGGTATTTGATATGAGGAATATAGCAGTAAAGACTAATGCAGCTATCAGCACAAGACCAATATTGCGGGCGTAATCATTAAATTGAAACAGCTGTTGGATAACATCTCGTCCATAATTGACTTCCTGAATATTGTCGAGATTATTGATTTGCTCAGCCAGCCCCGATGTATTCGAAGGTGTTTTTGCTTTGACAATGTAAGCATGGCTTAATGGGTTGTCCTGCTCAAACATTTGCCATGTTGAGCCTTCCTCACCCATGTCATCAATCAGGCCTTCAAGCTGTTCATCCTTGGAATTGAACTTAACACTTGCAGCTTCATCCATTTCTTTAATCGTGCTGCCTATTTCATTTATCTCTTCCTCGTTGGCCGTAACATCGATTAATGCTTCAATTTCCACATCTTCTTCAAGGCCCCCGGCCATATGATTCAAGTTCAGCATTAATGCCAGGAATGCCGCAACAAGCAATAATGTCGTCGTTACAGCGGCAACTGATGCTATCGTCATCCAGCCATTCCGGAAGATATTTTTTATCCCTTCCCTGACATGGCGTTTTGCTGTTCTAAGCCTCATAGCCGTATTCACCCCGGTGTTCGTCACGCACAATCAACCCATCTTCCACTGCGATAACGCGTTTTTTGACTGTATTAACAATTTCTTTGCTGTGAGTGGCCATGATCAACGTGGTGCCTTTAGCATTAACTTCTTCAAAAATCCGCATGATCTCCCAAGACGTCTCAGGGTCCAGGTTTCCGGTTGGTTCATCGGCAATCACAATTTTCGGCTGGTTCACAATTGCGCGTGCAATCGATACACGCTGCTGTTCACCACCTGACAATTCATCCGGTATGAATCGTGCTTTGTTTTTCAACCCGACAAGTTCAAGCACGTCCATCACTCTGGTACGGATATTGCGCGGCGACTCTTCAATGACTTCAAGTGCAAATGCAATATTTTCATAAACTGATAGTTTCGGCAGCAGTTTAAAATCCTGAAAAACCACTCCAACATCCCGGCGCAAAAAAGGAACTTTCCTTTCCTTCAGCGTGCTTAAATCTGTATCATTTACGACTATCGAGCCATCAGTCGGTTTCACTTCACGGTAAATGAGCCTGATAAATGTTGACTTCCCGGCTCCGCTCGGCCCGACAACATACACAAACTCACCTTGGTCAATATTTATATTCACTCCATTCAAGGCAGTCACGCCATTTGCGTATGTTTTATGAACGTCTTTCATCGTAATCACTATGTATCACCTTTAATCTGTATTGTTGTAAGTCGTAGATGTCAGTATATCTGCAATTAAAAAGACTCATTTTTTAACGAGTCTATTGAACAATTTTCATTCATTATAACATTTTTCAGCAGGAATTTTAGACTTATAATATTACATTTTGATTTCATTTTATGTTATTCGACGCTATTTTTGTAATATTTCTATCCAGTTGAATAAATGTAGCAATTATCGATTGTGTACGAAGCGTAATACATTCTGCAAAGAAATCAAAAAAGCCTTATCCCGGAAATAGGATCAAGGCTTTTTATTTACTGCTTAATTAATTGTTCTCAGCCAACCAGTTAGAAAGTGTCTGAGTGTCTTCATCAGAGACATCCTGTGCTGGCATGCTGCCTTTACCGTTTTGAATAATATCAGCAATCTCGTCTGCAGAATAATCTGCTCCAACTGCTGTCAGGTCCGGTCCAGCACCACCTGAAAGGTCTGCACCGTGACATGAAGCGCAGTTACTTTCGTAAATTTCTTCAGCAGCTGCACTATCGGTGGTTGATCCGCCGTTATCTCCGCCGGAATTTTCACCGCCGTTGTCGTCACCACCGCCGCCACAAGCACCGAGCACGAGTGCTGTGCTGAACAACATTGTCAATAACCATTTTTTCATGTTAATCCCCCCTAACAAAGTTTTGAAAAGGTTATCACAGCTATTATAACCTAATCATACGAAATTAAAACTGCTCGACCTGATTTGCAACTGGAAATTTTAGCCTAAATAACTTGCACATCAAGGGTTCAATCATTTTATGGCGTTTTTTTGACTTTTTAGATATGGTTGATGCGCCCTCTGCCGAAATAACGGTTAATTGATCCGTGAACGTAAATAGGCATCAATGAATTGATCAAGTTCGCCGTCAACAACACCTTGGGCATTACCTGCTTCAACGTTTGTACGATGGTCTTTAACCATTGTATACGGATGGAAGACATATGAGCGTATCTGACTCCCCCAGCCGATTTCACGTTGTTCTCCACGCAATTCATCAATTTCCTGCTGCTGTCGTTCCAACTCCAGCTGATAAAGTTTGGAACGCAGCATTTTCATCGCCCGCTCCCTGTTCTGAATTTGCGAACGTTCAGATTGGCAAGTCACGATTGTCTTTGTCGGCAAGTGTGTAATCCGAACGGCGGAATCGGTCGTATTGACATGCTGACCGCCGGCACCACTGGCACGGTATGTGTCAATGTTAATATCTTCACTTTTTATTTCAATATCCACACTATCATCCATCTCCGGCATTACATCACATGACGCAAAAGACGTGTGGCGTCTGCCCGAAGAATCGAAAGGTGAAATACGCACAAGACGATGAACGCCTTTTTCTGCTTTGAGGTAACCATATGCGTTATGTCCTTTAATCCACAACGTAACATTTTTGACACCGGCTTCATCACCCGGCAAGTAGTTGAGTATTTCTACTGAAAAGTTTTTACTTTCAGCCCACCGCTGGTACATACGCAAAAGAATACTTGCCCAATCTTGTGATTCGGTGCCGCCTGCTCCAGGATGCAATTCCAGAATCGCATTATTTTGATCATATGGTTCGCTTAAAAGCATTTGCAGTTCAAATGCATTCATTTCCTCGCGCAATGCAGTCAAATCTTTTTCAAGATCATCAAACAATTCCTGATCATTTTCTTCTTTTACCAATTCATAAGAGACTTCCATACTCTCAAGCTGTTCTTCCAGGGAATCAAATCCTTCAACGTACTGCTTTAGGCTGTTATTTTCATTAATCATTTTTTGGGCTTTGTTTTGATCATTCCAAAATGCCGGGTCACTCATTTCCATTTCCAGTTCTTTTATACGCTGCCGTTTAACATCTAAGTCAAAGAGACCCCCTAAAATCATTAATCCGCTTGTTCATTTGTTCAAGTTCATTACCGATTTCAACAAGTTCCATAACCTTCACCTCTAAGTCTTTTTATTATCAGCGAAAACACCCCCGTTTATTTACGAGAGTGTTTCATGATATTTAAAATCATGCACCGTGGCAGTGCTTGTATTTTTTACCGCTTCCGCACGGACATGGCTCATTACGCCCGACATTGTCCGTTTTCACATATGGTTTCCGGGATTTTTTCTTTTCATTTTGATTCTGTCCGCCGGAAACTGCCTGTGTATTTTTCGCAACTTCCTGACGTTGCAGATTATCACGAATTTCTGCTTTCATAACATATTTTGCAACTTCTTCTTCAATTTCTACAATCATGCTCTCGAACATCTGGAAGCCTTCAGCCTGATATTCCTGCAATGGATCATTTTGGCCGTAAGCCCGCAAATGAATGCCCTGGCGAAGCTGTTCCATCTGATCAATATGGTCCATCCATTTTGTATCAACCGTACGCAGCACGATTACTTTTTCGAATTCACGCATTTGCTCAGGCGTGAGTTCCTCTTCCTTTTCCTCGTAACGTGCTTTAACTTTCTCCAGAATAAAGTCGGTTATCTCGTCAGGTTCTTTCCCTTTAAGATCATCAGCCGAAATATCCTCAGGACTCAGCAAATTACCGTGAACATATTCGATTATGGTATTCAATTCCCAATTTTCATCCAGTTCATCCTGCGTATTCGCATTAACGACACGCTCGATCGATGATTTAATCATCTCCTGGACGATATCACGCAAGTCTTCATTGGCTTCGATTACATCGAAACGTTGTTTATAGATAATTTCACGCTGCTGTCTCAGAACATCATCGTACGATAGGACTGTCTTTCGGGCGTCAAAGTTATTACCTTCCACACGCTTCTGAGCAGACTCTACAGCTCTTGAGACCATTTTGCTCTCGATCGGCTGGGAATCGTCCATACCCATGCGATCCATCATGTTACGCATATTCTCAGAGCCAAAACGGCGCATCAGCTCGTCTTCCATTGAAAGATAAAACTGGGACATTCCAGGGTCACCTTGGCGTCCCGAACGACCCCGAAGTTGGTTATCAATACGCCGGGATTCATGCCGCTCGGTGCCAATCACCGCAAGGCCGCCAAGTTCCGTCACACCTTCACCAAGTTTAATATCGGTACCGCGCCCGGCCATGTTAGTTGCAATGGTGACCGCACCTTTTTGACCCGCATTCTCGATAATCTCCGCTTCACGGTAGTGGTTTTTGGCGTTCAGAACATTATGCGGTACGCCGGCTTTTTTGAGCATCTTTGAAATCAGCTCTGATGTTTCAACTGCAACCGTACCCACCAAAACAGGCTGACCGGCTTCATACCGCTGCTTAATATCCTCCGTAACCGCACGGAATTTTCCTTCCACCGATTTGTAAATCATATCAGGTTTGTCGTCACGAATAATGGGTTCATTCGTCGGTATGGCGATAACATCCATATTATAAATATTGCGGAACTCTTCTTCTTCCGTTTTAGCCGTACCGGTCATTCCCGATAATTTTTGATACATCCGGAAAAAGTTCTGGAATGTTATCGAAGCCAGTGTCATGCTTTCGTTTTGGATTTGCAGACCTTCTTTAGCTTCAATTGCCTGGTGAAGACCATCGCTGTAACGCCGTCCCTTCATCAGCCGGCCGGTGAATTGGTCCACAATGACGACCTCACCTTCCTGAACGACATAATCCGTATCACGATGCATTGATACATGGGCTTTAAGCGCTTGATTAATATGATGTGTCAGCGAAACGTGATTTAAGTCAAACAGGTTTTCAATGCCGAAATAGCGCTCTGCTTTATTTATTCCTTCTTCAGTCAGCTGCACACCCTTTGTTTTTTCATCATAGGTATAGTCTGTTTCCCTGTTCAGCGTCCGCACAAAACCGTTTGCCTGCTGGTACATTGAAGCCGATTTTTGGGCAGAACCGGAAATAATCAGCGGTGTGCGCGCTTCATCAATTAAAATTGAGTCAACTTCATCGATAATCGCAAAGTTCAGAGGGCGCTGCACCATCTGCTCTTTATATAGAACCATGTTATCACGGAGGTAGTCAAAGCCAAATTCATTATTGGTACCGTATGTGATATCACAGTTATACGCTTCACGTTTTTCATCCTTTGTCATACCATTGCCATTCAGCCCGACCGAGAGACCGAGAAAGTTGTATAATTCTCCCATGTCCTTAGCATCACGGCCAGCCAAATAATCATTGACTGTAATGATATGCACACCTTTTCCGGAAAGGGCATTTAAATATGCCGGCATGGTGGAAGCCAACGTTTTCCCTTCACCAGTTTTCATTTCGGCGATATTGCCTTCATGCAAAGCAATTGCACCCGACAGCTGGACAGGAAATGGACGCATACCAAGCACGCGCTTGGCACCTTCGCGCACCACAGCAAAAGCTTCGACAAGCATATCATTTAATGTCTCGCCATTGGCATAACGCTCCTTGAACTCCTCTGTTTTTCTTTTGAGTTCATCATCTGACAGGCTTTCCATATCAGACTCCAGTTCCTCTATTTGATCAACTTTTCGCTGAAGTTTATTTAGCTGTTTTTTATTGCCGTCACCGAATATTTTTGTTAATAATCCTGCCATTTAAAACGCTCCTCATATTTGTCTCTAAAAAGAACTTAGATAAACGAATCGGACATTTACTGGCAGTTGCCCCCACCTAATCTCCATCGTATACCCGAGCATTCGAGATGGGGGCTTACTGCCAATTACATGCGGGGAAAAAACTTACATAAGTGCTATAAAATATATTATTTCAATTGTTGACACATATAGTTAGTCCATTATTAATAATAACGCAACTCAAGTTGTATGACAACTGATTGCAATGGTTGACATTACTTGTCCAAGTGTTACCGGCGGAGGGTTGACAGTGATGTTGGCAAAAAGCAAAAAGGACAATCCAGGAGGGGTGGACTGTCCTTATAACGAGGAAAATCAGAGGGAAAATGGGGCTTCTGAAAAGAAAGGGCCTATGTAAACGAATAAGGATTTAACGGTTCATCATGATTACCATCCAATTCAGAAAGACGACGATTCGTAACAGCAACAATTTCCAGAAGCTGAGCAATTGCTTCTTCATGCTGTCGAACTTTTACGGCCAGTTCGTCATACTTCTTCTCACTCACATAAGCACTTCCTTTCCTTAAGTATGATTAAGTTATAACACGCCGCCATAAAAAGTACCAATCGTAATTTTTTAATTTTTGATTCCCATTCGACAAAAACTTCGTATAAAAACAGCGATTTCGACACTCGATTACGAAAACTAATGAAATATTGCCTAAAAAGAGGAACCAAATTCAAATTTCAGTATATCGAACGACAAATTTCGACAATCTTTTGAAGAGCGTCTCGTTGCAGCTTAAAGAAGCTGGGACAAAAGGTTTAAAAGTAAAAGAAAAGACGAACGATAATATTAGGAAAGGGAGCGGAATACACCGCTCCGGAAATATGCTTCGCTTTCCGCGGGCGGCTGGTGAGCCAACTCGTGCCAAGGCACTTCCTTGTCTCACCTATGCCTCTGTTCCCGCAGGGAGCCTACGCATATCTGCTAACCTTGATTATCGTTCGTCTTTTATATCTGATATATAAGTTATGTCCCAGCCTCTTGTTACAATTTTATTCTTTTATTAACTGGTAGGTTCTATTAAGCCGTACCGTCCATCTTTCCGGCGGTACACAACATTCGTATCGCCTGATATGGCATTCGTAAATACGTAAAAAGCGTGCCCCAGCATATCCATCTGCAAAACAGCTTCTTCAGAATCCATTGGTTTAAGGTCAAATTGTTTTTTGCGGACAATTTCAACCTCATCTGCTTCCGCTACAGCTTGTGCATTTTCCTCTGCAGCTTCTTTTTCCAATTCTGCAAATATATGTTTCGGAGAACCTTCTTGTCTAAATTTACGATTCACTTTTGTTTTGTACTTACGGATTTGCCGTTCCAGTTTATCAGCTGCCAGGTCAATAGCTGCATACAAGTCCAGATGTTGCACTTCGGCCCGAAGCAGCAGGTTTGGCATTGGAATCGTAACCTCAATTCGCTGTTCATCGTTATAGACACTCAAGTTAACATTTACATCCGATGATGGCTCTGTATCAAAATATCTGGCTAGCTTGCCGATTTTCTTCTCGACATAATCCCGAATTGCTCCGGTCACCTCAATATTTTCGCCTCGAATGTTATACTTCATAAAAAGTGTCCTCCTTTCATCCTTATGTATTTATTATACTACATTCCCACCTACTTTTCCTGCTTAAACGAGAAAAATATGTCGGAAAAAATAGATTCACGAATCGAAAAAACCGTAACATCAGTCCCTCAGTGCTTCTAATTCTTGCTGTCCAAAAACATGCCATCTGCTACTTTCACATTTTCATAAGGATTTAGATATGAACGATGAGACTTTTTTTGCTTTTTTGCCTGTTTCATTTCAGTCTTTAATTCGTCAAATAACGTGTTCAGTTTAACTTGAAGCGCGTTGTTCAGTCTGACAATTTCACTGCCTGTACGCATTTCAATCTCAGTGAAAGGAGGGCCGATTTCACTGAGGAGTTCCTCTCTTGCTTCAAGCAAACCATTAACTTCCTGCAGCACTTTTTCACGATTTTTTCCGTTAACCTCCCTGTCAAGTGCCGTTTCAAGCTTCTTTGTAACATCCCATAAGGATTTCATCCGGTTCATTATACCTGCGCACCTTGTGCATAACGGGTTTGCCGGGCCTGCTTTATAACTTGTTTCCAGGTATCCCGGAATTCGGTAACATATTTTAAAGCTTCTTCCAGAAAAGCGGGATCGTTTTTGACATTGCCTTCTTTTAGCTGGTGAAGTATATACTCATACAGCGGCATAATCTGCGTGGAAATTTCAACATTCATATCCAATGTTACCATCAGTTCCTGGATAATCTTTTGAGCTTTTTGCAGATGTGTATTTTTTGCCTCGATTTTTCCATTTTCAATATCTTTCATTGCCTGTTTAATAAACTTAATGCAGCCGTTATAAAGCATCAGGGTTAATTCGCCGCTTGATGCCGTATTAACAGCATTATGCTGATAAGTCTGATATGGCTTGTTGATTGACATTCAGGAACACTCCTTATATTAAAGTGAGGCGCATGATTTTTTACATCATGCCTCCTCCGCTGAACTGGTTTGTAAGCATTGTTGACTGCTGATTCATTTTCTGTATTGCCTGTTCCATCTGAGAAAATTGACTCCAATAACGGTTTTCCACTTGAACCATACGATCTTCGAAAGCACCAATTCGTTCAGTCAAATCTTTCATTCGTTTACCCAGTGTATAATTATCCAGCGTATCGGTTCCTTTGCCCGCCCGCTGTTCAATTTGTCCTATAGTTGAATCGAGTGCATCTTCCAGTCTGTTAATAACGCCTCTGGCCTCATCTTCCGAATCATTGGAAAAAAGCTTGAATACGCTGTCAGGGTCACTGGCGAGAGCATCTTTGAGTTCCTGTTCATTGACTTCCAGCTTCCCGCCGTCCAAATAATTACGCGTTGTCGAAATACCGACTTGCGTTAATGATGAAAAAGCACCGTCTGATTGCACATTTGAATACCAGCTGCTCCGCATGGAGAACAGGCCCTGGGAGATAGCGGACTCCCCGCGTAGAATCCCGCTTTTTGCTTTCTCTTCCCATAACTCAATTTCCCGCTCTGACATTTCTTCTTTTTGCTCATCGGTTAAAGGCGGATAATCACGGAATTTCTCTTCCTGCTGCGTCCCATTCAGTTTGTCAACGACCTCATTATATTTATCGACAAAGTTCATAATTGATTCATGTGATTGTTCAACATTGTTTGTAACAGTCAGATTGGCACCATTTCCTGTTGTCGTATCATTGAATTGAAATGTGACGCCGCCAAGTTCATATGAATTACTGCGGGAAGTCATATCAATGCCATTATACTTAAACGCCGAATCCGTTCCTCCGCTTTCAACCGGCTCCCATTCCCCCGATACTTCTTTTCCATTTTTCAGATTCAATACATCCCTCAAAAAAGCGGAGTCCGTGGTGCTGTCAAAAGCAATTTCAGCACCGAGATACCGGTTTTCATCTGTATTATAATTGCCGGTCCTTGTCGTTTCCATTATGACTTTTTCACTATTACTGTCATAAATTGCCCGTACATGATGATTATCATCATCCGTAATACGCTTGAGCAAATCGTTCAGTGATTCATCATCTTCAATAACATAAGAATGCTTTACTTCATCTCCATTTTCCTTATAAGTCATAAACTCAAAGGTTTTTTGCTCATCCGTCAATTCAAGCCCACCTTCAGCTTTCAGTTCTGCAAATGTTTTATCAGCATCAAAACCGATCCCGACCTCGCTTATATTCACCGCCGATGTTGCCAGCTGAGTCACTTCGATATTATATGTTCCATTATTGGCACTTGAGGAACCGGTTGCTGTGACCGCATCTTCCTGTGACGAACTGATTGATTTTGAGTTATATGTGCTTCCCATCTTCATGTTAAGAATCATATCATCCAGTTCCGCCAGCGATTTATTGACGTCGCGAAAAGCATCACGTTTCCATGTGAGTGTCGTCTGGTCCTGCTCCATCTTTTGCAGCGGCATCCGTTCCGCGTTCATTAATCTATTTACAAGACTATCGATATCCATGCCTGAGGCCAAACCACCAATACGCATTTCTGCCAACTCCTTTCAGGTGCCTGTATCAGATCTTTTCATCTATTAGAAAGCCCGCAAACTCTTCCATTGCAGCATGCATATCCAGCATTTTTTCCGGCGGGATTTCTCTGATTACTTCTTCTGTATCACGATCAATTACTTTAACATAGTAGTCATTAAGCTTATCATGGAGTTCAAACTTCAAGCTGGTACGTGTTGGTTCCATAAAGTCATTTAATTGAGCAACAATTGTCTCAATTTGGTCTTTATCCATATTTTTCTTTTTTTGCTGGTCTGTATTTGAACTGCTCTCCGCTGATTTTTCCTTTGCTGCTGCTGCCGTGTACCTGCTGTGTTGTTCATTTTGCAAGGGGTGAACCGCTCTAAGTGGCTTATCTACCTTCATTGCCCATGCAACTCCCTATGTGGATTTACTGTTTATATCGGCTGAAAAATACTTTTTATGAAGGTGTTTTGATCTTAATTAAAGGGGCTACTCGCTTTTTAATAATTCCAGTATATCCACTGATAGGTTGGCAGCTTCATTATTCTGTTTTTGTATATCAAGATAAATTTCTTTCCGGTGGATATCCATCGATCCGGGAGCGGAAATGCCCAGTTTTACTTGATCACCGGTCAAGCCCAGCACTTTCACTTCAATATCGTCACCAATTTGAATTGATTCATTTTGTTTTCTAGTCAGAACAAGCATCGTTACTCTCCTTTCACTGATGCAGAATCGGGTAATGTAATAGCTGCTTTTGATGGATATGAATCCGTATTTAATATGTACTGCTTTCCCTGCTGGTTTTGGGAATTAATGATGATCGGAGCCTTTAAATTCAGCGTACTTTCTGCAAAAGGCTTTCTGACCGTCACAATCGCAAGTACCATGACATCTTCTGCATCAGTTATGGACAGACCATTCAACAAGTTTTCATCTAAGTCAAAGACATAATTCTGATAAAAATAGTACGGGTTAACGACAACAAAAGCGATTTCAGGCGTGTCTGCTGACTGCAAAATCTGAAAAACAGAGTTTTCCGCAGTATTCAAAAGCACGAATTCTTTTTCCTCTATAAACCCGGGCAAACCGGATGAAAAATAAAGTATTTTGCTTGGATCAACTTCCACGCTTCCCATATATTTTGTTTGTATGTACATAATCCTCACCCTTTATAAAAAATAGGCCCTGTGCCGGAATAAGGCCAGGGCTATCATTTTGATTAACGTAAAAAGTCCATCAACGTAGGCTGAATAATTCTCGAACCAGCTGATAATGCGGCACGATGAACGCTTTCCTGACTAAGCAAATTGGTAATCACTTCTTCATAGTCTATGTCCTCGTTTTCTGACATTGCTTTCGTTGTTGTTAATTCCTGTTCGCTCAGACGGTTTTCCACCAGCTCGAGCCGGTTCATGCGCGCTCCCAAATCTGCTCTTTCGTTAACAAGTTTATCCAATTGCTCATCAATCGTCTCGATGTTCGCTTCCAACGTTTCGCCGTTTGTTTCCGAGTCCAGATTGTCAATAAATCCTTCAACCGCCTTAAATAATTCTTCACCAAATATTTCAGAGCCATTAACGTTCGCCTTCAGCATTACTCCGTCTGAAACCTCCATGTTAACTGGACCACTTTCCGGTTTATAATTACCACCCTCAACAGGTTTGGAATCAATATTTGTCCCATTAAAAAGATACTTCCCATTAACCTTTGTATTCGCAATGTCAATCAAACTTTCTTTCAGATGCACGGCTTCCTGCTGAATACTTTTGCGTCCTTCTTCGTCCAGTGCATCATTGCTTGCCTGTACGGCAAGTTCACGGACTTTTTGCAACGTCTGCGTTGCTTCGTTTAATGCAGCATCTGAATTATCCATCCAAACATGCATTTCATTTGTATTGCGTTTATATTGTTCAATTTCAGCTGTTTGCTTTTTGTAGCCCATACTTTTTACAGCAATGAAAGGGTCATCTGAAGGGCGGCTGATTTTCTTTCCAGTGGACAGCTGATCCATGTATGTATTCATATTCGAATAGCTTTTCGACATATTTTGAAGCATATTATTGGAAAGCATACTTTGTGTAATTCGCATAAAATGAACCTACCTTCCCACAAGTCCCATGTTATTGATAATCCGATCAATCATTTCATCAACAGCTGTCATGCTTCGGGCTGCAGCATTATATGCATGCTGGAACTTAATCATATTCGACATTTCTTCATCCAGAGATACTGAACTGACTGACATTCGTTGCTGTTCCACTTGTGACTTCAACGCTTCAGTATTTTCAGCCATACGGTTAGCTTCCTGTGTCTTAACACCCAACTCGCCAATAAGTGATTGATAGGAAGGTGTGAAAGATTCTTCAATTATATCTGCTAATGCAGCTGCATTTTCCCCATCACCATCGCCACTGCCACTACTGGCCGCTATCTTGCCGGGATCATCGAGAATTTTCTGATTCACAATAATATTGGATGCTGCAGGCTGTCCATCGGGGATCTGAAAGAAATTTTCAATCTCCTCAACTCCTTCATTCCCACGCAAGTCTGCGCCTTCATTATGTAGATCATTGAATTTTCTAGCAAATTTCCCGGCTAAATCGTCCAAATCTTGTAACATGTCTGGATATGTTCCTTTTACGGTGTCCCCATCATCGGTGTTGTACCCGTACGATTCAATCAGCCCTTTCAGCGATCCCGGTGCTGCAAACTCAGAGGGTGGATAGTCCACTTCAATAGGATTATAATTAAATTCACCTTCAGATACACCCACCAGCGCCGGTGCTCCCAAAGCTTTACCATTCGCGTCCGCCAACTTGACCGTAGCCAGTCCATCCGCAATATCAGGTGCGGTTTCGCTGCTCTTGGTATAATCGACGTCAATATTGACGATGCCTGATAACTCATCAATCAACTTGTCACGCTTGTCATATAAATCGTTGGCCAGCTGCCCGTGTGTTTCAATTTCTTTAACCTGTTTATTAACATTGTTAATTTGATGGATGAGTGAATTTGCCGTCTCACTTTTATGATCGATTTCTTTCTTCAAATCTGCCCGCATTGCAGTAAGTGAATCAGACAAATAGTTAAACGTCTCTGCCACAGAATCCGCACGTTGCGCCACAACAGAGCGCACACCGGAATCATCCGGGTTTACAGACAAATCCTGCAGGGACTCCCAAAATTGATTCATCGTAGACGCAAGCCCGGATTCTGATGGTTCATTCATCAAATTTTCAATCTGTGTCAGCGCATTTGATTTTGAATTCCAGTATTCAGACGAACTGCTTTCAGCTCGGTACTGATGATCCAAAAATTGATTGCGGATTCGCTGAACTGTGCCGGCTTCGACCCCGGTTCCCTTCTGACCGGCAATTTCGGGCCGATTACGTGCGGCTGACGGGTGTGATGGTGTCGTTTCAAAATTTACCCGCTGGCGTGTATAACCGTCGGTATTGGCATTTGAAATATTATGGTTGGTCGTATAAAGTGCTGATTGCTGTGCAGATAATGCTTGCTTGGCCATTTCCAATCCATGAAAAGTGCTCATCGGCTTCCCCCTTTCTGTGCTGTCTATGCTTTAGAATCAAATACAGATCGCTCCGGTGAAAAGCTTGTCTGCTGGTTTCCATAATTCATGTGTTTCAATGAAGGTTTTATAGCGTCCATTGATAACTCGACATACTGCATCGATTGGTGGAGAAGCGCCTGGTTAAGCTGTTCCTGCTGCTTTAACCGTGTAACGATATCGGCTAATTTAACAGCCGTTTTTTCAAGTTCTTTTTGCTCACGTTCGTTACTCAGCATTTCAAGAATGGCTGTAATTGTGGGTTCTCTTAATGCACGTCCCTGTTCCAGCAGCCATTCCTCAACGGCCTGTTGCCGTTTCAACTCGGCCTGCTCCAGGACTTGCACAAATTTGTGTTCTTTCACCAGCAATGATTGCAATTTATCCAGTGAACCCTGTTTAATTAGCCCGGTCTTTTCTACGGCAGTATCCATCAAATTTTCGTGAAGCTTAATCAGTTTTTCAAGCGCTTGTATTATGGGCTGAACGGACATATCAGCGCCCTCCTTTTCCGGACCAAAAATCAATCATTTTTTGGGCGGTCTTTTCATGATTGATGGTATACGCTCCACTGTCGATTGATTCTTTAATTTGCTGGACATATGAAGCGCGTTTCGATTCTTTTTTGTCAGTTTCAAGCATTTCCTTTGCTTTACTTGATATTTCCAATTGGTCTTTTTTTGTGACCTCTTTCGCGTTATCGATTTGATGTTGTGCCTGATTTTTATAAGGGTTAAAATTCGGCTGGTTGGGTCCATATATTTTCATGAGATTCACCTCATTCTTTAAAGCTTAACGTATTTTTCATTCTAATTTTAGTATCGGCTGATTCTGAACCAATTTAAAGCACTTATCATTATTTCTTATGTTTATTAACCGCATAATAAGTTCTGTCATGTTCTTTTATTTGTGGCTGACGCTGCTGTTTCCATTTTTCATAGCGTTCAAGGTCGATTTTTAATTCTTCGGCACAGTCGGCACAAAGCCTTCCTTTTGTAATATCAGCACCGCATCGGTCACATGGATAAGCCAGTTTAGGATACTGTGAAGGACGCAGCCTGCCTTCTCTGATAAACGCTATAATCATTTCTTCTTTAATGCCAGTAGCCTCAGCTATTTCCGTGATTGTCGCTTCCCGATGCTCCCGGTTATTTAAAAATTGGTAAACTACCTGATAGGCTTGTTCTAATTCTCTTTGACATGACTGACAAATATCATGCAGTTTTTTAACAAAAATTTCACCGCAACGGGCACAATTTGCTAATTCAGCCATCGTGTATCTCCCCTTTTTCTGTAATCTATAATAGCATAGATAAGCCTTATCCACGAACTAATGTCAAAGCAAATACAGCAGGACATCCATGCATTTTCAATATGGACGCGGCATGGTGCAATGTTGTTCCCGTTGTATAGATATCGTCAGCCAGAATTACCGGTTTATTGACCGTTTGATTGATAAAAAATGGATTCCCAGCGGCTAAACGCTGACGACGGGTTCGTTTGGATTGTTTCTCGCTATGTGTCCGCTTTAACAATTCAACCATTTCAATCGGTAAAAACTGCGCCAGCATTCTGGATTGATTGAATCCGCGTTCTTTTATCCGTTCCTCGCTTAATGGGATTGGAACAACTGCTGGATCATTGGGCAAAGAGGGAGCGATATGGTTAAACGCTTTAAGGTAATCACGTTTAAACGCGTTGCCAATGGCATAGTCACCCCGGTATTTCCACTTTGAAACCATCTCCTGCATTCGTTCATTATAGGGGAAAACCGAATAATTCCACGCCAGCGACGATTCACCTTCATTTCGTTCCCGCCACCTGCAATCCGAGCATAGCTTTTCCTCACTTTCTCTGCTGCATTTGCGGCACCTGTTCCCCCGAATTACCTGAAGCTGTTCCTCGCATGGCGGGCATAGATTTTTAGATTCAGGCGGTTGGAGTATCGTTTTCCAGGTGATTGCCGGAATGATATCGGCATCACACCATAAACAATTCATGTTAACGAAAACCTCCCCGTCTATTCATTTTAATAATAGATTTTGCAGCCTCCACCATCGCTTCAGTTTTACCATCATGGAAAAAAACGACTTCTCCATCCGGATCATCGGGGCTCCTGCCGGCTCTGCCGGCAATCTGCACAAGTGCAGCTTCATCAAATACATTATGACCTGCATCCAAGACAGCTACGTCTACCGATGGAAACGTTACACCTCGCTCCAATATAGTAGTGGTAACGAGTAATTGGTACTGTTTATCCCTGAAGGCTTGAACTTTTTCCTCCCGATTCTCATCAGCTGCATGGACCGCCTTAATTTTATAACGAGCAAGCCTGGCTGCTAATCTTTGCGTCATATTATCAGCCAGTCGGATAGTCGGCACAAAAATAAGCACTTGCCTATTACGATTCGTTCGTTGTGCAAACCATTTATAGAATGATTCAGGCGGCCGATAATCCGCTAAGTCTTTTTTTAATGAAAAACACATACGGAAAGCTGGAACAGGAAGCGGTTGGTTGTGAAAACGTCTGGGGACAAATATAAAAGGGAGCTTTTTTTGATTTATCTTTCTTTTATATTCTTTCCTTGGCGTAGCGGTCAAATAAATCGTCGTACTATCTTTACTTTTTGCCCGCTCGGAAGAAAATGGGAGCGTGGGATCTTTGGTATATGGAAACGCATCAACTTCATCAATGATCATAACGTCAAAAGCGTTGCTGTAACGAAGCAGCTGGTGGGTAGTTGTAATAATGAGCTGTGCTGTACCGTCTTTTTCCAGGCTGCCGCCATATAAACCTTGAATATAAACTCCGGAAAACGCCGCACGCAATCTGGGCAATAATTCTCTTACCACATCTGCTCTTGGTGTAGCAATGCATACCCTTTTTTTGATTCTCAGTGCCTCAGATATGCCGGGATAAAGCATCTCTGTTTTTCCGGCACCGCAAACCGCCCATACAAGCAGTTCTTTCTCGCGCTGCTTTATTGCCTGAATGATACGATCTGATGCTTCTTGCTGAGGCGGGGTCAGATTGCCGGACCATGAACAGGCATTGGAATAACTCGCCCACCCCAGGCTGTCACCGGTCCATTCATATAACGATAAACATTCCATCACTCTGCCCATGTCAATACATTTGCGGCAGTAGACATGCGTGCGTTTGCAGTTATAACACGGCAGAGTTCCAAACAAAGATGGTTTCTGATTGCCGCAGCGCTGACATTTATAATGCCCCCATGTCTTTTTTATCGAAGGTTTTGGTGTTAAATAACCATCTTTCAGTAATTGTTCGAAAAAAGAATCATCAACGAGGATTTCGCTTCTTAAAAGGAGTTTGCCTGCATAACGCCGATAAAGCTCATGATATTCCATAACTTTACACTCCTGACAAATAAAGGAAGGATTAAGATCGGTCGGTTGTGAGCCTTGGAAACTGGCTTTCTGGGGAAAAGAGGGAGAAAAGGATTGACGGGGCTGCCAATCCCTGCTTCATTATTGACTACGCTTTTGTATACCAGCAAGCCCCCAGAGCGCCTTCACCAAGATGGGTGCCGATGACGGGGCCGAAATAGCTGATTGTCGTGTCCATGCCGGGGTACTCGGCGTCAAATTGTTCTTTCAATTCAACGGCTGCTTCTTCGTTATTGGCATGAATAAAGGCAACTTTGAGATTTTTACCATGTGATGCTTCTTCTCTAAGCATACTCATAATACGGTTGAGTGCTTTTTTACGGGTTCTTATTTTTTCAAAAGGCACGATTTTTTTATCAACAAAATGAAGTACCGGTTTAACCTGCAACAGACTTCCCACGATTGCTTGTGCGCTGTTCAAACGGCCGCCGCGCTGCAGATGCGTTAAATCATCGGCCATAAAATAGGCGCGCATTGATTGTTTCATTTCATCAAGACGTGCAATAATCGCCTCAGGCGTATCAAGCGCTTCAGATTGTTCTGCGGCTTCGAGCACATAAAATCCCTGACCCATACAGCTCAATTCAGAATCATAAGGATAAACGTCAATGCCATCCACCATCTCACCTGCGCTGACAACAGCCTGATAGGTACCGCTGATACCGCTCGACAAATGAATCGAGATAACCGCGTCATAATCCTTAGCCAATTCCTCAAACTTGCTGGAAATCATGCCAATTGAAGGCTGGGATGTCTTTGGCAATTGTTCAGCTTCTTTTACTTTTTGATAAAATTCCTCAGTCGTGATGTCAATCCCTTCCCGATATGATGTGTCACCAAATACCACACTGAGCGGGACGATGTGAATATTATACTTATCGATAAGGTTCTCGGAAATATAGGATGTGCTGTCAGTCATTACGGCAATTTTCATTGCTTTACCTTCTCCTCATACTAGTGCTGTTTTCTATCATTTTACATGACTTATGATAAAAATGCATCAACGAAAAAACTCTGCAGTAATTTACGCTGCAGAGTTTTTTATACTGACTTATGATAAAAACTAGCTTTCCATCTCGACCCAGCCTTTTCGAATAGCGGAAACGACTGCCTGGGTGCGATCGTTGACGTTCATTTTTTGCAAGATATTGCTGACGTGATTTTTCACAGTTTTTTCACTGATATATAATCGTTCGGCAACGCCGCGATTACTTTTCCCATCCGCGAGCAGCTGTAATACCTCACATTCGCGTCGTGTAAGCAAATGGAGGGGTTTGTGGTATTCGATAGCGTTTTCTGCTGCAGTCGCTGCATTTTCACGTGCGAGACGGCGATACTCCTGAACCAGATTGTGGGTTATTCTTGGATGGAGATATGACCCGCCTTCACGGACAACTTTGATTGCTTCAATTAAGGCGTCTGAATCCATTTCTTTCAGAAGATATCCTTGAGCTCCGGTTTTTAAGGCGTGCGTAACATAACTTTCATCGTCGTGTATTGACAGAATGATAACATTCGTATTCGGGAACTTCTGCACAAGATCTGCAGTCGCCTGAACGCCATTTAATTTGGGCATGTTAATATCCATCAGGACTACATCCGGATTATGCTTCCGGACTAACTGAGAGGCAACATTCCCATCATCACCTTCAGCTACAACTTCAAAAGAAGACTCAAAATCGAGGATGCGCTTAACCCCTTCACGAAATAACTTATGGTCGTCGATTAATATAATTTTAGTTCGTTTTTCATTCATAGCATGGTTCCTCCCAAGTTATTACTCTATTTGATTAAACGATACCCTATTACATATTCATTCCGAGCTCATTTCTATAACATATAGTATACTTGAAATGATTTAAAATACAAAATCTTTCGAAACTGAAGACGGAACTTTTATCATGATTGCTGTGCCTTTGCCAATCTCAGAGTTTATCTCAAGTTTGCCATTCAACATTTCCACACGTTCCCTCATACCGATTAAGCCAAACGACTTATCTTGTTTCAAACCTGGATCAAACCCTTTTCCATCATCTTTTATGGTCATCGAAATAACCGATTCTGTTATTTCAAGTTTCACTTTTATTAGCGACGCTTCAGCATGTTTCACTGCGTTTTGTAATGCTTCCTGCATCAAGCGAAAAAAGGCAATTTCATATTTTTGCTGCAATCGTTCCTCTTTTCCCAATGGTATAAATTCTATATCGATATCATTATAATCAGAAACGGTCGCAACATATTTTTTAATCGTCGGAATCAAACCCAAGTCGTCCAACGCCATTGGCCGCAAATCATAAATGATACGGCGGACTTCATACAAGGATGAACGAATCATTTTTCGGATACTTTTCATTTCACATAGGGCATCCTCATACGTGCCTTCGCGGAAAGTCCGGTCCACAAGATCTGAACGGAGCAGTATATTTGCCAGCATCTGCGCCGGTCCATCATGAATCTCTCGAGATATTTTCCGTCGTTCATCTTCCTGTGCTTCAATAATTTTTAATCCAAATTCCTGTTTTTCTTTTGCTTCGATAATCATTTCATTGACCTGTCGGAAATCATCATTCAAATATGTGAGAATGACGGATATTTTACCGGCAAGCCCTTCAGCACGCTCGATAGTCTGATCCAACGTGTTGAGCCGGCGTTCGAGTTCATCACGCTTGTCCCGCAAAGCTTTCTCTTCCTGACGCGCTATAGCAAGTTCGGTCTGCATGGCGTGTGTTTTTTCATACACTTCGCGAATTTCAGTTTCCGAATACCGGTCGAACTCCTTGCTGACTTCTGAGAGACGTTGCCTTGAATAGCGTACTTTTTGTTCAAGTTCATCGCCTGCGTTAATATGCCGGATAACGTCTTCTCTTGTTTCGTTCAACTCCTGCTGAAGTCGCTCAAACTCATCGCGAGCCTCTTCGCCGATATTGAAAATTTCGTCCTTGCTATTTTGTACGACGTCAATCATTTCATCGATGACATAATCCAATGCTGTATCTTCCAGCTTTTGTGACATAATTTCCCACCAGCCTATGTTATAATTGTTCGCAACCTGTTATCTTTTTACAGGGGTCTTTCTGCCTATTTTTTATAAAAAACTGCAAATTACTTACGAGAAGCTGTTATACTCTATCATCATTATACAATCCCCCAGGAGGTAAAACGCAATATGTTATCCAACTATTATACAGTAAAACAGGAAGATTTTGACGAAATAATCATACAGAAGTCACGATTTATCGGTTACGTCAAACGTGTTGAGACCGAAGAAGCGGCGCAGGAATTCATTCAACGTATCAAAAAGAAACATCATGATGCGACGCACAATTGTTCAGCGTACATGATAGGTGAACATAACCAAATCCAAAAAGCAAATGATGACGGCGAACCAAGCGGGACAGCCGGTGTACCGATCCTGGAAGTTTTAAAAAAACAGGACTTAAAAGACACCGCTGTCGTTGTCACGCGTTATTTCGGCGGGATTAAACTCGGGGCCGGCGGGTTAATTCGTGCATACAGCAGTACAACTTCACAGGCGCTGCAAACAGCAGGTATCGTAGAACGCAAATTGATGAAAGGTTTTTCAGTTGTTGTCAATTACGGTCTGCTTGGAAAACTCGAAAATGCACTGCGTAACTCGGATTATATTTTGGAATCAATTAATTATCTGGAACATGTCGAGTTTATCGTCTATGTTCCCGATGGACAGGAAACAGAATTTCAAGACTGGATGGTCAACCTAACCAGTGACCAAGCCGAGTTTGCTGATAAAGGAACCGCATACGTTGAAATTGATGTATAACCAGAGCGTGCTTTCGATGGGAAAAGTCTGCTCACAAAAAAACAAGCACTGTCTTATAGTTTCGACAGTGCTTCAGTATCACCGATTAATGTAACATTTTCGTGATTTTGCAGGACTGAAGCCGGCATTTCCGACGTCACCTTGCCGTTGACGAGCTGCCTTACCGCTTCAGCTTTTTTCTCACCGGATACAAGCATGACGATTTGCCTGCTTTCCATAATTGTTCCAATCCCCATCGTAAGGGCTTGACTTGGCACATCGTCCATCGTTGCAAAAAAACGTGAATTGGCATGTCGTGTTGATTCATCCAAGTCCACTACATGCGTCCGGCTGTTCAATGGCGTGCCCGGTTCATTAAACCCGATGTGGCCATTCAAACCGAGACCGAGCACTTGCAGATCGACATAGCCGGCTTCGGCGATACGCTTCTCATAATCACGGCATTCCTGTTCCAAATTCGCTGCATCTCCTCTGGGCACAAAAGCGCGTTCCGCCGGCAGATCAATATGGTTGAACAATTTGTCATTCATATAATACTTATAGCTATTCGGATCATCTGCAGCTAATCCGACATATTCATCAAGGTTAAATGTGGTGGCATTCTTAAATGACACATTCCCAGCATTAAATTGCTCAATTAATCGCTGGTACATCCCCTCAGGTGTCGAACCAGTCGCAAGCCCCAGCACGGATTTATCTGATTCTTTGAGTTGGTCAAGAATTAACGCACACGCTTTTTCACTCATTTTATCATAGCTTTTTACCTCGATAATGTTCATTCATTACCCCTCCTGATATGCTATTGCACCACGGCAAAACGTATATTTAATATTCAATTCTTCATCCACCAGCAGTAAATCTGCATCTTTTCCCGCTTTGATACCGCCCTTCCTGTCAAAAACGTTCAATTGTTTGGCAGGGTTCTCCGATGCCATTCGCACAACATCGGAAATTGAAGCTTCTTTCAAGTTAAGTATTTGTTGAGCGCCTTGATACATTTTTAAAATACTCCCGGCCAATGACCCGTTTTCCAAAACAGCACGATCTTCCGTAACATTTACCGGCTGTCCGCCAAGTTCATATTGTCCAGGGCTCAAACATTTTGCCCGCATTGCATCTGTGATAAGAATTAATCGTTCGCTGCCGACATTCGAAAAAATCAGCTCGATCATATCCGGTGTCACATGAATGCCATCAGCAATCAATTCCGCCCGCAGCTCTTCAAGTTGAAATGCTGCACCAACGCCACCTATATCACGATGATGAATGCCATTCATCGCATTGCACAAATGCGTCATTTGCCGCAGCCCATATGAAATAGCTTTTTTTATTTCTTTAAATCCTGCATTTGTATGCCCCGCGGAAACGTTTACCCCGGATTCATACAAATACGACATAAATTCACCTGTTTCATCAAGCTCCGGAGCCATCGTGATTGTTCTGATTGAATTGGCTGAGAGCTCCTGCCAATAGTTAAATTGACCAATATCCGGCTCCATAATGTACGCTGCAGGCTGAGCACCTTTTTTGCTTTCTTCAATAAAAGGGCCTTCCAGATGGGCACCGATCACTTCTGCCTTGCCCTGTTTCGAATGATAATCTGCTACATTTTTAAGCGCCTTATCAATTTGTTCATAAGCTTGTGTAATCGTTGTCGCCAGAAAACTAGTTGTACCCTCTGCGGGCAGCGCTCCGGCCATTGTATCCAATGCTTCTGTCGTGGCATCCATTACGTCTGCTCCCGCCGCACCATGGATATGGCCATCAATAAATCCGGGAATCAGATTGAGCCCCGCTCCATCAATCAAAGCAGCTCCTGCGGGCGGTGCTTCTTCATTTATATGTAGCGTTTTAATTTTACCATCTTCAATTAATAATGACCCATTGATCTTGCCGTCTTCTTCCGTGAAAATGGTTGTGTTTTGTATATAAATTTTATTCTCCATTACAACTCATTCCCTTGCTAATTCTAATCGTTAACATAGCATTTCCCAGGCCGGACTGTCCATTCGTTAAAAAGCTGCATTCCTTAAGGAAATGCAGCTTTTTGTTTGTTAATGATCCGGTGTGTAAGATTTTTCACCTGATAGTTCGTTGACTAATTTTTGAACGAGTTCTTCAGCCGATTGAATCTTTGAGGACTCTGTTTCCTTAATCAATTTTTCCATTAAATATTTATATCGTTCCTGTTCCGCCATTTAATAACCGCCTTTGTTCACAGTTTAGAATTCTTCAGTAGCCTTCACAAGTTGGTTGGACAATCCAATGAGATTAAATATACTCATATCATAGCACATTTTGCAGTTAAAAGTTGCCGAAATTTATCACATCAGTATATCATTTCGTTATGTGCTGTGTTTTTTTGTCCGAAAACGGCGAAAAAAGAATATCAGAATCAAAGCTATTAAGGCCCCGGCTCCATCGAGGATTACATCACCGACATACGGCGTTCGATTTGCAGTAAAACCCTGATGAAACTCATCTATTGCAGCATATGCGATTGTTAATAAAAACGATACAGCCAATGTGACGCTCCATTTAAAACTGCTTGTCTTTATTAACGCGATAACAAATAAACACATCAGTATAAAGAAAACACCGAGATGAGCACCTTTGCGCATAAAAAATTCCACAAAGCCTTCAATCCCGAGTGCTCGAATACTCACTTCCGAATTGTGATATGTCATTACAACCCAATCCAAATATGGCGTCAAAAACGATAAGTCGAACTTGCTTGCCAAAATCGGCTTCACGTCCTGATTTTCATATGGCTGAGCCGATGAGTAAAAAATAACCCCCATCCAGCCGACAGGCAGCAACCAGTATAAATATTTCAACATTACATCACCCTGGATCAACAATTAGTAAACGTGCTTCTAAGCTAACATGGCCATTGTAAAAGCTCGACAATTGCACGCTTTCAACGCGCGTCGAACCTTTTATTCCGGTGAATCACAATAAAAAACCGCAAGCCTCAGCTTCACGGTCCCGAAACTAATTATTTTGCTGGTTGCGCCATTTATAAAATTCGAGGTATTCTTTGAACTGTTCCTTTGAAACCCCTGAATTCATTGCTTCCTGAACAATTTGCAACCACTCGCCATCCAGCTGCACATCTCCATCGGCTCTATCTTCCCGTATTAAGTCATTCGCTGATATACCCAATACGGCACTGACTTTTTCAATGAATTGAATGGAAGGGTTTGTTTGAAGGTTTCGTTCGATGGAACTTAAATAAGATTTTGCTACGCCTGCTTTCTCGGCCAGTTCAGAAATAGACATCTTTTTTTCCTGCCGCATTTGTTTTATCTTTTCACCGATCAACACACACACACCCTCTTTCAAAGAGGATTATAACATAAAAATAAAGACGGTTCTATATTGGGAACGATTATTTCACGAATTATTTTGGGCATTTTCAAATAACCTTCGAAGGTCCTCAACCGTTAGTCCGATTGACTTAGCCTCTTTGATTAACGCAACCCACTCGGGATCTGATTTCACGTTTTTATCCGCATTTATCATAAGCGTCACCCCATTTACTTCCCAGGCAGTCCGGCCATCATAACACTAGTGTTTTAGACCCGTGGCTTTGCGTCCCTGCTTTTCAACAGGTATGCTTTTTTCTAAGGAAACATTGATTATACAAGACTATTATACTATAAAATCAACACTTATCGGGTGTCTTCTTTTGTCATATCCATACTAGTTTTGTAACCATTTGAAAGTTTCAATCACGAAATAGGTCTAATTGCTCAGCTGGACTGCTTGAAATGTTTGGATGGATAACATATAGTCAAAATAGAGTGAACGGTCACAGTCCAATTTCGTATTATAATTAGAGGAGAATTTATTTGAAATCACGCGTCGAGAAAAATCATTCCGTAAAGAAACGTAAATGGCCTTACTGGCTTGGCGGATTCCTGCTGCTTCTTTTGATTATCGTTGGCTCCGTCCTGTTTTACATATACGATAAAGTCGGTGACACCGCTGAGACGATGCACGAGCCACTCACCCGGGACGATAATCCCGAACGAAAACAAGAACTTGAGAAAGCTTTCGACGGTAAGGAAACCCTTAATATTTTGCTGCTCGGTGTTGATGAACGAGAAAACGATGACGGACGTTCAGATACGATGATCTTACTGTCGGTCAATCCTAATATAAATGGTATTAAAATGCTGAGTATCCCCCGGGACACACGCGTCACAATCCCAGGGGAGGGGGAAGATAAAATAAACCATGCCTATGCGTTTGGAGGCGTCGAATTATCCATTGAGACGGTCGAAGAAATGCTCGATCTCCCTGTTCATTTCTATGCTAAAGTCAATATGGAAGGGTTCCAGCAAGGTATAGAGGCATTAGACGGTGTCACAGTATCGAATGAGCGGGCTTTTTCACAGGGCGGCTATGATTTTCCGGCAGGTGAAATCCATCTGAACGGTGACGAAGCATTAAGTTACATTCGTATGCGAAAAGGCGATCCACGAGGGGACATCGGACGGAACGAACGCCAGCGGACTGTTATTCAGGCAGCTATCAATAAAGCTGCGAGCTTTTCAAGTGTGACAAAAGTGAACGGTATCCTTGATATCATTGGTGATAATGTGAAGACTGACTTAAATTTTGAACAAATGCGTACGCTGTTTACTGATTATCGTCAAGCGAGGGAATCAATTGATAGTATGGAACTGAGTGGCAGCGGTCAGTACATTGGTGACATTTGGTACTATATTGTTTCAGAAGATGAACTCAACCGTGTGAAAAACGAATTAAGCACCCACATGGAAGCAAGGTGACGCGAAAGATGTTGGCGGTAAAGGGCTATAAGTGGCTCTTACCGCTTTTTTCTTACGATTTCTTCATGGTGATTTGTGCATGTTCTTGCGCATGTTACATGATATAATATAATGAAAGAAGCAGGACAGAGGGGGATCACATGAAAAAAACTATTTTATTTGCCTTTTTATCATTACTATTTATGGTGAGTGCCTGTTCAAATGATGAGATAACCCCACAGGAACGTTTTGAAAAATACGTTAACCATTGGAATGAGCAGGAATTCGTCAAAATGTATGAGATGCTGACTTCACAAGCGGCGGAAACTTATCCAACCGAAGATTTTGTTGACCGTTATCAAGCCATATACAATGATTTAAATATATCAGAGCTCACTATATCCTATGAAAAATTGTCTGAAGATCAAATGGACACTGCTATGGAAAAAGGTACAGCAAAGTTTCCATTTACAGTTGAAATGGACTCGATAGCCGGGCCGATAACATTTGATTATGAGGCAACGCTCATAAAAGAGGAAACAGAAAACGAGGATACGGCAGAAAACTGGTTTGTTAAATGGGATTCGGGTTTCATTTTTCCTGAGATTAAAAACGGCGGCGAAATATCATTGGACATCAGTGAACCGAAACGCGGCGAAATCCTTGATCGTAACCGCATGCCGCTCGCCATCAATGATAATGTGCAGGAGGTTGGTGTTGTCCCTGAAGATCTTGGTGAGAACTCGGAACAAACAATCGAGAAAATTTCAGATTCAGCTGGGATATCGACAGAAGAGATTGATAGACTGATTAATCAGGATTGGGTGCAGCCAAACATGTTTGTGCCGCTCACGAAACTGCCGCCGTCTGCCGAGAATGCGATCAATCAGTTGACGGAAATCGACGGTGTTGCCTTCCGAGATGCGACCGGCCGCGTTTATCCACTTGGTAAAGCAGCCGCACACCTCACAGGTTACGTCAGTCAGGTAACCGCAGAAGATCTGGAAGAACTCGATGAAGAGAAATATGATGCAGATGATATGATTGGACAGCGCGGACTCGAATCACTCTATGAAGAAAAATTAAAAGGTGAAGAAGGCGCCACCATAACAGCAGTTAATGAAGATGGGGACGAAACGGTCATAGCCGAAAAAGAAGCTCAAAATGGCGAAAACATTGTTACGACCATTGATGCCGACGTGCAGGAAGCCATCTACAAAGCCTATGATGGTGATTCAGGCACAGCAGCAGCGATCGATCCAAAAACGGGTGAAACATTGGCTTTGGTCAGCAGCCCATCCTTTACACCGGATACCTTTCTATATGGTATTTCCCAATCGGATTATGATACGCTGCAAACCGATCCACAACAACCGATGCTCAATCGTTTTTCAGCTACCTTTTCCCCAGGTTCAGCAATTAAGCCTGTGACAGCGGCCATCGGACTTAACAATGGCAGCATTAAGCCCGGTGAAGGCATGGAAATAGACGGATTGACTTGGAGCAATGGTGAAGGCTGGGGAGATTATAAAGTCCGTCGGGTCAGTACATCTGATGGACCGGTAGATGTGACAGACGCACTGGTTCGCTCTGATAACATTTACTTTGCCAGAAAAGCGGTCGAAATGGGCAATGAACAATTCGTCAATGGGTTCCAGGAATTCGGCTTTGGTGAAGACCTGCCGTTTGAGTATCCAATGACATCATCATCGGTATCCACAAACGGAAAGATTGATGATGAAGTGCAGCTTGCCAACACAAGCTATGGCCAGGGCCAAATCGAAGTGAGTGCACTGCATCTCGCATTAGCCTATACACCATTTTTAAATGAAGGTAATATGCTTAAACCGACCATCCTTACTGATAATGAGGATTCCCAAGTATGGAAAGAAGGACTAATCACAAATGACCAGGCAACACTCATTCAGGATGCACTCCGGGATGTTGTCGAAGAAGGCACAGCATCAGGTGCCAAGGATGCGGACTTTCCAATTTCAGGGAAAACAGGGACAGCTGAACTCAAGCTTGCAGACGAAGAAAATGGTGAAGAAAACGGCTGGTTTGTCGGCTACCCATCAGAAGACCAGGATATTTTAATCGCCATGATGGTGGAAGGCACGCATGATCGTGGCGGAAGCGGCTACACCGTCGATAAAGTAACCGACATACTAAAGGACGTTAAACAGTAACGAAAAGTCTGCTCGGGTGAACCGTGCAGACTTTTCTAATACCATATGCGTTCGATTAATTTATTTTCCAAAAAGAAAAACGGCTTCCGCGGTGTTCATCCTTAATAAGTTTAGGATCTTTCTCGTGTGTTTTCTCCAAAACAAGCTGATAGTTCATATCGATTGCCTTCAAGAATTTATACAACGTCAGCGCCGTCAGGATAAGTTGCAATGTAAGAAAAAACGGTATGAGTGCTTGTGCGGTGATAAATACTGGTAGTGCAATCAATACTGCCTGAACAAGCGTGACCCAAAATGCCCTGAGCATAATCGTCAATCCGGTCGTTGCAATCGCAGCTACAAACACCATCGCATAATGTTCAATGAAAAATTCCATGTTCCCCACCTCCTGTATTGCCTTCATTATGCAACATGCGGAGGTGGGATTCGTTGACACAGGTCAATTTTCCCCAAAAATTAGAAGCCATGCTGAAGAATATTCTCCACTTCTTGCTTGATTTGCTCTTCAGAAATATCCTTCATGTAGTGTTTTTCATGAGTTAAACGTATGTTACCGGCTTTTTTTAAATAATGAATCCCCTGTTTCATATATGATTTATACCGTGCATGCGTTTGATTGATTTCCGTTGCAAATCTTTCATCTGTCCCTGCTGCAACAAATTCATCATATAAATCGACAGTCATTTCGCCATCCCGTTCAGGAAAAAATTCATGCGGATCGGTGCTGTCAAAAATACAGAAATCCAATTCACGAACAAGGACCATATCAATACTTTTCGGATCAAAACTGCAGTAATATAACTCCACATCGAAGCCGTGATTGGTGCAAGCAGCAGCAATTTTTTTCATGAACGTGGATTTCCCCGTCCCGGCCCGGCCTTTAATATAATAAACATGTTTTATGGGGTCGATCAGCTGCGGCACAACATTCACAACGCCATCCGCCGTATTCGTACCGAAAAGTCTCGTGTATGTGTGCGCATTTCTATTCTTTTCAGGAACATTATTAAGCAGATCATCAATAAATTTTTGCGAAAACGCATCGGCATGATCAAAATCCATTTGGTTAATGTAGATGTCTTCAAGGTCATCGTGGATTTTCAAGCCCTCCGCAAAGCTGTCGTATGCGCGTTGTGTAAGGCGGTCTATGTCTTTACTATCCCGTTCTTCTTTAACCGGAAACGTTTCTGTCAGGTTTACCTTATCAGTAAATGTCGTTGCAATCCGCTTGTCTATAAAAGCGAGTGCCTTTTCACGGATGATAATGCCATCGCAGTAATCTTTTCCAAATGAGCTTTCGAGTATTTCGATATTATTTACTTTATATCGATCAGCAATGTGTTTAATCATGGCCGTTTTCAGTTGGGCTGATGGATGCTGAAGCGCAATGATTTGATTAATATGATGCAAATTTGTATCAAGGTGATTAACAAAACCTTCAGCCGTATTACCGGTTACATAGTACATTGGCAAACGGAACACATCCTTTTCGTAGAAAAAATCATAAGTTCGCCTAATTAGTTTATGCAAGGTCAGAAAGAATGTGTTAATGAATTGCCTTCTAGTATACTATTCCTTATAGCAGAATTTGGGAAGGTGCCAAATAAAAAAACAGAATCAATACCATTCCTCACGCCGGTCCTGGAAAATCGGTATTCGCTTCCTGACTTCATCCACCTTATCAAAATCAATTTCTGCAAGGATCATCTTCTCCTCATCATTGCCTTCTGTGATGACTTCACCCCAAGGATCCACCACAAGTGACATGCCTCCAAATTCATTGTTCGGGTCCGATCCTACCCGGTTACAGGCAACAACATAGCATTGATTTTCAATTGCACGGGCTCGCAGCAATGCACGCCAATGATCGATACGCGGTTTTGGCCACTCCGCGCTAACATACATAACTTTCGCCCCGTTCATTGCGGATTTGCGCATCCATTCCGGAAAGCGAATATC
Organism: Lentibacillus persicus; assembly: GCF_900112705.1. Taxonomy (GTDB): domain Bacteria; phylum Bacillota; class Bacilli; order Bacillales; family Amphibacillaceae; genus Lentibacillus; species Lentibacillus persicus. The sequence continues at coordinate 217,797 of NZ_FOMR01000006.1, forward strand.
ATAACAGATGAACCCTGCCGACTGAATACCATCCAATTCAAAATCTGCCTCATCATGCCCCCCGACAAGGTGCAAATGCTCATCCATCAGCTGAAACAAATGAAGTTTACTGTATTTGTGAACAAGCTCACCATTCTGATCGATCACCAGCATCGTATTTTTCATGCCGTCTTCACTCGCTTCGGACACGGATCCGCCAATGATTGTGACATTGTGCTGCTTAGCCAAATCACTTAAAAATTCTGTTGTTGCATGGGCATCTTTATCAGCGAGAACATCAAATCGTTTTAAATCAAAACCTGTGTCCCAAAGCTCAGGCAGAACAACCATGTCTGCACCTGACTGAGCCGCATCCATGATCCACTTATTAACGCGGGCAAAGTTAACTTTCGGATCGCCATATGTGATATCCATCTGAATTAATGCAATTTTCTTTTTCAAAACGTCTCCTCCTATAGAATAAATTTTCTATCAAGACTCTATTATGATTGTAATATAAAAATATACAGATAACATCCATTTAGGGCAGAATTTTATGTAAATCAACCATATACCAAACTGCCACATTAGAAAACCCATACGGCCAATGAACCGTATGGGTTTTTCAATTATTTCAATGCTTCCCGTTCTTCTTCATCAAACACACGTGACCTTGTTAAAAACCGTTTTCCTTCCGGGCCTTCAAGTGAAAACATCCCACCGCGTCCGTCCACAGCGTCAATAATCAGCTGGGTATGCTTCCAGTATTCATATTGGTCTTTTGACATATAAAAAGGCGTCTCACCGATTTCACCGAGCAATACGTCTGATTCCCCCACACGAAATTCACCATTCGGATAGCACATTGGCGAACTGCCGTCACAGCAGCCGCCTGACTGATGGAACATAAGCGGCCCATGGGTTTCTTCCAGTGTTTTAATCAATTTCAGGGCTTCTTCTGTTGCGGTTACACGCTCAACCATTTGTCACACCCTTTCAAATGAAACGTATTTGTAGTTCTTTAGAATAAACCGGCAGGGCTTTCGCCATAACTGATTAACAGGTTCTTCGTCTGCTGGTAATGATCCAGCATCATTAAGTGATTCTCGCGCCCGATACCGGACTTTTTATAACCGCCAAATGCAGCGTGTGCCGGATACTGGTGGTAGCAATTCGTCCAGACCCGTCCAGCCTCAATTCCGCGGCCGAAACGATACGCTGTATTGATATTGCGTGTCCACACACCGGCTCCCAGTCCGTAAAGTGTGTCATTGGCAATTTCCATGGCCTCTTCGTCATCTTTAAACGTCGTTACAGCCAGCACAGGGCCAAAGATTTCCTCCTGAAAAACGCGCATTTTATTATCGCCTTTGAAAATGGTCGGTTCAATGTAATAGCCCTCTTCCATATCGCCGTCCAGTTTATTGACTCCCCCGCCGACAAGTACATCAGCACCTTCTTGCTTACCAATATCGAGATAGGATTTAATCTTTTCCATTTGCTCCTGTGAAGCCTGAGCACCCATCATCGTTTCTGTATCCAACGGATGACCGATATTGATTTCATTTACACGCTTAATTGCCCGCTCCATAAATTCATCATAAATCGACTCATGCACGAGCGCTCTTGACGGGCAAGTACAGACTTCACCCTGATTCAACGCGAACATGACCAGCCCTTCAATTGCCTTATCAAGAAAGCCATCATCTTTGTCCATGACATCGGAGAAAAAGATGTTTGGTGACTTGCCTCCCAGTTCTAATGTTACCGGAATAATATTTTCTGATGCGTATTGCATGATCAAACGACCTGTCGTTGTTTCGCCGGTAAACGCAATTTTTGAAATCCGGTTATTCGAAGCAAGCGGTTTGCCGGCTTCAACTCCAAATCCGTTTACAATGTTCAGAACACCTGCCGGCAACAGATCCTTAATCAGGTCCAACAATACATGAATAGAGGCAGGTGTCTGCTCAGCTGGTTTCAATACGACACAGTTACCGGCTGCCAGTGCGGGGGCCAATTTCCACGTTGCCATCAAAATCGGGAAGTTCCAAGGAATGATTTGGCCTACAACGCCAAGCGGCTCATGAAAATGATATGCAACGGTATCATTATCGATTTGACTGATGCCGCCTTCCTGTGCCCGAATGGCTCCCGCAAAGTAACGGAAATGGTCTACGGCAAGCGGTATATCCGCTGCAAGCCCTTCTCTCACTGCTTTTCCATTATCCCACGTTTCAGCCACTGCAAGCGTTTCAAGATTTTCTTCCATACGATCGGCAATTTTATTTAAAATATTTGCCCGTTCTGCCACAGCTGTACTGCCCCAGGCATCTTTTGCCGCATAGCCGGCGTCAACGGCTGCTTCCACATCTTCTTTTGTAGACCTTGCTATTTCACAAAACACTTTTCCGGTGACAGGACTGACATTCTCAAAATATTTTCCGTTTGCCGGCGGCCGGTACTCACCCCCGATATAATTATCATAGCGCTTCGCAAAATTAACTTTTGCACCTTCTGTGTTTGGATTTGCGTATTTCATCCACTGTTCCTCCCCTATATTTGTAATCGCTTACAAAACTGATGGCAATTCTGGCTGAACTCTCTGTTTCTATTATAATTAAATTTCTGAATAGTTACAACTGATTTAACCGGCAAAAATTAAAGCCGTCCGATTTAATAAGACGGCTTCAGCATACTTTACAATTACCTCAGGCAGACATTCATCCGACTGAATCTTTGTTGTGACACTAAAAATTTATTTTATTGATCCACTTCCGGGAGAACGCGCACTTCTTTTTCCATTGATGATTTGCATAACGGACACTCAGGCTCCGCATTAAAACTGAATGATTCCCGCATCCAGCCTGCACAATCATCACTTGTACATGCCCATACATTTGTCTCCACTTCTGGTACAGGTTGTTTTGGTCCTCGGGAAAACGACATAACAGCATCCCCTTTCGTGATATTCTTCCTATCATACGCCTTTCCCATACAATTGTAAAATTTATGCAGCGCTTTTGGTCTCACGATATAGTATATGATTTAGAGCACGATCTAGAAGCTGATAATCCAGGTGTTAAAGGACAAATTTCTCAATCGCTTTACCGACACCATCTTCCGCATTTGTCGACGTTACGTGATCGGCAACTTTTTTAATCGCTTCTTGAGCATTGCCCATTGCTACACCGATTCCTGCTTCCTGAATCATCTTAATATCATTTAAACTGTCACCTGCTGCCATGACATTTTCCATCGTAATGCCGATTTCATGACAGACACTACGAAGGGCACTTGCTTTGCTGACACCTTTTGGGTTTACTTCGATATTCGTCGGAAGCGAGTTTGTCAATTCCAAATCATCATAATAAGAAAGTTCTTTTACAATTTCATCCAGCTTATTCGCATCAAGCGAATTACAGCCGATTTTGAGCCATTCATGAGCCGAAAAATCGTCAGGCGCCTCATCAAACCACACGCGGTCTGTCGAAACGCTCCAAGTAACCAGTCCCCTGTCTTTAGCCAACTCCCACACCAACTTAATACGCTCGGGATCAAGCAAATGACGCTCTTTTAATTCTTTATCAATTGTCCATATTTCACCGCCGTTTGACGTTACCAAATATGATGACAAATTCAGTGATTCGGCATATGGATAACACGTGCCAAGCCACCTGCCTGTACTCAGAACAATATGAACCCCCTGTTTCTGCGCCTGGGCAATTTTTTCCCTGGTAAACGCTGTAACGATTTCTTCATTGTTCAGCAGTGTTCCATCCATATCCAACGCAACTAATTTAATATCCATACAAATACCTCTCTTTGTTACACCATCCTAAATGGCAGTCCATCATCTCACGTCAGTATAATATATTTCGGGGTCCTAAGCAATCAAATGGCCATGTAGACAGCACTATTAAGGGGATAGAAGATTATTAATGGAAATTAAAAAAGACTGCCCTGACAATGGATGCCAGAACAGTCTTTTAATAATAATTATAACATTAAAGAGGTATTAGCCTTTTAATGTGCCATGCGGGTCTATAACAAATTTCTTTGCAGCGCCACTGTCAAAATCTGCATACCCTTCCGGTGCCTCATCGAGTGAAATAACCGTTGCGTTCACAACATTGGCAATATCAGCTTTTCCATTCAGGATAGCATTCATGAGCTGACGCTGATATTTCATCGCCGGCGTTTGGCCTGTGGTAAAGGAATGTGCTTTGGACCATCCAAGTCCAAACCGAACCTTCAGCGACCCTTGTTTGGCCTCCTCATCTTTAGCCCCGGGATCATCTGTCACATACAGACCCGGTATGCCGAATTGACCGCCTGCTTCCACCACATCCATCATCGTGTTCAAAACAGTAGCCGGCGCATCTTTATGATCCGTCCCATGACCGTATGCTTCGAAACCAACTGCATCAATGGCGCAGTCGACTTCAGGAACACCGAGGATTTGTTCAATTTGCTCACCTGGATCGTCGTGCTCCATTAAGTTAATCGTTTCACAGCCAAAGCTTCTTGCTTGTTTCAAACGTTCTTCTTTCAAGTCACCAACAATCACAACCGCTGCACCAAGCAATTGAGCAGAATGTGCCGCAGCCAATCCAACCGGACCCGCACCGGCAACATAAACGGTGGAGCCAGTCGTAACGCCCGCCGTTACCGCGCCATGATAACCAGTTGGAAAAATGTCTGACAACATTGTAAGATCAAGAATTTTATCCATCGCTTTATCTTTATCAGGAAATTTCAAAAGTTGAAAATCAGCATACGGTACCATGACATATTCGGACTGGCCGCCGACCCAGCCGCCCATATCAACATAGCCATAAGCACCACCCGGTCTTTCCGGATTAACGTTTAAACAAATATGTGTATCTTGACGCTGACACATTTTACAGCGACCACAAGCCACATTAAATGGGACAGAAACAATATCTCCTTTCTTGATAAACTCAACATCGCGCCCTGTTTCGATGACTTCACCCGTGATTTCATGCCCCAGCACCATACCTGCAGGAGCTGTCGTACGGCCGCGAACCATGTGCTGATCACTGCCGCATATGTTCGTAACGATGTTTTTCAGTATCACGCCATGCTCACATTTCCGACCCACATTTGACTTGGGGACACCCGGGCCATCATGCAACACCAAATCCGGATACGCAATATCCTACACTTCCACATTTCCTTCACCCGTGTACACGACACCCCTGTTACTTGCCAACATAAAACCTCCCTCTATAAATAAATGATTTTCTTCCAATTACTCCAAATTACTTTGATTTTCTCAGGGGTTTGATTGAAGCTCCCTCATCGATTTCATTGCATCCATTTCATTTCGGAATTTTCCGATGCAATGGAGGATAACGACCCGGACCTTCCCAGGAAGGTGATGGAAAATTTTACTATAATCGCGCGTTTTTCCATCTCCACAGAACTCATGGTCGCTGACCCTCCCATGTCTCTCAGGATTGTATCCAAACATTCCTTCGTCCGGCATATCCATGAGGTGGAGGCCGAAAATGCTCCTTTGCAGGGTCT